>MGTV01000009.1 GCA_001799635.1 Elusimicrobia bacterium GWA2_62_23
ACGCTTAATTTGAGCGAAAACCGCTTAAAAAGGATACGTGACGGGGATTTACAGCCGTTGCTGCCCTTCGCCTAAGGAACTTTCTTGGGACAGCCCTGCCTTTGGCCCGCTTTACAGGCCTTGACCGCGGCCGGGCGGTCTGATATAATTTTATTTACCGGTAGGTAAGTTTTATATGAAACCCAAACCCACACCCAAGATAACCAAAGGCGACAAGACCCGCCAGCGCATACTGGAAACTGCCACCCTCCTGATGGCGGAGAAGGGCCCGGACGCGGTTTCCATGCGGGAGATCTCCGCCAAGTTGAAGATCACCAAACCCGTCCTCTATTACTACTTCAAGGATAAGGACGAACTCATCAAGGCCGCCTTCGTGGAAGGCACCAAGCACATCAAAGAACTCACCTTCGAGATAGCGGACGGCCCGCTGACCCTGGAGCAGAAACTGGAAAAGATCTTCTCCAACCACCTTGACTTCATAAAGCGCTACCCAGAAATGCCCAAGTGCGCGCTCAAGATCATGTCCTCCCCGGAAGACGGTGTGCTGGCCGAGATGGCCAGGGAGCTGAAACTGCGCAACCGCGACACCATGCGCAATATCCTGGCCAAGGAAAACCTGCCGCGCCACGGCGCGGACAATATCATCCACATGATCAGCGCCGTCCTGACCTACTTCATGGTGGAAGCCCGTGAGAACGGCGTGGCCAGCCTGCAGAAGGACCTGCCCGGCCGCCTGGCCCGTCTCATAACCGCCGGCGCGCGGCACATGAAATCCCTGCTCGCCCTCCTGCTGTTCTCACCCCTGCTGGCCTCGGCCGCGCCGCAGCCGCTGACCCTGGACGGGGCCGTGAGCGCGGCGCTCAAGAGCAACGCCACGGTGGTGACCGCGGAGGAGACCCGCCGCATATATAAGGAAAGGGTGCGAGAGTACTGGGGCTCCGTGTTCCCCCAGGCCTCCGTCTCCGCGTCCTACACCAATTACCTCGACAAGCCCAACGCCGCCATACTGGGCCCCACCGACTCCGGGATATACACCGGGGCGCTCAACGTCTCGCAGGTGCTCTGGGCCGGAGGTAAAGTGGCCACCGGGATAAAGATGGCGAACATCTACTCCAGCGCCAGCGCCGAGCAGCTCGCGACCGCGCAGAAAGCCGTGGCCCGCTCGGTGAAACAGGTCTATTACTCCGTGCTGCTGGCCAAAGCCATGGCCGGCGTGCAGAAAGAATCACTCTCCCTGGCGCGCCAGCACCTGGCCACCATAGAAGCCCAGTATAAGCAGGGCATAGCCAGCGACCTGGCCATGCTGCGCCAGAAGGTGGAGGTCTCCAACACCGAGCCCGCCCTGACGCAGGCGCAGAACCTCTACGAGATCGGCCTGGTGGAGCTCAAGAACCTCATAGGCCTGGACCCGGAAACGGACATAGACCTGACCGACGGCTTCAACTGCGGCCGCCGCGTGCCCGGCGAGGCGGCCCCGCTCTACGCCGCGGCCCTGGCCGCCCGGCCCGATTACCGCAACATGAAATACCAGCGCGACCTCTACCACGAGATGGTCAGCATAGAGCGCGCCGGCCATTTCCCCTATCTCAGCGCTTTCGCGTCGCGGCAATATTACGGGTCCAAGGAATCGGGGTTCCCCCAGAGCCCGGACCGCACCTGGAGCACCACCGCGGGCGTGCGCCTTTCACTGCCCCTCTTCGCGGGCGGCTCGGTTAGTTCCCGCACCCGGCAGGCCAAACTGCAGGAAGGCATAGCCGACAACAACCTGCGCGAGCTGGAGCGGCGCATCAAGATAGAGGTCAAGAAAGCCTGGCTCTCCATGAAGGAAGCCTCCGAGCGGCTGGAGTCGCAGGGCACCGCCGTGGAAACGGCCCGCAAGGCGCTGGCCGCCACCGAGGTGCGTTTCCGCAACGGCCTCGCCGGCCAGCTGGACCTCAACGACGCCACCCTGGCCCTTAACCGGGCGCAGACCCTTTATAACCAGGCCCAGCACGACGCCTGCTCGGCGGACGCGCAGCTGAAATGGGCCCTGGGCGAATAAGCGGACTTCAAGGAAAACATATGAACAAAAATAAACTCAGCCTGATCCTCCTGACCCTCGCGGCGGCGGCCTTCGCCGCCGGCTGCAGGAACAAGAGCGCCGAAGCCCTCAACGAACTGGAGAAGGACCGTTTCCTGGTGAAGACGGAGAAGGCGGCCGTCCGCAGCCTGCAGGAATACATCCTGCTGACCGGCTCCGTGAAGGCCCTGGACGAAGCCACCCTTTATCCGCGCATCTCCGGCAAGCTCCTGCGCAACGTGCTCAAGGAAGGCGACCCGGTGAAGAAGGACGAGGCCGTGGCGCTGGTGGAGCGCGACGAGCCCGGCGTGGTGTATGAACCCGCCCCGGTACCCTCCACCCTGACCGGCGTGGTAGGCCGCGTTTACCAGGATTCCGGCGCCAACGTGACGCCCCAGACGCCCATAGCCCTGGTGGTGAACCAGAGCCAGGTGCGCGTGGCCGTGGACGTGCCCGAGAAATACGTGGGCAAGGTCTTCCGCGACCAGGCCGCGGTAATAAAAGTGGACGCTTTCCCCGACAGGACCTTCAACGGCAAGGTTTACCGCGTCAGCCCCGTGGTGGACGCGCGCTCGCGCAATACCGTGGTGGAAGTGCTGGTGAACAACGCCGACGCCCGCCTGAAGTCCGGCATGTTCGCCGAAGTGCGCCTGATAGTCGCCGCGCGCGGCGAGGCGCTCTCCGTGCCGGCAGGCGCGGTGGTGGTCCAGGACGGCGGCGAGTTCGTGTTCATGCCGGCCGCCGGCGGCCTGGCCGCCAGGGTGCCGGTAAAGACCGGCATCAGGACCAGCGAGTTCGTGCAGATCAGCGGCGCCAAGGAAGGCGCGGACGTGATCACCTTCGGCCTCTACGGCCTCAAGGACGGCAGCAAGATAAAGGTAGCCAACTGACAGGCCGCAGGCCCTGTCATCCCGGCGGAAGCCGGGATCCAGTAGACCCTGGACACCGGCTTACGCCGGTGTGACGGACCGGGAAAAGACAGACCCCTATGAAAATCACCGACATCTCCATCCAGAAACCCATTTTCACCACCATGATGATCCTCACCATCGTGGTGCTGGGCGCCTTCGCCTACCTGCGCCTCGGCATCGACCTGATGCCTAACGTGGAATTCCCGTACGTAATGATCCAGACCACCCTGCGCGGCGCCGGCCCCGAGGAGATGGAATCCTCGGTGACCAAGCCCATAGAAGAGGCGGTCAACACCATCTCCGGCATCGAGGATATCAATTCCACCAGCTACGAGGGCCTGTCGCTGGTCATGATAAAGTTCGCCCTGGAGAAGAACGGCGACGTGGCCGCGCAGGAAGTTCGCGACAAGGTCAATTCCGTGCTGGCCCAACTGCCGCTGGGCACCAACCCGCCTGTGATAGGCAAGCTGGACCTGGGCGCCCAGGCCGTGCTTAACGTGGTGGTTTACGGCAATCGCGACCTGATAGACCTCACCCATATCGCCAAGAAGAACATCAAGGAAAACATAGAAACCGTCAGCGGCGTGGGCGCCATCGACATCGTGGGTGGCCGCGAGCGCGAGATCCACCTGATAGTGAACCCGCTCAAACTTTCGGCGATGAACCTCTCCATCCGCCAGGTGAAGGACGCCATCACCCAGCAGAACATAGAGATCCCCGGCGGCAAGGTGGAGCAGAAGGAGAAGGAATTCGTCCTGCGCACGCTCGGCCGCATCAAGGACGTGAAGGATTTCAACGACATCGTGGTGGCCACCATCGGCGGCGCGCAGGTGCGCGTCTCGGACATAGGCCGCGTTGAGGACACCGGCGCCCGCATGACCACGGCTTCGTATTACAACGGCCGCCCCTCGGTCACGCTGGTCATTAAGAAGCAGTCCGGCACCAACACCGTGGCCGTGATCAAGAACATCAAGGAGCGCATAGAGGAACTGAAAGGCTCAATTCCGGCCGGTATCGAGACAACGATCGTAGGCGACCAGAGCATCTTCATCAAGAGCTCCGTCAACACCGTCACGGAGCACCTGGTGCTGGGCGCCGTCTTCGCCGCCCTCATGGTGCTGCTGTTCCTGGGCGACTTCCGCTCCACCATCATCTCGTCGCTGGCCATCCCCACCTCGCTCATCGGCACGCTGGTCTTCATGCAGGCGGCCGGCTTCACCCTCAACATCATGACGCTGCTGGGCCTCACCATCGCGGTGGGCATAGTGGTGGACGACGCCATAGTCATGCTGGAAAATATCTACCGCCACATGGAAGAGCATAAGATGAGCCCGCTGAAGGCGGCCATAGACGGCTCGCGCGAGATAGGCTTCGCGGTCATGGCCATGTCGGCCGCGCTGCTGGTGATCTTCGTGCCGCTGGCGTACATGGGCGGCATCATAGGGCGCTTTCTGAAGAGTTACGGCCTCACCATCGCCTTCGCCGTGGCCCTGAGCGTGTTCGTGGCGCTTACGCTCACCCCCATGCTCTGCTCGCTGTTCCTGAAGATCCGCCCCGGAGAGAAGACGAAACTTGAGCGTTTCACGGACAGCGTTAACGAATGGCTTTCCAGCCGCTACATAACCATGCTCGAATGGGCGCTCGCGCGCCGCAAGCGCATGGTGATCTACGGCGGGCTCATAATGTTCTCCATGATCCCGCTTTTCATGTTCCTCGGCAAGGACTTCATGCCCGCCGACGACACCAGCCTCTACCAGATCAATATCACGGCGCCCGAGGGCACGAGCCTGGGCAGGATGAAGCAGATCTTCGCCCAGGTGGAGACCGAGACCCGCCAGCTGCCGCACGTGAAGAGCATCCTCTCCTCCATCGGCACCGGCACCGGCAGCCACTTCGGCGGCTCATCGGCCAACGAAGGCTACGTAATGGTGGAACTGGACGACCTGGAAGACCGAAGCCTGCCCATGAACAAGCTGATGCTGGCTTCCCGCGAGATGATGGGGAAATACAAGGGCCTGCAGGTAGCCGTTATGCCGGCGGGCGGCTTCGGCGGCGGCGACGCAGAGCTGATGTACAACATCTCCGGCCCGGACCTGGGCAAGCTGGAAGAATATTCCAACGCCGTGGCCGAGCGGCTGCGCAAGATAAAAGGCGCGGTGGACGTGGACACCTCTTTCTCCTACGCCAAGCCCGAATACCGCGTGGAGATAGACCGCTCCCGCGCCCACGACCTGGGAGTGAAGGTGGAGGACATCGCCACCTCGCTGCGCACCCTGGTGGGCGGCGAAGAGGACATCACCAAGTTCAAGGACGGCGACGAGCTCTACCAGGTGCGCCTGCGCGCGGAAGAGACCTTCCGCGACCGCAAGGAGGCCATTGAGGCCCTGATGGTGCCGGCCGGCATAGGCAGGGTGACGCGCCTGGACAGCGTAGCGCGCGTGAGCGAAGGCGTGGGCCCCACCCAGATAGCCCGCTACAACCGCCAGCGCAACGTGCAGGTGACGGCCAACGTGGACGGCATCCCGGTGAACAAACTGATAGCGGAAGCCGAGAAAGCCTTTAAAGAGCTGAAGGCCCCGCCCGAATACAAGGCCGGCATCTACGGCCGCGCCAAGGAACTCTCCAAGATGTTGAAGGAGTTCGGCATCGCTTTCGCCCTGGCCTTCATCTTCATCTACATCGTGCTCGCCAGCCAGTTCGAAAGTTTCGTGTACCCGGTCTCCATCATGGTGGTGCTGCCGCTTACAATACCATTCGCCATCATCTCGCTGTTCATCACCGGGCAGAACCTCACGCTGTTCTCCATCATGGGCATGTTCATGCTCTTCGGCATCGTGACCAAGAACTCCATTCTGCAGGTGGACTACACCAACACCCTGCGGGCCAAGGGCATGCCGCGCCACCAGGCCATGATAGAGGCCAACCGCACACGCCTGCGCCCCATCCTCATGACCACGCTCACGCTGATAGCCGGCATGATCCCCACGGCGCTGGGCTCCGGCGCGGGCTCCGGCACGCGCCGCACCATGGCCATGGTCATCATAGGCGGCCAGACGCTGTCGCTGCTCATCACGCTGCTGATGACGCCGGTGACCTACTCGCTGATGGACGACGTCGAGCTCTGGTTCAGGAAGAAATACATGGGCGGCGAACGCCCGAAAGCCCAGGCCTGAGGCCGGGGCCGCAAAAAGGGGACAGGCTGCTTTTTCTCCGAGAAAAAGCAGCCTGTCCCCTTTTTTACGCCCAGGCGGCCTTTAAGGCTCGTCGTGAAAGGCTTCGTCGCCCACCACTTCGCAGCGGATGGTATTGGTGGGCAGCCGCTTGCCGAGCGGGCTGGACCCCATGTACACCAGCCTGTCGCCGTTGGCCACGGTCCCCTTCTCCCGCAGGGAATCCATGGTCCGCTTCACCACTTCGCTGAAGAGCTTGCCGTCGGGGTTCTCTATCAGGAACGGGATCACGCCCCAGTTCAGCGCCAGCTGGTGGTAGAGCGCCTCCTCGTGCGCGAAAGCGTAGATGGGCACGCTGGGCCGGAACTTGGACAGGGCCCGCGCGCCTATGCCGCTGGCCGTCACCACGGCCACGGCCTTGGCGTTCCAGTCATGCCCCGCGTCCACCGTGCTGTAGGCCATGATGTTGGTGATATTGTCGCGGTCCACGTAGTCGTGCGTGATGCGCGCGAGGGTGCGGTAATCTATGGCCGACTCGGTCTTGTCTATGATGCGCCCCATCATGTTCACCACGCGGGCCGGGTGGGAGCCGTTGGCAGTCTCGCCGGACAGCATCACCGCGGAGGTCAGCTCCATCACGGCGTTGGCGGTGTCGGTCACCTCGGCGCGGGTGGGGTAGGGCTTGTCCGTCATGCTTTCCAGCATCTGCGTGGCCACTATCACCGGCTTGCCGGCCAGGTAGCAGCGCTTGATGATGTTCTTCTGCAGGCCCGGCAGTTCCTCTATGGGCACTTCTATGCCCAGGTCGCCGCGGGCGATCATGATGCCGTCGGAATCCCTTATGATGTCGTAAATATTGGCGAGCGCCTGCTTGTCCTCGATCTTCGCTATCAGCAGGATGGGCGAAGCGGGGTTCACCGACTTCACGAGCGCCCGCACGTCAGCTATGTCCTTGCTGGTGCGCACGAAGGACAGGGCGATATACTCAAAGCCGTTCTCCACCGCGAACCTGATATCCGCTTTGTCCTTCTCCGACATGAAGGGAATGGGGTAATCCGCCCCGGGCACGGCCAGGTGGGCCTTGTCCTTGAGGCGGCCGTCGTTGAGCACGCGCACGGTGACGGCCCCGGGCCACTCGGCGTGCAGGCGCGTCACTTCCGCCTCTATGAAGCCGTCCTGCAGCAGCACGCGCGAACCGACCCGGCAGAGCTTGTCTATGCGGGGCAGGTTGGTGAAGAAGCGCTTATCCTCCGGCGGCAGCTGCGGGATGGCCTCCGGGGACTTATCGGTGCTCTCGATGTAGAGGGAATCGTCCTTGGCGAGGTTCACCGGCTTGCTGTAGCCGAACATGCGCACCTCGGGGCCCTTGGTGTCGAGCATGATGGCCAGCGGCACGCCCAGCTCGGCGCGGGCCTCGCGCAGCATCTTCACGCGGTTGAGCGCCTCGTCGTACTTGCAGTGTGAGAAATTTATGCGGGCCACGTTCATGCCTTCGCGGATGAGGTCCCGGATGCACTCCGGGTTCTCCGAGGCGGGGCCGATGGTGCAGATGATCTTGGTCCTGCGGGCGGTCTGCTGTTTTACGGGAGCTGGCGCTAATATCATATATGTCCTCTGGACGGGCCATGGCCCGCCTGTGCTGTTCGCTTGTATCGGATTTAGGATCTAAAGGGTGGATACATCGCTTCTTCTTCAATTATACCTTTTTACCCTGCCACCCATAAAGCGCGGCCGCCGGGACGGCCCGGCGGTTATCAGGCGAAGGAGGAAAGGTTTATTTCAGGGAAGCGCGGTAGGCGCGGACGGCCTTGGCCAGCTCTTCCTGCGTGGGGGCTTCGCCCCCGGCGAAGAGCCGCTCGAACTGCGCCAGGTAGGGCGCGGCGTAAGCCGGCGCCGCGGAATAGAACATGTTCTCGAAATTATTGTCCTGGGCGTTGTCCGACCAGTTGAAAGAGCCGGTCATGAGCAGTTTTCCGTCCAGCACGGCGTACTTGTTGTGCATCACGCCCTTGCCGGCGAAGCCCTGGCTCCAGCGGAAAGGCACCCCGGCGCCCAGCAGCATGGCGCCCACGTCCGACTGGCTGGCCTGCACCCTGTCCACCAGCACCCGCACCTTCACCCCGCGCCGGTGCGCGTTGAGGGCGGCCTTGGCGATATCCAGGGAATAAAAGCTGAAGACGGCGATATCCGCGCTCTCCCGGGCGAAGTCCAGCGCGCCTATTATGTTCTTCTCCGTGTCCCCGCCGGGCGAGAAGGAGTAGCCCGGCAGCAGCATGCCGTTGAACTGCACCGGCCGGGCGGGATCCGCCGGCGGAGGCCCGTAGGAAGCCACCGGGTCCCCGGGGCCGTCGGCGATGGGCCGGCCGAAACCCCACATCCACTCGAAATATTTCCGGTAGCCGGCCGTCATCCCGGCTTCGCGGCTGAACACCGCGTTCTCGCTGTTGGCGTTATTGGCCGTCACCGCCCAGTTAAAGGACCCGGCCATCACCAGCCCGCCGTCGAAAATGCCTATCTTGTTGTGCATGATGCCGAAGCGCCCCACACCGCGCAGGGCGCGCAGCTCCACGCCCTTGTCCAGCAGCAGCTGCAGCTCTTCGCTGCGCCGCGAAGTATACATGTGGGACTCGTTCACCAGCACCCGCACCCGCACGCCCCGCTCTTTGGCGTCTATCAGCGCCGCCGCCACCCGGGGCAGCGTAAAACCGTACACCGCGGCCTCTATGGAAGAAGTGGAGGCGCGCATCGCCGTTTCTATGATCGCCTCTATATCAGCCTGTCCGGAGAAAGCGTAAGCCGGTATCTCCACCGGGGTAAAAGAAGACACCGCCGTCCCGCTGGACGCCACGGGCCCGCCTACCGGCGGCACCTCCGGCCACTCGCCGGCCGGGAAATACGGTATAGACTGAGCCCCAGCCGGCGCGCAGGCCAGCAGCAGGCCAAAGAAAATCCCTTTGATGTATTTAAGCATCTGTATAATTATCGGTTAAATCCCGCTGCCGCGCGAGGGTCCCCGGGCCTATAGGCCAGTGGGTCTTAAGGCGGTCGGGATATTTCGCCGAACGCCATTTGCGGAGAGGAGGCTCAATCGCGCAGCGATTGAGGGGAACCACGCAAGGGTTCCCTGCAGTCATGGCGGGCGGTGGAATATCCCGACCGCCTGACGGGTTACAGCCGCCGGCGCATTGCGTTGCGGTGCACGTAAAAGCAATTATCGGAGTTTTTTCTTAATCCCCCCGCCCCTCCGGCGCTCCGCGCCTCCACTAGACGCAGCTATGGCCTATATTGCTAGAATATCGGGGCTGAAAGCAGGCAGTTCCCCCCCTCTAAAAAGGAAAAGGTAAAGCATGAAAACAATGTTTTTTACGCTGTGGTTGATG
>MGTV01000010.1 GCA_001799635.1 Elusimicrobia bacterium GWA2_62_23
TCATGCCGCGGGTGGTTATGGCCGGGGTGCCCAGGCGCACGCCGCTGGTGATCATGGGCTTCTGGGGGTCGTAGGGGATGGTGTTCTTGTTCACCGTGATCCCGGCCTTGTCCAGCGCCTGTTCGGCCTCGAGGCCGGTGATGTTTTTGGCGCGCAGGTCCACGCTCATCAGGTGGCAGTCGGTGCCGCCGGAGACTATGCGGTAGCCGCGGCCCTGCAGCTCGCGGGCCAGCTTGCGGGCGTTCTTGAGCACCTGCGTCTGGTACTCCTTGAACTTCGGGCTCATGGCTTCCTTGAAGCAGATGGCCTTGCCGGCGATGGCGTGCATCAGCGGGCCGCCCTGGTTGCCCGGGAAGTTGGTGCGGTCCACGGACTTGGCGTAGCAGCCCTTGGAGAGGATCAGGCCGCCGCGCGGGCCGCGCAGGGTCTTGTGCGTGGTGGTGGTGACGATGTCGGCGTATTCCACCGGCGACGGGTAGATGCCGGCGGCTATGAGGCCGGCGTAATGGGCGATGTCGGTGACCAGGAAGCATTTCCAGGTGTCGGCGGCGCGCTTAATGCGGGCCCAGTCCCATTTGCGGGAATAGTTGGAGGCGCCGGCCATGATGAGCTTGGGGCGGTGCTTTTCTATGAGCTTTTCCATCTCCTCGTAGTCTATCAGCTCGGTCTCCTGGGAGACGTTCATGGTGATGATCTTGAAGTAGCGGCCGGAGAAGTTGAGGGGATGGCCGTGGGAGAGGTGGCCGCCGTGGGAGAGGTTGAGGCCCATCACGGTGTCGCCGGGGTTGATGAGGGAGAGGTAGGCGGCGATATTGGCCTGCGTGCCGGAATGGGGCTGTACGTTGGCGTGCTCGGCGCCGAAGAGTTTCTTGGCGCGGTCGATGGCCAGCTTCTCGGCCACGTCCACGTGCTCGCAGCCGCCGTAGTAGCGCTTGCCCGGGTAGCCCTCGGCGTATTTATTGGTGAGGACGCTGCCGAGGGCCTCGAGCACGGCCTTGGAGGTGTAGTTCTCGGAGGCGATGAGTTCCAGGTTGTTCTGCTGGCGCAGCACCTCGCCCTTGATGGCGGCGTAAAGCTGGGGGTCGTTCTTCTTTATCTCGTCGTACATGTTGGTCTCCTTTGTCTGCAGCGAAAGCGTGGGTTTATTTTACTTCTTTTTCAGCTTTTCCAGCGCGGCCTGGACGGCGGTCTTGATCAGCTTGAACACTTCGAAATAGAAGAGGTCGCTGCGGCCGTAGGGGTCGGCGATGTCGTCGTGCCCGAAACCGGCGTATTCCACCAGGGTCTGCGTTTTTTTAGCGGCGCGGGGATAGCGCCTTATTATCTCGGCCTTGTGGCCGGCGGTCATGGCTAGTACCAGGTCGTTGGCCTTTATCATCTTGCCGGTCAGCGGCGCGGGCACGTGCTTGAAATCTTTTATCCCTTCTTTTTCGAGCAGGTCCGCCACGGCCTTGGGCTGGGGAATGTCCTTGCTGGCCTCCAGGCCGGCGGAAGAAAAGTAAAACTTTAATTTTCCGTCCGCCGCCAGCCGGTTGGCGTAGTGGTGGGCGAGCACGGAGCGGCAGGTGTTGCCGGTGCAGACGAAGAGCACCTTCTTCACGGCAGGTCCTCCGCGCCTTCCGGCTCGGGGGCGTCTTCGGCGGCGTCCGGCGGGCGCAGCAGCAGTACGATCTCGCCTTTTACCTCGCCCGCGGCTTCGATCTTCGCTATGGTCTCGTCTATCAGCGCGCCGGTCCATTCCTCGTAGATCTTGCTGATCTCGCGCGCCACTATGGCGGTGAGGCCCGGGCCGAACTCTTCCTTCGCCAGCGCGAGGAATTTCTTGAGGCGGTAGGGGGATTCGAAAAGTATAACGGTCTTCTTCAGCTCGAAGGCGGCCTTGAGCGCCTTCACTATTTTGCCGCGCGAGCGGGGCAGGAAGCCGAGGAAGACGAAAGAGTCGCAGGGCAGGCCGGAGCCGGCCGCCGCCGCTATCACGGCCGAGGGGCCGGGCAGCGCCGAAACCTTGACGCCGGTGGAGCGCGCGAGGGCCACGAGTTTCCTGCCGGGGTCGGAAATGCACGGCGAGCCGCCGTCGGTGACCAGCGCCGCGCTCTTGCCGGAGCGCAGCCAAGCCATGGCGCCGGCCACGGAGCGCTCGTCGTGCTCGTGGTAGCGGAAAAGTTTTTTCTGCAGGCCGAAATGGTTCAGGAGGTTGAGGGTGCGGCGGGTGTCCTCGCAGAACACGGCGTCCGCTTCCTTGAGCGCTTCCAGCGCGCGCAGGGTGATGTCCTTGAGGTTGCCTATGGGGGTGGGAACGATGAAGAGCACGGCTTATTTCTCGAATTCCGGCCAGCCGGCTTTCTCGAGCTTGAGGAAGGCGGTGACCACCTGCGGGTCGAACTGCTTGCCGGAGCCTTTTACGAGCTGGTCCTCGGCGATCTCCACGCTGAGGGCCTTGCGGTAGGGGCGGTCGCTGCGCATGGCGTCCCACGCGTCTATGGTGGCCACTATGCGCGCGCCGAGCGGGATCTCCTCGCCCTTGAGGCCCTCGGGGTAGCCCAGGCCGTTGTACCACTCCTGGTGGTACAGCACCATCTGCGAGACGGGGCCCAGGAAATGGATGGGGGACAGGATCTGGTAGCCGATGGCCGGGTGCTTCTTTATCTCCTCGTATTCCTCGGCGGTCAGCTTGCCGGGCTTGGAGAGGATGCCGCCGTCTATGCCGATCTTGCCGATGTCGTGCAGCAGGGCGGCGTATTCCACGTAGCGCAGCATCTGGGCGGGCATGTGGAGCTCTTCGGCGAGGCGGCGGGCCTTCTGGCGGGCGCGGCCGGCGTGGTCGCCGGTGTAGGAGTCCTTGGCGTCTATGACGCGCGCCAGGGTCTGCACCATTTCCAGGTAGAAGTTCTCGAGGCTTTCGTAAAGCTTGATGTTCTCCAGCGTGATGGCGGTCTCGCCGGCCAGCAGGGTCAGGAATTTCAGGTCGTAGTCGGTGAAGGATTCTTTCTCGCGCGAGAGGTGGAGGTTCAGCACGCCGAACGGCTTGTCCTTGAGCTTGAGCGGGATGGCTATGAAGGGGTCCTTCTGCTCTTCCTTGCCGATGAAATCCTTGTACTGGGTGTTCTGCTGGGGGTCGGTGACGAAGATGGTCTCGCCGGTCTGGAAGGCGCGGCCGGCTATGCCGAGGCCGGGCTTTATGCGGGTGTTCTCTATGACCTCGCGGGAGATGTTCTTGGAGGCGGCGATCTTGAGCTCGTCGGCCACGGTGTCGTGGATCATCAGGGAGCCGCGGGGGGAGCTGATGAGCTCGCAGGCGGACTCCACCACGGTCTGGTAGAAGTCCTCTTTCTTGATGGTGCCGGCGTTGACTATGCCGATCTCGTGGATGGTGAGGAGGCTGGTGAGCAGTTCGTCGAACTTGCCCCAGGTGGTCTTCAGGGACAGGTCCCGGCCGTCGCTTTCGGAGGAATGTTTCTCCAGGCGCAGGTCGTAGAGCTTGCGCAGCAGGGCCCCCACCGCGAAAAGCAGGATGACTATTACCAGCGAAAGCAGGTATATCATTAGACAAAGAATAGCAAAAGATGGCCGTAAAATGCCATCCAGCGCCGGCATATCCCCCTCGCTCGCCTAAGCGGGCGCGGCGGAAGAGGGCCTGCGTGCCTCCGCCGGCGTCGAACTCGGCTCGCACACCGTGCTCGCCTCAGACAGCGCCGCCGCGGCCATAATGATAGGCCGTCCGCTGCGGCACTTGGCCCTGCGCCCTAACGGCTCACGAGGGGAACATGCCGGCGCCCTGGGCACCAGGCGCCTTTTGCTATTGGGAACCTTTAATATTTATAATTGGATTGATGGCTAAGAAACCTTTACGGGTGCTGCTTTGCGGCGCTTCCGGCCGCATGGGCCGGGCCGTGCGCGCCGAGATGGAAGGCTCGGGCGAGTTCGTCCTGGCCGCGGGCATAGACGCCAGGCCAGGGGCCGGCATAGAGCCGCCCGACGCTTTCGAGTACCAGCTGGCCTCCGCCGACGTGGTGGTGGATTTTTCCTCGCCCGAGGCCGCCTGCCGCTGCGCCGCCGCCTGCGCCAGGGCCCGCAAGCCCTTCGTGACCGGCACCACCGGTTTTTCCCCCAAACAGCTGGCCGCGCTGAAGGCCGCCGGCAAAAAGACCGCCGTTTTCCATTCCCCCAACATGAGCCCGGCCGTGAACCTCACCTTCGCGCTGGCCGCGCTGGCCGCCGCGCGCCTTAAGAATTTCGACGTGCACGTGAGCGAAGCCCATCACGCCGCCAAGCGCGACGCCCCTTCCGGCACGGCCCTGCGTTACGCCGAGCATATCGCGGCGGCGCGGGGCGGCGCCCTGCCCCCCGTGACCAGCGTCCGGGCCGGGGACATAGTGGGCGACCACACCGTTCTTTACGCCGGGCCCCATGAGCGGGTGGAACTCACGCACCGCGCCCACTCGCGGGCCGTGTTCGCTTCCGGGGCGCTGAAGGCCGCCGCCTGGACTTTCGGCCGGCGTCCCGGCTTCTACGATTATATGGACCTCCTGGGCCTGAAAGGCCTCGTCTAAGGAAAATTATGAGCAAAGCTGAGATGATAAACTGGTTCCTTTTCGCCCTCGGCGCCATAGCGGCGCTCGCGGTCTACCTCTCCTATAAGAAGAGCTCGGCCATAATACAGCCGGGGCGCAAGGCCGTGGCCTTCAGCCCGGACCAGTTCCGGCTCGCGCACGAGACGGTGGAATTCTCCACCGCCGACGGCGTCCGCCTGAAGGGCTGGTTCATCCCCGCCCCCGGCGGTGAGAGCGGCAAGACCATAATCTTCTGCCACGGCTGGACCTCCAACCGTGGCGAGATGCTGCGCGACACCTGGTTCCTGGCGGAGAGCGGCTTCAACCTCTTCTATTTCGATTTCCGCGCCTCCGGCGACAGCAAGGGCGCGGTTTCCAGCGTGGGCTACCTGGAAACGAGGGACTTCGACGCCGCCTACGAGTTCCTGAAGGCCAACCGGCCGCACATGGCCGAGTCGGTGGGCGTGTTCGGCACCTCCATGGGCGGTTCCGTGGCGGTTTACGCCGCCGCCAAATACCCGGAGCTCGCCTGCGTGCTGGCCGAGAACACCTTCCTCAGCTACAACAAGGTGGTGGCCAACTGGAGCTGGAACCGCCTCAAGACCCCGTATTTCCCGCTCGTCTGGCTCACGCTGTTCTTCGTGAGGCGCAAGCTCAAGGCGGACCCGGAACCCTACAGCCCGCTGCACAACGCGGCCAGGGTCAGGATCCCGGCGATGTTCATAAACGGCGACAACGACGACCTGGTCCCCGCTTCGGACTCGGAGCGGCTCTTCGGGCTGTGCACGTCGGAGAAAAAGCAGATCTGGACGGTGGCCGGCGCCTCCCATGCCAAGTGCGCCGAGGTGGGCGGGCAGGTCTACAAGGAAAAGGTGGCCGCCTTCTTCGGGGAACACCTGCGCGAGCCCGAGCAGGAGAAACTGCCGCCCCAGGTCCCCGCCGCGGCCAGGCCCTGAAAAAAACTATTGCATTCCCCGGCGGCATAATGTAGTATTTCCCTATCGCCCCCGACGGGTGCGAAAATATGCCCCGACGATAACAGTGGGGGGAAGTCAACGGAGGAAAGTGAAATGGCTGAAATGATACAGAAAGTTGGTCTGAAGCGTGAGAAGGGTTACCTGTACTTCATCGACAAGAAAGGCGACATCTCCTGCGCGCTGATGGCCCGCGGCAAAAAGAAAGGCGGCAAGGCCAAGGTTGCCGTGAAGGTCGGCCTGAAGAAAGAGAAAGGCTACCTGTACTTCATCGATAAGAAGGGCAACATCTCCCGCGCCATCATGAAGAATTCCGGCAAGAAGAAGAAGTAATCCTTCTTTCTCTTGACGAACCGCCCGGTCACAAGCCGGGCGGTTTTATTTTGACCCGCCGGGTATTTGGTAGAATGTAGGCATGAGGATCCTGATCACGCTGCTGTTGGCCGCCTCCCCGCTCTGCGCGGGGGAATGGGGCCGCGCCGAGAACTCCTCGGCCGGGGGGCTGCTGGCCGCCAAGGCCGAGGTCGTGACCATAGGCGGAGCGCCGCTGCTGGACCTCCTGGCCGCGCGCGACCAGGTTTCCCAGCCGCTGGAGATAGGCGGCGTTAAATTCCTCGCCACCGTGGTCTTCGACGCGAACTGGGATACGTGGTTCCTGCTGAAGCCGGCTTCCGGCCTGGGCGCCGGAGCCTGGAAGGAGACCGATCTCGCCGCCGGCGCGGTTTACCGGTACAGCGGGCTGGAACTTTACATAAAGGCCGAAAAGGGCGTGGTAAGGATAGACCGGGGCACGGAAGAGTCCAAGGAAGTCTCCATAAACTCCCTGTTCGACAAGCTTTACGCGGACGCCATGAAGGTCACTTTCGGCGGCCTCGTCACTTACGCCGTTTTTCGCAACCTGGAGCCGCTCTCCGAAGAAGAGGGCACCGTCACGCTGCGCCTGGGTTCCGACGGGCTCTATTATTATTCCGTGACCCGCGACTCGCTCGTGGCGGCCGCGCCGCGCTGGCTGCTCGCCGTGAACGGCGTGCTCTACGGCCTGCTGGTGCAGGACGGCTCGCTGCTGTTCGTTTCCAAGAAGATAGACCTGGCCAAGCCGGCGCCGCCGGCGGAGCGCGTCCGCGCCCGCTGACCCGGCCGGAAAAAAAGGAAGGCGGCCCCCCGCGAGGAGGGCCGCCTTTTTTCACGGGAGCGGTTAAACCTTCTTTCCCTTCTCTTCCTGCCGCGCCTTCGCCTTTTCCACCCTGGTCTTGCAGTCGTCCGAGAGCTTGCCCGCGTTCTTTATCAGGCAGTCGCGCACGCGGCCTTCCCCGGGTTTCACTTCCCCGCAGAGTTTCCTGGCGTCCGCGGCGCAAACTCCCGCGGCCGCGCCCCGCTTGCCGCCCCGGCCTTCCCCGCGGCCCAGCCCGGCGCGCATCTTGAAGCCGCGCTTGAACCCGGAGGCGAAACCCTGGCCGTATTCCCTCATGCAGACGCCGCCCCGGCCGCCCTTGTTGCGGGCCTGGCCTTCGCCGTGCCCCTTGCCGCGCCTTTCGGCCGCTGCGGCCTTGCGGTCCCGGCAGGCCTGGGATAAGTCCTTCTCATGTTCCTTAAGGCAGGCGAGCACGCGGCCTTCGCCGGGCTTCACGTCCTTGCAGAACTTGGCCGCGTCTTCGGCGCAGGGGCCCTTCCCCTTCTCCGCGGCGGCAGGCAAAGCCAGCGCCAGGCCCAGGCCCGCGCCGAAAACCGCTATAAGTATCTTGTTGTTCATAAAACCTCGCTCCTTTCTCCCGTGCACTTATACAACGCAGGAGGGGGAGGTTTTATTGCAAGGGGACGTTCATTCCTAATTCCTAATTATTAACAATGCAGCCGCGCACTGCATGTGCCGTATATTAGGAGTGTGGATAATTAGGAATTAGGAATGAACGTCCCCTAGGGGATTGCTTCAGGGAAGGTCTACGTAGATGGCCCCGTCCTGGAGCCGCACGGGCCAGGTCTTGAGGCCGCGTGTCTCCAGGTCGGCGGCGGCAGGGTCCGGGTGGGCGCTGGCCGGGGCTTTGGGGATGGGGCGGCTTAGGGCCTCCCCGGTGCGGATATCGAACTGGGCGTAATGCAGCGGGCAGGTGAGGATCCAGCCGGTCAGCGCCCCGCGCTCCAGGCGGGCGTTGGCGTGGCCGCAGGCCCGCTCTACGGCGTAGAACGCGCCTTCGTAATTGCAGAGCACGAGTTCCCTGCCGCTGAGGGTCAGGGCTTTCATGCCGCCGGGGGCGATATCGGATTGGTCGGCCGCTTTTATGAGCATATTATTTTTTCGCGAATTTGGACGGCGGGATCTGCCTGAGCCCGTCGGGGTCAGTTACGTCCTTGTGCACGAACAGCCCGCACCAGCAGCGGCGCATGGCGTCGTAGTGTTCCCGGTGGAAAGGGATGCAGGGACAGACTATCTCCATGTTCTCGGCGCGGACCTTGGAGCGGGCCTGGCAGGGGCAGTAGGGCATGCCGTACTTCTCCTCCAGCATGACCTCCTGCTCCAGCAGGAAATCCGCGTCCTCCGCGTTGGGCGTGAATTTGTAGCCCAGTTCGGTTACCAGGGGCTCGAAAAGCAGGCGCAGCGCTTTTTTCCGCGCTTCCGGGTTCATTTCTTTTCCAGCAGTTTCTCGAATTCGTCGGGGTCGTAGCCCTGCACGCAGGCGCCGCCTATCTTCACGAACGGGAAAGAGCCGGTGCAGCCGGCGGCTTTCATTTCCGCCATGATCTCTTCCTGTTTTTCTTCGGGCTGTTTGTCGTAGTCCACGGCTTCGAACGGGACCTTCTTCTCCTCGAAGAATTTCTTGGTCTTCTTGCACCACAGGCAGGTTGTGAGCGCGTACACTATTACTTTTTTCATGATATCCTCAGGAATACTTTCCCGCCGCGGACCTCGGCCGGGTAGAGTTTCAGCTTGATCTCGGGCGCGGCCAGCAGGCCGCCGTCGCGGATGTCGAAGCGCCAGTCGTGGCAGGGGCATTGCAGGGTGTAGCCGTCCAGGGTGCCGGCGGCCAAAGGGCAGCCCATATGCCTGCAGCGGTTCTCCAGCGCGTACAGGTCGTTCCCCTTCCTTATTAATAGGGCGGGCAGGCCTTTGGGGAAGACCGGCGTGAGCCGGCCGTCCTTCAGGGCCTCAAAAGCGGCCGTTTCAACCCATTCCTCCGCCATAATCCCCATTATACAACTTAGACCCGCGGCGCTTTAAAGGGGCGGGCTATTTTGTTATTATTCAGTAGGCCCCGCCCGGCGGCGGCTCAAGGAGATCAACATGGCGGATAACGCAAAGCAGGCGCCTTTCAAATACGAGTGGTTCACGCTCGGGGATATCAACGGCTTCTTCGGCCTCATGTTCGACAACATGACCGTGCTCTCTTTCCTGGCCGGCATCATGATCTTCGCCTTCGGTTTCCCGGCGGAGATAGTTTATAAGCGCATGTTCCCCGGCACCGCGTTCGGCGTGCTGTTCGGGGACCTGGTCTATACCTGGATGGCCTTCCGCCTCGCGAAGCGCACCAACAATCCCAAGGTGACGGCGATGCCGCTCGGCCTGGACACGCCTTCCACCATAGGCATAGCGCTGGCCGTGCTCGGCCCCGCCTTCCTCAGTTTCAAGGCCAGGGGCATGGCCGAGATGGACGCCGCGATGATGACCTGGTATCTCGGCATGGCCACCATGGTGCTTATCGGTGTCGTCAAGTTCGTCTGCTCCTTCTTCGGCGGCTGGCTGCAGAAGATAATCCCGCAGGCGGGCCTGCTGGGCTCGCTGGCCGGCATAGGCCTCGCGCTCATCGGCTTCGGTCCGATCGTCGAGATCTTCGGGATGCCCATCGTGGGCCTGATCGCCTTCGGCCTCATTATCTACACGCTGATCGCCGGGATCAAGCTGCCGCGGAACTTCCCCGGCGTGCTCGGCGCCGTGGCCCTCGGCACGGCCCTGTATTACATTCTGGCCCCGCACGGCCTCGCCGGCGGGCATTACCAGCCGTTCACGGCCCAGCTGCATTTCGGCCTGCCCGTCCCGTCGCTGGATTTCGTTAAAGGCCTGGGTGAGGCGTTGAAGTACCTGCCGATAGCCATACCGTTCGCCATCCTCACCGTGGTGGGCGGCATCAACGTCACCGAGAGCGCCCGTGTGGCCGGCGACGACTTCAGCACGCGCGACATCCTGCTGACCGAGGCCGTGGCCACCCTGGTGGCCGGCGTCTGCGGCGGCGTGGCGCAGAGCACGCCGTACATCGGGCAGCCCGCGTACAAGGCCATGGGCAGCCGCGCCGGCTACACGCTGCTCACCGGCGTCTTCATCGGCCTCGGCGGGTTCCTCGGCTACGTCGGGTTCATAGTGGAGCTGATCCCGCGCGCCGTCATCGCCCCCATCCTGATCTTCGTCGGGCTGGACATCATGTGCCAGGCTTTCCACGCCTGCCCCATCCGCCACGCGCCCGCCGTGGCGCTGGCGTATTTCCCCACGCTCGCCCGGCTGGTGACCATAAAATTATCCAACACCGCGCTGGTGGCCACGGAGTCCTTCAACAAAATGCTCGTCGCAGTGGACAAGGGGCTGCCCGAGCTGCAGGTGATAGTGGCGCTCGGCAATGGGTTCATTCTGACCGGCATGCTCTGGGGCGCGTTCGTGGCGAAGCTGATAGACCGGCAGGTGCGCGCCGCGGCCGTCTACCTGCTGGTCTGCGCCCTGCTGACCTTCTTCGGCATGATCCACTCGGCCGCGCCCGACGGGAACATGTACCTGCCGTGGACGCTGGCCTATCCGGCCAACCAGGTGCCGTACCAGTTCACGCTCGGCTACCTGGCGCTGGCGGCGCTCTTTCTCGCGCTTTCTTTCTCCAAGGAAGTGAAAGAAGGGCACGCGCCGGAGCATTATTGAGCCGGATAATTTTTTCATTGGGAAAAAATCAGAAAAAAAGTGTTGCATTTTATCGGAACAATATATAGAATTCAAATCAGCGCTATGTACTGCGCAAGGAGAACAAAGAAAAATGCCTAAAGCTAAAAAGAAAGTAGCGAAGAAAGTCGCGAAGAAAAAGACTGCGAAGAAGACCGTGAAGAAAGGTAAAAAGAAGTAATTCGCAAAAGAACTAGGAAGGCGGCGCCGGAGCGGATGCTCTGAGCGCCGCCTCTCTTTTTTCCGACGGGAAAGCCTTCCGCCTAAACTGCTAAAATAAATCCGGCGCCCTATGTCCAGCACCTATTTCATCCTCAACCCCGCGGCCGGCCACGGCAGGGCGGGGCGCGTCTGGGCGGGAATAAAAGAAGAGGCCCTGCGGCTTCAGCCGGATTCCGCGTGCGTGGTTACCGAGCGGCCGGGGCACGCGTGCGAGCTCGCGCGCGAACTTACGGAGCGCGGTGCAGCTCGCCTGATAGCCGTGGGCGGCGACGGCACTTTTTCCGAAACCCTGGAAGGCGTGATGGCCGCGCCCGAACATTTGTGCCGCAACGTCACGCTGGGCGCCGTGCCGGCCGGTTCCGGCTGCGACCTCGCCCGGCATCTTCGCTACCCGTCTGACCGCGCCGGCCTGATAGAATTGCTGGCCCGGGGACGGGCGCGCCCGCTGGACGTGGGTAGGCTGAGCTACGCCCGGGAGGACGGTTCTCCCGGCCTGAGGCATTTCATCAACATCGCCGCCTTCGGCCTGGCCGGGGACGTGGCGCACCGCATAAAGGCGATGGGCAAGCCGCTGGGCGGGACCGTTTCCTACGCCGTCGCCTCCGTGCGGTCCATGTTGACCGCGCGCGCGCGGGAGTTGCGGCTGAAGGCGGACGGCAAGGATATTTCAGGGCGCTACCATTTGGGCGTGCTGGCCAACACCTCTTCCATGGGCGGGGGCATGCTGGTAGCCCCCGGCACCAGCGACAACGACGGCCTGATGGACCTGGTGCTGGTGGCGGACATGAGCCGCCCGGCCCTGGCGCGCAATTTTCCCAGGCTTTACAAAGGGACCCACCTGGGCGAGCCGGGCATAACTCTGACTCGCCTGAGCCGCCTGGAGGCGGACTCGGACGAGACCGTCTGGCTGAACATAGACGGCGAGGCGGACGGTAAATTCCCGGCGGTCTTCGAAGTCCTGCCCCGGGCGGTGAAGGTGCTGGCGCCATGAAAAAACCGGAGATCTTCAACAGCGTGACGCATATCGTAGGCGCCGTTCTGGCGCTGGCGGGGCTGGTGGTGCTGGTGGTGTCCGCTTCCATGCGCGGCGACGCCTGGCGCATTACCAGCTTTTCCATCTACGGCGCCACGCTGTTCCTGCTCTACCTCTCCTCCTCGCTCTACCACGGCGCCACCGGCAACGCGAAAAAGATACTGCGCGTCATAGACCACCAGAGCATTTACCTGCTGATAGCCGGCACCTACACGCCTTTCACGCTGGTGACGTTGCGCGGCCCCTGGGGCTGGTCGCTGTTCGGCGTGGTCTGGGGCCTGGCCGCCTTCGGCGTGGTGCTGGACGCGGTTCACGGCCGCGGCAAGCGCGTCCCGCAACTGATCATCTACCTGCTGATGGGCTGGCTGATAGTCCTGGCGCTGGGGCCTCTTTTCCGCGCGCTGCCGCCGTGGGGCGTCGGCTGGCTAATGGCCGGCGGCCTTTTCTACACCTCCGGGGTGGCTTTTTACGTGATGGACAGGCGTTTCCCCTACTTCCACGGCGTCTGGCACCTGTTCGTGCTGGCCGGCAGCCTTTGCCATTATTTCGCGGTCCTGTTCTATATCTAACCGCCGCAAAAGTTCCCGACCGACAGAAGCGGGACGTGGACGTCCGGGCGTTGCAAATACTTTTCTTGAACCGCTATAATAACCGCAGGTGGGGTTTTACAAATGAAAAGAATCATTCCGGCCTCCTTTTTCCTCGGCTCGCTCCTTTGGCTCCCTTTGAAACTTTCAGCTCAAGAAAGCCTCTTGACGAAGACGGTCAAGAATTATTCGAAGATAGTTTATTCCATAGCGTTTTCCACGGATGGTAAATATCTGGCCGCCGGCGGGTCCGGGAACGTTATTAATATCTGGCGCTTGGCTGACGAGGCGCTGCTTAAAACCTTGTCCGGACATACGGGGTTTGTAAATTCCGTGGCTTTCTCACGGGACGGAAAAAAGATCGTGTCCGCCGGCGAGGACGGGACCGTAAGGATCTGGAACGCGAACACCGGTTCCCCTATGGGCGTCCTCAGGGGACATAAGGATTTTGTGTCATCCGCCGCCTTCTTCCCGGACGGCGCGCGGGTGGCCTCGGCGGGAGCCGATGGCATGCTTCGGTTGTGGAGGCTGGATTCAAAAAAGGCCTACAAGACCATCCCTGCTCACGCCGGCTATATTTACTCCGTGGCGGTGTCTTCCAACGGGGAATATGTCGCTTCTGCCGGGGTGGATAAAGTAATAAGGATATGGGATGCCGAAAGCGGCGAGCGTAAAGCTGTACTGGAGGGTCACTCAGAACCGGTAAATTCAGTGGTTTTCTCCCCTAAGGGGCATTATCTGGCTTCCGGCAGCGACGATGGTTCCGCCAAGATCTGGCGAGTTAAAGATCCTCTTTGCATAAAGACCTTTTCCGGCGGTCGGCAACCCGTGCTTGCCGTGGCGTATTCTCCCGACGGATCCCATGTTTTTTCCGGGGGGGCGAATAAAATCATCAACTCATGGGGTTCCATCGGGGACCCTCGGACCGTGGAGTATAGGGGGCATGGCGGGCTTGTGCGGTCCGTGGCCATTTCTCCGGACGGTAAATATCTCGCCTCGGGGAGTTTCGATAAGACCATTAAGATCTGGCTGACCCCGTGGGAAGCGGAAGCGCGCAGCAGCGAGATGCAGAGCGAGGAGGCGAAGGAGATCGAGAAGGACGCGAGGTACGCCATGCACTATCAGGCGGGGCTTGTGGCGTTGGAGAATTCCACCTTGGAGAACGTGGAGCGCGCGTGTCATGAGTTCTCTCGGGCACTTTCCTTCAGGGAGAAGGAAGAATGTCGGCTCGAACTTTCCAAGGCCACTAAGCTTTTGGACCAGAAGCGTAACGAGGAATTGTCAGCCAGGCGGTTCAGGGAGCAGTTGTTGAGGGACAGGGTGGTGATGGGGGCGAAAGGACTGGCCGCGGGGTTGGTGTTTTTGACCGGGTTTAAGACCCTGCGCAGGCTGCGAAGGCGGAGCGTTTTTAAGAAGAACTTTTCGGGCGAGGTGAAAGTGGCCGCGGTTTTGGGGGACTACGCTCAGCTTTTTGAACGCTACATGGAATTCAGGGCCATGGGCGGTAGCCCTGGGAGCCTTCCCCATGAGGACTTGCTGAGGCTTTATCATGGGGTGGGACTCATAGACAAACTGCCCCGGGAAGATGTTCCGTACACCTTCCTCCTGGCTTACGCGCTCAAGTTCTCCAACTCCGGTAATCATAGGACCGCGCTGCAGATGCTGCGTTCCGGGGAATTGCTGGACGAGTTCAAACGGCCGGAGGATTACGCGGCGTTCGTGGAAATATACGGAAAAGCGGAGAGACCTGAAACCCTGCTGATGAGAAAGTTCAGGGCCTCCACCTATTCCTCCCTCGCGGAGGCGTTCTTCAGGGCGAAGGATTACGGCGGGTGTAAAAAAGTGTGCGAGTTCAAAAAGCAGTTCTATCCCGGTGGCCTCTCGCGCAGGGACAAAGAGCTGGAGAAGCTCTCGCATGGGGAGGGCGCGGCCACCTGATTTCGTATCACGGCCGGAATGTGGTAAAATTAACATTGTTGCACGGGTGGTTAGCTCAGCGGTAGAGCGCTGTCCTCACACGACAGATGTCACAGGTTCAAATCCTGTACCACCCACCAGATTTTTAAGATTGCCGCGTAACAGCGGCAATTTTTATTAGGGGCTATGGAAATACTTTCCGCTTTATTCGGCTACCTCGTCCACGCGTTCAACGTGCTGATGCACCTTGATAAATACCTGGGCGGGGTGATCCAGGCCTACGGCGCCTGGACCTACCTGATCCTTTTCCTTATAATCTTCTGCGAGACCGGCCTGGTGGTGACGCCCATCCTGCCGGGCGACTCGCTGCTGTTCGCTATCGGCGCCTTCTGCGGGCTGGGGCACCTGGACCTGGTCCTGACCCTGGGGCTGCTGTCCGTGGCCGCGGTCCTGGGCGACACCGTGAACTACGCGGTGGGCCACTACATCGGGCCGAGGGCCTTCCACTACGAAAATTCCCGGATCTTCAAAAAAGAATATCTCCAGAAGACGCACGCCTTCTATGAAAAATACGGCGGCAAGACCATAATAATAGCCAGGTTCGTGCCCATAGTGCGCACCTTCGCGCCTTTCGTGGCCGGCGTGGGGGCCATGACTTACGGGAAGTTCCTGGCCTACAACGTGGCCGGCGGGCTTCTCTGGGTCTTCTCCGTTACGCTGGCCGGCTATTTTTTCGGCAATATCCCGGTGGTCAAAAATAATTTTACCGCGGTGATAATGGGGATCATCGTGGTGTCGGTCCTCCCGGGCGCGGTGGAGTACGTGCGGCACCGCAGGGCCGCCCGGGCCTGAAAAGTGAAGCCGCGGCCGCTCTTTCTCCGAAAAAAAGTAATATAATTAGGGACGTTAGGGAATAACGCAGCTGCGCGGGGGTTACGCCGGGATACCGGCGGCCGGCGCGGCGGGGGGAAAATGGCAAAAATACTGACCGCGGACCCGGACCTGTACGTCCTGGAATGCTATAAGAAACTTTTCACGGAGCACGGCCTGGAGATCTGTACCGCGGAGGACGCCACTTCGGCCGTTTCCCAGTTCGGGCAATGCAAGCCGGACCTGGTGCTCCTGGATATGGAACTCCCCGGCGGCGGCGGCAAGGCCGTGCTGGAGCGCCTGCGCAACATCTTCATGAGCAAGGTCCCGGTGGTCATAGCCACCACGCATCCGGCCGAGGTCCTGGATATGAGCGAGGACCCGGACGTCTATATAGTGAAAAAGGACTTCAAGACCCCGGTGCTGCTCAGCACGGTGAAGCGGATACTTAAAATGGCGTAAAGCGCCCCGCGGAAAAGAAAAGGCCCCTCCCGGGGCCTTTTTCTTTTTTTTGTTGACCGGGGCGCGCGGCTTGTGTTAAAATATGGCGAACGAACGCTCGTTCATATATGACCAAGACCGCGACAAAGAACAAAAAGAACGCCGCCGGGGCCAACCAGGCCCGCATCCTCGCCGCCGCCGCCAAGCTTTTTACCCGCCAGGGGTTCCACGGCACCTCTACCCGCGACATCGCCGCCGAAGCCGGCGTCTCGCTCGGCAATATCTACAACTATTTTCCGACCAAGGAATCCATCTTTGTCTCGCTGCTGGCGACCTACGAGAAGGAATACTTCCGCCCGGACCAGCCGCTGATAAAGGCCCTGCTGGAAACTTCCTTCCCCGACAACATCGAAGAACTGGGCTTCGCTTCCCGCGACACCATTGAGAAGTTCTCCGTATATATCCTCCTTATATATGTGGACGTGGTGGAGTTCGGCGCCAAGCACGTGGCCAGGATCTTCGCCAATATGCGGGCCGGCTACGCCCAGGCCGTAAAGGTGCGCGGCGGCTCCGCGCTGCAGAAGATCGCCCCGGACGTGGACCCGGTGGCCGCGCTGATGATGGTGTCCTGGAACTATTACAACTATTTCGTGATGGAGAAGCTTTTCAAGGTGAAGGGGCATTACGGCCTGCCGGACACCGAGGCCGTGAAATTGTTCGCCCGCGTGTTCAAGCGCGGCATACTCAGGGGTGAGGCATGAGGACGCTGGAGAAGACAGCGGCCGGGTGCAAGAGCGCCTACGCCGAAAAACTGATAACGGCCGAAGAGGCAGCCTCGAAGATCAAGAGCGGGGACGACGTGATAGTGGCGCAGTGCGCCTCGGAGCCGCAGGGCTGCATGAGCAAGTTCCATACCGCCGCCCACCGCGTGAAGGACGCGCGCGTTTTCTCCGTGCTGACCCTCAAACCCTACGATTTCTACATGAAGCCGGAAATGAAGGGGCATTTCGAGCTGGCTAGCTGGTTCCACGCCCCCGGTTCGCGCCAGGCCCTCGCCGCCGGCGCCGGCACCGTGACCTACGTGCCCAACATGCTGCACCGCGCGGCCACCGACCGCATCCAGGCCCGCAAGCCCGATATCTTCTTCGGCACCTGCACCCCGCCCGATTCCAAGGGCTTCGTCTCCCTGTCCCTCGGCATCACTTACGAGAAGGACGTGATAGAGGCCGCCGATACCGTGATCCTTGAGGTGAACCGGAACCTGCCGCGCACGTTCGGCGACACCCACCTGCACGTGAGCGACGTGGACTGGTTCGTGGAGCACGACCAGGAAGTGCCCTCGCTGCCCTCGCCCAGCCCGGACGCCACGGAAACGACCATCGGCAATTATATCGCAGAGCTGGTGGACGACGGCGCCACCATCCAGCTGGGTATAGGCGGCATCCCGAACGCCTGCGCGCTGGCCCTCAAAGGTAAGAAAGACCTGGGCGTGCATACCGAAATGATGGTGGACTCCATGATGGAGCTTTACGAGGCCGGCGTGGTGACCAATAAACGTAAGGCCCTGCTGAAAGACAAATTCGTCTGTACCTTCGCCATGGGGTCGCGCAAACTTTACGACTGGCTGCATGAGAACCCTGCGGTGGAATTCCGCCGCGGCGCCTGGGTGAACGACCCCGCCGTGATCCGGCAGAATTCCCGCATGGTGTCCATCAACACCTGCCTCACCGTGGACCTGACCGGCCAGGTGGCGAGCGAATCCATAGGCCCGGTGCAGTATTCCGGCACCGGCGGCCAGACCGACACCGCCGTGGGCGCGAAGGAGGCCTATGACGGCCTCGGCAAGAGCATCATAGCCTGCCGCGCCACCGCCAGGAAAGGAACCGTGTCCTGCATAGTGCCCACGCTGGCGCCCGGCACCGCGGTGACCCTGCACCGCGCCAACACCGACAACATCGTGACGGAGTTCGGCATAGCGCGCCTGCGCGGCCGCACCGTGCGCGAGCGCGCCAACGCCCTGATAAACGTGGCCCATCCCGATTCCCGCGCTGATCTTAGGAAGCAGGCGGAGAAGCTGGGGTATCTGTAATTTCAGTATTTAAATAAACCTGACGGAGGAGAACAAAATGAAAGAAGTCTTTATAGTGGACGGCGTGCGGACGGCGGTAGGCAGCTTCGGCGGCAGCCTGGCCGATTTCAGCGCGGTGGAGCTGGGTAAAGTGGTGACCAAGGCCGTGATGGAGCGCGCCGGCGTGAAGCCCGCGGACATCGACGAAGTGCTGATGGGCTGCATCTACCAGGCCGGGCAGGGCCAGGGCGTGGCGCGGCAGGTGGCCGTGGGCGCCGGCATCCCGGTGGAGAAGACCGCGGTGACCCTCAACATGCTGTGCGGCTCGGGCATGCGCACCGTGGCGAACGCCGCCCAGAGCATCATGTGCGGCGACGCCGACATGATCATAGCGGGCGGCACCGAGAGCATGACCAACGCTCCCTACCTGCTTAAGAAAGCCCGCTACGGCTACAAGATGGGCCACGGCGAGCTGACCGACTCCATGATAGGCGACGGCCTGTGGGACGTGTTCAATAATTACCACATGGGTATGACCGCCGAGAACCTGGCGGCCAAATACAGCCTGACCCGCGAGGAGCAGGACAAGTTCGCGGCCGAGTCCCAGAACAAGGCCGAGAAGGCCCTGAAAGAGGGTCGCTTCGCCGACGAGATAGCCCCCGTGATGATCCCGCAGCGCAAAGGCGACCCGGTGGCCTTCGCGAAAGACGAGTACCCCAAGGCCGGCGTGACCGCCGAGGGCCTGGCCAAGCTCCGCCCCGCGTTCAAGAAGGACGGCTCCGTGACCGCCGCCAACGCGTCCGGCATCAACGACGGCGCCGCCGCCCTGCTGGTGGCCTCCGCCGACGCGGTGAAGAAGCACAACCTTAAGCCCATGGCGAAGATAGTCTCCTATGCCTGGGCCGGCGTGGACCCGTCCATCATGGGCATCGGCCCGGCCGAAGCCGTGCGCAAAGCCCTCAAGAAAGCCAACTGGGAGCTTAAGGACGTGGAACTCATAGAAGCCAACGAGGCCTTCGCGGCGCAGAGCCTGTCAGTGGCCAAGGAACTCGGCTTCAACAAGGACATCGTCAACGTGAACGGCGGCGCCATAGCGCTGGGCCATCCCGTGGGCGCGTCCGGCGCGCGCATCATCGTCACCCTGCTGCACGAGATGAAGAAGCGCAATCTGAAGAAGGGCCTCGCGACCCTCTGCATCGGCGGCGGCATGGGCATCGCCATCTGCGTGGAACGCCAGTAAGCGCGGCCTGAAATAAAAAAGAGCCCCGGGTTTTGCCCGGGGCTCTTTGTTTTGGCGCGGCGGGAGCTATTTCCCGGCGAGCTGGCCGCAGGCGCCGGCGATGTCCTCGCCGAGGCTCTTGCGCACCGTCACTTCGAAGCCGTTCTCCTCCATGAGCCCGGCGAACACCTTTATGCGGTCGCGGGCCGGGGCCCGGTACTGGCTGCCGGTGCGGTTGTGCGGGATGATGTTGATGGTGAAATACTTTGGAGCGGCCACCGAGCGCAGCCAGGAGTTGAGCTTGGCGGCCTGCGAGCGGCTGTTGTTGAGCCCTTCGAGCAGCACGTACTCTATGAACACGCGGCGGTGCGTCATGACGATGTAGTCGTTGAGGGCTTTGGCCAGCTGGGAGAGCGGGTAGGTGCGGTTGAGCGGCACCAGCTCGTTGCGCAGGACGTCCTCCGAGGCGTGCAGGGAGAGGGCCAGGTTGCACTGCGGGAAATCCTTGGCGAAGCGGCGGATGCCGGGCACGTGGCCGGCCGTGGACACGGAGACGTGGCGCTGGCCGAGCGCTATCAGCTCGGGGTCGGTCATGATCTTTATGGCGTCGCTCACCGATTCATAGTTGAGGAACGGCTCGCCCATGCCCATGAAGATGACGCTGCCTATCTTACCGCCGCGGTTCTTTTTCAGCCAGGCGGCCGAGGCCAGGAACTGGTCGGCGATCTCGTCCGGAGAAAGATTGCGCTTGAGGCCTTTCTTGCCGGTGGCGCAGAAAGGGCAGCGCACGGGGCAGCCCACCTGGGTGGAAACGCAGAGGCTCCACTTTTCCGGCAGGAGGTTCAGCAGCACGGTCTCTATCTTGAGCCCGTCCTTCAGTTCGAAAGCGAACTTCACCGCGTCGCCTTTCTTGGAGACCAGGGTCTTAACGGCTTCCACCGAATGCAGGCGGAATTCATGTTTCAGGCGCTCGCGCAGGGGGGCGGGCAGGGCGGAGACGTCGTCCCAGGAGCCGGCGAAGCTCTTATAGACCGCGTCGCGTACCTGCTTCAGGCGGAAGGCCGGCAGGCCGTTCTCTTGGAGGAAGACGGAAAGTTTTTTGAAATCCATAGTTATATTATCTCATAATAGGGGACGTTGTTGACTATTTGACTATTTAAAACAGGTCGCCGCAGGAAATAGTCAAATAGTCAACAACGTCCCCAAAAACGAAGCCCGCCGTGGCGGGCTTCGGGTCAGGGGCGGCCGCGGGTCAGGGGCGGCACATGGCGGGGGTCTTGGCGCAGTTCACCACCTGCGGCGCCAGTACCGGCTGGAAGACCGGCACGAAGATCTCTTTCTGCAGGGACTTCAGTTCGGCGCGGTAGTCGAAGAAGTAGGCGCCGTGCCAGGCCTTGATGTCGCGCATCTTGAAAAGGTCCCGCCGGGCCTCTTTTTTCAGCAGCTTGTTGTGCAGGATGAGCTGGATCAGGGTGGGTTCCAGGTTCTCTACTTCGGCGTCGGCCTGGTAATTGGTGTCGGCGGCGGGGATGGCGTTTGAGTAAGCGTCGCGCATGGCCCAGATATTGCGCCAGACGTCCACATTGGCCGGCTTCCTGACCTTGCGTTCCAGACCTTCGCTCATTTTTTCTATCTTCAGGAAAAGCTTTACAACTATGTTGCCGGGAACCAGCGGCGAGCCGGCCGTTATGAGCTTGTCTATGCGCACGTCCGGCCTGGAAAGGTGGATGCGGTGCAGGGCCGTGTGGGTCATCACGGAGCCCCAGCTGTGGGCCAGGATATATATCGGGCGGCCGGAGTCCTTGTATTCGTCGTAAACCTGGATGATCTTTTCCTGGAGCTGCGGGAGGGTGGGCTTGGTGTCGCCGGGGTCGCGCGACCAGCGGAAAGGCACCACTACCACGTCATGCTGTTCGTAACCGGGGATCTCCTTGAGCTTGACCTCCAGGTAGTTGTCCTCCAGGCGGGCGCCCATGGAGGGCAGGTCCCTGGCTTCGGGGTCCTCCTCGGGGAAAAAATAGCGGGGGCTGAAAGAGACCACCCCGTTGACCACGTCGGCTTCGGTGATGTCCTTGTTCCGGAAAAAGAAGCGGAGAAAGCGGATAAGGTTGCGCAGTTCGGCCGGGCCGGCGCCGATTTCCCCGAATTTGAGGCCGGAAACGGTGATCACCACCGGGTCCAGGCCGTTCCGGGTGTCCATGACCTCCTGGAGGGCCTGGCGGGGCATGGGGATGTCCAGGTCCGCGGTCAGCTCCTGCACGTCTTCAAGGCCGAGGGTGTTGAGGTCCGCCGCGGGGGCGGCCGGGGAGAGAAAGAAGAGGGAAAAAACAGCAATGAATGCGGTTTTTAAGGGTCTCATATTTATATAGAATATGTTAGCAAATTTGACCCCCGGTTTTGACCGATATCAACGACTATAGTCAAGCGGCGTTAAAAAATCACGCTGTCTAAAACATGGGATATAAACGTTTCTGGGCCTTTCTCGGACTGAATTTCTGCCTTTCGCTGTTCATAGGGGCAGGCTTTATCTTTTTTGCCGGCGGGCACCCGCTGGAGCTGGCTTTCGTCTGCGCCGCGTTGGTTTCCAATACGGCCATGCTGTACGCCGTGCCGGCCCTGGCCGGCTCCGGCTTGTTCCTGTTCGGGCCGGGCCGCCTGCTGCTGGGGGGGCTGCTGGCCGCCTTCCAGCTCTGGCTGGTGACCGACCTGGCCGTATATAAGATCTTCAAATTCCACCTCAATTCCATGGTGCTCAATCTGGTGCTGACCCCGGGGGGGCTGGAGTCGCTGGACCAGGGTTGGGGCACGAAGGCGCTCTTCGCACTGGCTGTTCTTGGCGCCGGAGCGGCCCAGTTCTGGTTCTGGCGGCTTTCCGCGCGGCTCGCGCCCCGGCTTACTTTCAGGACAGCCGCACCCGCCCTGGGCTTTGTCCTGCTGCTGGCGGCGGCCGACAAGGGAATGTTCGCCTGGGGCACGCTCTACGATTCCGTCTATATAACCCGCAACTCGCAGCTTTTCCCGCTTTACCAGCCGCTGCGCGTGCGCAGTTTCGCCAGTAAATATCTGGGTGTGAAACTGGATAAAGAGGTGCGCGCCGGCGTGGACCTGAAATATTCCGGCCTGGCCTACCCGGCCGCGCCGCTGAAAGCCGAGCCGCCCGCCCGCCCGCTCAACTTCCTTTTCATAATCGTGGACTCGCTGCGCGCCGACATGCTGAACCCGGAAGTGATGCCCCGCACCTGGGTCTTCGCGCAAAAAGCTGCGGTCTTCGAAAACCACTACAGCGGCGGGAACTGCACCCGCTTCGGCATCTTCTCCATCCTCTACGGCGTTTACGGGAACTACTGGTTCCCCATGCTGGGCGAGCGCCGCGGCCCGGTGTTTCTTGACGCGCTGAAAGAACAGGGTTATGACCTGCGCCTTTACGCCAGCGCCAAACTCAGCTTCCCGGAGTTCAACAAGACCTGTTTCGTGAACGTGGCCCGGGAGAATATTTACGACGAACCGCTGGGCGCGGACGGCGTCCTGCGGGACAAGGAGATCTCTGAAAAATTCATCGGCTATCTCGGCTCGCGGGATAAAAAGAAGCCGTATTTCTCTTTCATCTTCTACGACGCCTCCCACGGCAATTACGACTCGCTGCCCGGTATGGACAAGTTCCAGCCCTCGGCCTCGGTGAGCCAGCTGGCGCTGAACCAGGGCAACGTGGGCGCCTTGATGAATAAATACAGGAACTCCATCTACTCCGACGATTCGCTGGTCGGCAAAATACTGGAAGCCGTGAAAGCGACGGGCGGTCTTGAGGACACCGCGGTGCTGATAATGGGCGACCACGGCGAAGCCTTCCTGGAGCGCGGGCGCTACGGGCACAACCAGGGTTACAGCCCCGAAGAGTTGCGCGTGCCGTTGGTTCTCTATCTCCCCGGCCGCCCGGCCGCGCGAGTGGGGCGCGCCACCAGCCACATGGATATAGTTCCTACCCTGCTGCCGCTGGCGGGCGTGAAGAACCCGGCCGCGGATTACTCCAGCGGCCTCGGCCTTTTCGAAAAGAAGGAGAGGCCTTTCCTGCCGGCCTTCTCGTGGGACAGCGCCGGGCTCATCACGAAGGATAGGATACTCGAGATGCCGTTGGAGATGTATAAAGGCGGGGTGAAGGTTTTCGACGCGGAGTATAAGGAAGTGCCGGGCCGCCAGGCCGCGGCGGAGTTCTCTCCCCACATCCTGCAGTTCCAGAAAGAAGCTAAAAGGTTCAGCCGCTAGCGGGTTTCGCGGCCCAGTATGGCCGTGAGCGGCATGCTGTAGATCTTCCCGGTGGTCCACCAGGACGGGATGAGGGGGTTTATGTCCCCCGCGAAACCGCAGCTGGCGCAGATGTTGGGGCTTTCCGGTTTTCGACCGGAGGCCAGGAAGGCCCTGGCCGCCCGGAAATTTTCATTATTGAACAGGGGCTTCAGCGGGCCGGCGAAGGCGCTGCCGAAATCGTCCTTCTCGTCCTCCACCCCGCAGCAGGGCGACACCGAGCCGTTGGCGTTGACCACGGCCCCGAGCCACGGCCAGGCGCAGGTGGGCAGGGCGGCCGCCTTCACGCGCAGGCTGTCGCGGTGGTTGAGCATGGTCTGGGTCTCCCCCGCCGGTTTTTTCTCGGGGTAAAAACGCGCGCCCTCTTTTACCGGCACCCAGTCCGCCAGGGGTATCGCCGCCGGGGCGGGCAGGAACAGGTCCACGCCCAGCGACCGGCTCAGGTCCCTGGCGGTCTCTATTTCATGCTCGTTGTGCCGGAAGACCAGGAACTTCCAGGCGATAAAAGGCTTCTTGGCGCCGCGCGCCGCCCTGGCGGAGAGCAGAACGCGGAGGTTCTCCAGTGCTTTATCGAAATCCCCGCCTTCGCGGTAGCGGGCGTAGGTCTCCTGGGAGGCCCCGTCGAAAGAGAGAATGAGGAAATCCAGCCCGGAGTCCAGCATCTTCCGGGCGTCTTCCGGGCCGAAATCGTTGAGGTGGCTGCTCAGGTAGGTCTCCATGCCGAACCCTTTGGCGTAGGAGATCATGTCGTAGAGGCGCGGGTTCAGGGTGGGCTCGCCCCAGTTGTAGAATTCGGTCTTCAGCAGGTACGGCCCCAGCTGGTCCATGACCTTCACATAGTCCTCCCAGCGCAGCAGGCCCTTGGTGCGGGTGCCCTTGTTCCGCCCGGTGGGGCAGAACGGGCAACGGAGGGTGCAGGCGTTGGCGGGGTCAATGACCAGGCAGTACGGCAGGGCCCGCGTGGTTTCGCGGCGCAGTTTAAGGTCCAGTTCTATGCGGAGATAATTGGCGAGCTTGCGCCACAGGCCGAGGCGCATGAGGGCCAGCCCCATGCGCAGGCGCAGCCCGTAAAAAAAGTTCTCAAGCCTCATGGCCGCCGGCGCTCCTTCCCCCGCGCTTCTTCGCCTTGCGGCGCCGGATGCGCTCTATTTCAGCCAGGCGCTCCGAAGTCTCGGGGGAGATCCTGGCCTCTATCTCGTCCACCAGCTCCCGCAGCGCCAGGAAGCGGTTGAGCGAGCGCTTGCGCTCGCGCTGGCAGCGCACCACCAGGCCGAGGGCCGGATAGCGCAGGAGCACGGCGTTGGAGGTCTTGTTGATCTTCTGCCCGCCCTTCCCGCCGCCCCGCGTGAACTGCTCGTCGATAAGGCGCAGGTCCACGCCCAGGCGGGCGATGCGCTCCCTGAGGGCCGCGACCTTGGCCGGGGTAATGTCGGAAAGTTCCGGGAAATTCACGCTAGTCCTGCAGCTGGCCGTGTTCGCGCAGATACTTGCGGATGTGGGAGCGCGCGCCGGCGGTCTTCACCGTGCCGAGCCAGTCCTTCTTCGGGGCGGAGTTCTTGCGCGTGATGATCTCACAGATGTCGCCGCTCTTCAGCGGGTGGTCCAGGCGGACCATCTTGTTATTCACCTTGGCGCCTATGCAGCTGTTCCCAATGTCCGTGTGGATCGTGTAGGCGAAGTCCAGCGGTGTGGCGTCCACAGGGAGCGGCTTCACGTCGCCCTTCGGGGTGAAGATGAAGATCTGGTCCAGCTCCAGGTCGGTCTTGAAGCTCTCTATGAACTCGCGCGGGCTGGAGAGGTCCTGCAGCCATTCCATCCACTGGCGCAGCCAGTTGAGTTTTTCGTCCAGGTGCTTGTCGGCGCCCTTGTCGCCCAGCTTGTAGCGCCAGTGCGCGGCGATGCCGTACTCCGAGGTGCGGTGCATGTCCTCGGTGCGGATCTGGATCTCTATGATCTCGCCGGAAGCGGCCATTACGCTGGTGTGGAGGCTCTGGTAAAGGTTCATCTTGGGCACGGCGATGTAGTCCGTGAACGAGCCGGCCACCGGCTTGAAGACGGAGTGCACGACGCCCAGCAGTGCGTAGCAGTTGATGACGGTGTCGGTGATGACGCGTACGGCGAGAGCGTCCTGGATCTCTTCGAATGGCTTCTGCTGGCGCAGCATCTTGCGGTAGATGGAATAGAGGTTCTTCACGCGGGCCAGCACTCGGTGCGGCACGTTGGCGCCGGCCAGATGCTTTTCCAGCTCGGTCTTGAAGTCCGCCAGCAGTTTCTCGCGCATGGCGTAGCGCAGCTGCACCTTGGCCAGCAGGCTCTGGTACTCGTCGGGGTGCAGGTATTTGAATGACAGGTCCTCCAGCTCCGATTTCAGGTGGAAGATGCCCAGGCGCTGCGCCAGCGGGGCGTAGAGTGAAATGGTCTCGTGGCTGATCTCCAGTTGCTTTTCCTTGGGCATGAAGTTCAGCGTGCGCATGTTGTGCAGGCGGTCGGCCAGTTTGATGACGATGACGCGGATATCCTTGGCGGTGGCCAGGATCATCTTGCGCCAGTTCTCGGCCTGGGCCTCGTCGCGCGAGGAGAACTTTAGCGTCTCGATCTTGGTCACGCCCGAGACCAGCGTGTAGATCTCCTCGCCGAATTCCTTCTTGAAGGTCTCGTGGGGGATCTTGGTGTCCTCCAGCACGTCGTGCAGGAGGCCCGCCGCCACGGTCTCCAGGTCCATCTTGTAATCCACCAGGATCTCGGCCACGGCCGCGCAGTGCACGAAATACTTTTCCCCGGAGGCGCGCTTCTGCTCCTGGTGGGATTCGCTGGCGTAGTTCCAGGCGTATTCCAGCAGGGTGGTGTCCTGGGACGAGTATTCACGGAATTTTTTAAGTAGGTCTTCCAGTTCCATAAGGTCAGCCGCCGAAGAAGTGTATGAGGATGACGGTAGCGAAGCCGAGCGGGAAAACGAGGGCGGTAAGCCGGTCGTAGCTCTTGTGCAGGCGCGGCAGGATGTCGGCCATGGCGATATAGAGGAACGAACCGCCGGACAGACCCAGGATGAAGGCCTCCGCGCCCGGCGGGATGGTCCTGATGAGCGGGGCCGCCAGCAGGGCGCCGGCCGGCGTGGCCGCGGCCAGCCACAGGGAATACTTCAGGGCTTCACCCCGGGTCTTGCCGGAGTGCAGCAGCAGCGACACCAGCGTGACGCCGTCGGCGAATTTGTGCAGGATGACGCCCAGGGCCACGTTGACGCCGGCCACGGTGCCGGGGGTGAAGCCCACCGCGATATTGAAGCCGTCGAGCAGGGAGTGCAGCCCCATGGCGGCGAAAGCGGCGGCGCCCACGTGGTGCACGTGGCAGTCTTCCATGAATTCGCTGCAGGCGCTGTGCGCCGCGAAGGTTTCCAGGGTGAACAGGGCGAGGAGGGCCGCGAGGGCGCCGTAGGAAAGGGCCTGCGGGGAAAGCGCCGAGCCGGCCGGCAGGATATCCAGCAGGGCCGCCGCTATGAGCACGCCGGCGGCGTAGGCCAGCGCGCGGGCGAGGAAGGTCCGGCTGAAGCCGCCGAAGCGCAGCACCGCCCCCGCCCCTGCCAGGGTGAAGACCACCGCGATAGCGCTGAAGAGTGTTACCATAAAAACTTTATATCCGAGCGGCCTGCTGGCGCGGACTGGGCCGGGTTAGCAAAAGCCCCCCGGAAGGCGAGGCTTGCGTAAGCGCCGAGCCTGAGGGCGGCAGGCGCGCGCACGGTGTGCGCGACGCCGGTTTTGCGTTCCGGCCCAGTTCGCGTCAGCTTGTGGCCGCTAACTCTGCGCCTCGTAGAGGCCCTTATAAATGCCGCCGAGCCGGAGCAGTTCGTCGTGGGTGCCGGTCTCGGCCAGTTCGCCTTTCTTGAGCACGAAGATCTTGTCCGCGTTCTTCACGGTGGAGAGGCGGTGCGCCACCATGACCACGGTGCGGCCGCCCAGGATGCGCTCTATGGCGCCCTGCACGGCCTGCTCGCTGGCGGTGTCCAGGTTGGAGGTGGCCTCGTCCAGCAGCAGGATCTTGGGGCGCTTGATGATGGCGCGCGCTATGGCCAGGCGCTGGCGCTGGCCGCCGGAAAGCTTCACGCCGCGCTCGCCCAGCACGGTCTCGTAGCCCTGCGGCATGGCGGAGATGAAGGCGTGGGCGTCGGCGGCCTTGGCCGCTTCCACCACTTCCTCCATGGAGGCGCCGGGCATGCCTATCTTGATGTTGCCCAGCACGGTGTCGTCGAAGAGGATGGTGTCCTGCGTGACCAGGCCCATGTGGGAGCGCAGGTCCGTGGTGTCCAGGTCCAGCATGTCGTGGCCGTCCACTTCTATCCGGCCGGAAACCGGGTCGAAGAAGCGCAGCAGCATGTGCACGATGGTGGTCTTGCCCGAGCCGGAGGGGCCCACGAAGGCCGCCACTTCGCCGGGGTTGATGGTGAACGAGAGGTCCCTGAGGATCTGCGTGTCGCGGGAGGGATATTTGTAGTTGACGCCCTTGAACTCTATCCTGCCGTCCAGTTTGCTGATGTTCTTGGTGGTCTGCTTGATGACCACGGCGGGTTTTTCCTCGAGGATCTGGTAGATGCGCTCCCAGGCCGCCATGCCCTGCTGCAGCTTGCTGTTGAGGTTGCCGATGTTCTTGAGCGGCACGTAGGCGGTGACATAGGCCGCGATGAAGGAGAAGAAGTGGGCCACGGTCATGGTGCCGTCGAAAATGGCCTTGCCGCTCATGTAGATGATGGCGATGAGCACCATGCCGCTGATGAACTCCATCACCGGGCCGCTCATGGCGGTGGCGCGCAGGTAGCGCATCATCTTGGAGAAATAGGCGTCGTTGGAGACCCGGAACCGGGCTATGGCCTGGTCCTCGTAGTTGAAGGCCTTCACCACGGTGATGCCCTGCAGGCTTTCCTGGAACTTGTGGGAGATCTCGCCCACTATCACGTTGCTCTCGGAGCTGGCGCGGCGCATTTTCTTGCCCAGCACGCCGAGCAGTCCCGCTATCAGCGGCAGCACCACGGTGGCCACCAGCGCCAGTTTCCAGTTGATGTAGAACAACAGTCCCACGCAGGCCACCACGGTGAGGGCGTCGCGGATGCCGTAGAGGGGGATGAACTGCACCGTGCTCTGTACGTTGTTGAGGTCGTTGATGACGCGGCTCATCACGTCGGAAGAGCGCTTGCGCCAGTAGAATTCCAGCGACAGCCGGTGGATGTGCTCGAAGAGGTCCTCGCGGATCTTCTGCACCACGCGCTGGCCTATCCAGCTCATCAGGTAGCCGTTGATGTATTCCACCGCCATGCGCAGCACAAAGAGGACCGGCAGGCCCAGGACGATGAGGCGCAGCAGGTCCATGTCCTTGTCCATGAACACGCCCTTGATGACGGGGCCGGAGATGTAGATCACCGCGTTCTTAATGGCGGCGAGGATGATCATGGAGGCGGCCGCCTGGATGAGGCGGACCTTGTGCGGCTTCAGGTACTGCAGCAGCGCCCTGACCAGGACCTTGAACCTGGCCTTGTCGGGCGCTGCGCTCGCGGCGGTGTCGGTCATGGTCAGCTCAGATAGGAGAGGATCCGGTTCGCGGCCCTCTCGGCGGCGCCGCGGTCCCCGAGCATGGCGCGCAGGCCTATGAGCTCCTTGCGGGCGGCCTGCATGCGCGGCGGGTTGTTGATGTAGGCGAAAGCTTCCTGCGCCAGATTATCCACCGTGGCGTTCTCCTGGATCAGTTCCTTCACGGCGGGTTTCTTGAGCAGGATGTTGACCAGGGAGATGTAGGGCGTCTTCACCACCCGCTTGGCGATCTGGTAGGTGAATTTGGACATCCGGTAGGCCACGGCCATGGGCACGCCCAGCAGGCCGTTCTCCAGCGTGGCGGTGCCGGAGCAGGTAAAGGCGAAGTCCAGCCTGGCGCGTTCTTTGTAATCCTTCTCGCGCACAATCTCTATGTCCTTGGACCAGTACTTCTCCACGGCCTCCAGCGCCGGCACAATGTTCTCGTCCGGGAATTCCGGCACCGCGAACAGGTAGGCGCGCGCCTTGGGGTGCTGCTCCTTTATGCGGTAGAAAGCTTTTACGAACAGCGGCAGGTGCCGGGAGATTTCCGACTTGCGCGAGCCGGGGAGGATGCCGATCTTCAGGACTCCGTCCTCGGAGGGGAACTGCCTTGCCTGCGGCTCGGGCATGAGGTCCAGCAGCGGGTGGCCGACGAAAGTGGCGTTACCCTTGACCTTCTTGTAGAGGTCGGCTTCGAAGGGGAAGATCACGAAGATCTCCCGGGTGAGCTTGGCTATCTTGGCGGCGCGGCCGGCGCGGGAGGCCCAGACCTGCGGGCTGATGTAGTAGAAGGCCGGGATCTTGCGGTGCGCGGCCAGGCCCAGCACCTGGTGGTTGAAGCCGTAGAAGTCCACGGCGATCACGCAGGCCGGGCGCTTCTCTTCCATGTAGCGGCGCAGCAGCTTTATGAGCTTGAACCACAGGAGGAAGTGTTTGAAAGGCTCGGCGAAGCCGACGGCCCCCACCGAGACCAGGTTGTAGAGGAAGCGGTTGGAGACTTCCTGCATGCGCACGCCGCCCATGGCGGTGACCGAGAGCTCCGGGTCCTTGGCGCGCAGGGCCTTGATGAGGCTGGCCGCGTGCAGGTCGCCGGACGGGTCGCCGGCGACTACGAGGATGTTCTTGTTGGTGGGGGCTATTTTGGCCATATGCGGTTGGGCGGCGCCGGTCAGTTCTTGTCTATGCCGGCGTTCTTGAGGCCTTCCTCCACCAGCACCTTGGTGGCTTTGCCGATGTCGGCGAGCGCCCCGGCCAGGGACTCGGGGGATTCTTCGGTCTTGGAGGCGGACACTTCGAAGCGGCGCATCTGGTTGGTGATGTCGAGCGCCAGGCGCAGGGCCTTCAGGCCCTTCTCGCCGCTGGGCGTGGGGGTCTTGGAGGTCTTGATGCAGTCTATGAAGTGCGCGAGCTCCTCGCGGATGGGCTGCTTGGGGGCGAACTTGGGATAGGCGATCTCTATGTCCTTGAGGGAATTCACCACGGGGGTCTTCTTGGTGTAGATCTTAAGGCGCGAGCTCACGTAATCCACCGAGATGTAGGCGTCCTGCTGGTAGATGCGCATGCGGCGGGAGGCTTCCATGGTGGCGCGGCTGGCGGTGATGTCGGCCACGCAGCCGTTCTTGAACTTCAGGCGCACGTTGGAGATGTCCTCGTGGGCGCTGAGCATGCTGGCGCCGATGGCCTCGAAGGAGGCCACGTCGGAATCTATCATGGTGAGGATGATGTCCAGGTCGTGGATCATCAGGTCCAGCGTGACGCCGGTGGCGGCCACGCGCGGGTCGAACGGCCCGAGGCGCTCGATGGTTACGTAGCGCGGGTTCTTCACGTACTTGAGGGTTTCCACCACGGCCGCGTTGAAGCGCTCGGAGTGGCCCACCTGCAGCACCACCTTGTTCTTCTCGGACAACTCCAGGAGCTTGCGCGCGCCTTCTTCGGAATTCGTGATGGGCTTTTCCATCAGCACGTGCACGCCGGCGCTGAGCGCTTTTATGCCCAGGTCCGCGTGGTACTCGGTAGGAGCGGCTATCACGAGGGCGTCCACCTGGCCGAGCAGCTCTTCCACGGTCTTGTAGGCCACGCAGTTGTGGCGCCAGGCCAGCATCTGCGCGCGCAGCAGGTTGGGGTCCGAGACGCCCACCAGTTCCACGCCGGGCATTGAGGAAAGGGTTTTGGAGTGGAAGCCGCCCAGCTTGCCGGCGCCCACGACGCCGAAACGGAGTTTCTTTTCTTTATCAGCCATGATGTCCTCTGGACCGAAAAATAAGCGAAAACGAGCCGGAAGCCGGCTTGGGGCCCGACTTCTATCTTATTATTCTACTAAATATGTACGGGGAACGGCTTCAGGCGCCGGCGGCGAGCAGCCTCTCCGCCTCTTCGGTAAGGGCGTTCAGGCTAGCTTCCACTTCCAGGGCCTTCGCGGCGATATCGTCGGTCTCGGCCACGTGGATGGGGTCGCCGTAAACGGCCTCTATGCGGCCGAAGGGCAGGGGGAACTGGTACTTGTCCCAGCTGCGCAGGATCTTCTTCTTCGAAAGGGCGCAGGCGGCGGGTATTACGGGGATGCCGGCCTTCTGCGCGATAAAGATTATGCCGGGATGGACCTTGAAGATGGGGCCCTTGGGGCCGTCGGGGGTGACGGCTATGGAATAGCCCGCGCGCGCCGCCTTGGTGAGCGCGCGCAGGGACTGCGAGCCGCCGGTGGTGGAGGAGCCGCGGATCACGTTGAAGCCCATGCCGAGCAGGATGCGGGCCATGTACTCGCCGTCCTTGCTCTGGCTGACCAGGCCGCAAAGTCCCTGGTTGCGGTGCAGCCAGATCATCAGCACTTCCTGCCGGTGCCAGAGGGCGTAGACGGCCGGGCCCGGGTGCCGGCTGTTCCCCTTCACGGTTACGCGGGAAGTGGCGCCGAGCAGGCGGATATACAGCCTGGCCAGCAGCGAAAGCAGCCAGTGGGCGGGCGAGTTCTTGTAAAGCAGTTCGTTCATCAGTATCGTGGCAGTGCGCGGCTTAATTATAAGAATAAACCGCCGGGATAAACAACACAGGGGGCTATAATTACTATATTCCTGACGGGGCTGTCTGGTGCGGCTGGCATCCTGTTTTTTGTGCCTTTTAAAAATACAAATTTGTTGTGTTACCTCGCTGGTCCCAAAAGGACATGTCTGCGGTTCGGGCCTTTAGTTCTGGGAATATGGTCATAAAGTCATCCGCGCTTACCGATAACCGCGCTTTTGTTTTTTAAGGGGGGATGAAACCTTTTTGGCCCGGGCGCATCTAAAAAGCGCGGGAAAAAGCTGGAAAGGAGAACCGATGCAGGTCATGGAAATAGCGGGAGGGGCGGCGGCTGGCGGAGTGCTGGGGTATCTCTGGCACAGGCTGGTGGGCTGTTCCACCGGGGCCTGCCCGATAGTCAGGAACCCCTATTCCAGCGTGATCTGGGGCGCTATACTTGGACTTTCTTTCTCGCTGAACAAGTGATGCGGAGGAATACGATGCAGAATATCAATACTGAGACGTTCAAGGCTAAAATCTTCGATTTCGAAAAGAACAAGGAGTGGAAGTTCTCCGGCGACAGACCATGCATAGTGGATTTTTACGCCGACTGGTGCGGGCCGTGCAAGATGATAGCGCCCGTACTGGAGGAACTCTCTAAGAAATACGAGGGGAAGCTCGACGTCTACAAGATAAACACCGACCAGGAGCAGGAGCTGGCCGGCGCTTTCGGCATACAGAGCATCCCCAGCCTTCTCTTCATCCCGATGGCCGGCAAGCCGCAGATGGCGCAGGGCGCGCTGCCCAAGGAAACGCTGGAGAAGGTCATAGCCGACGTGCTCGCGGTGAAGTGAACCTGTAAAAAAGGCGCTTAAGCCCACCGGCCCCGGCCGGTGGCTTTTGCTTAAGAAAAAGTCTTTTCCTACGGAGCAGTCCCTATGTCCCATCCCGCCGCATTGTTCTCGCAGGTCCCTTCGCAACCCATTTCTATTTGCTGACAGAATTCCCCGTGTTCTGCCCGGCGGAAAGGCCGCGCGCAAAAACGCGTCAGGGGAAGGTGGGGAAGGCGGGTGAAACTGTCGAGAACTGTGCTTATGTTTTCTACAGTTTAAATAAGCTGTTGTCGGCGCCGATGACGGCGATGCCGGTCTCTTTGGCGGCGGCGAGGAACTCTTCCATGCCGAGGATGAGGGTTTTGCCGGCTTCGAGCACCAGCGTGGAGGCGCCGGAGTCCTTCATGACGCGCAGGGTGCGCGCGCCCGCCACCGGCAGGTCGAAGCGCATGTCCTGATCCGGGCGGGCCACTTTCACCACGGTCAGGGAGGAGCCGCCGCGGCCGCTGGTCAGTTGGCCGGCGCGGCGGATGCACTCGTCGGTACCTTCCATGCCTTCGGCCGCTATTACGGTCTGGTCGCGCAGGACCACGGTAAGGCCTATATCCAGGGCCGCTATGGCCTTGGCCGCGCGCCAGCCGTAGGCGGCGGTCTTCAAAGTGTCGGAGTCGGGTTTCTTTCCGGCCAGCAGCCCGGGTCTCACCAGCAGATGTTCCAGGAGGGTGGCGGTACTGACGAGCTCTATGCCGTCGGCGGCGAACTCTTCCGCGATGGCCGCGAAAATGGCGCCCGCTTTTTTGTCGCGCAGTTTGAGCAGGAGCTTGGCCGCGCGGAAATCCGGGAGGACGCCGCCGAAGATGTTGACGTGCGGAATGGAGCCCACCATGAGTGCCTGCTTTACGCCGCTTTCGCGCAGGAAAGCTATGGGGCCGTCCACGTTGCCGAGGCGAAACCAGCCGGTCTTCACGGCGTACTGCTCTATCTCTTTAGGGGAAATATCGTTGAGGCCCACGGCCACCACTTCGCGGCCGGCTTTCTTCGCCTCGGCCGCGAACAGCAGCGGGAAACTCCCGCCGCCGGCTATGAGTCCTATCTTTTCCATTTAGTCGTTCGCCGCCGCTTCCAACTCGCCGCGGCGCCTGGGGCGGGCTATGCCGCGCTTGGAGGACTCCACGAAGTCCAGGATGAGGGCGGCTTCCTGCGGCAGGTTGTCGGCGCGCAGTTTGGCTACGGCGTCCTTCAGGAGCAGGCCGCGGAAGAAGAGGGTTTTGAAGACGTGCTTCACGGCCTTGATCTGCTCCCGGGTGTAGCCGTTGCGCTTCATGCCCACGAGGTTGAGGGCCACCGGGCGGGCGCGGTCGCCCTGCGCGGTGACGTAAGGGATGATGTCCTGGTTGGCCATGCCGCCGCCGGAGATCATGGAGAATTTGCCGATGCGGGTGAACTGGTGGATGCCGGCGAGGCCGCTGATGATGGCGCGGTCGCCTATCTCAACGTGGCCGGCCGCGGCGGCGCAGTTGACCATGATGACGTTGTCGCCCACGCGGCAGTCGTGGCCTATGTGGGAGTTGGCCATCAGCATGCAGCCCGAGCCCATGGTGGTGATGTCCGTGTGCGCGCCGCGGTGCAGGGTGACGTTCTCGCGGATGACGTTCTTGTCGCCCATGATAAAGCGCTTGTGCTCGCCTTTGTAGGACCAGTCCTGCGGCGGCATGCCCACGTAAGCCGCGCCGGTGAACCAGTTATCCTTGCCGACGGTGCAGAACTCGAAGATGCAGTGGGCGCCTATCCTGGTGCCCGAGCCTATCTGCACGTCCTCGCCTATGACGGTATACGGGCCTACCTCCACGTTCTCGTCTATCTGCGCCTTCTTGTCTATGATCGCTGTAGGGTGTATCTTGGTGGCCATTAGCTCCTCCGAAAGTTCTGTGAAATTTTAGCCGAGCGCGAAGGTCAGTTCGGCCTCGGCCGCCTGTTCGTCGCCTACCCAGGCTTCGGCCCGGACCTTGCTGAGGCTGCTTTTAAAACGGATTATTTCCACGTGCATTTTCAGCACGTCGCCGGGCACCACCTGGCGGCGGAACTTGGCGCGGCTGATGCCGGCGAAGAAGCCGAGGCGGCCCTTGGTCTCGGGCAGGGCCATCATCATGGCCGCGGCGGTCTGCGCCATGCCTTCGAGCATGAGCACGCCCGGCATGATGGGCTTCTCGGGGAAATGGCCGTGGAAATAGAGTTCGTTCGCGCTGACGCATTTCACGCCTACGCAGTACTTGCCTTCTTCCACGACTTCCACGCGGTCCACCATCATGAAAGGGTAGCGGTGGGGGATGATCTTGAGTATTTCCTCGCAGGGGATGACCCGTACGGGTTTGTAATGGCGGGGTTTGGTTTCGGTCATGCTTTTTTGGCCTTTTCCAGCAATAGTTTAGCAAAATTGACGTTGGCGGCATGGCCGGGGCGCTCGGCCTCCACGCGGATGTCCTTCAGGGGCAGCCCGGCGAGGGCCAGGTCGCCTATGAGGTCGAGCAGTTTGTGGCGGGCGAACTCGTCGGCGAAGCGCAAGCCGCCTTTGGCCAGCACCTCTTTCTCCGCTATCACCACGGCGTTCTCGAGCGAACCGCCCAGGGCGAGGCCGGCTTTCTTCAGGGCCTCCAGTTCGTGGGAGAAGCCGAAGGTGCGGGCCGGGGCCACGCGCACGAGGTATTCCTCCGGGGTAAGGACGAAATCTATGGTCTGCCGGCCTACCAGTTCGTGAGGGTAGTCGTAGGTGAGGCGGAAAGAGACGCCGGGGGACGGGTAGGCGCAGTACTTTATGTCGCCTTTCGCCATTTCCAATTTCCCGTCAAGCGTGAGTTCGGGCCGTTCCTGGTTTAGCTTCTCCGTGAGGCCGGCTTTGCGCAGGGCCGTGGCGAAAGGCAGGGCCGACCCGTCGGCGGCCGGCGGTTCCTCGCCGGTGATCTCTATGTCCAGGTCGTCTATGCCGAGGCCCGCGGCGGCGGAGAGCAGGTGTTCTACGGTGTAAATGGTAGCTGTCCCGTCCGTTATGTTGGTGCCGCGCACGGTGCCCGACACTTTGTCCAGGCGCACGGGAAGCGGCTCTTTGAAGAGGGGGCCGGTGAAGCGGTAGCCGGTGGCGCCGGCGGCGGGCAGGAAAGTGACGCGGGAGGGCTTGCCCTTGTGCAGGCCTATCCCTTCAATGGTCACCGCCTCTTTTATCGTCGTTCTCATTCCAGTTAGTATGGGTGCCTGGCCGGGGCATTGCCCCGCTCACCCGGACTGCAGGGAACCGTTGCGCGGTTCCCCTCCAGCCTGCGGCTGGAGCCTCCCCTCCCCAACGGGTTCGCCGGGGCAACACCCCGGCCGCCACCCCGCTTAAAGACCCAGCTGTTTCTTTATTTTGTTTAGGGTGCGGTGCATCTCGGGGAGTTTGCTCAGTAAAGCTTCCACTTTCATCGCCTGCAGGCGCGGGCGGGCGGTGTGGCCGAACACTATCTGGTTCGGGCCCAGGCTGGACATCACGCCGGTCTTGGCCATCACCACGGTATTGTCCCCGATGGTGATATGGTCGGAGATGCCGGCCTGCCCGGCGATGATGGCGTTGTTGCCTATGGTGGTGGAGCCGGCTATGCCCGCCAGCGCGATGATGAGGCAGTTCTTGCCTATCTTCACGTTGTGGGCGATGTGCACTAAATTGTCTATCTTGGTCCCCGCGCCGATGAGCGTGGTCTCCAGCGCGGCCCGGTCTATGGCGGTGTTGGCGCCTATCTCCACCTTGTCCTCTACCACGACCTTGCCCAGCTGCGGGATCTTCTCGTGCGTGCCGCGCGGGGAGGTGTAGCCGAAACCGTCGGAGCCTATGACGGTGCCGGAATGAATTATGACCTCTATGCCCACTTCGCAGCCGTCCAGCACTTTAACGCCGGGGTAAAGGCGGGTGCGGGCGCCTATCTTGGCGCGGCGCCCCACGTAGCACTGGGCCTCTATCACGGCGCCGGCGCCTATCACCGCGCCTTCTTCTATGACCGCGCAGGGACCCACATAAACCTTCTCGCCGAGCGAGGCCTTTGGCGAGACCACGGCGGCGGCGTGCACGCCGGGCTCCGGCAGGGGGCGCGCTTCCTGTTCCACCAGGCGCAGGGCCAGCATGAAAGCGTACTTCGGGTTCTTGGTGAAGACTACCGTTCCCTTGAAATCCTTGAAAGCCTCTTCCGTGCCGCGGGGCGCCAGCAGGCAGCCGGCGCGCGAGGCGAGCGCGGCGGGGAGCATGGCGGGGTCGGCCACGAAGGCCAGGTCGGCCTCGCAGGCTTTGTCCAGCTGCGCGGCGCCGAAGAGCTGGGCCTCGCCGTCGCCTTTCAGGTCGCCTTCCGCGAGGCGGGCTATGTCGGAGGCGGTCAGCTTCATATGCCGCCCTCCTCCAGCCGCTTGAGCAGCTTGCCGGTGAGGTCCACGGCGTTCTGGCCGAAAAGGATATTGCGCTTGTCCACTATGACGCTGACCTCTTCCTTCACGGCCAGCTCCTTGAGCGCCACGTAGATGCGCCCGAGCAGGATCTCGCTTTTGCGGCTCTCGTATTCCAGTAGCTCGCGTTCGGCCATGCGCTGGAAGACCCGGAGCTCTTCTTCCTTCTGGCGCAGCTCCTCTTCCTTTTTGCCCAGCGCGGCGTCTATCTCCGGCACTGCGGTGGAGACGGAAAATTTGAAATGGTTGACCGGGACCTTGGAGACGCCGGGCATGTCGATGCCGTTCATGCCGGGCAGGCCCTGCGGCAGGGCCGCGGGGGCGGCGGTGGAAACTCCGGCGCCGGCGGTCTCCGTGGAGACCTGGGGCGGCGGGGGGGTGGTCTTGACGGCGGCCGCTTCGGCCACGCTGCGCTGGGTCTCAAGCAGCGAGGGCAGGGTCAGCGCGAATTCGCGCTCCTGGCGGAGCTTGGCCAGTTCCGCTTTGAGCGTGAAGATGGCGGCCTTCCGGGCGTTCACGGAATCCTCCTTCTTCTTTATCTCGGAGATGAACTCTTCCCGGGCCCCGGTGGTGCCGGAGTATTCCTTGAAGACCCGGTCTATGTCCACGTAGCCGATAGTGCCGGATTCCCCGCGGTTCTCCTCGAGCAGGAGCTCCAGGGCCGGCGCCTGCATCGGCGCCAGGGCCAGTAAGAGAAAGATAAGTTTTTTCATCGGTCGCCTTCCGTCGCTATTAATTAGAACAGGTTGCCCAGCGTGAAGTAAATGTCCGAGCGCTGCTCGCCCGGCTTGTGGTTGAAGCCGTAGCCCCAGTCCAGCCGGATCGGGAACGCCGGCGTGGTGAAGCGGATGCCGAACCCGGCGCCCGCCTTGAGGTTGGTGGTGCCGGTGCCGAAGCGCCCGCTCACGTCGTCGAAGCTGTCCCACGAGTTGCCGATATCGAAGAAGAAGGCCCACTGGACTATGGTGCGCTTGCGCTCGCGGGCCAGGGGGAACTTGAACTCGATGTTCATCACGTCGTAGACCTTGCCGCCGTTGAGCGGGCCGATCTGGCCGTTATTGGAGTAGCCGCGCACCGTTTCGGCGCCGCCCAGGAAGTAGCGCTCGTAAACGGGCACGCTCTTGGTGTCCCCGAAGCGCCCCACGAAGCCCAGGCGGTTGCCCACAGCCAGCACGAAGGGGTAGTCGTCTATGGAGAAGAGCTTGAGGTTGTAGCTGTGGGAGAACGTGGGCTTATAGTAGTTCACGTCGCCCTGCAGCGGGCCGCCGGCGAATTCCACGCCGAGCGAGGTCTTGCAGCCGCGGGTGGGGTCCCAGACGTTGTCGCGGGTGTCGCGGGCTATTTCCACGTACACCGAGGAGGTCACGCTGGTGCCTTCCTGCAGTTCGCCCTGGTAGAGCGTGTCCACGTCGGTGATGCGCACCTTTTCGTAGGTGTAGGCGGTGGTGAGGTGGTATTTGTCCTCGTCGAAGCGGGGGGCCACCGTGATCTTGCCGCCGGTGCGGCGCTCGGTGTAGGCGGAGATGGTGTCGCGGTAAGGCTTGTAGTGGCGGGTATTGAAGACGTCTACTCCGAGAGTGGTCGGGTGTTTCCCGATCCAGGGCGTGCTCCAGCTCAGGTAGTAGTCCTGCACCCGCTTGCCGAAGTTCCAGCTGAGGGAGGTGCGGTAGGCCCGGCCGAACAGGTTCATGTGCGACAGCGACAGCGTACCCACGAGGCCGTCGGTGGAGGAGATGCCGGCGCCGGCGGTGAGCATGCCCGGTTTGCCCTCGGTCACGTCGAAGACCAGGTCCACCTTGTCGGGGTCCTGGGTGGGGTTGATGACCGGGCTGACGTCGTCTATGAAGCCCAGGTTGAAGATCTTCTCCTGGCTGCGGCGGATCTTGGAGGAGCTGAAAACGGACCCTTCCTTCTGCGTGATCTCGCGGCGCAGGACGTAGGTCTTGGTGGCCTTGTTGCCTTCCACGTCGATATGGTCCACGAAGATCTGGTTGTTCTCCGTGACATTGAAGGTCACGTCGGTCTCGCCGGTCTTCTCGTTGTAGACCTTGTCCGGCAGGAGGGCCGCCTTCAGGTAGCCCTTGTCGGCGTACTTATCCTGGATGCCGCGGATGGTGTCGTCGAAGCGTTCCTGGTTGTAGAGCTTGCCGCGGCGGTATTCCACGGCCGGCAGCAGTTCGCTCGGCAGGTAGACGGTGTTGCCGTTGAAGTAGGTAGCGCCGAAGCGCTGTTTTTTGCCCTCGTTGAGGACCAGCTTTATGGTCACCCCGGAGCGGTCCTCGTTGAAGGTCACGCTGGACTCGGCTATCTTAAAATCGCCGTAACCGCTGTTCTTATAGAAGGCCTCCAGCGCCTTGAAGTCGGCGTCGAGGTCCTGCGGGGAGTAGATCTTCTTGGGGCGGTTCTTGAACTTCTTGACCAGCTTCTTGGTCTTGAAGCCGGCGGCCCCGTCGAGCAGCACCGCGGCCACCTTGGCTTTCTTGCCTTCCGTGACCTTCACGGTCAGGAAGCACAGCGAGGCGGCGGTGTCGAACTTCACTTCGTAGTCGGCCTGGGCGTCGATGAAGCCCTTCTCGTGATACTTGTCGGTCACCTTTATCAGGTCTTCGCGGATCTTTAGTTCGTCGAAGAAATCTTTTTCCTTCAGGGTCATCTCGTCCTTGACGGCGGACTTGGAGAGGCCTTTCGCCCCCGCCACCGTGACGGTCTTGACCATGGGCTTCTCGGCCACGATGTAGGTGACGCGCACCGGCTTGGAGGAGGCCACTACCTGGGCCAGCCTGGGCGAGCCCTTGCGGCCCTCCAGTTCCTCGATGTCCACGGAGACCCGGTCCATGCTGCCCAGGGCGAGGATGGCCTCGATGTCCTGGCTGACGAACTCGGAGGAGTAGATGCGGCCTTTGCGGGCCTTGCCGGCCTTGAGCACGGCCTTGGCCTTGACGTTCCGGTTCCCTTTTACGGCCGTCTCGGCGACTTCCCAGGGGCCCTTGGCCTGTTCCTTCTCCGGGGCCGCGGCTGGTTCCACCGGGCGGTCCCCGGCGGCCATTCCCGGGAGGGCGGCTGGGTCGGAGACCTGGGCAAAGGCGGTCAGGCTGAAGGCCGCGAGCAGAGCGAGGAGGAGAAAGGGTTTTTTCATCTGTTTCCTTAGGGTAAAAGCCGATACCCCGGGCGGCGCCCGGGTCCGGCGTATATATAGATATCTTACTATTTTTGGGGGGCGCGGATTAAGTCCGCCTTGCGCCTTCCCGATTTTATGCTAAAATTAGCCCGTGCGTAAAATCCACGCTGAGAACAGGGGTAAACAATCGATGAAAAAAGTATACATCCTCGACACCAACGTCCTGATACACGACCCGCTTTCCTTCACCAAATTCGAAGACAATACCGTGGTGATACCGATCTCGGTCATAGAGGAACTGGATACTTTCAAGCACGCCGGCGACGAACGCGGCAAGAGCGCGCGCATAGTTTCGCGCAAACTCGACGAGCACCGCGTGAAGGGCAAGCTGAACGCCGGCGTTAAGATGGAGAACGGGGGCACGCTGATAGTGGACCTGGACCACGTGCCGGTGCTGCCCAAGGAATTCAAGCTGCAGGAGATGGACAACCGCATCCTCAACACCGCTTTCTGGTACGAGCAGAAGAAGCACAGCGCCATCCTGGTCACCAAGGACATCAACCTCCGCCTCAAGGCCGAGGCCGTGGGCCTGATCTCCGAGGACTACGAGGCCGGCAAAGTGAAGGTGGACGAACTTTACCCCGGGCTCGTCAGCGTGGAGATGCCCGCCGCTTCCGTGGATAAATTCTACAAGGACCACGAGATAAAGAGCCCGGACAAGGACCTCTCCCCCAACGAGTTCGTGGTGATCCATTCTAAAGAAGACCCCAAAAAATCCGCGCTCGGCCGCGTGGACCCGAACGATACCGCGAAGATCCGCGCCCTGGGCGCCGAGCCCTCGCCGTGGGGCATCCGTCCGCTCAACAAGGAGCAGCGTTGCGCCATGGAGCTGCTACTCGACGATTCCGTGAAACTGGTCACCCTGCTCGGCGCGGCCGGCACCGGCAAGACCCTCATGACGCTGGTCTGCGGCCTGCAGAAAGCCGTGGAGGAGAACGTTTACCGCAAGCTCATCATCTGCCGCCCTATCGTGCCCGTGGGCAAGGACATCGGCTATATCCCCGGCACCAAGGAAGAGAAGCTCTCGACGTGGATGGGCGCCATCTACGATAACCTCGAGTTCGTGATGGACAAGCGCCACCAGGACAGCGCGCTGGAAAAGTTCGAGTACCTGCTGCAGAACGAGAAGATCGAGATCGCCTCGGTGACCCATATCCGCGGCCGCTCGCTGCCCAAGCAGTACATGATCGTGGACGACGCGCAGAACCTGACTCCCCACGAGATCAAGACCATCCTTTCGCGCGCCGGCGACGGCACCAAGGTGGTGGTGACCGGCGACCCGTACCAGATAGACAATCCCTACCTGGACATCGCCTCCAACGGCCTTACCTATATAGTGGACAGGATGCGCGGCCAGAAGCTGTACGGCCACCTGACGTTCACCAAGACCGAGCGCAGCCAGCTGGCGGCCCTGGTGGCGGAGCTGCTGTAAGCGAAAGCCCCAAAGCGAAGGGCCGGCCGCGGGGCCGGCCCTTTTCTTTTTGCGGCGAGGGTCAGAACCCTTCGGGCCGGATGGAGCCGGGATCTTTGGAGGAAGTTTTTAATTCGGCAGAGCCGTGGATCCTCAGGTAGTCGGCCCGCGCGCCGCAGCAGGCGGGCTTGAGCCGGCAGCGCCGGCACGCGGCGCAGGCGGCGGGCCGTTTCACGCCGCCTTCGAAAACCTTGTCCCCGCGGCGCCAGCGCTGGAACTCGAAGGAGAACCCCTCGAATTTTTCCAGCTGGCACAACGGCAGGTTCTGGATCACGGCCTTCACGCCGGCCAGCTTCAGCTTCGCCAGGGCGATCTTCACGAACGGGGCCGACTCGCGGTAGCGCGGCACCAGCGCGGGGTCGTCGTTGACGCGCCCGGCGTTGCGTACGAAGGTGAAATTGACGAAGGCCGCGCCCGGGAAATTCTTGACGGTCCACTCCGCGAAGCCGGGCAGGGCTTTGTAATTGAAGGCGGAGATTATATGGAAGAGGCGCAGCCGGCCCTCGGCCCCGCATTTTTTCAGGTTGTTCAGGCCCGCCAGGGCCAGCGGGAATTTGACGCTGCGGGTGGCCCGCGCGTAGATCTCCGGCAGGTGGGAGGGGAAATTGACGGTAAAGTAATCCATCTCGGCCGCCGCTTTTCTGCAGAGGGCCGGATCGGCGAGGGCCACGGCGTTGGTGGAAAGCATGAAATGGCGCACGCCGGCCTTGCGCAGGGCTGCCACTATCTCAAGGAACCTTGGATTGGCGGCCGGATCTCCGCCGCCTTCCAGGCTTACCGCCCTTATGCCGCGCTTCTTTATCTCCGCCAGGGCGCGGGCGAGGGGGGGCATTTTACCGTCGGGCGGGTTCTGGCAGTAGGCGCAGTAGATGTTGCAGGTGGCGGCAGCCTGCACGCAGAGCTGCTCGCTTATCCAGTTCTCCCCGGTTTTCCCTGTTTTCACGGTCTAATTCTATCATTTCCGGCAAGGCCGCCCTGGGCCTTAAGGCCTAGTCGGACCTGGGTCCTATGGCTCTCGTCAAATCCGGCTTATTATCTAAAATATAAAGGACGTGCTATCTCAAACCAGGAATAAGGACTTCAGCATGCTTAAGAATAAGAACCTGTGGTTGAAAGTCGCGGCCCTCCTCGTTTTCTCTTTCCAGTCATCCGCCGTTTTCGCCGAGCCGGCCCTGAAAACCGCGGCGGAGATCCCCGCCCTGACGGAGTTGCTGTCGGCGGCCCCGGCCAACCTGGTGGAGCTGCCCGCCGCCCCCGAAGTAAAAGCGGCGCCTCGGCCCGGTCCCGCTCCCCAGCCCGGCAAGGAATTCACCCCCGTGGTTTACGACCAGCAGCGCATCGAGGCGATGATGAAATTGCTCGGTGATATTTACGGCAACAAGCCCCTGCCCTACGACCAGGACGGCACCACCTTCAAGAACAAGGAAGGCAAACTTCCCGCCCAGCCCGCCGGCTATTATAAAGAGTACACGCTGCTCACCGGCAACGCGCCGCACACGGTAAAGATCGGAGATAAAACGTACAAGGTGGCCCCGGATCTCAGCGCCCGCGGCTCCGAGCGCGTCATCATAGGCGGCGGTGAGAACGTTTACTACACGCCCGACCATTACGCTAATTTCATACTGCTGAAAGTGGTGCGCTAGGGAGATGTCCGCCCCCGGGGAAAAGGTTTTCCTGGACTTCCGGGCCGGCGGTCTTACGGCGGAGGGAATGATCGAAATGTTCCCTCCGCCGGTCTATTTCCTGGCCCGGCTGGACGGGGCCGTCATCCCCGACAAGGCCGCGCTGATGCCGGCCATCGCCGCGGCTTTCCGCTTTCCCTCCTATTTCGGCGGCAACTGGGACGCCCTGCTGGACTGCCTGCGCTCGCTGCCCGAGTTCAATCCCGCCGGCGGCTACGCCCTGGTCATCAGCGGCTCCGACGCTTTCCTGGCCGATTCCGCCAAAGACCGAGAGGATTTTCTGGACGTAGCCGGCGCCGCCGCCGAATTCCTGGCCGAAAAGCCGAAACTCCCCTTCAGAGTGATCTTTCTTTAAAAACCCGCCCGCGTATTGAAAAACGCGGATTTATGTATTAGACTATGATGATAATACCGGGGTCTGCCCGGAACGTCTCCTTTTGCCGTTTTTAGCCCGCCGGGAAGCCGGACCAGGGGGTTTTATGACGAACGAGAAAATAGTCGTTTTGCAGGTCAGGTTCACCAGGACCAGGGCGCTCATGGCGCTGGCCCTGTTCTTCCTCTGCTGGCACCCGAAGCCGCTGGGCTCGGAAACCCTGCAGTTGACCACCTACTACCCGGCCCCCTACGGCGGGTATGTGAGCATCCTCACTACCGGCAACACCTACCTGGCCCGCGATTCCGGCACAGTGGGCATCGGCTTCCCGGCGTCTGTCACCCCGCGCCGCAAACTGGACGTTAACGGCGAGATAGTGGCGGTCAACAGGATGACGCTGGCGCAGAATACGGACTTAGTGAGTCCCACCTGGCATATCGATAATTCCGGGGGGCGTTTTCGCGTCTTTAACCAGCCTAATATCAATGCCAGCGGCTCGGAGAGAGTGACCGTGCTGTCCAACGGCAACGTGGGCATCAATTCGGCGGCCCCGAGCGAGCGCCTTTCCGTGGCGGGAAATCTCGGAGTAACCGGGGATGTGCTTGTGAACGGTGGCTGGCTGCAGGGCCTGTGCACCGAGGTGGCTTTCGGCGGCGGCACCAGCTGGTGTCCCGGCGGCCGCCGCGTCATGGGCCAGTACGGCACAGGGCGCTGTTACGTCGGCAACCTGTTCCTTGGCGGCACCCTGGAGTCGGGCGGCCGCTGGGTGCCGCATTACGAGCAGGGTTGCACCGGCACCATGCTCTGCTGCTACATCAGGAACTACTAGTTTTATTGGAGGCACTTTGAAAAAAGAGTCGCGCAGCAAGACGGAAGTTTCTGTCAGCCTGAAAAAATACTCCCTTGAAGCAGTACGCTACGCCGCGCACGCCGCAAGCAGCGCGGCGCGCGTTTTTATCAGGACCAGCGGCCGCGACGCGGCCGTGGTGGAGTTCGAACCCACGGGCAAGCTCCCCGGGGCGAAAATAGCCGCCGCCTTCAAGGCGGAGCTCGAGGACGAGGCGTTGCGGGCTTCCGTGTACGAGGCCAACCGCGAACTGCGCGACTTCATGATCCTCAAGGCCCTGTCGGCCTCCGAGGCGGCCCAGAAGCCCCGCCAGGACGATTCCGGCCTGACCCCCGAGCAGGAAAAAGAACTGGACGCCCTCATAGCCCAGGTGGAGAGCGAGATAAAACAGGAAGCCGCCGCCGGAGCGTCAGCCGACCCGCTCGGCATAACGAAGACATGGGAAGATAAATATGGCGCTAAAAAAAGCCGCAAAAAGAACTGAGCCCGCCGGCCCCCCGCAGCTGCTCTGGCGCCGGGACGGCGCCGAGTGCCTGGTCACCAACGATTTCGGGCATTACGCCTGGCTCAAGCGCAAGGACTTCGACCTGCTGCTGGCCGGCCGGCTCGGCGAGAAACATCCCGCCTACGCCGCCCTGGCCGACAAGGGCTTCATCCGCGACCGCCTGGATTTCGACGGGCTCGCCGCCAAGTGGCGCTCCAAGAACGCCTACCTGAACTCCGGCCCCGGCCTGCACATTTTGGTGCTGACGCTGCGCTGCAACCACAAGTGCCTCTACTGCCAGTCCTCGGCCGCCGGCGTCGGGTCCAAGGACACCGACATGTCCGCGGCCACCGCGAAGAAGTGCGTGGATTTCGCCTTCCAGTCGCCGAACCCCGGCATCACCATAGAATTCCAGGGCGGCGAGCCGCTCTTGAACTGGGAGGCGCTGAAGGCCGCCGTGCTGCACGCGCGCGCGAAGGCTAAGAAGGCCGGCAAGGACCTGCGCCTGGCGCTGGTCTCCAATTTCAGCCTGATGACCGAGGAGAAGGCGCAGTTCCTGATGGAGAACGAGGTTTCCATCTGCACCTCGCTCGACGGCCCCGCGGACCTGCACAACCGCAACCGCGTCTTCTGCGGCGGCAATTCCCACGCGGCCACCGTCAAGTGGCTGAAATTCTTCCAGGCGCGCCACGCGCGCCAGGTGCCCGAATACCGCGTCTTCAAGCCCAGCGCGCTGCTGACAGTGTCGCGCTACTCGCTGGGCCGCCACAAAGAGATCATCGACGAGTACGTGAAGGCCGGTCTCGAGGATATCTTCATCCGCCCGCTCGCGCCTATCGGCTACGCCAAAAACCTCTGGGGCCAGATCGGCTACGACGCCGCGGCCTTCGGCAAGTTCTACCTGGAAAGCCTCGACTACATCCTGAAGCTCAACCGCGCCGGCGTCACGCTCCGGGAAAAGATGGCTTCCATGATGCTGGACAAGATAGTCAACTCGCGCGACCCAGGCTACCTTGACGCGCGCTGCCCCTGCGGCGCCGCCATCGGCCAGGTCGCGTACAATTACAACGGCGACCTTTACACCTGCGACGAGGGGCGCATGGTTGGCTGGGAGGGAGACGACGCCTTCAAGATAGGCAACGTCCGCCAGGATCCTTACCGCAAGGTGATGACCAGCGGCGCGGCCCGCGCCTGCGTGCTCTCCTCCAACCTGGAGTCGCAGCCTGACTGCGCGCGCTGCGCCTACAAGCCGTACTGCGGCGTGTGCCCCGTCTATAACTACGAAACGCAGGGCTCGCTGTGGGGCGACATGGCCGTTAACGACCGCTGCGGCCTCTTCAAGGGCACATTCGGGGCGCTGTTCGCCATGCTCAAGAAGCCGGCCAACGAGGCCATTTTGAAAAAATGGGTGGCAAAATGAAAAAGATCCCGGTAACCTCCGTAACGGCCGACGCCGCCGTCTATTCCGCAGAGGCGCTGCGCCTGGCCGCCTTCGTCTTCTCCGACAAGGCCGAAGCCGTGATAAAGCCGGTCAAAGGCGGCTTCCAGGTCTCCTTCCGCAACGAAGCCCCCGGCTTCCACCCGGGAGATTACTTCAACGAAGCGCTCAACCAGCAGTGCCGTCTCGACCTGGCGAAGAAGAATTCCAAGGCCGCCGGCATGATAGCCACCAAGGCCCTGCTTTCGGCCGCCGGCGAGGCCGGCAAAAAAGCCTGATCCCTTCCTCCGGGTCCAGCCGCGCGGCCGCCGGGCCGCCGGCGCCCTGCAACTATGCCCGACATAGCTTTCTGGAACAAGTGCAACAACAAGTGCGTGATGTGCACCAACGAGGGCGGCTTCGCCCTTAACGACTCCGCGCATTACGCCCTGCGTCCCCAGATAGAGAAGCTCGAGCGCTGGTTGAAAGGCCAGGGCAAGGTTTACCTCAAGAACGACGATAAGCCGGATTTCGTGAGCCTGACCGGCGGCGAGCCCACCATTCATCCGGATTTTTTCCGCCTGCTCGCCTATTTCCGCCTGCGGCTGCCGGGCACCGGCATCACGCTGCTGTCCAACGGCCGCACTTTCGCCGACAAAGAGTTCGCGCGCCGCTTCCTGAAAGTGGCCGCGCCGCCCTTCGCGGTGGCCGTGCCCGTGCACGCCCCCGCCGCCGCTCTGCACGACAGGATCGCCGGGGTGAGGGGGGCCTTTCGCCAGACGCTGGCGGGGCTGGACAATCTTTTCTCCGGCGACGGCAAGGTGGAGCTGGAGATACGGCTGGTGCTGCACCGGCTCAACATTAAAAGCTTCTCCAGGCTTCTGGCCTTCCTTCTGGCACGCTACCCGGACCCCCGCCGCTACCGCGTGACCGCCATCCACTACGAGATAGAGGGCATGTCGCTGGCCAACCACCGGCGGCTGGCGCTGCGGCTCAAAGAGTCAGCCGCCGCGCTCGGTGCCGCCCTGCCGCTGATAAAGCGGTTCAAGGATTTCCGGCTCTACCATTTTCCGCGCTGTCTGGTGCGGCCGGAACTGCGCCGGCTCTGCTGGGTTACCCTGCCGCCGGAGGACCGGGTCTATACGGCCAAGTGCAAGGGGTGCCGCGCCCGCCGCGGCTGCCTGGGGCTGATGGCGGAGTATCATAAGGCTTTCGGCGACGGGGAGCTACGCCGCCTATGAAGTACCTGCACCTGGTCTACCTGGCGGCTTTCTCCTGGTGGGGCGTGTCCGTGGTGGGCGTGGACATGGCCACCCGCAAGATCCCAAACGCCAGGATAGTTTTCGGCTTCCGGCTGCTGCTGCTGGCCCTGGGCCTGCTGGCGGTGAACACCCTGCTGGGCCATTACGGCCACACCACCAGCTACCTCAACTGGAATTTCTACCCCATGTGGGCCGCGCATTTCTTCTGGTCGGCGCTGGCCGGGGTGATCCTGTGGTACACCGGGATCTGGCCGGCCGGCGACGCCAAGTTCTTCATGCTCTGCGCGGCCTGGCTGCCGGTCATCAACCCTTACGTCCGCAATTTCCCGCATTACCTGTTCGTGGGCCTGCTCGTTAACACCTTCGTGGCGGCGGCGCTGGTGGCCCTGGGGTCTTTCCTGGCGTCGGGTTTCTACCAGGCCAGTCCCGCGGATTTCTTCGCCGAGCTCTGGAAGGACGTGAAGGCGCGCTTCGCCTCCCTGTCGGGGGAAGGCGCAAGGGGCGGCTGGCGCATCGCCGCCTACCTGGCCAACCTGACCTTCCTGTTCCTGCTGCAGCAGGTGCTGAACATGGAGACGCGTTATTTCCTCGGCCGCTTCCTGGGCCGCACCGACATCATCTATTTCTTCCTGTTCTTTCTCTGGGACAAGGTGGGCGGCGCTTTCTCCAGTAAAAAGTGGATGTACGCCAGCACGGCCTGCTACGCGCTGTACTTCTTCGCCGGTTATTTCTTCTTTTACGACCGGCTGGCCGCGATGCTGCTGGCGGCCTTCGTGAACGTCTTCAAGTTCAGCCTGCTGCTCTTCTTCGGCCGGTTCATGCTGGAGCACCTGATGGAGAAGAAGGACACCGTCTACGTGGGGCCGCGCGAACTGGAGCCGGGCATGATCCTGTCCGCCAAGGCCGCGCGCACGCTCAAGGATAACCCGCTCTTCGAGGGGGCCTTCGACGATCATTTCAAGGACGGCCTGAGCGCCGAACAGGTGCAGCTGCTGAAGGACTGGCTGGGCAAGCTCAACGTGCAGGACCCGAAGATAGAGACGGTGAAGGGGCGGCCTTTCGCCCTGTGGATCTTCGCCGGCGCGGCGCTGACCCTGCTGCTGGACCGCGGGCTGGTGACCTTCTTCAAATGACGACCGAAAAGAAAATGCTAAAGGTGGTGCTGTTCACGGGCTACGCCTGCAACAACAACTGCGCCTTCTGCATAGACGCGGACAAGCGGGCCATCCCCGAGAAGACCACCGCGGAGCTGCTCAAGGAAGTGGTGAAAGCCAGGAGCAAGGGCGCTTACGTCCTGGAGATCATAGGCGGGGAGGCCACCATCCGCCCCGACTTTAACCGCGTGGTGGGCGCGGCCAAGCGGCTGGGCATCCCGCAGGTGACCTGCGCCACCAACGGCCGGGTTTTCGCGGACCCGGCCGCGGCGAAGAAGATAGTGGCTTCCGGCATAGACGCCCTGATCTTTTCCGTGCACGGCCCCGACGCCGCCACGCACGACGAGCTCACTTGCGCGCCAGGCAGCTTCGCCCAGCTGAAGAAGGGCCTGCGCAACCTGCGCGCCCTCGGCTTCGAACGGATAAGCGGCAACACCACGGTGGTAAAGCCGAACCTGGCCGCCCTGCCGCGCCTGGCGGAGTTCTACATAAAGAACCGCATTTCCAACGTGGAGTATATTTTCGTGGACCCCAACTACGGCGGGGCGCGCAACCATTTTAAAGAGCTGGTGCCGCGCATCTCCAAAGCCGCGCCGCAGATGCGCAAGGCCCTGAAGCTGGGCCGCGCCGCCGGTATGGACCAGTGGAAGGTGCGGTATGTGCCGCTCTGCCACTTTAAAGACTGCCTGGACCAGATCAGCGAGACCAACGAGCGTGAACTGTTCCTGACCGAGCACTGGGCGCCTGATTTTCGCAACACCGACGCCATCGGTTCGCGCGCCGCGGTGGGCCGCCGCAAAACGGCGCGCTGCCGCGGCTGCCGGCTCTTTTCCGCCTGTGAGGGCCTTTGGGTGGAATACCTGAAGAATTACGGCGACGCCGAATTGAAGGCCGTGAAATGAAAAAAGAAAAAGACGGCACCGGCCGCTGTTACGAGCTGATCCTCAATTACAACTGCAACGCGCGCTGCAGGTTCTGCTCGCAGGGGGATTTCGACAAGGCCCTCAACGCGCCGTTCGACGCCATCGCCCGCAATATCTACGGGGCGTACAAGGACGGCTACCGCCGCCTGGGCCTGACCGGCGGCGAACCGCTCATCCGCCCGGACATTCTCAAGGTCATAGCCCTGGGCAAGTCCGTGGGTTTCCGCTTTATCCGCGTGCAGACCAACGGCATAAAACTGGCCGATCCCGCTTTTTGCCGCGCGCTGGTGAAGGCGGGGCTCACCTTCTGCAAGTTCTCTTTCACCACCGACCGCGCCGCCGACCACGACCGGCTGGTGGGCGTGCCCGGCGCGCTGAAAAACGCGCTGGCCGGGCTCGCGAACCTGCGCAGGCTCAAGGTCCGGCTCGGCACCAACATCCTGGTTAACAGGAGCAACTACGCCCGCCTGCCGGAGATCATCAGGTTCTACCTGGAGCGCGGCATCACCAATTTCGTGATCATTTACCCGGTGTATATAGGGGCCATGGCCGACAACTGCAGGAAACTGGGCGTGCGCCTGTCAGACTGCGAGCCGTATTTCGACGCGGCCGTGAAAATCATGGAAGAGGCGGGCCTGCCGGGCGAGATACTGTTCCTGAACACGCCGCCCTGCTTTCTCAAAGGTCGGGAAAAGCTGGCCATAGGCCTGGACCTGTTCAACACGGTGGTCACCGACCCGGCGGGCGGCAGCACCGACCTGGACGCCAACGCCGCGGCCTCTAAAGTGAAAGGCCCGCCGTGCCGCCGCTGCTCCCTGAATAAAAAATGCCGCGGCGCGGACGAGCACTATATCAGGCGTTTCGGCTGGCGCGGCTTCGTCCCGATGAAAAAAGCCGGCGGGGAGAAAGAGACCGGCGCCTCCGGCCGCGTCTATCTGTCGGATAACGAGAAGTGCCTGGTAGAGATACTACGCCGCAAGCCTAACGCCTCCACCAAAGAGGTGCTGGCGCTTTCCAGGAACATAGTGCTCTGCCGGGACTGCTCGGACGGCAACGTGGTCATGGCCTCCGCGGCCAGCCTGGGCGGAAAGGGCCTCGTTAAAAGTTCTTTCGAGCGCGGCGTTTACCGCTGGGTGCTCGCGAAACCTTACGCGGAGATAAAAAAACTGCTTTGAAGCCGGCCCGCGCCGGCGGGGTAGAAGGGGACCTATGGAAAACAAAGAAAGCGAACCGTTGGATGAGCTCCGGGCTTTCCTGGAGAAGCGCCAGAAAGAGGCGGAGCAGAATCCACCCCCCGCGCCGCCGCCGACTCCCGAGGCGGTCTCGGGCCGGCGCCGTCTTCTGGTGCTGGGCGTCCAGCTGGCCGTAATATTTTCGGCCGCCGTCTATCTCTTCCTGAATTTCCCTTACCTGAAGAACGACCTCTATCCTCCCAAGCAGCTGCGCGTAGGGTCATACAACACCGACCGCGCCGGCGAGGCGTGTATCCGAAACCTCTGGCGGATAGCGGCCGGGGAGCCGGGCGCGGCCAAGGCCGTTTGCCCCTCTTCCGGCCAGCCGTACAGCGTCTCCGGCAGGACCGCCAGCTGTCCCTCGCCGGAAAGACACGGCCTTTCGGAACTTTATTACCAGCCGCGCAAAGGCGTAGTGGCGAAGGGGGCCAAATGAAAAGAAGGCCCGCTTTCACGCTGATGGAAACGATGCTGTCCGTGGCCATCATAGGGGTCCTGGCCGCCGCGGTAACTCCCAAGGTGGTTCTGGCCGTAAGGAAATCCAAGATCTCGCAATGCGCGGCCAACAGGGCCGTCATTGAGCAGGCGGAAACCCGCTACCGCATAGAGCACGATAAGACGCCCTCCGCCTCCATAGCGGAGCTCAAGGACGGCCGTTACCTGGACCGGGTGCCGTACTGCACCGCCGGCGGCGTCTACATCTGGGTTTCCACCTCCGCCGCGGTGGTGGGCTGCAGCATGCATTACTGGCCTTTCGAGCCGGCCGCTTCGCAGGCCCCGCTTTTCTCTTCGGACTTCAGCTCCATGAGCATGATCAAGGTGCTCTCGGGAAAATGGGTGATAGCCCACGACGTGATGAAGAACATTGGCGATGGTGAGGCCCGGGTGGCCTTCGGGGACAACGGCTGGAAAGATTGCCACCTTACCCTTAGCGCCACTCTGAACAGCGGCCGCGGCTACGGGGTGTATTATAGGTCGGACGGGAAGGCGGCCATCTCCGGCTATGTCTTTCAATACGATCCGGGTTTTGGCCACGGGGCGTTCCTGGTGCGCAAAGTCGCAGCCGGGGTAGAAAGCCCGCCCATCGCCTCGGTAGGCATACCGGCCGGCTTCCCGGTCTATGACGTGCCGCACCAGATACGGATCTCGGCGGTCGGCGATGAGCAGAATATATTCGTGGACGGCAACAAGGTGCTGACGCTGACCGATCCCACGTTCTCCTACGGGAGCGCGGGCCTGCGCACCTGGGATAACACCAGGGCGGAGTTCGATTCCGTGACGATAAACCCGGCCTGACCGGCCGCGGGAAATCTGTATGGCTCTGATTCACCTTTTCAGAAAATGCAACCAGCGCTGTGTGTTCTGCTCCTATCCCGAAGAGGGGGGGAAGGACGAAGCCTGTTCGCTCAAGGACTGGCTTAAGGAGATAGCGGCCATGCCCGCCGGCCTGGTGCAGATCTCGGGCGGTGAGCCGCTGCTGGCGCCCGCGGCGGAGTTGTGCGCCCTGCTGGCCGCGGTAAAGAAGCTGGGCCGCGGGGCCGAACTGCAGACCAACGCCCTGGCCGCCTGCGGCATGCGCGCAGAGAACCTTTCGAAGATAATAAAAGCGCTCAACGCCGCCAACGGCTACTTTAACGTGAACTTCCCGGCCGCTACCGCCGCCCTGGACAATAAGATAACGCGGACCCGCGGCGCTTTTAAAAAGCGGCTGGCCGGAGTGAACCGCCTGATAAAGGCCGGCGCGCGGGTGCGGCTGACGCACGTGATCAGCGCCCTTAACTACCGGGAACTCCCGGCCTTCGCGGCCTTCGCGGTGAAGAACCTGAAAGGCGCGGCCTGGGTGCAGTTCAGCTACATCAAGGGCATAGGCCGGGCCGAAGGCAGCGTGTACCTGCCGCGCTACGCCGAAGTGAAGCCTTATCTGGAGCGCGCGCTCTTCATCTGCGAGAAGAACGGGCTGCATTGCGAAGTGGACCATATCCCGCCGTGCTTCCTGGGCGGTTTTTACCGGCTGAACGTGGATATGGCCAAAATGCGCGACGGCGTCCCCGGCCCGCACCTTGAAGAGAAGGCGCATGTGCCGGCCTGCCGTGGCTGCCGGTTCTACGAGCTCTGCCCCGGCCCGAGAAAGGATTATATAGCGGTACACGGCGACCTATGAACGAAAAAATAGCGGCTTTGAGAAAAGAATTCCCCGCGCTGGGTAAAAATTTCGGCGGGAAACGCCTTGTGTATCTGGACAGCGCCTGCACCGTGCTGAAACTGCGCTGCGCGGCGGATGAACAGCGCCGCCACCTGCTGGGTTTGGGCGGCTGTGGCGGCAAGCGCTCTTTCCACGCGCTGGCCTCGGCCATGGAAGAGGAATTCTACGCCGCCCGCGCCAAGACGGCCGCCTTCATGGGCGCCGGGTCTCCGGAAGAGGTGATCTTCACGGCCGGGGTCACCGACGCGGCCAACCTGCTGGCCAATTCCTTCCCTTTCACGCCCGCCCGCAACGAGGTGGTGCTGTCGCCGCTGGAACACAACGCCGTGTTCCTGCCTTTCGAGCGGTTGGCAGCGGCAGGCCGGATAAAGCTCAGGGTGGCGCCGCTTAAAGGCCTGAAGCCGGACATGGAGGCCATGGGGCGCATGATAGGCCGCCGGACCGCGCTGGTGTGTTTTACGCACGCGTCCAATATCTTCGGCGGCCGCGAGGACGTGGCGCGGGCCGCGGACCTGGCGCACAAGGCCGGGGCCTTCCTTTTCTCAGACGACGCGCAGTACGCGCCCACCCACGGCGGCAGCGCCGCGCTCCACGGGGCGGACGCCTGCGCCTTCTCCGGCCACAAGATAGGCGCCCCTTACTGCACCGGCGCGCTCTACGTTAAGCGCGCGCTTCTCGCCCGGCTCCGCCCGTGGCGGGTGGGCGGCGGCACGGTGGAGGACGTTTCCGTTTCCGGCGGCAAGTACCGCGTTAAATATCTCGGCAATTATCAGGGCTTCGAAGCCGGCGTGCAGAACTACGCCGGTATCGCCGGGCTTTCATCCGCGCTGGCGCGGTTCGAAAAATGCGGTTACGATAATATCCGCGCTCACGTCTCCGGGCTGGTGGATAACGCGCTGAAAGCGCTGTCGGAAGTTAGCGGCGTTAAGATCCTGGGCCGCCGCGAAGATCTGCTGGAGGGGTCGTTGATCTCCCTGGTGCCGGAGAAAAAAGGTTTCTCGGTGCCGGACTTCAACCTGTTCCTTAATCACCAGCTCAAGGGCCGCTTCATCGCCGTGCGCACCGGGCGCCACTGCGCCGACCTGGCCTGCCTCGCCTCCGGCTGGCGTGAGACCATCCGCGTCTCGTTCTTCGCCTACAATACCCCCGCCGACACGGCCCGCTTCGCCGCCGCGCTCAAGAAATATCTGTCGCTCCTTAAATAAGCGGATGATTTACAAGCCGGGGACAGAGATATAGAATATAGGTGGATTTCGCTGAACTTCACGGAGGAGACACAAAATGACCAAAGAAAAAATGATACGCCAGGCCGCCGACAAATATAAGAAAGATATCGTGGCCTTCGCGCGCAACATCATCCGCACGCCCAGCTTTTCCTGTCAGGAAGGCAAGCTCGTGGCGCTTATCAAGAAGGAAATGCTCAAGGTCGGCTTCGACAAGGTCAAGATAGACAAGATCGGCAACGTCATCGGCTTCATCGGCCACGGCAAGAAGAAGATCATGATGGACGCCCACATAGATACCGTCGGTATCGGCGACCCCAAGGCCTGGAAGATAAACCCTTTCGCGGGCATCTACAAGAACGACACCATCTACGGCCGCGGCGCCACCGACCAGAAGCTCTCCATGGCCTCAATGGTGTACGCCGGCAAGATCATAAAGGACCTCAAGCTCGAGGGCGATTATACCCTGATGGTGGTCGGCTCCGTGATGGAAGAGGACTGCGACGGCCTGCCGATCCTGCACCTCGTGAAAAAAGAGGGCCTGAAGCCCGATTTCGTGGTGATAACCGAGCCCACCGACCTGAAGGTCTACCGCGGCCACCGCGGCCGCATGGAGATGAAGGTAGTGACCAAGGGTCGCTCCTGCCACGCCTCCGCCCCCGAGCGCGGCGACAACGCCGTGGTTAAGATGACGGACATCGTGAAGGAAATAACCGCCCTTAATAAGAAACTCAAGAACGACAAGTTCATCGGCAAGGGTACCGTGGCCGTGACCTCTATAGAGTGCAAGACCCCGTCCTTGAACGCCGTGCCCGATGAGGCCACCATCTACCTGGACCGCCGCCTGACCGTGGGCGAGACGCTCAAGAGCTCGGTAGCCGAGATACAGCGCCTGCCTTCCGTGAAGAAGGCCAAGGCCAAAGTGGAAGTGCTGTGGTACGACGCCGTGGCCTGGACCGGCGCCAAGGTGGGTCAGGAAAAATACTTCCCTACCTGGGTGCTGCCGCGCGAGCACAAGCTGGTGAAGGCCGGAGAGCTGGCGGGAAAGGTGGCCCTCGGCAAGACGCCCATAGTCGATAAATGGGTGTTCTCCACCAACGGCGTGGCTTCGGCCGGCCGCCTGAAGATTCCCACCATCGGCTTCGGCCCCGGCAACGAGGTGTATGCCCACACCGTCAACGAGTTCATGCCCGCCGAGGACCTGGTGAAAGCCGCGGCCTTCTACGCCGCGCTGCCCCAGTACCTGTAAGTAAATCTCGGTAAAACAAAGAACCGGCCGTTCCCTGGCCGGTTCTTTTGTTTGCCGGGCCGCTCCTTTGAGATCTCCAGGGAGGCCCATTCGGCCCACCGGCCGGGGGGGCCTTGGGTCTCTTGACAAAAAAAGCCGGTCAGCTATACTTTAATATCGGGCCGTCTTGCGCTGTCGCTTGTAGCTTTGGCGCCGCGCCATTTGCAGGTCCGGAGGTATGTATATGAAAACCAGAACTATTGCGATCTCGTCTTTCGCGGCGCTGGCGGCCCTTTTTGCGTGGACACGGCCGCAGAGCCAGTTCCCGACAGATCTCAGGGACGCCATGTCGGACAATTTCTCCGCTTCGCTGGCGGAGATGCCTGAGGCCGACGGCACGGATATTCCCCCTGCCAGGGCCGAGAGCGGGAATATGAGCGAGGAATCAAAGCTCATAGAGAAGATCCGGCCGGCTATCGTGAAAGTGATGACCGGGTACGGCACCGGCTCCGGCTTCATCATAGACAAATCCGGCATACTCGCCACTAACGCCCATGTTGTGGCCCCGGCGGAGGCCGGCGATCAGGTGGACCTCCGGCTGGAGGGGGCGAGTGAGCCGCTGAAAGGGACGGTCCTGGCGGTGGGGTCCGTGAAAAAAAGGGATATCGCTTTCGTGCAGATCGAGTCGCCCAGAAAGGATTGGAAGACGCTGACCTTGCGGCCCTCGCTCCCCATAGGCGCGCAGGTCCTGACCGCTGGTTATCCCAGGGGGCTGCCGTTCTCCGTGAGCCGGGGCATCATCAGCGCCGATCCCAGCCCGAAAGAATATTTTACGGCCATACAGACCGACGCCGCCATAAACCCCGGCAACTCCGGCGGCCCGTTGCTGGGTATGGACGGCTCCGTGGTGGGGATGAACACTTTCATCATTACCAAGGGCGGCGGTTCCGAGGGGCTGGGTTTTGCCATCGTTTCCGAGGAGATACGCCGGTCGCTGCAGCAGTACTTCAAGATCGGCAACATACGGACCGCGTCACTGGGGGCCATAATAACCCCGGAGCGCGAGGTCAGGGACATGCTCCCCGGTGCCGCGGCCGAGAAGGCCGGTATCCTGCCCAAAGATGTCATAGTAGGGTTCAACGGCAGGGAGATCAACGACACCGAAGTCTTCCTGAAACAATTGCGCGCGTTCATGCCGGGGGACAGGGTTAGCGTTGACGTTATGCGCAATAAGGAACGCATAGCGGTTCCCGTGGTCCTGGAGGCCGAGCGGGAAATGCCGCGCATGCGCCTGGCGATTATAGAGGCCGATCAACTGCCGGTCTGACGCCGCTGGTGACCGGGTAAAAGAGGAGAGCCGGGCAAACTGCCCGGCTCTCTTCTCTTTGGCTCCGCGCGGACTTACAGTACGCGCTTGCTGCCGGCCTTCACCAGCTCGGCGAGGAGCTTGGCGGGCTGCTTCTTGGAGCAGGCGGCGATCATCGCGGCGATGACGAAAGGCTTGTAGCCGGCTTCCTTGTAGGTGCCGATGCGGGCCTTCTCGAAGACGCTCGCGCTCACCTCGCCGGCCTTGCAGGAGACGTCGGTGATGTCGGCGGGCAGGCAGTGCATGTACACGGCCTTGCCGCCCTTCGTGAGCGCCATCTTGGCCTCGTCGCATTCCCAGCTCTTGAACTTGGCGTTGTTCTCCAGGCACTCCTTCTCGAGGGTCTTCAGGCCCGCATGGTCGTTCTTTTCCAGCAGCGCGGTGCGGCGCTCCATAACTTTGAACGGCGCCCAGCTCTTGGGGTAGACTATGTCCGCGTCCTTGAAGGCGCTCTCCATGCTGTTGGAGACCTTGAACGAGCCGCCGGAGGCCTTGGCGTGCTTCTTGGCCACTTCGATGGTGTCGGGCAACAGGTCGTAGCCCTCGGGGTAGGCCAGTTCCACTTCCATGCCGAAGCGGCTCATCAGGGTTATGACGCCCTGGGGCACGGAGAGCGGCTTGCCGTAGCTGGGGGAATACGCCCAGGTCATGGCGATCTTCTTGCCCTTGAGGTTCTCGAAGCCGCCGAAATGGTTCTTGATGAACAGCAGATCGGACATGCTCTGGGTGGGGTGGTCCAGGTCGCACTGCAGGTTCACCACGGGCGGGCGCTGGTTGAGCACTCCCTGCCTGAAGCCGTCGTCAAGGGCTTCGGCCACTTCCTTCATGTAGGTGTGGCCCTTGCCGATGAACATGTCGTCGCGGATACCGATGGCCTCGGTGAGGAACGAGATCATGTTGGCGGTCTCGCGCACGGTCTCGCCGTGGGCGATCTGGGATTTGCCCTCGTCGAGGTCCTGCACGGCGAGGCCCAGCAGGTTGCAGGCGCTGGAGAACGAGAAGCGCGTGCGGGTGGAGTTGTCGCGGAAGTTGGAGACCGCGAGACCGGTCTTGAACATCGCGGCGTCTATGTTCTGGGCGTGCATCTCCTTGAGGATCTCGGCGATCTTCAGGACCGCGTGGATCTCCTTGTCGGTCTTCTGCCAGGTCAGCAGGAAGTCCTTGTGGTAGAGGTCGGCGTCGAGCTTTTCGAGTTCGGCTATGGATCTGTTGAGGTCTAATGACATTGTTTTTCTCCGGTGTTCAGCTGAAATATCATTCAATTAAATGTCTTTCGCCGTCGTATTGTCAAGGCTATGCCTGTGCCGCGTCAGGCGCTATGCGCATCATGCGGCCAAGGCTATGCCGGTGCAGCAACAAGAGCTATGCTCATCAGGCTGCCAAGGAGAGGAACATTTTTTATATGATATCCACACCCGGGCTGCCGGGCGGTCTTATAATGAAAAAACAGGACAATTCCCCGGCTTATTTCAACTGGCGCCGCCTTAAGAAGGGCGTGCTGGTGACAGGCTACATGGGCGGCTGGGCCGTGCTGAACCCAAAAGAGTTCTCCTTGTTCGCGGCCGGCCGGCTCAAGAAGGGGCCGGCGCTGGCGAAACTGGAGAAGGCCGGCCTGCTGCGCGCGCGGCTAGATTTCGATTCCATTTTCACGGATTGGCGGGATTCCAACGAATACCTGGGGAAGGGCCCCGGCCTGCACATCCTGGTGCTGACGCAGGTCTGCAACCACAATTGCGTTTACTGCCAGGCCGGAGAGGTCACCGGCAGTTCCATGACCCTCGCTACGGCGAAAAAAGCGGTAGATTTCGCTTTTACGGCGCCTGTGCCCGGCCTGACCATGGAATTCCAGGGCGGCGAGCCGCTGGCCAACTGGCCGGTGCTGAAAGAGGCGGCGCTCTACGCCCGCGCGAAGGCGCGAAAGACCGGCAAGGAACTGGCCTTGGCGTTGGTGACCAACCTGAGCATGATGGACGAGGCTAAGGCGGAGTTCATCGTTGAGAACGACATCTCCCTCTGCACCTCGCTCGACGGCCCCGCGGACCTGCATAACGCCAACCGGCCTTATTCCGGCGGGGATTCCCACGCCGCCGCGGTGAAGTGGATAAAATATTTCCAGAAGCGGCGCGGCACCGAGCCTCCCGGCGGGCCCAGCGCCCTGCTTACCGTTACCCGGAGGTCGCTCGGGCGGGCCGCGGAGATAGTGGACGAGTACGCGCGCCTGAAACTGCCGTACGTGTTCCTGCGGCCGCTTTCCCCTATGGGGCAGGCCGTGGAGCGCTGGGGCGAGATAGGTTATGGGGCGGACGAGTTTGTGGAATTTTACCGGGCCGGCCTGGACCGGGTGCTGGAGCTGAACCTTAAAGGCGTGCCGATAAGGGAAAAAACGGCGTTCCTCATTGTGAAGAAGATAGCCGGCTCGCAGGACAACCGCTACGTGGACCTGCGCTGTCCCTGCGGGGCGGGCCTCGGCCAGCTGGCCTACGACTGGGACGGCGGCGTTTACACCTGCGACGAGGGGCGCATGCTGGCCCGCGGCGGGGACAAGTCTTTCAGGCTGGGCAGCGTTCTCAGGGACAATTACCGGGCGGTCATCGCCGCCGATCCGGTCAAGGCCTGCGCAATCTCCTCCAGCCTCGACCTGCAGCCGGTCTGCGCGCGCTGCGCCTACAGGCCTTTCTGCGGCGTCTGTCCGGCCTATAACCAGTCCGCCCAGGGCGGTTTCTGGGGCTCCATGCCTTCCAATGCCAGGTGCCGGGCGCTGCTGGGGATCTTTGACGCCGTCTTCGAAAAACTGCTGGATAAACGCACCGGGCCCGCGCTTGAAAAGTGGCTTGAATATTGACGTTTTATCTGTTATAACATATAGATATATTGGAGCCGCCTTCTATTTCGGGCGGCGGGGGGCGTTCACGCATCATTTATGAAGAAATGGACCATACTAACCATCGCGGTGCTGGCGGCCATACTGCTCGTAATGCAGTACCTCATTGAGAAGAAGAAAGTGGCCATGAGCGAGAGCGGCCAGCAGGCCGGCTCGGCCGAACAGCAGCTTGGCGTGGCCCTTCCCGAAAGCGCCACCACCTATACCGGCGCGGCCGTGGATAACTACGTCCCGGATTACGTGGGCGGGGCCCAGTACGGGACCATCACCATGCCGACCATCCAGTCCACGTACAAGGGCGCCTGCGAGGCCTCTTCCCTGCAGGATATGCTGGCCAGCCATGATAAGTACTGGGGGTTCCTGGCCCGGGACGCGGCCTTCAACCAGAACGAGACCCAGAAAATGTACGATTACCTGGCCGACTATACCGCCTGCCAGGCGGCCGCCCGCACCGACGCCAGCCTCTGCGATTCGCTGCCCAGCGACGTGCAGATAGACGGCAAGAAGGTGGACGTCAGGATAACCCCCAACTACCGCTGCCGCACCAAGACGGTTTCGCTGTTCTTCGAGGCGTACAGGGCGGGGAATATCTCCGGCGACTCTTATTGCCGGCTGGGCGTCGGCACCTTCGACAAGCAGGACCTGGAGCGCTTCTCGGTACCCGAGTTCTGCTCGGTCCTGCCCAAGGGCCAGGAGGCCATAGAGGGGTTCCTGTTGAAAGCCTTCGCGGTGGATTCGCCCGAGGCCAAGGCCCGGGTGCGCGGGGCGTTCCCCGTGAAGGAAGGCGATTGCGCCAAGGACAAAGAGTGCCTCACTAAGTACGAGCTTTACAACGCGGTCAAGAAGGCGCGGCCCGACGCCTGTCCCAACGACTATGTGCAGCAGTGCCGGGCGCTGGCCGAAAGGTCCGCCGTGCCCTGCGAAAAGACCCTGCAGGAGATGTCGAAGTTCTATTGCGCCGCCGTGGCGCGCGTGAAAAAGGCCTCCGGCGGCTATATCGGCCTGTCGAAGGAAGAGGCCAAGGTGGAGCTGGACAAGCTGAAGGCCCAGCGGGCCGAAGCCGACGAAATAAAGAAGCAGCAGCAGAAGATCATGGAAGAGGTCAACAAGCAGGTGCGTGAAACGCTGAAGAAAAAGTAGCCTGAACGGGGATACATTTATGAAAAAGAAACCGTCCAAAATTAAAAAGAACGTGAAGCTGTTCTTCTCGAGCGAAGAGGGGAAGATGCTGGATTCCGACATCGTCAAGACCGGGCTCGCGCTGGGCATACTCGGCATGACCATGGTGGACCAGGCTGGAGCGCAGAACATCCACTCGAACTACTTCAGCTCCTCGTACCACGTGAGCCACACCAGCCACGGTTCGCACGGGTCCCACGGTTCGCACGGGTCCCACGCGTCGCACGGCTCTCATGGGTCGCACGGTTCGCACGGGTCGCATGGTTCTCACGGTTCGCACGGCTCGCACGGGTCGTACTGACGAGCGCGCATGCCCGGGGCTGCCTCGGTGAGAGGCCTGTTCTATCATTATAGCCCCGGTGGAGACGTCGGCCACGGCGTGCACCTGTTCCGCCTGGCCGCCGCCCTCAAAAAAAAGTTCGGTCCTTCCCTTTCCCTCACACTCCTGCGCGACGGCGCGTCCTACCCCGGCGATAAGAGCTGGGAGTACGGCCGCGTCCTGAAACTGCCCGGCGGCAACGAACGCGCCGCCCTGCTGAAAAAAGAATTCTCCCGCGGCTATGACTTCGCGGTGACGTCATTTTTTCCTCTGGGGCGCACCGGCTGCGCCGCCGAACTTCTGCCCGCCCTGGCCGCCGCCCGCGCGGCCGGTACAAAGATCTACGCCTCCTCCGCCCTGCCTTATCTCTCCTGGCGCGGCGAAGACCTGCCGTGCTTGTTCGCCGCCGCCGCTCTTTACGACCTGATACTGGTGCATTGCCCGCCCGGCTTCGATCTGAAATACATGGCGAAGGCCGTAGCCGTGGAGCGGCGCATAAGCCCGGCCGCCTTCCTGGGCGCGTTCAGGCGGCTCGGCCCCAAGGTCCGGTTCACCGGCTATGTGCTCCCGGAGCGCCTGCCTGCCGCCGGACAAAAAGGGACCTATATCCTGGTCCACCGCGGCGGCGGTTCCACGTCGCCCGAAATAATTTCCTGCGCCATAAAGGCGAAGCCGCTGCTCAAAAGCCGCCTGCCGATGGTGATAGTGGCCGGCCCCGCCAGTTCTCCCGCGGAGATGGCGAAGTGGCGGGCGATGCTGCGCGGCGCCCGCGGCGTTAAGCTCATTAAAGAGACCAAAGATTTTCCCGCCCTCCTGGCCGGCTGCCGGGTGGCGGTCGGCACGGCCGGCGGTACGGTCTATGAGGCGCTGAAACTGCGCCGCCGCCTGGTGCTGGTGCCTTACGCCGGCTCGCCCGGCGCCGAACACTCCGACCAGCTGGCGCGGGCGGCCCTGCTGCGCGACCTGGCCGGCGCCAGGGCGCTGGACTACGCCGGCCTGACGCCTGAAGTTTTCTCCGCCGCGGTGGATGCCGCGCTGGCCGGCCCGGCGCCGGCCTTCAGGGCGGGGCCCGGGGTTTTCGACGGAGCAAGAACGGCCGCGGCGCTCATAAGGGAAGGCCTGCATGTTTAAAGAAGTTATGCTGGAGCTGACCAGGCGCTGCAACCTGCGCTGCTCCTTCTGCTACCTGCTGAAGCGCGGCCTGCTGAATAAGGGCGGGCCCGAACTGGATACGGCCGCCGCGCTGAAGCTGGTGGGGCGGTTTCCGGCCGGCACCCGCTTTTACCTCTCCGGCGGCGAGCCGCTGCTGCGGCAGGACATTTTCAGGATCATCGCCAGCATAAAAGAGCGCCGCTGCGGCTGGGGGCTGAACACCAATGGCACGCTTCTCGACGCCGACGGTTGGCGCCGGCTCGCAGCCCTCAAACCGGATTACGTCATTTTCTCCCTGCACGGAGCCGCGCCCCTGCACGACAGGCAGACCGGCGTGCCGGGTTCCTGCCGCAAACTCCTGAGCAATATGAAGGCTTTCGCCGCGGCCGCCGGACCCGGCACCGAGGTGATGGTCAACTGCGTGGTGAACAGGGAGAACGCCGGGGCGCTCTCGGAAGTTTACCAGCTGGCCTCCGCCAACGGCGCCTCGCGCGTGGTCTTCGAACACCTGCAATTCCTGCGGCCGGCCGAAACCGCTTTGCTGCCGCCGGAACTGAAAAAAGGCGGCGTCATAACCCCGGAACTAGCCGGTTACAAAGCCGACGGCCGTCTGATCCTGCGCGAGTTCGACAAGATACGGCGCCTGGGCGGGCCGGCGCATTTCGACGTGCGTCCGCTGCTGTCGCGCGAGGGGCTGGACCTTTACTATAACGGCGAGGTCTCCCCTGAAGGCGGCTGCTGCCGGGTTTATGACACGCTGAACGTGGAGCCCGACGGTCGCGCGCGTCTCTGCGTGCTCTACGGGCTGAAGGCCGGGAACGCGTTGAAGACCGGACTGGGCGCCATGGCGGCGTTTAAGAAAAAAAAGATAGGCGTGCGCCTGCCTTCCGGCTGCGCCAGGTGCTGCCACCGGCTGACCCTGTTCAGATATTTTTAAGTTTCAGAAGTTTCGAGAAGAGGGCCGGCGCCAGCAGGCCCTTGCCGCAGAGGTCTTTCAGGAAGAGTATGTAGTTCCTGAAAGTCACGAGATCCCCAAGATGGTCGTGGTGGAAATAAACGCCGAGCGTAGGGCCCGGGGCCTTTAGCGCCGCCAGGGTGTCCGCTTTCAGCCGCGGCAGGTCCAGCGGCCGCGGCCGCAGGTCCAGGCCGTAGCTGTTCACCGCTACGTCGGTGCCAAAGAATTTCAGCCCCGCCCCGCGCAGCGCGGGGTTGAACCTGCTCGCCGAGAGGGCCTTTAAGCCCGCAGCGCCGGCGGCCAGCGCGGTGTCGGAATTGTAGGTGTGGAAGGGGGGGACGAAGACCGGCGCGAAAAAGCGGCCGAACTTCTTTTTCATTATGGCGGCACCGTCTTTTATGTCCGCGAGCTGTCTGGCGTAAGGCCGGGCCGGGCCGAACTCCTGGCGCATGAAGCGGTTGCCGGCGTGGTCCTTGTGGCGCAGGCCGTGCTGCGCCGTCTCGAACAGGCGGCCGGCGCCGCGCCCTTTAAGGACGCGGACCAGGGCCGGTTCGGCCAGGGCGGGGATCACGGCGTAAACCGTTGGCAGCTTCTCGGCCAGCAGGAAGGCGAACAGGCGCCTGAATTCCGGCGTAGCCGCCGCGGCGTCGTCGTCGCGCAGAAAAAGGGATTTGGTCACAGCCAGGGGTCCCCCGCGAAATAAGTGCCCGAGGCCGCGCGGGCGAGGGCCCGGCTGCCGCCCAGGCACTTGAGCAGCCAGCGGCAGCCGCGGCAGCGCGCCGGCAGCCAGTCGAACGACACGAGGCGGCGGCGGTAGGGCGAGTCCCAGGCCGCTTTGAGCGAAGCGCCCAGGTTCTCCTCTATATAGTAGCTTGGCTTATAGAAACCGCGCGGGTCCAGCACCAGGCGGGTATGTCCGTCGTCGAAAGCGGCGCCCAACAGGTTCTTTCTTTCCGCCTGCGGCACCAGGCAGAGGGGGGCCGGGTTGGCTATGAGCGTTTTGAGGCCGCTCTTCTCCGTTTCCGCGGCCAGCCGGGAAAGTTTTTTCAGGTCGGCCGGGCCCAGGTCAAAATCCCCGGAGCGGGCCGCGCCGCGGCCGTCGGGCATGGGGCGGTACAGTTCCCATATGTCCGCTTCCAGTTTAACGGCCAGAGCGCGCCAGCGGCCGAAACCGCGGATGAAGCTTTTGGAGGCCACGGTACCCAGGCGGAAAACCGGCACCCCGTTGCGCAGGACGCGCATGTTCGCCAGCTTTACTTTGAAATCCGCGCCCGTGGCCGCCTTCTCCTCCGCCGGGCCGGGGGCCTGCAGCGAAACCAGCACATTGTCCATGAGCGGCGCGGCTTTTTTGAAAAGGGCGGCGTCGTCCAGCGCGGCGTTAGTGTTCACCAGCGTGTAGAAACCGAGGTGCCGCGCTTCTTTGAGCAGCGGCAGCAGGGAGGGGCTCATGAAAGGCTCGCCGCCGGTGAAGCGTACGCTGCGCACACCGAGCGCCCGCGCTTCTTTCAACGCCCTCTTTAGCGCGGCCAGCGGCAGCGTTTCGGGCGAATTGGAAGAGAAGCAGAGCCGGCAGTTGAGGTTGCACTTCTTGGTGAGTTCCAGCACCAGTTCGGCCGGAGCCGGGAGCACCGGGGCCAGCAAGCGCCGCGCGGGTCCGTCGAAAGCGCCGCCCTTCTCTAGCCCCGGGCAGAGCGCCGCCAGCGAACAGCGGCCGCAGGCGGCGAAGCGTACATAACTGCGGCCCGGCTTTTTGGAATAGAGCGCGTGGTCCCAGGCGTCAGGCATGAAGCAGGCCGGCAGGCCGCGCAGGAAAACCGAGAAGCGGGGTTCCAGACCGTTCAGGGCCTTGTAGAGCAGTTCGCGCGCCTCTGCCGGCTTCGCCCCGGGCAGCAGGGAGAGTTCCACTTCGCGCGGCGCGGGTTTGATTACGCAGCCTATGCCGCGGGCTTTCAGCGCGGCCAGGACTTCTTTGCCGGCCTTCATAGTTTGCGCCATAGGTAGCGGCCGCCTTTGAATTCTTTTTTCACCAGCGCTTTCTTTTCCAGCGCGGCGCCGGTGGAGAGCGCGCCGGCCCCGTCGCGGCAATCGTGGCAGAGCGGCAGGCGGCGGGCCAGTTCCAGCAGGCGCGCCGTTGAAATGTTGTTCTCGAGGTTCAGTACCTCCATGAAACATTTCTCCATGGCGTTGAGATAACCGGCCAGAGGTTTGGGCGCCAGTCGCCGGGTTGCCTTCCCCGCCGCGCGTACGCCGGCCCAGTCGAAGAGCTCCAGATAATTGTGGTCCACGCCCCGGCAGCGCCGGCGCAGCCGGCAGCGCGCGCAGGGCGGCCCGTGGCGCTTGGCCCCGGCCACGTTCTTGTCTATGTCCCAGGTCCGCCCATCTGGCGAGGCCACCACGGTATTGAATTTATAAAGGTCCACCGCCTTGCTCTCGAAGCCGGGCAGCAGGCAGGGCGGGACATTGAGCGCCTTTACGCCGTCGGACAGGCCTGCCGCTTCAGCCAGGGCAAGGGCTTTTACCAGGTACGGCGCCGCTTTCGGCAGCGGTACCCCGGCGGCGCGCCAGTTCTCCCGCATGGCGCCCACGTAGATGGGATAGATCAGCACGAAATCGGCCACGCCGCGGTCCATGAAGAACTTCAGCGCCCCGGGCAGGGCGCGGTAGTTGCGGCGGGTGACCAGCAGGTTCACGCCCACGGCCAGTTTCAGGGCCAGCATATTGTGCAGCCCGGCCAGGCTTTTCTTGAAAGAACCTTTAACCCCGGTCAGGGCGTCATGGACGCGCGCGTCCGTGCCCAGGAAGGTGAATTTGCAGACGGTGAGGCCGGCGGCCGCGAGGCTTTCGCAGAGCGCGCGCGAAGCCAGGCGCGTGCCGTTGGTCTGCAGGCGTACGGCCTTGAAGCCTACTTTTCTGGCGGCGGCGGCCAGGCGCGGCAGGTCGGCCCGGAGCAGCGCTTCGCCGCCGGAAAAACCCAGGCGGGTATACCCGAGCTTCTTCGCGGTATAAATACGGCGCACGGCGTCGGCCGCGGCGAACCGGGCCGCGGGGTCGAAGTCGGCCTGCGAGCAGAAAGAGCAGCGCAGGTCGCAGTTATGGTTGAGGATCAGCTCGTAGCAGTCTTTGCCCGGCATCACTTTTTGTCCCGGCGCAGCGGTTTGAACTCCGTCACCGGCACGAATTCGTCCCAGCCGTAGAGTTCCGGGTACTCGCGCCAGGGCCCCTCGCAGACGTCGAAGTATTTGCAGCCGGGGCAGCGGGGGCCGCGGGCCTTGCCCTCGTCGCGCCGGTAGGCGGCGTAATCCTTTATGAAGCGGTCGGCGTCGGCCACGGGGCCGGGCGGGATCATGCTCTCGGCCACGCAGGCTTCGTAGCCTTTCATCAGGCAGAACGGGACGGCCTCGGTGTAGCAGGGAAGGCCCCGGCGCAGGCCCAGGTCCAGGCCCTTCTTTATGTAGGGCATGGCGTCCGTCTTCCTGGGGACTATGTTCTTCTTATTCTCGGCGGCCGTGCCCACTATGTGCACGAAAGCGAACTGGTACTGGGCGACGCCCAGCTTTATGAGGAGCGCTGCGATGGCGGGCAGTTCCTTGTAATTGTCGGCGGTGATCACCGTGTTGGTGATGACCGGCAGGCCGGTGCGCGCGGCGTTGGCTATGCCGGCCACGCTCTGCGTGAAGCTGCCGGGAGCGCCGGTAAGTTTATCGTGTGTGGCGGCGCAGGCGCCGTGCAGGCTGGGGCCGAATTCCGTGAGGCCGGCTTTCACGAGTTCCGCGCAAAAGCCCGGATAGGCGAGCGTGCGGCCGTTGCTCTGCAGCTGTATGCTGGTAAATCCTGTCTTTTTCGCGGCCCGCACCAGGTTCAGCAGTTTCGGGTGCATGCTGGGCTCTCCGCCGGTGAAGACCACTCCGCGCACGCCGTCCTTCCAGACCTTCTTCAGTTCGGCCGTGACCCTGGTCACGCTCCTGTCGGCGTACATGTCGCGCTTGTGCCCCTGCGCGCAGAAACGGCAGAGGTTATTGCAGTGGAAAGTTATCTTTATGTCTATGCGCTTATGCATGTCCGTATAGATTCTAACTTATGGCAGCCGCCGCTTAAAGGCCCAGTACCCGCCGGGCCGGGGCGAACTCGAACTCCCGCAGCAGGAAGTCCGTTTTCTCCCGGACGCTGGCCGCGTTGAGGAACTGGCCCGCGGCGGCGAGCGCTCCCGAGCGGGCGGGCCGGCCGTTCTCGAATTCCCACGAGTGAAAATAGAGCATGCCCGGCGCGCCGGCGGCGTTCAGGGCGGCCAACCGGCCGGCCACGAAGGCGGCGGGCAGCAGGCGCAGGAAAGAGCCGCCCAGGAAAGGCAGGCCGAGCCCCGCGAAGGGAAAGACCGACGGCGGGAATTCCCGGAGGCCGCAGGGGGCCGTGTAAGGCGCCCGCGGGCGCCCGGAGAGGAAGAGCGGGTAAAGGCTGGAATCGTAGGCGTAGCCGGCTGCTTTCACGGCGGAGAGAAAGGCGGCCTCGTCCTTCAGCACCGAGAACGTGGGGGCCCGGTAGCCGAGCGGCCGCGTTCCCGTGAGGGCTGCGAGTTCTTCGGCTGAGTCCTTCAGGCTTTTCGAAAATTCTTCGGGCGAGAGCCGGCAGACGGAGCGGTGGGTGGCGCCATGGCTGGCGACCTCGTGGCCGGCCGCGGCTATGGCCTTTACCGTATCGGGGTGGTCCTTCGCCACCGAGCCCAGCACGAAGAAAGTGGCTTTGACGCCGCGCTTTTCCAGCAGGTAAAGGATGTCGGCCACGTTCTGCGGCAGGCAGCTCTCCGCCCCCGCCGGGCGGCCGCCGAAGAGGACGGTGTCGAACCATTCCTCCACGTCCACGGTGACGGCGTTCAGCAAGACCCGCCTCTCTTTTTGGGCTGGTAGGGTTCGCGGCCGCAGCGCCCGCAGGACGGGAAGAAGCCGCCCGCGCGCAGCAGGGCTTTTCTGAAAGCAACGTAGGCCGGGCCGTTGTAGGCCGCCAGCGGATCCGCGGCCGGGCCCAGGGCGCAGGCCAGCGGCTGGCAGGAGAGCAGGTCCCCGTACGGCGAGATCCAGAGGGCGTCCCATTGCCCGGCGCAGCGGCCGGCTTTTTTTAAGGACCGCGCCGGGTCGTACCAGGCCTTAATGCCTGCCTGGTCCAGGTCGGGGTAGAATTTCACCGCCGGGTCCGCCCTCTTCACCGCGGCCGCCCCGGCCGCCACCGCCGCGGCGTCTATCCCGCGCGCGAGGCGCTGCGAAGACCTGAAGGCGGGCTTCTCGCCCAGGTCCCGGCGCAGCAGGGCCGCCGTCGCTTTGAGGTCCTTGTCGGAAACGTATTCCAGGTGGTTGAAAGCTATGTGGTCCGGCTCCAGCGCGGCCATGGCCGCGTGTACGGCCGGCAGGGCGGCGTGGTTGGCCCTGTTGATGGTGCACCAGAGGGTTACGGCGGGGCGTGGGGCGGGCAGGGCCTTTATCAGTTTCACGGCGGCGGCGACCTGCCTGAAGGCGCCGCTCACCCCGGCCGCGCCGTCGTGGGCCGCAGGGCCGCCGTGCAGGGAGATCACGAGTTCGTCGGCGCCGGCCGCGGCCAGCTTTTTGACGGTGGCCTGGCCAAGGGCGTGGGCGTTGGTGGTGATAAGACAGCTGTGGCCGCCCTGCTTTATGGCCCGGACTATTTCAGGCAGGTCTGAGCGCAGCGCCGGCTCGCCGCCGGTCACGTAGAAACGTCGCCGCTTGCCGGCAAAGGAAGCTATGAGGCGTTTCAGCTCCGCGGTGCCCAGTTCCTTCCGGCCCGGCGTGAGCAGGGAATTGTTCTTGACGAAGCAGAACGGGCAGTTGAACCCGCAGCGATAGGTGAGGTCGAGCGCTACGTAGGACGGGTCCAGGCGGGAGGCCTCGAGGGCCTTGCGCGCGGCCGCTGCGGTCTGGCGGCATTCCGCCGCGCTGAGCAATGGCCAGGCCGGCAGGTGCACGGCCCCTGCCCAATAGACGTCGGCTTCCGGGAATTTGCCCGGCAGGTATTTTTCCAGGTGCAGCGGCATATACGGGCGTTCCAGCGGCAGCCCGGCTTTTTTAAAAAGTTCTTCGGCGGCGGCCCTGTCGGGCGCGCGCAGGGGGAGCTCCTGGGCGAGGTCCGAAATGCCCGCGGGGAAAAAGGCCTCCAGGCCGGCCAGCTCCTTGCGGTACAGCCTGTTGACCCGGCGGAGCCCGGCCAGGGTTTCGTCCAGCCGCCGCAGTTTTACCCTGATGAAAGGCAGGGCCTCGGGCCTCGGCGGCGGCGGCTTCAGCGCCAGTATCTTTTTCAGCAGCTCCGGGGAATCGCAGAGAACGGCGCCCGCCCGGCAGAAAGGCGAGGAGACCGGCTTGTAGGGGGAAAGGGAAAAAACGCTGGCGTCGCCAAAGGAACCGAACTTTTTACCGCCGAGACCGCCGCCGATGATCTGGGAGGCGTCCTCTATGAGCGCGAAGCCGTGCCGGCGGGCGAGGCGCAGGGCGGTTTTTACCGGCGCCGGAGTGGAGAACATGTGCGGCAGGAGCAGCAGGTCCAGGCGCGGGGCCGCCTCTTCCAGCGCCCGCTCCGAAAGGTTCAGGGTCGCGGGGTCTATGTCCAGGGGCAGCGGTTTGAAACCCGGGCCGGAGACGGCCTCGGCTAAGGACGGGTGGGTGATATCGGGAAAGGCGGACGTGCCTCCCGAGGGACGGAGGGCCCTGGCGGCCAGCCGCAGCGCTTCACGGCCGCTGTTGGTAAGAACGCAGTATTTCCGGCCGCAGTAGGCGGCGAGTTCTTTCTCGAGCGAGATCTTGTACGCCTCGAAACCGTCCCGGCGCAGCAGGGCGGTCTCCTTCGCGGCCGGCTTCATCAATTTCCGGTCCAGGCGGTAAGGGTCGAATTTTTTCACGGCCTGGCCTCCGCCCTGGCGCAGAGGCAGACCGTATTGCCCAGGCCGAGCAGGGTGTCTGCCCCCGTCAGGCGCGCAACGAGCGAGAGGAGCCGCACCCAGGCCGGCAGCCGCCGCTTGAGCGTCAGGAAAAGCCGGTCCTCGTCGGCCGCGATGCTGGTTTGACGCAGAACTTCCGCCTTTAAGCCGGCTTTGCCGAGCAGGAACTTCAGGGACCTGGGGGTGAAAAAATTTATGTGGCCGTGGTGCAGCGGATCGCCGCGGTACAGGCCCAGCAGTTTACGGACCGCCGCGCGCAGCGCCAGGGAGGACTCGTCGGGGATCTCCAGGTACAACCGGCCGCCTGGCGCCAGGTACTCCGCCGCCTCGCGCAGGAAGGCCGCCGGGTGCGGAGCGAACTGCAGGGCGTCCACCAGCACCAGCAGGTCGTAGCGGCCTTTCTCCTCGGGCGGCGGCAGCACGGCGTTGAGCACGCGGCCGGCCAGGCCGGGGAAATTGTCTTTCAGGCAGCCGTAAAAGACGGGGGAGGTTTCGGTGCCGCGGTAGAGGGCGGCGGCCTTGTTCAGGTGCGAGCCCAAGCAGCCGAGACCCGCGCCCAGTTCCAGGACCTTCAGCTTTTCCAACCCGCCGGCCAGGGCGCCTATGCGCCCGGCCCTGCGTTCGTCCACCCGCAGCCGCGCTTCCAGGAAACCCGGCTCGGCCAGGCGGTCTATGCACCGGTCCGTGCAGTCGGCGCATTTGGCGGCGGCGCAGCCGCGGTAGGGTTCGCGGTACAGGAGGCCGCAGCCCTGGCAGCGCCTGACGGCGCCGCCTTGCGCGCGCAAAACCTCGGCGGAGGCGCCGGCGCCGCAGAGCGGGCAGTTCATGCCTTGCCCTGCCAGCGCGGCGCTTTTCGCATGAAAGGTTTCAGTAGGAGGTAATGCCAGCGGAACATCTTCTCATGCAGCAGGTCCGGCAGGTTGCGGTAGAGCGCCGCGAGCAGGCGCCAGTAACCAGGCAGATAGACGGTGCGCCGGCCTTTCAGCACGGCTTCCAGCAGCTGCCGGCCGCAACCCGCCCCGTCGCCCACGTAAGCGGGGACCAGGTTGGTGACCGTGATAGGGAGCCCGGCGGCGGCGGCGTTCTGGCGCAGGCCTTCCAGGTAGTTGAAGAGGAAAGCCTTGGCGGCGTTGTAGGCGGGACAGCGCGCGTTGCCGCGCACGCCGCCTATGGAGGTGATGCAGGCCAGGCGGCCGCTGCCGCGCTTCTTGAAATGGGAGTAAGCCGCGTTCAGGGCGGCCGCGCAGCCGGTGGCGTTCACGGCGATGGCTTTCTCTTCCACCGCCCAATCCGCCCCGGAGTTCTCGGCGTAAAGCCCGGCGCAGACCACCACGGCGTCGGCGCCGCCCAGGAAGTCTAGCAGGGAGGCGGTGGCGGGCATGGCGCCCGGAGCGGCCAGGTCCAGCTGCACGGCGCGGGCGGCGGGAAAAGCGGCGGTGAAAGCCATTACGGTCTCGGCGCGCAGGCCGGTCACGGCCGTGTCCCAGCCGGCGGCTATGAATTCTGCCGCCAAAGCCCTGCCGAGCCCGGAGGTCCCGCCTATTACGAGCGCTTTCATACGTTTGATTCTATAATAATTGGAGCCGCAAGGTTATACTTCGCGAAAATACTATAATTGGGGTTCACCTTGGAGGAAAAAACATGGCGATAACACTGGTAACCGGGGCGGCCGGCTTTATAGGCTCCCACCTGACCGAAGCCCTGGCCAAGTCCGGGCGCAAGGTCCGCGCTTTCGTGCAGGCTGACAGCCGCCACCTGGACTACGTCAAAACCCTGGGCGTGGAAATAGTTTACGGCGATCTGTTCGACAAAGCCAGCCTCGAACGAGCCATGGAAGGCGTGGACGAGGTGTACCACCTCGCCGCGGCCGTGCGTCCCGCAGGCTGGTTCTATTCCCGCAACGGGCTGCTCGCGGAGATGAACCGGGTCAATTACGAAGGCACGCGCAACCTGGCCGAGGCCGCGCGCGGCAAGGTGAAGCTTTTCCTCTACTTCAGCAGCATCGCCGCGGCCGGCGTGCGGCCCATGATGGACGAGACCTGCGACGCCAAGCCGGAAACGGAATACGGCTGGAGCAAGTATAACGGCGAGAAATACCTGCTCGACCTGCAGAAGTCCGAAGGGTACCCTGTGAAGGTGGTGCGCCCCGGGTCGGTCTTCGGCGCGCGGCATATCAGCATGGCCCTCATCTTCAAGTTCTTCCGCTTCTCCTTCTTTCCCTTCTTCGGGCCGGGCAATAACACCGTGCCCTTCACCTACGTCGAGAACCTGATAGACGCCGTGCAGCTGGTGGCCGAGAAGGCCCCTTTCGGAGAGGCCTATTTCGTGACCGAGGACCCGGTGAGCATGCGCGCCTTCTTCGGCGGGCTGGCCGCCGCGGCCGGGCGTCGCGTCAGCGCTTTCTACGTGCCGGTCTGGCTGCTCTACCCCTGGTTCGCGCTGAAGGAAGCCCTGGAACTGCTCTTCTACATGCGCTTCTTCCCGCTGCGCATGGACCTGCGGTTGGACAGCATCCGAGTGGCCTCCGGCGACTGGGTCTGCAGCAGCGCCAAGCTGCGCGCCCTGGGCTGGAAGCCGCGCGTGTCCCTGGAAGAAGCCCTCGCCCGCACCGGGCGCTGGTACGTGGAGAACGGCCTGACCTGACATGTACTTCGAAAGCACGCTGGCGCAAAAAGCTCGCAAGTTCTTCAGGCTGGTCCTGGGGCGCTACGCTTTCCCGCCGCGCGATATCACCCTGGAAGTCACCACGCGCTGTCCGCGCGGCTGCGCCGTCTGCTTCCGCGGCCCGCTGGGCGTGGTCCCGGCGGACATGCCGCGGGAGCTTTTCACTAAAACGCTCTCGGAGATCCGCGCCGCCTACGCCGGCCGCGGGCCGCGCTACCTCAACTTCGTCGGGCTGGGCGAGCCGTTCTGCCGGCCCGACCTGCCGGAACTCCTGCGCGAAGCCGCCGCCGCCCTGCCCGCTACCGAGCTCAACCTGTCCACCGGGCTGCTGCCCTTCGACGCCGCGGCCTTCGAGGCCCTGGTGAAGGACGGCGTCATCAACCGCTTCAGCGTTTCGCTCGACGGCCCGGAGGAAGGCGGGCCTTTCCACGGCTTCTCGGCCGAAGTGGGAAAGTCTTTTTCCGCCCTCCGGCTCATTAAGAAGAAGTATCCGGGCTTCAAGATCCGCGTGCAGACCCTGATAACCTCCCGGCCGGCGGTAGAGGACGCGGTGCGTTACGCTGCGGAGCTCGGCGCGGAAGAGATACAGCTGATGCGCGTGGACCTGCACGCGTTCGGGGACGCTCCCCCGGCCGCCCGGCCGGCTTTCGCCGAGGAACGGGCCATAGTGGCCGCGGCTAAAAAACTAGCGGCCGAACTGGGCCTGGCCTGCCGCAACAACAACGTTTACGACCTGTTCATGGATATCGCTGGCCGCGGCGGCCGCCGCTGCCTTATTTCCGACGACCATGTCTTCATAACCGCCGCCGGGGACGTGATCCCCTGTTTTTACCTGCGCGAGTTCAAATTCGGCAACCTTTCGCGGCAGACGCTCGCCGAGGCCTGCGCCGCCAGGAAAGAAAAAGATCTTTACGGGAACCAGGAGCGGCTCTGCCGCGGCTGCGACATCTACCGCAAGGAGCACGCCGCGTGAGAGTGCTGCTGGTACACCCGCCGCAGCCGCTCGGCCGCGCGCAGCGCGAGCTCGAGAACGTCATGCCGCCGCTGAACCTGCTGTACCTGGCCGCTTCCCTAAAGAAGGCCGGGCACGAGGTCAGGATACTGGACCTCTACGCCGAGCCTAGTCCGCCGGTGGAGGAACTGGCGGCCATGACCGCGTTCAAGCCGGAGCTGGCCGGCTTCGCCACCTATCCCGGCAGTATCGACGAGGTTTACAGGCTGGTAAAAGCCCTGAAGCACGCCCTACCGAAAACTTTCGTGGTCCTGGGCGGGCTCTACGCCAGCTACCTGCCGGAGATCGCGCTGGGGCAGTGTCCCGCCGACGCGGCGCTGTTGGGCGAAGGCGAACTGGCCTTGCCGGAACTGGCCGCCCGCCTGGCGGCCGGAGAAACGCCCGCGGGGCTGCCCGGTTACTGCCTGAGGGACGGGGCCGGTTTCACGCGCGGCGCGTCCAGACCGCCGCTGGCGGACATAAGCGCGCTGCCCTGGCCCGCCTATGAACTCATAAATTTCGACGCCTACAGGCTGCCGCCCACCCGCGCCGTCACCGGCGGGAGGGTCTCTTCCGTGCTTTCCGCGCGCGGCTGCAATTTCAGCTGCAGTTTCTGCAGTCACCATTACGGCTACGCCTGCGCCATCCGCGTCCGGGCCCCGGAGGACGTGGTGGCGGAAATGCGGCATGTGGCCGAAACCTACGGCGTGAGGGAGTTCAGGTTCGAGGACTGTGCCTTCACGGCCGATCCCGCCCGCGCCCGCCGCATCTGCGCCCTGCTGGAAGAGCGCCTGCCGGGCATAGCCTGGAACTGCGACGCCCGTGCCGATACCGCCTCAGAAGAACTTTTCGCCGCCATGCGGGCCGCCGGCTGCCGGCGCGTTTTCCTGGGCGTGGAGACCGGCTCGCAGAAAATGCTGGGCGCCCTGGGCGCCAACAAGGCCATCCGCCTGGACCAGGTGCGCGCCGCGGTGGCCCTGGCCAAAAAGCACGGCATGCGCGTCAATTGCTCTTTCGTGCTGGGCCTGCCCGGCGAGACCCGCGAGACCGCGCGGGAAAGCCTGGACTTCGCCCTGGAGCTGGATCCCGATTACGCCATGTTCGCCGTGCTGATGCCGGTGGTGGGTTCGAGCATCTTCAACCAGGCCGTGCGGGAGGGAAAGATAGACCCCGTAACCTACCGCGGCGGCCATTACCTGGCGTCCTATGCCGGCGCCGGGCGGGTGGTGACCATGTGCGGCCTCCCAGCCGAAGAACTGGTGGCCCTGATGAGGGAATTTAATAAAAAATTCTGCGCCCGGCCGGCCTATCTCCTCAGGCGGCTGCTGGCCGCCCGGTCCGCTGGCGAACTGCGCAGCCTGGCCTGGGGCGCCGCGCATATTTTTTCAAGATGAAGATCCTGCTGATAAACCCGCCGCACGCCTTCTCGCCGGAGAATCCCATGGGCGGGGCGGGCCTGGCCATGCCGCCGCTCGGCCTGCTTTCCATAGCGGCCTTCGTCCGGCGGGAAATGCCGGGCGCCGGCTTGCGCGTCCTGGACCTGCCCGGCGCCGGGCTGACGCCGGAGGCGTTCGAGCGCGAGGTCCGCGCCTTCGCCCCCGACCTGGCCGGGATCAGCGTTTACACCGGAACTTTCAGCGCCTCCGCCGCGGCGGCGGCCGCCGTGAAGAAGGCCTGCCCCGGCTGCTTCGTGGCCGCCGGCGGGCATCACGCCACTGCGCGGCCGGACCAGTGCCTGGCCGCCGGTTTCGACGCCGCGGTGATAGGCGAGGGTGAAATAACTTTCTGCGAACTGGCAAAACGCCTGGCCGCCGGCGCCGCGCCGGACGGCCTGCCCGGGCTGGCCCTGAAGTCCGGCGTTCCCGTCTCTCGCCCGGAACCGCTGGATATGGACGCGCTGCCCATGCCGGCCAGGGACCTGCTGGACATGAAGGCCTACCGCCCGGCGCTGTTCGGCTACACCCGCCTGCCGGTGATGAGCATGGTCACCTCCCGCGGCTGCCCCTTCTCCTGCGGTTTCTGCTCCAAGGAAGTTTTCGGTTCGCAGTACCGGGCGCAGAGCCCGGAACGGGTGCTGGAGGAGATGCGTTTCCTCGCGGAGCGCTACGGCGCCAGGGAGATCAGCTTCCAGGACGATACTTTCACCGCCAACCTCGGGCGGGTGGAGAAGCTCTGCCGCCTGCTGGAGAGGAACCGGCTGGACCTGACCTGGTCCTGCATGACGCGCGTGGACCTGGTGGACCCGGAACTGCTGGCGCTGATGCGGCGGGCCGGCTGCGTTTCCATAGCCTTCGGTATAGACGGCCCCAGCGCCGAGGCCTGCGGCGCCATGAACAAGGGTTTCGACCCGGCCCGGGCCCGGGCGGCTGTGGCCGCCGCGCGCGCCGCCGGCATAGAGACGCGCGGTTATTACATTTTGGGCTACCCGGGCGAGACGCGAGCCTCGCTCGAGGCCGCGCTGAAGAGCATGGCGGAAATAGACACCGACTACGTTTTTTTCGCCTTCGCGCACCCCTTCTTCGGCACGCGGCTTTACGCCGAGGCGCGGGCGAAGGGCCTGCTGGCCGTTTCCGACGAGGAGCTGCTGGACAGCCACGACAACGCCGCCCCTCTGCTGGAAGTGCCCGGCATGACGCGGGCGGAGCTGGTGAGGTTCGCCAAGCGGGCTTACCTGCGCTACTACCTGCGGCCCGCCTCTCTGCTGAGGCTGCTGCGGTCGCCGCGGGCCCTCCTGCTTTCCCTGAGAGCCGCTTTTTATTTCCTGAGATGGTATTGAACCGCCGGGCGGTCAGCCTACGAAATCTTCCGAGCGGAAGACCCTGAACTTAAAGAACCTGTAAACGTCCCTGGCGAAGCCGGCCAGTTCCCGCTTGCCCAGATGCTGCACGAAGGCGAGCAGCTTCATGTCCTTGTTCTCGCCGAAGAACCTGAGCCATTTTATTTTCGCCAGCAGCGCCGGGCTGAAGTAGTAGCGCCGGTAGGCCCGGCGGAAGAACCGCGCGCAGTCCACGGGGTGCTTTATGGTCTGGTGGGCGTTGTCCAGCTGCCAGAGCCGTACGCCGGGGAGCAGCCGGCCCTGGGCCAGGTAATCCGCGTGCGTTTTGGTGCCGGGGTAGGGCGTCAGGATATTGTATTTGACCATGGACGGCGCGTCCTTCATGGAGGCGCGCACCGTTTCCAGCATGTCGCTCTCGTCCTCGTTCTCGAAGCCGAAGATATAGGAGCACAAGGAGTGCACGCCTTTGGCCCGCATCCGCTCCAGCAGCTCCGGCGCCGCGTATTCCGCCTTGATCTTGCTGAGGCGTTCGCGGTTCTTGGCGTTCACGCTCTCCATGCCGAAATAGACCAGGCGGATATTGGCTTCGGCGAATTTGGCTATCAGGGCGTCGCCGCCCCTGAGGAAATTGTCCACCCGCGCCGCCACCATGAACTCGAACTGCCGGTTCAGGCCGGCGGCTATGATGCCGTCCACGATGGCCAGGCCGTGCTCGTAGGGAGCGAGGAAATCGTTGTCCACGAACATGATGCGGCCGATATGGGGGAAGTCGCGCTTGATCTGCCGCATCTCCTCTATTACCTTCTCCGGCGAGCGCAGGCGGTAGCGGCGGCCTTCCTTGGGAGCCTGCAGGCAGAATTCACAGGCGAAAGGGCAGCCGCGCTTGCTTTCCATGTTGGTGGTGCAGACCTGGCGGAAGGTGCGCAGGGAATAGACGCGGTATTTTTCCTGCGGGAACAGACCGCGGGCGGGAAATGGAAGCTCGTCGAGGTTCTCCACGCGCGAACCGGGCCCAGTGGCAACGGCGGCGCCGTCCCTGCGGAAAACCAGTCCCGGGATCTCGGCCGGGGGCCTGCCGGCGGCCAGGGCGCTCATGGCCAGTTCGCCTTCGTTCACCACGCACACGTCGGCCTGCGGGCATTCGGTCAGTACCTGTTCCGCCGAGAAAGTGGCGGGCAACCCGCCGAAGACCACCAGCGCGCCGGTGGCCTCCTTGGCCGCGGCGGCTATCTTGTAGGCGTTGATGAGGGTGCCGTAGAGGGCCGGCACGGCCACGATGTCGGGTTGGAGCCGGGCGAGGCGCCGCTTCAGGCGGCCGACCGAACGGCAGTCCACGGCGCAGTCTATGGCGGAAACCTCGTGCCCGTCCTGCAGCAGGCGGGCGGCGAGCCCGGCCGCGCCGAGGTAAAGCAGGTCGCTGCTGAAGGTCCACAGTTTGTCCACTATGGGCGGAACTACGAAGACGATCTTTTTTTTCATTTCCACGGGTCCCGGAGCGCGGTGTTTAGTATATAACATAAGCGCATTTTGCGGCTACCGCCGGGCTTATTGTGATATAATAAAAAATCGGAATTCTCATTGGAGAATGCCGCCGCGGTCCTTGGCGCTCCCACGATGAAAATACTTCTTATAAAGGCGGCCAGGCTGAAAAGCTCCCCCAGCAGGCGCCACGACGGCGTCATGCCGCCGCTCGGCCTGCTGTACCTGGCGGCGGCGCTGAAGAAAGCGGGCCATGCCGAAGTCTCACTGCTGCATATCGCGCTGGAAGGCCTGGACCAGGCGGGCCTGGAGCTGGAAATAGCCAGGCGCCGCCCCGACGTGGTAGGCATAAGCGCCATGACCTCCGAGGCGGTCTCCATGCACGCGGCCGCCGCCGCGGCGAAGAAAGCCGGCGTCCGGCTGGTGGTAGCCGGCGGCGCGCACCCCACCGCTTACGTCGCCGAATGCCTGGGCGACGCCAACATAGACGCCGTCGTGCGCAACGAAGGCGAACTGACTTTCCCGGAGCTGCTGGCCGCCCATGAGCGCAAAGCCGGGTTCGGGGACGTAAAAGGCGTTTCTTTCAGGCGCGGGGACGGGATCGTGAACAACCCGCCGCGCGAATTCATAGAGGACCTGGACTCGCTGCCCATGCCCGCCTGGGACCTGGCGGAAATGGACCGCTACCGGGAGTTCGTGCCGCACTCGCCCATGCTCTACGGGCGCCGCTACATGAGCGTGTTCACTTCCCGCGGCTGCCCCTTCCGCTGCACCTTCTGTCATAACATCTTTGGCAAGCGGTTCCGCGCCCACTCCCCGGCCCGGGTATTGGAAGAGCTGCGGCTCCTCAAGGAAAAATACGGCGTGGAGAACATCGAGGTCGCCGACGACGTCTTCAACCTGGACCGGGCCAGGGCCGCCGCCGTCATGCGCGGCCTGATAAACGGTCTGCCCAAGCTCAGCCTGTTCTTCGGCAACGGCCTGCGGGCCGAACTGCTCGACGAGGAACTGGTGGACCTCTTTGCCAAAGCCGGCGTCAAATACGTCTGCGCCGCGGTGGAAACGGCCAGTCCCCGCCTGCGCGAACAGATAAAGAAGAACGCGGACCTGGAGCGGCTGCGCGCGGCGGTGAAACTGCTGGTTAAAAAGCGCATCTTCGTGAACGCTTTCGTGATGATGGGCTTTCCCGGGGAAACCCTGCGGGAGCTGCTGCTGACCGCCCGCTACCTCTGGTCCCTGCCGCTGCATTCCTTCCTGCTTTTCTTCTGCCGCGGCTACGCCGGGGCGGAACTCTGCGGCGCCCTGCCGCCGGAAAAGAGGATAGACCCCAAGTCGGATAACACCTGCTTCGTGCCTTACGGCGGCTGCGCCGACCGGCCCGCCTGGCAGCTGCTGGCGGTAAAACAGCTGACCACCGCCGTCTTCTATCTCAACCCGGCCCGGCTCCTGCGGATCTTCCGGGACCTGCCCTTTGGCGGGGCGCGGCTCTACTGGTTCCTGTTCAGGACCATGGCGCTCAAGTTCGCCAGCCCCGGGCGGCGGTGAAATATTCCATAATATGGTAAGAGCATGAAAGTTTTACTCGTTTCCCCGGCGCTGCGCAACATGGACGTGTACCAGGTGCGCGCGCGCGGCTGTATGCCGCCGCTGAACCTCATGTACGTGGCCGCCGTGCTGGAACGCGCCGGGCACGCCGTCAGGATCCTGGACCTTTACGCCGAGGGGCTGTCGGACGCGGAGTTCCTGGCCCGGGCGCGGGAGTTCGGCCCCGAGCTGGCCGGCTTCGCCACCTACACGGCCAGTTTCGATATGGCCGCGGCCGGCGCCCGCCTGCTGAAAAAAGAATTCCCGGGCCTAAAGACCGCGGCCGGCGGCATCCACGCCAGCTACCTGCCGGTCCAATGCCTGCGCGGCGGGGATTTCGACTGCGTGGTGGTGGGCGAGGGCGAGACTACCATGCTGGAGCTGGCCGACGCGCTCGCCGACGGGAAGAACCTTGAAGGCGTGGCCGGCCTGGTGCTGCTGAAAGACGGCAAGCCGTTCGCCACTCCCCAGCGCGCGCTGATAGAGGACCTGGACTCCCTGCCGGAACCGGTCTATCGCCTTATCAACCTTTCCAATTATTACCTCGGCATCACGCGGGCCGTCAGCACGGCGCCGGCGGCCTCCGTGCTGACCATGCGCGGCTGCCCGTACCAGTGCACTTTCTGCAGCCATCATTACGGTTACGGCGGGCGCATTCGCAAGCGGAGCCCGCGGTTGGTAGTCGCCGAAATGAAAAAGCTTTACGACCAATACGGGGTGCGCGAATTCCAGTTCGAGGACCCTTCGTTCACCTGCGACCCGGGGCACGTGAAGGAGATCTGCCGCCTCATCACTGAAAGCGGCATGAAGATCTCCTGGAACTGCAATGTGCGAGCCAACACCGCCTCCGAGGAACTGTTCGCCGCCATGGAAGCGGCCGGCTGCCGCCGCGCCCTGCTCGGTGTGGAATCCGGTTCGCAGGCGATGCTGGACCGCATGAAAAAAGGCATCACGCTGGACGCGGTGCGCAAGACCATGGCCCTGGCCCGCCGCCACCGGATGCGGGTGAACGCGGCCTTCATCCTGGGCACGCCCGGCGAGACCGAAGAAACGGCCCGCCAGACCAACGCTTTCGCCCGGGAACTGGACCCGGACTACGTCATGTTCTCGGTTTACATCCCCAGCCCAGGCGGCGAACTGTTCGACGGGCTGGCCGCGGAGGGACGGCTGGACCTGGACAAGGTTTACGGCGCGGACTATATCACGGTGTATTCGGAGCGGGAACCCATGGTGGAGATGAGCGCCGTACCTGCCAAAAAGCTCCTGCGGCTGATGGAAGAATATACCCGGGGCTTCTACCTGCGCCCCGCCTACGTCTTCAAGCGGCTGCGCACGCTGCTGCTGCCCGGCGAGATAAGCCGGGTGGCCTGGGGCGTGGCGCTGATCTTCAGCCACCAGTTCAGGCGCCTGCGCGACCGGCTGGCCGGCAAAGGACAGGATGAGAACAGCTGGACATATTAGGCGGCTGGCGCTGCTGTACGGCATCTTCGCCCGGCGGGCCATGCCGGGCCTGCTGCCGCGCCTGGCCGCCTACGGCTGGCGCCGCTATGTCCTGGGCCGGCGGATACCGCTGACCGTGATGATAGCGGTCACCGGGCGCTGTCAGTGTGATTGCGCGCATTGCTCGGCGAGCGGCCTGCCTTCAGGCGGGGAGCTCTCGACCGAAGAGATAAAGCGCGTGATAAGCGATGCGGCGGCCATGGGCAGCCCTAAAATAGGTTTTACCGGCGGGGAACCCCTGCTGCGGCCGGATATAGCCGAACTGGCCGCGCACGCGGCCGGCCTCGGCCTGAGCGTCTCTCTGGACACCAACGGCATCCTGCTGGACGCCGCGAAAGCGCGGGCGCTGGCGGCCGCTGGCGTCACCAATATCAACGTCAGCCTGGACTCGCCTGACGCCAGGCGCCACGACCGGTTGCGCGGCTACCCCGGCTGCTTCGACGCGGCGCTGGCCGCGGTAGCGGCTTGCGTGGCCGCCGGCGTGCCCTGCGTGGTCTCAACGTATATAACCGACCGTGGCCTGGCCGAGGGCCGGCTGGAGGCGCTGATAAAGCTGGCCCGCGCCCGCGGCGCTTCGGCCGTGCGCGCCCTGTTCCCTATCTATACGGGCAAGCTAGGCGACAGGAGCCGGCCGCTGCTCTCCGCGGAACATAAAAAACTTTTCTTCGAAAAATACGCGGACCCGGCCTTCGTCTATTCCGAGAGCCCGCTTTACGACTACCTCGACGGCGCCCTGCAGTGCACGGCCGCCCGCAAGGTTAGCGTTTACGTGGGCGCCGACGGCGCGGCGCGCGCCTGCTACGTCTCCGGGGCGGCCATGGGGAACGTGCGCGAAGGCGGCCTGGAGGCCGTGCTGGAGCGGGCTGGTTATTTCAGCGGGGGCGGTTGCGGCGGCCTGGACTGCGGGGCCTGTTAACAACCGCGGGGTGAATTAAGCTGTTCCTCGTTGCGGCTGGTGAAGTTCCGGTCGTTCATCGGGCAGTCGAAGTGATCTGACCCCTTCCTGAACATTTCCGAAGACCACATGCGCTTAACGATGGTTTCCAGCGGCTCCTTGCGGATGTTGCCGAAGGCGGCGGGCAGGTAGCAGCAGGCCAGCACGTCCCCGAAGGCGGAGACGTCGAATTTATTCCCTATCATCGAGTTGCACCAGAAAGGCACGTTCTTGTGCTGGAGGAATTCCGTTTCCCAGCAGACGTCTGGCGCCACCAGGCCGCGCAGCCTGGCGATCTCTTCCGGGGTGAGGGGGACGTCCTTGTCCTTCCACTTGCCGCTCTGGATGGAGGACAGGAAACGCACGCCGACGCCGAGCTCGCGGGCCAGGGCTATCATCTTCTCGAAGTCGCCGTTGGCCAGGTTCTCGCGGGTGGCGTAAATGGAGACGTTGGCGGGGATGCCGTGCTTCACGCAGAGGCGCAGCCCGTCCACGGCCTTGCGCCAGCAGCCGGGCACGCCGCGGTTGGCGTCGTGGTCGGCCTCGCGCGGGCTGTCCAGGCTCACCCGGATGCGCTCTATGCCGGCGGCCTTGAGCTTCAGTACCATGGCCTCGTTGAGCAGGAGGCCGTTGGTGTCCACCGAGGCCATCATGCCCAGCGCGCGGGTGCGGGCCACGAATTCGGGGAGTTGCGGCACCACCAGCGGCTCGCCGCCGAAGAAGTGCACGCAGGCGCCGCCCAGGCGGCCCAGGTCGTCTATGAATTTCAGGATCTCCGCGCTGGTGAGCTCGCCGCCGGGCGGGGGCGCCTTCTTGCCCACGCCGCAATGCGTGCAGGAGCACTGGCACTTGTAGGACATGGAGAGCACCACCGTCACGCCGTAAAGCGGCACGAAGCGGCGTATGAACGGCAGGATGGTGCGGAAATAGAAGGCCGTGAAGGCTATGAACCAGGAAGTGCCGTAAACGCCGGCTAAAAGAGGCCGCAGGCGGAAGGAAAGTTTGTTGAGGAACATCGTCGCGCTCATGGGCATATTCTAGCAAACCTTTGCCCTTTCCTTTTGGTAGACTATGGCGTATGAGGCGCCCCCGCGTTCTGCTCATAAAAAGCCGCAGCCTGGCCACAAAATTGAAAGGCGCGTCCATGCCGCCGCTCGGCCTGCTTTCCGTCGCCGCTTTCCTGCGCTCCCGGCTGGGGGCCGAGGTGCGCGTGCTCGACGCCCGCCTTGAGCCGGACATACTCCGGCTGGCCGCGGAGGAAGTGCGCCAGAACCGCCCCGACGCCGTGGGGGTGAGCGCCCTCACCGCCGAAGCTTTCCTGGCCGGCAAGATCACCGCCGCCGTAAAGGCCGCCGACCCCACCGTGCCCGTGATCCTCGGCGGGCCCTACCCGTCCTCCGACCCCGAAGCCGCGCTGGCCGATCCGAACTCCGACGCCGCCGTGATCGGCGAGGGAGAGGAAACTTTCGCCCACCTGGTCCGCGTGATAACAGAAGAGGGTCCGCGCTGGAAAGCTCCCGCCGTGATCGGCGGCGTGGCCGGCCTGGCGGTGCGCGGCGAGGCGGGGGTGGAACTTACGGCCCCGCGGCCGCCCATACAGGACCTGGACGCCCTGCCCTTGCCCGCCTGGGACCTGGTGGATTATAAAAAATTCTGGAAGACCAACGGCATGGCCGCGGTGGGGGTGAGGCCTTACCTGCCTATTTTTACTTCGCGCGGCTGCCCTTACCAGTGCGTGTACTGCCACAACATCTTCGGCAAGGCCTTCCGCGGGCGGTCTCCGGAAAGCGTCGCCGAGGAAGTGGCCCTGATCCATAAGCTGGGAACCAGGGACATAGAAGTGCTCGACGACGTGGCCAATTTCGACGCCGACAGGTTCGACGGAACGCTTTCGCTGCTGCTGGAACGGAACCTGCGTTCCACGCTTAATTTCCCCAACGGCCTGCGCGCCGACATAGTGCGGGCGGAGTCGCTGGACCTGCTCAAGCAGGTGGGCTCCGGGGACGTGGCCCTGGCGGTGGAGACCGTGTCGCCGCGCCTTCAGAAGCTCATCAACAAGAACCTGGACATCGGCAAGGTCAGCCGCACCATCGGCATGCTGGCCGACAGGCGCATGCTCAGCCGCGGCTTCTTTATGCTGGGTTTCCCCACCGAGACCGAAGAAGAGATGCGCGCCACCATTAAATTCGCCTGCGAATCCCGCCTCCACCTGGCCCTCTTCTTCACGCCTACCCCGTACCCCGGCACCGCCATGCACGAGATGTTCCGGCGGGCCGGCAAACTGCCGCCCGGGCTCAGCACCATAGATCTTGAATTTACGGCCGCGCCGTTCAATCCCACGGCGATGAGCGACGAGACCTACCACCGGTTGTACCGGTCGGCCTTCCTTAAGTTTCACCTGAACCCGGGGCGGATCTTCCGCATAGCCAGGGACGGGCCTTTCGGTCCCGACTTCCCGTTGCGGGCTTTCCGGTTCTTCAGGAACAACCTCAGTTTCGGCCGCCTGCGCGAGAGCGCCTGACGGCCGCGCCCACGGCCCGTTCGCGCCGGCCCGGCCCGGCGGGGATATTATGATAAAATTGACCAGATGAAGACGGTTTTTGTCCGCGCCGCGACGGAAAGTCTCGGCATAGAGCATATGTCGGCGGCCCTGAAGGCCCGCGGGCACGAGACCGCCCTCGTCTACGAGCCGCTGCTGTTCGACTCCTTCAGGCTGCGGCTGCCCTTCTTCGAGCCCGAGAGCGCCGCGCGTACCGCGCGCAGGGTGGTGGAACTTAATCCCGGGTTGGTAGGTTTCTCCGCGGAATCCGATCTTTTCCCCTGGGCGCTGGCGGTGGCCCGTGAGATAAAGCGCCTGAGCCGCGTGCCCATAATTTTCGGCGGGGTGCATGTCAGTACCTCGCCCGAAGCAGCGCTGGCCAGGCCCGAAGTGGACCTGCTCTGCGTGGGCGACGGCGAAAGCGCGGTCTGCGCGCTGGCCGACCGCCTCGCCGCCGGCAAAGGCCCCGACGGACTGGAGAATATCTGGTTCAAGCGCGGCGGTGCCGCGGTAAAGGGCCCGGTGCGGCTGGAGACAGATCTGGACGCGCTGCCTTTCCCCGATAAGGACCTGTTTTTCAGGGAATATCCCGGTTTCGCCCTTGACACTTATTCCATGGTCACGGGCCGCGGCTGCCCCAACGCCTGCACCTACTGCCACAACAGCTCCATGCGGCGTGTGCTGTCGCGCCTGGGCTGCAAGGACGCTTTCCTCCGGCGGCGCAGCGTGGAGAGCGTGATAACGGAACTTGAGGCCGCGAAGAAAAAGTACGGGTTCCGGCGGGTCTCTTTCTGCGACGACCTTTTTATTTCCGACCGGAGGTGGCTGGAGGAGTTCGCGCTGGCCTATCCGAAACGCGTGGGGCTGCCTTTCTTCTGCAACGTCCACCCTTCCGACGCAGACGAACGGGCCGTGGCCCTGCTGAGGGTCGCCGGCGCCGCGGCCGTAAACATAGGCGTACAGACCGTGAGCGAGACGCTGCGCCGTGACTGCCTCGGGCGCTCCGAGAGCACGGCCGACTCGGTAAAGGCCCTGCGCCTGCTGCGTGAGGCGGGGCTTTTCGTCTACACCAATTTCATTTTCGGCCTGCCAGGCCAGGATGGGACAGAGCTGGAGCGCGTGGCCGCCTTCGCGGCGGTCAACCCCGCCGGCTTCCACGACGTCAACTGGCTGCGCTACTACCCCGGCACCGCCCTGTTCGAAAAAGCCCGCAAGACCGGCCTGCTGTCGGAGAAAGACGCCGCAGCAGTGGAGAACGGGGAGTTCCGGGTGCCTTACGGGCACGGCGGGCACAGCTACGGCCCGGACCGCGCCCGGCTGCGCAACCTGGTGTTCCTCGCTTCGCTTTTCCCGGCCGCGGCGCGCGCCGCCCTGGCCCGCGGCTGGTGGCGGCTGCTGCCGGCGTTCAGCCTGCGCCTGCCGGCCATAGCCGCCCGCGCCCTGCTGGCGCGGCTCGGAGGTAACCCGGCGCCCTACCCGAATTTCTCCCTCGCCGGGAGTTTTAAATATTTCTTCCATTACCTGTTCGCGGTTTACGCCGGCCGGGCCGCGACCGCGCCGCGCAACGTCCTGCGGCGGGTCTTTGTGACCCTGCGCGGAGCGCTGTTCCTGGCCGGCCTGCTGGACGCGCGCCGTGCCTGGCGCTACGCCGTCTATACTTTCCGGCGCCGGGTGTTGCGCCGCCGCGTGCCGGGCATGGCGGCTTTCGCGGCCACTTTCGCCTGCCAGTGCCGCTGCGGGGCCTGCTCCTCCGGAGGCTTCAGGGAGTTGTTCGGCGGCCGGATCATGAGCCGCGAGACCGCTTTGGCCCGCGTGGCCGAACTGGCGGCACTGGGCGTGCCGCGCCTGCATTTCACCGGTGGGGAGAACACGCTGGTGCCTTTCCTGCCGGAACTGACGGCGGCCGCCGCCGGCGCCGGCATGACCGTTTTCCTCGAGACCAACGGGCTGAAGGTGACGCGCGAACTCGTTCTGGAGCTCAAACGCGCGGGCCTCGCCTGCCTCAATGTCAGCCTGGACTCGGCTTCGCCCGAAGGGCACGATTCCCTGCGGCAGGCGCCCGGCTGCCACGCGGCCGCGCTGAAAGCGCTGGCCCTGGCCAAAGAACACGGCCTGCCCGCCATGGCCTCCTGCTACGCCACGCGCGAAACCGCGGCCGACGGCTCGCTCGCCGCGCTGCTGGCCTCTGCCGCCGCGGCCGGCGCCCGCGCCGTGCGCGTGCTGCCGCCGGTCCCCTCCGGCTCCTGGGCCGGCCGGCTGGAAGAACTTAAGTTGGAGGCCGCCGACAGGGAGAACGTGCTGGCGGCGGCCTTCGGGGCGGGCCTGCCCGTGCTCGACAGGACCGGTATGGTAAACTGCGAGCTGCCCTCGGCCTACAAGATAATGATCCTGCCCGACGGCGGCGTGGCGCCCTGCGAGCATCTGCCCTATATCTTCAGGGATTCTTCCGCGGCGCCGCTGGCCGAGGTGGTGCGCTCGGCCTACGGTGAGGAAAATTTCGGGCCGGTGGTGAAATGCTGGGCGCGCGACGCGGCCTGGCGCGCGGCCCATCCGGAGGTCGGCGCTTCCCCGGTCTATCTTTCGCTGACCGGCAAAAAGGGGAGCGCGTGAATTTACGGAAGAAAGCCGTCCTGGCCGCCGGAACCCTGCTGCGCCGGGATTTCCGGGCCATCGCCGGTGCTTTCGGCGGCGGGGAACGCGGCGGCCTGGCGGTGCTTAACGACCGCTTGGTCAAGGCCCGCCGGCTGCTGCCGGAGTACGACGCTGCCTGCGCCGCGGCGCTGAAAGGTTCCGGCGCGCTCGCCTCTATGGAAGATTTCCGGCGCCTGCCGCTCATGGGCAGGGCCGAACTGGCCGCCTATTCCGGCCGCGGCGCGCTGGCGAGCCTGAAGAGCGGCGGCACCGGCAGCGCTGGCCACGTCGAAACCAGGCTGGATACGGGAGCGGTGGCTGCCCGCTATGCGGCGCTGCTGGCGGTGCTGGAAACTGCCGGGTGGCGCATGGGCGACAAGACCGCCGCGCTGCACCCGCGGGAGTACGCTTTCTTCGAAAATCTGCCGGCCAGGCTGGCCGCGGGGAAGTTCGGCGGGGCTCTTTTCGAATTTTTCCAGCAGTACCTGCTCTACCGCCTGGTCCATAACCGCAAGAACGTGTATTACGGCGGCGGGATCTTTTCCTCGCCCGAAGCGGCCCTGGCGCTGGCCGAGGCCGCTGCCTCCGAGCGGCCGGTCCTGCTGATAACGCGCCCCGACGCGCTGATGGCCGTGCTGCGAGCCTTGCGCGGCCGCGCCCTGCCCGGTTTCGACCGGCTCAAAGCCGTGCTGACCGTGGGCACCGCGCTGGGCGATACCGTGCGCGCCGAGGCGCAGGAGCGGCTGGGCGCCGAGGCCTTCAATATGTACGCCTCCACGGAGCTGGGCTATGTCGCCCTCTCCTGCCCGCGGTCCAACGGCTGGCTGCACGCCGACCAGGCGGGGCACATATTGGAAAGGGCCGGTGACGGGGAGCTGGTCTGCACCGACCTGGACAACGCGCTGGCGCCGGTGCTGCGCTACAGGACCGGCGATATAGGGGAACTGGCCGAAGGGGCGTGCGCCTGCGGCACCCGCGGGCCGCTGCTGAAATTCCGCGGCAGGAAAGACAGGTTCACCGACGCCGCCGGCGGCCGCCTTTACGAGGCCGAACTCATAGACCGGGTCTTCGGGACGGGGCTGCCGTTCTTCCAGCTGGACGCGGCCTCTTCTTCCATATTGCTGCCGCCGGGCGCCGGGGAGAAGGAGGCGGCCGCCGTCCGGGAGGCGCTGGGGCTGCTGCCCGGGGCCTATGGCGCCGTTGGTGCCGGAAATCTTAAAATTTCAGCTTCAGGCAAGTTCTGTTTCCTGCCTTGAATTTTATGCGCGAACTTTTCAAACGTCTTTTCGGGGCCGAGCCCGGCGGGATCTCCTCCGGAGGGGCCGCCCTGTTCGCCCTGATCCTCGCCGGCTTCGCCCTGGTCACGGCCAACCCGCCGGCTTTCGATTTCGAATATGCGCTCTACCTGGACACGGCCAGTTTTTACTGGGTGCGGGCGCTCTGGGACAAGGACCTGTTCGGCGCCGACCCGCTGGCGGCTTTCTACTACGCCAACATGTTCCGGTTCTGTCCCGAATCTTTCTGGGTCTGGCCTACGGCCGTGCTGGTAAAACTGGCCGGCTACGCGCCGGGCCTGAAGCTGCTGGCGGCCGGCGCCTGCGCCGCGGCCGCTCTGCTGGTCCGCCGAGTGGCCCTGGCCTCCCCGGCCCGCCCCGCCGCCGGCGCTGCCGTGCTGCTGTTCGCGGCGCTGTTCCTGTCCATGGACAGTTTTTTCGGGGTGCCGCGCGTTTACGGCGCGCTGGCCGTCCTCGCCTACGCCTGGGCCGCGGAAGAGCGTCGTTTCGAACTCCTGGCCCCGCTCACCGCGCTCTGTTTCGCCGTTTACCCCGTGGTCGCGGCCGGCCTGGCCGCCGCTACGCTGCTGGTCCCGGTTTTTTTCAGGGAAGAGTTCTCCGCCGGCGGGCGCTGGCGGCGCTACCTGGTCTCCCTGGCCGCCGGCGCGGCCCTTATCCTGGTGTTCGCCGCCCTGAGCCGGGTGCTGTTCAACGCCGCCCCCGACGCGGCCAACATAGGAGCTTTTGAATCTGACAAGTTCTACCAGATGGTGCCGGCCGCGCTGGACCCGTTCAACCCGGCCGACGCGCTGGCCAATTTCGTGCTCAACTTCAACGAGCACGGAACTCTCTACGTTATCTTTACCGCCCTGCTGGCCGGGGTTTACGGGCTGGGCCTGCTGGTGGCCCCCCGCCGCCCGGCTATGCTGCCGCGTTCTGTGCTGGTGCTGCTGGCCGGCGGAGGCGCGGCCTTCGCGCTGCTTTATCCCCTGCACCCGGTTACGGCTTCCAGGCAGCTGGTCTTCGTGCTGCCGCTCGCGCTGGTGTTCCTGGCGGCGGAAGGGCTGGCCGCGATCTTCGGCGGCCGCCTGAGGACAGCCGCGGTCGGCGCGGCCTGCGCGGTCCTGTTCGCCTGCCTGCACCCTTTCTTCAATAAGACGCAGTCCCTGCGCGGCTACGCCGGAGTGTACGCGTTCCTGGCCGCCCAGCCGCGCGGTTCCGCCGTGGCCGGCTACCCGGAAAGCGACCTCGTCTTTACCGCGCCGGTCTTCGCGTCGCAACCCGCCGTGCTCTCGGCCGGCACGGCCGACCAGGAGGTGCTGTTCTTCCGGTCTCCGGCGGATTACGCCCAAAGGCGCCGCACGCTGCTGCAAGCGCTCTATTGCGCTGATCCCGCCGCCGAAGTGCGGCTTGCCGGCTACGGCGCCCGCTGGCTGCTGCTGGAGAAGAAATATTATTCGCCCGCTTTTCTCTCGGGCCTCGGAACTTCGCCCCGGCCGGCCGACGCCGCGGCCGCCTCCGTGCTGGCCTCCGGCGCGAATCCTGAAAGCTGCTACGCCCGCTGGGCCCGCCTCGCCGCGTTCTCCTGGGAAGCCGAAGGCGGCGGTTTCGCCGTGCCCCTGGCCGCCGCCGCGGAGGGCGCGCGATGACCGCGCCGGAAGAGCGCTCCTCGCCCAACGACCCGGCCGAATGGGACGGCTGGGCGCCGCATTACGGCGAGGAAGTGGACTGGGTAGAGGAGATACATAACCCCGACATCAGGAGTTTGCTCGCCCCCGACGGGCGGCGCGTGCTGGATATCGGCTGCGGCACCGGCCGCCGGGCGCGCGCGGTCTTCGCCGGCGCGGCCCGCCTTACGGCCGTAGACTCCTCGGCAGGCATGGCCGCCCTGGCGCGGGAAACTCTCCGCGGGCTGCCCCGGGCCGAGGTGCTGCGGCTGGATATAGAGAAAGACGAGCTGCCGCAAGGCCTGCTTTTCGACGCCGCCGCGGCGGTCTCGGTGATGCATCACCTCAAAGATTACAAGGGCGCGCTGGAACGCGTGAAGGCGCGCCTTGCTCCGGGCGGCACGCTCTTGATAGTGGACGCCCTGGCCGGAAACCCGCCGCTGACCGCTCTGAAATTTTACCTTGAGATGCTGGCCCGCCATAGCCCCTGGCGCCTGGCCGCCGCGTTCGCCCGCGGCGCTTTCCTGGATACCCGCCTGGCCAGGCATAAGGCCAGGGAAGTCCACCTTACGCTGGACCAGTTCCGCCGCCGCTACGCGGCCTCGCTGCCGGGCGCGACGGTAGAGGTGCGCCACGGCCTGTTCGGGTACCTGGTCTGGCAAAAGCCCGCCTGAAATAATTATGTCATCAGAAGCCGACGTCAGATATAAGGTCTTCACCGGTCCCTCCGGGAATTCCGAGTATTTTATTTCCGTGACGCCCGGAGCCGGGAAAAACCCCGCGGGGCAGGCCATCGCCGCCGGCTACAGGCGCGCCCTGGAGGAGCTGGGCCTCGAGCCAGGCAGCGCGGTTTTCCGCAGGGTTTTTCTGCGTGCCGGCGCGGGCCGCTCGGCGCTGCGCAAGGCCGCCCTGCTGGCCGCGCCCGGCGAGGGGCCGGTGGCCGTCTCCGCCGTGGTGCAACCGCCGTTGCCCGGCGGGGCCGCGGCGCTGCTGGCTTACCACGTGCAGGGCCGGACCCTCCCGCGCAAGCGGCGGCTGGGGCCCGGCCACGTGGAGGTGGAAGGCGAAGGCCTGCGGCATATCTGGAGCACCGGCCTGGCCGGAGGGCCAGCCGCCGCTGCCGGCCGGCAGACGGAGAAGCTCTTCGGCGAATTGGAGAGGGCGCTGCGCCGCCGCGGCGGCAGCCTGGCGGACAGCTGCGTGCGCACCTGGCTTTACCTGCCGGAGATAGAGCGCTCCTACGCCGGCATGGTGCGCGCCCGTGGCGAAATTTTCAGGCGGCGCGGTCTGACGAGGGAGACCCATTTTATTTCCAGCACCGGCATAGAGGGCGCCCCCGCGGCCAGGCCGCGCCGGCTGGGGCTGGACGCCTACTCCGCGGTGGGGCTGCGGCCCGGCCAGGTCTCCTACCTGAACGATCTTTCCCGGCTTTGTCCCGCCGCCGACTACAACGTGACCTTCGAGCGCGGCACCAGGATCGCCTACTCCGACAGGGCTCATTTTTATATCTCCGGCACGGCCAGTATAGACCGGGAGGGCGGCATCCTTTACCCCGGTGACGCCCTGAAGCAGCTTAAGCGTACCGTCGGGAACATAAGCGCGCTGCTCGGGTCGGGAGGCGGGCGCCTGGAAGACCTGATGTACCTGATAATTTATTTAAGAAGGCCGGCGGACCTGCCGCGGCTGAAGGGTTATCTCGGGAAGAAATTCCCCGGGCTGCCGCTGGTAACGGTGAAAGGGGCCGTCTGCCGGCCCGGCTGGCTGGTGGAAGTGGAAGGCGTGGCCGTGGCCCGGGCCCGACGCCCGGGATTTCCGCGGTTCTAGGGTTTGGGCCGGCCGAATTCGGAAGTCCTCGGCAGCATTTCCAGGAACTGGCCGGGTTTTAGGTTGAAGAACTCCGGCAGGTTAAGCGACAGCCCGCTCCTTTCCCTCAAATGCGTCAGCACCACGGGCGGTGAGTCCTCGCCGTTCTCGTCTATATGCGTCAGCACAATGTCGGTGCGGGTGCCGTACGACTTGGAGGCGAAAGCCAGCCAGCGGCCGTTAGGCGACCAGCTGTGCCAGGAATCCGCCTTGGGGCCGTTGCCCTTCAGTTTGCGCTCCTTGCCGCCGGCGGCCGGGACCAGGTAGAGGTCGCTGTCTTCCCTGATCAGCATGGAGCCGTTGGCGCTCCGGGTGAAAGCCACCCAGCGCCCGTCGGGTGAAACCCGGGGGAAATAGTTGCTCATGCCGTTGCCGGAGGCGCCGCGCAGGGGTTCCATGCGCCCGCCTTTCCCGCCGGCGAACGGGATGCGGTAGACGTTGTGCAGGAAAGGGTACATCTTGTCCAGTTCCCGCCAGCCCAACTGCCGGGGGTCTTCCTTATAGGTCCCCGCCGCTTTCTCCTCGCCCATCTTCAGCAGCTGCTCCGTGAGCGGCCCGCCGAAAAAATACACGTATTTGCCGTCCGGGCTCCAGGAAGTGGGGGCGTGCATGAACTTCTCGTCGTCGCCTCCCGGCAGGACGCGCAGCTTCGGGTCGTCTATGGTGCGGTACGTGAGGACGCCGCGCATGATGTAGGTGTACTGCATCATGTCCGAACAGTTGCTGTGCAGCAGGGTGAGCCCTTTGCCGCTGGTCATGATGACCCGGCCGTCGGGAGAGATGGCGGAGCCGTTGCCCTGGAAGGGGGAGATCTTTTCACCGGGCCGGTAGCCGTTCCAACTGAAAAGCTGCTCCGGGGCGACGGGCACGCTCCTGCCCGGGTCGCGCATGAAGAAGTAACTGGCCTTGTCCTTCTCGTCCACGTTGAATTCGAAGCCGATGGTGCGCCCGTTGGCCGAGACGGCGTGGCAGTTGAAGCAGCGCGGCTGGTTCTCCATGACCGTTACGGGCGGCTCGTAGGAGGACAGCCAGGCGAGGCGCCATTTCACGTCGACATACTGGTGCTCTTCCGGAAAGCCGGGGCCAGGGGGCACCGCGCGGTAGAACAGCGGCGCCCCTACGGGGTCCTTTGAGATGCTGAATCCGACCCGGGCCGGCGCGGTATCGGGCTTGGCGTTGGCGGCGGCCACTTCGAAGACGGCCGCGCGGTTCCCGGAAAGCCGCTTGAACTCCTCCCAGACCGGTTCTGGCGGGGTCCAGCGGTTCTCGCGTACCGAGGCGGAGAAGGCGCGCGTGGAGCCGGCTACGGTCAGCCTGACCTCCCATTTCGCCGCCGCGCCTTCCCAGCGGAATTCCGGCGAGCGCAGGTCGGGGGGGAAAAGCGTGCCTTCGTAAGGGTACGCCACCGCCGGCGGCGCGCCCTTGGCTTCGAAGGAGAACCAGCCGGGATTTGAATTGAAGAGGAAAATAGCGGCGGCGGCCAGGACAACGGCGCCCGCGGCGAGGAATTTGTCTTTCATGAGGTAAATGTTAGCAAATTGGGAATTTGCCCGTTCCCGGGGCCGGCGGCGCCTATTTCCCAGCGTGGCGCCGGATGACCGGGCCGAGGGCCCCGAGCAGCGGCAACGGCGCGTTCTTCAAAAGCAGCCGCGGCAGGGCGAAGCGGCTCTCTTCCGGGTCCAGGCCTGCCGCCGCGGTTTTGCCGTAGGCCCGGAAATAATAGTCTATGGGGAACTCGCGGCCGCTCCACTTTTTCTTGTGCTCGTGCACCCCGGACCCGGGCCGGGTGCGCATGAAATCGTAGGCGCGCAGGCCTTCGGCGCAGGCCAGGCGGATGGTGGCGTCGAACAGGCGGATCTTCGGGAAGAATTCCGAACAGTCCGGCAGGCCTGCGTTGACGTCGGCGTAAAAGACGCCGTCGTGGACCAGGGCGAACAGCAGCGCCGCCGGCTCTTTGCCGACAGAAGCTATGAACAGGCGGCCCAGCCCGGCCTCCAGCAGCCGTTCGAAGTGGGCGGCCGCCAGCGGGGGGGAGCCGAACAGGCGCATCTGCCCGAGGTAGATGCCGTATACCCGGCGGAAGTCCGCAGGAGAGCGCGTCTGCGAGACCGTCACGGTCTTGTCCGCCTTGCGCAGGTTCTTGATGAGGTTTATGTGGAAAGCCGCGCGCAGCTCCTCGTAGGGGCGCGAGGTGTCCAGGGTCAGGCGCAGGTAAGGACTTGACCGCTCGAAACCCGCCGCCCCTTCCGCCAGGGCCGCCCCGCGCAGTTCGGCGTAGGCCGGTTTCGTTTCTCCGGCCAGCGCGTCCAGCGCCGCGGCGGCCGCGGTCATGAGCGAGTCCCTCTCCGCTTTGGAAAGAGCAATGCCCGGGTTCAGCCAGAGGCCGGGCTCGTCGGAGAAAGGCATGGAGATCAGTCTGGTCCTGAAGACGCCGGAGCGGACCACGGCGCAGCAGAAGCCGCCTATGGCGGCCCCGTGCCTCTTTATAAGGAAGAGCCGCGTGTCGTAGCGGTAGAGGCCCCGGCAAAGTTCCAGCCAGGCGGGGGAGCAGGAGTAGGGCGCGCCGGCGGTTTGGGAGGATGTTAAGGCTTTTACCGGTTCCAGGGTTATCACGGCTTCACCCCCAGCGCGGCGGCCAGCCCCTCGCGGGTGGAAAGAGCCGGGCGCCAGCCGAGCGCCCGCAGGCCTTCGCAGCGGTGCGACCAGGAGGCGCAGGCCTCCAGCAGCCGGCCCTCGTCCGCGCCGATAAAGCCCGGCATGGCGAGGCCGGCCAGGCCGAGGCCGGCGTCCAGCAGGCGCGAGACGGCTTTCAGCGGCGTGACCGGCAGGGGCAGCAGGCGCGGCTGGCGCCCGGCCAGTTCCCCGGCGGTAAAAAGGAGGTCCCTCAGGGTTATCGTTCCTTCGCTGACGTTTAAGGCGGAACCGGGCTGCGCCTTTTCCGCGGCCAACAGGGCGGCGTCCAACAGGTTCTCGAGGGAGCACACGGATAAAGCGTTGGCGGCCGCTCCAGGCACCGGGAGCCAGCCCTTGCGCACGGAAGAGAACAGCGCCTCCCAGGGGGCGGAGCCGCGGCCGTAGATCATAGAAGGCCGGAGGATGAGCAGGTTCAGCCCCGTACGCCCGGAAATTTCCCGCAGGGCGAGTTCTCCTTCCAGTTTGGACCTGCCGTAGGCCGTGACCGGGCGCGGTTCGGCGCCGTCGGAAATGTTCTCTCCAGGGCCCAGCGCGGCGATGGAGCTGAAGTAGACGAAGCGCCCTATACCGGCGCCGGCCGCGGCCTCTCCGAGCAGGCGGGCGGCCCGGGCGTTGACCGCGTGGAACTCCCCGAGAAGCCGGCGCTTGCCGACGATAAATCCCCGCGGGCGCACCAGGGCGCCCAGGTGCCAGACCCGGGAGATCCCTTTTACGGCCGCCGCCAGGGCCGCCGGATCCCGCAGATCGCCGCGCAGGATCTCCGCCCCGGACAGAGCGGAGGCGTCCGAGCCTGGGCGGACCAGGCAGCGCACCCGCTTGCCCGCCGCCAGGAGGCGGCCGGTGAGGGCCCTGCCTATGAACCCGGCCGCGCCGGTTACCAGTTCCATGGTTTCAGTTTAGCAAAGATGAAATGGGAGTAAAGCCGCAGGAAGCGGCCGGTATGGAAATCCCTGCGCGGGCGGCTCAGGAGGCGGGCGGCGACGCGCAGGCCCAGGCCGCCAAGAGGGGCGAAGGCGCCGGGCCGACCGGCGAAGAAGCGGCGGGCGAAAGCCGGCAGCCGCGGCAGGAGGGTAAGCAGGGAGAACCAAGCGGCCTGGCGGCGCGGGGTCAGCGGCGAGTGGCCGGAGGGGGCCATGAGGCCGCCCGTGGCGTCCTTGCGGCCGGCCAGGCGCGCGGCGAGCGGGGTGCCGGGGTAGAGGCGCAGGAAAAAAACTTCATTATGATCCGGCGTGTTGGCGGCGTAGAAAGCCGCCAGCTCCCGCAGTTCCGCCTCGCTCTCGTCGGGCAGGTCCAGGATATTGTCGCAGGTCACGTAGACGCCGGCCGCCTTTAAGGCCCTTATGGCGGCGGCGATGTCGGCGTTGGCGGCGCGACGGCCCAGCAGTTCCGCCCTGCGCTCCTCGTCGAAGCGCTGCACGCCCAACTGCGCTTTAAAGCAGCCCGCGGCGGCCAGCGCCGGCGCCAGCGCCGCCAGCCGGGCGTCCGGGAACACGAAACAGGAAAAAGGCAGCCCGACCCGCTCTTTATAGAGCGGCAGGAATTTCTCCAGCCAGGCGTAGTCGGAATTAAAGACCTCGTCGGTGAAATGCACGAAACCGGGCTTCGGCCCGGAGGCCGCCTCCAGTTCCGCCAGCACGCTCTCCGGACTGCGGCGCCGCAGGCAGGGCACGCCGGAGGCCTTGTAGAGCTCGCGGTACACGCTGTTGCAGCAGTAGGCACAGGCGTGCGGGCAGCCGCGCGAAGAGGAAACCAGGTAGCCCGAAGAGAAAACGGGCGCCGCGGAAGGGAAAAGCCGTTTGTCCGGCCGTGGGATGGCGTCCAGATCCGCGGGCGGCGCCGGAGGCGCGCCTTTCACGGGGCGGCCGTTCTTCTTGCCCCAGATCCCCGGCGGCGGCGGGCCGTCCGGCGCGGCCAGCAGGGCGGGCAGGGCCAGGTCGCCTTCTCCCAGGCAGACGAAGTCCACGGCGCTTTCGGCCAGGGTCGTTTCGGGCGCGGCGGAAGGGTGGATGCCGCCGAAGACGGTCCTGGCTCCGGTGCGGGCCTTTATCTCCAGGGCCATTTCCAGGGCCCAGGGCAGGGTGTCGGTGAAGACGGAGAAGGCGGCGAAGTCGGGCCGGAAGGCCTCGGCCTCGCGCAGCGCCGCTTCTTTGAAGCTGAAAAAGCGGGCCAGCGCCGGCACGCGCCAGAAGCCGGCCTCGTCGAAGAGGCACGGGTCTATGACCAGGCGCACTTCGTGCCCGGCGGCTTTCAGGCCTGCCGAGAGATATTCTATTCCGAGGCTCTCGTAGCCGTTGTGAACGAACAATACTTTCATAAAAACAAGAGCGTTCCTGGACCGACAAGGGTATGGGTTCGGAGGGACGTCGCGGAGGCCGAGGCTTGCGTAAGCGACGAGGCCGAGCGACGAGCGGCGAGAACGGTGTTCGAGACCGCGTGCCCGACGGACCCATACCCTTGCCGGTCCCAATCGAGGATAAAATGCATGGAATTACCGGGCACCAAGAAAATCTTTGACCTTGTCCGCCGCGGCCCAGGAGTCGAGCAGGCATTCTTCGGTATCCATGTAGGCGTGCCCGCCGGTGCGGCCGCAGGTGAAAAGGTTGGGGAAGGCCGCGAGGGCGGATTTGACGGCGGCCAGCGGAGCTTCCGCCCCGGCGTAAAGCAGCGGGTAGGCGTGCGGCAGGCGCTCCACGGCCAGTTCGCCGGGTTCGAAAGCCCCGGCCAGCGCCTTCATGGCCGGCGAGGCGAAGGCCAGCAGCGCGAGGTCCCTGGCGTCCAAGTTCCAGACCGCGTCGCCCTCGTCGCAGAAAAATTCCAGGGTCAGGGGCAGCCAGCCGCCGGGCGCGAGCTTGGGGCTCCAGTTGGCCAGTTCGCAGGCGCGCGAAAAAGGCGCGTCGGCGTCGGGGAAGTAGACCCAGTGGTAGGGCAGGGACTTCTTCCGGCGCAGCGCGGCGAACAGCACAACGAGCGAGCGGTAGCGGATGGCCGCGGGGTCGGTGCCGGGCAGGCCCGGCAGCAGATCGAGCAGCGACCGCAGCGGCATGGCGGAGACCAGGGCCTTGAAGCGCACCCGCTCCTTTTGCCCGGCGCGTTCATAGAGCAGTTCGGCGGGGCGGCCGTTCCTGAAAACGAGTTCCAGCGGGCTGGCGCCGGCGATAACCCCGGGGCCGGCGGCGGCCAGCAGCGCCGCGGGCAGCTCGCCTATGCCTTTCTCGGGATAGATGAAAGTGTTGACGTTCTCTTTGGAGGAAAGCCGGCCGCCGAAGAGTTCCAGCAGCAGGGAGCGCACGCTGAACCCGCCGCCTATGCGGCGCTCCGCCCACAGCGGGGAAAGCTCGTCCGTGCCCAAGCCCCAGACCTTGCGGGTATAGTCCCTGAAATAGCGGTCGTGCACGCCGGCGCCCAGGCGTTTCTCCAGCCAGTCCTTAAGGGTGGCCGCCTGCCCGGCCGGCGGCTTGCGGCGGCGGCCTGGCAGCAGCAGCGGGGCCGCGTAGAGCAGGCCGTTGAGAAAAGTGGGGGGATAGCGCAGCATCCTGCCGCCGGTGAACACGGCGCTGCTGCGCCTGGGCCGCAGCAGGCGGGACCCCCGTAGCAGGTCCACGGTCCACTGCCTGACGGCGCCGTCGGAAAAATATAGCCGGTGCCCGCCCAGGTCGAAAGCGAAATCGCCGGCGCGCGCGGTGCGCGACAGCCCGCCGGTTTCAACGGCTTTTTCCAGCACGACGACGTCAAGGCCGGCGGCCTTGAGCCTGCCGGCCGCGGCGAGGCCGGAAATGCCCCCGCCCAGCACCAGAACGTCGGTCTCGCGCTCCATCGGTGATATTCTACAACTTTAATCCCGACCGTGAGCCCGCCGCGGCTTGAACGCCGGCCGCGTTACATCTTACAATAGGGCATGACCAAAATGGAGTCCCACTCGCGCCTGGTTTACGCCCTGCGCGTTTTCACGGGGGAGCGTCCCGCGTGTTACGCGAGCGAGAAGGAATTTTTCCTGGTGTCCATGGGGGACATGGAGGAATACCTGCGTGACCTCCAGAGCGAAACCCTGGCCGAGGCGCGCGCAGGGTTCATCCGCGCTCTCGAGGCCGGGTTGGTGAAGCCGGAGACCATAGACGCCTTTAAGGCCGTACTGGACCCGCTGGTCTCTAACTCGGATTTCAAGGCGGTCTGCGCCGGCATGGCCGGCAGCCGGGAGTTCGTGAAGAGCAGGCTGCTGGCGGTCAAGCCGCTGTCCCTGCTGGACGAGGCCAAGAAGGAGGAGGCCCTCCGGGACCCGGACGCCCGCCGGCGCCTGAGCGGCGCTTATTCGCGCCTGAACTTCCCCGCCCTGCTCAAGCAGGTGGAAGCCGCCCCCCACGACCTCGCCGCCAACGCCGCGCTGGCGAAAGCCCGCGCGGAGATCTCGGATTACTGCGGCGTTTACAAAGTGCCGCTGCGCGGCGCGGATACCCTTACGCCGTTCTCCATGTCCTGCGTTGACGCCGCCCTGGCGGCCGCTTACCTCTTGTTCAAGGGCGTGAACCGCGCCACCCGCCGCGACCTGTGACTGGCGTTCCTCCGGTGTTCCGGCCAAAGTCAAAAAAGTATAATATTAACGGCGGTTTAACATTTTTTGCGCACGGTTAAGGATATAAAGGAGAACAAAATGGGCTTCAATCTCAGAAACAGGCATTTCCTCAAGGAGCTGGACTTCACCAAACAGGAACTGACCTTCCTGCTTAAGCTTTCCAAGGACCTCAAGAACGCCAAGTACGCCGGCACCGAACAGCAGAAACTCACCGGCAAGAACATCGCCCTCATTTTCGAGAAGACCTCCACCCGCACCCGCTGCGCCTTCGAAGTGGCCGCGCACGACCAGGGCGCGCACGTGACCTACCTGGAGCCCTCGGGTTCCCAGATGGGCCACAAGGAGACCGTGAAGGACACCGCCCGCGTTCTCGGGCGCATGTACGACGGCATAGAGTACCGCGGCTTCGGCCAGGAAATAGTGGAAGAGCTGGCCAAATACGCCGGCGTGCCGGTGTGGAACGGCCTCACCAACCAGTGGCATCCCACCCAGATGCTGGCCGACGTGCTCACCATGACCGAGCACTGCTCCAAGCCCCTTGAGAAAATTGCTTACGCCTACGTGGGCGACGCGCGCTTCAACATGGGCCGCTCACTGCTCGTCATCGGCGCCATACTCGGCATGGACGTGCGCATAGGCGCGCCCAAGGGCCTGCAGCCCGACGCCGACCTCATCGAAAAATGCAAGGAGATCGCCAAGACCTCCGGCGCGCGCATCACCATCACCGCCAACGCGGCCGCGGCCGTGAAGGGCGCGGACTTCATCCACACCGACGTGTGGGTGAGCATGGGAGAGGCCAAGGAAGTGTGGGCCGAGCGCATCAAGCTGCTCAAGCCCTACCAGGTCACCCCGGCGCTCATGAAGAAGTCCGGCAACAAGAACGTGAAGTTCATGCACTGCCTGCCGGCCTTCCACAACGCCGACACCAAGGTGGGCGCGCAGGTGTCCAAGGAATTCGGGCTGAAGAACGGCATAGAAGTGACCGAGGAAGTATTCGAATCCCCAGCTTGCATCGCCTTCGACCAGGCCGAGAACCGCATGCACACCATCAAGGCCGTGATGGTGGCCACCCTCGGCGCCTAACGGCTCCGGCAGGGAAAAAGAGCCCCGGGCCCGCGCCCGGGGCTTTTTGCTTCCGCTTTTTGTATCATGATAAACAAGCCATGACGAAAGAAAAACTCGATGAATTTTTCCTTAAGGAGGAAAGTTCCGGCGAGCGGAAGATAAACCTGCTGCGCCTCGTTTTCCTGCTGATCTTCCTGGCGAACGAGTTCTCCAATTTTTACCTGCTGCGGGTGGTGGCGGGGTGGCTGCATGAGCGGGCGGTGTGGACCGTGCTGGCCTGGCTGGCCTACGCCGCGGGGGCCTGGTTCCTGGTTAACCGCCGGGGCTTCTACGCCCGACCGGTAAAATACGTTTCAGCCGCGGCCGACGCGCTCTTTCTGACGCTGGCCATAGTGCTGGTGGAGGGCAACAACGGCCCGTTGGTGCCGGTCTACTACATCCTCATCGTCGGCTGCGCGCTGCGCTACAGCAACCGCGCCATCATGGCGGCGGCCGCTTTCTCGGCGCTGGGCTACGCCGCCGTCTGGGCCACCTCCTTCGGCAATCCGCGCCTGACGCCCATTCCCACCTACAGCGCCATCATCCACATGCTCATCATGGTGATGATGGGCGCCTTCGCCGGCTACGCGGTGCGCAAGATGCGCGGGCTGGTGCTCAAGTTCGCCGAGAATTTCCTGCGGCGCGAGCTGGCCGAAGGGGCGCTGTCGCGCTACGTGTCCCACCAGGTGGCCCGCAAGATCCTGGATTCTCCCGATGGCGCCGCCGCCATGGGCGAGGGCCGCCGCACGCAAGCGGCGGTGCTCATCTCCGACATCCGCGGGTTCACGCCCATGTCCGAGACCATGGACCCGGGGCAGCTGGTTACGCTGCTCAACGCCTATTTCAGCCGCATGGTGGACGTGGTCTTCCGCCACGACGGTACGCTCGACAAGTTCGTGGGCGACGCCCTGGTGGTGGTCTTCAACGACCCCTTCGAGCAGCCGGACGCCGAGCGCCGGGCCGTGGCCTGCGCCGCGGAGATGCAGCGCGAGATAGCCGCCTTTAACAAGGAACAGGCCGCGGCCGGCAAGCAAACCCTCGGGGTGGGCATCGGGGTGCATTGCGGGCCAGTGGTGGCCGGCAACGTGGGGTCCAAGTCGCGCATGGATTACACCGTGATGGGCGACACCGTTAATTTCTCCTCCCGCCTGCAGGGCAAGGCGCCCGCCGGGGCCGTGTACGTTTCTGCCGCGGTGAAGGAAAAGACCGACGGCAGCTTCAGCTACCGGAGCCTGGGGGGCATGGAGTTCAAGGGCTACTCCAGTAAGGCCGAAGTCTTTGAGCTGGAAGGCGCCTGAAGCCGGCCGGCGGCGCGATCTCATGCCCGATATCCCCGTCTGGAACAAATGTGACAACCTGTGCGTGATGTGCGCGAACACCAAGGGGTTCGCGCGCAACATCGCGCGCGACTATTCCCTGGCGAAGCAGGCCCTGCGGCTTGAACGCCACCTGCGCGGCCGCGAAGCCTACCGCAAGAACGCGCGCACGGCCGGCGCCTGGAACCTGACCGGCGGCGAGCCTACCCTCAATCCTGATTTCCTCAAGGCCATGGCGTATTTCCGCCGCCGCCTGCCCGGCGAACAGCTGGTTCTCCTCTCCAACGGCCGGCGCTTCGCGAATAAGGCTTTCACCGCCGCCTTCGGCGCGGCCGCCCGGCCTCCGTTCAGGCTCGCCGTTTCGCTGCACGGCCCTTCGGCCGCCGTTCACGACGCCGTGACCGGGGTAAAAGGCTCTTTTCTCCAGACGGTGTCGGGGCTTAAGAACGTTTTCGCCCTGAAGGACGGGCCCGCGGTGGAACTGCGAGTGATCCTGCATAAGCTGAATTTCCGCGCGCTCGCGGCCACCCTGCGCTTCATCCGGAAGACCTTCCGCGGCCGGGCCTACCGGCTGGTGGTAATGCATTATGAAAGCGAAGGGCGCGGCGCGGCCAACCGCCGGCGCCTGGAGGTGGGCCTGTCCGCCACGGCCGCCGAGGTGAACTCCTCAGCGCGGGCGCTGGCCGCCTTCGAAGAGGCCGCCTTGTACCATTTCCCGCTCTGCCTGCTGAAGCCCGCGCTGCGCCGCCTGGCGGCGGTCAGCCTGCCGCCTGAGGACAGGGTTTACCCCGCGGCCTGCCGGCGCTGCGGGGCCAGGGGGGGCTGCGTGGGCCTGATGCGCCCCTATTTCCGGGCTTACGGGGCGGGAGAGCTTAAAGAACTGCCCCCGGCCGGAGATTAGGCGGCCCTATTTTTTATATCATATCCTTACAGACGTAAGCCCGGGGACGTCCCGGGTCTTTTTATGCGAAATTTCTTATTCCTGCTGCTCCTGCCGCTGGCCGCCTGCTCCGCCTACGGCCCGGCCATGCGCCGCGGCCCGGATGTTTACCCCGATTTCTCCGCGCTGAAGGCGGCCAATACCGAAGGCCTGGATTTTTCCCGCGAGGCCTATTACCGGGGCTCGCCGGTGGCCGTTTTCGCCCCGCATGGCGGCGATATAGAGCTGCTGACCTCGCGCCTGGCGCGGGCGACGGCCGGCCGGGACTTCAACCTCTACATCTTCAACGGCTGGCACGGCCGCAAGGGTGACCTGCACGTCACTTCTACCCATTTCGACGACCCCCAGGCCGTGCTCATAGCCACCTCCAGCCTGCTCGGCGTCTCCTTCCACGCCCAGGCCGACCACGGCCGCTGGGTCTGCGTGGGCGGCTCCAACCGGGAAGCCGGTGCGCTGGTGGCCAGGCGGCTGGAGGCCGCCGGCTTTTCCGCCGTGGCCCCCTGCGCCCGCCTGCCCGGGACCTCGCTTAAGAATATCGTCAACCGGCCTTCCTCCGGGGGCGTGCAGCTGGAGATCACCCTGCGCCTCCTGGCCTCGCTTGAAAAGGACGCGGAGGATTTATCAAAATTTACCGAAGCCGTGCGCCTGGCGGCCCTCGAATTTATAAGTTCAGGTAAGGCAAACACATTACAGGAGACTGCAAAATGAAAAAGATACGCATCTTCGCTTTCGGCGGCAACGAGGTCGCCCCGGTGGGTCTCAAGGATAAGGACGGCAAGGCCATAAACCCCGACATAGCCATGCAGTGGCAGCGCACCGCGGAGACCGGCAAGCTGGTGGCCGACATCTTTGAGAAGCATCCCGAGGACAAGTACGTGATCACCCACGGCAACGGCCCGCAGGTGGGCAATATCCTCATGCGCGCCGAGATGTGCCGCCCCACCCTGTTCCCTCTCTCTCTCGACGTCTGCGTGGCCGACACCCAGGGCGCCATGTCCTTCATGATGGCGCAGCTCAACAACGAGCTGAACATCCGCGGTATAGACAATATCCTGGCCGGCATAGTGACGCAGGTGGTGGTGGACAAGGACGACCCGGATTTCAAGACCCCTTCCAAGTACGTTGGCCAGTCCTATAACGCCGAGGAGGCCAAGCAGCGCATGGCCGACGGCTGGACCATGAAGATGTATAAGAAGGACGACAAGGGCAACGAGATCTGGCGCCGCGTGGTGCCCTCGCCCGTGCCCACCGACATAGTGGAGATAGACGCCATAGAGGCCCTGCTCGACAAGGGTATAGTCCCGATAACGGTCGGCGGCGGCGGCATCCCGGTGCGTGAAGTGACCCCGGAGATCAAGGACGGCCAGGAGATCTACGCCACCAATTACGGCGTGAAATACGTGAAGCCGGCCAAGGGCGACAAGCCGCTCAAGATGTACACCGGCGTGGAAGCCGTGATAGACAAGGACCTGGCGAGCGCTCTGCTCGGCTGCATGCTCATGAAGCGCGCCAAGGCCCGCGGCGAAGAAGTGGAGGTCAGCCTGACCATCTTCACCGGCGAGGACGGCGCGAAACTGAATTACCAGAAGCCCGACGAAAAGGCCCTGCGCGTGATCAAGGCGTCCGAGCTGGAAGCCATTTACAACCAGAAACCGGCCCCGTTCCCGGCCGGCTCCATGGGCCCCAAGATCAAGGCCGTGATAGAGTTCATAAAGAACGGCGGCTCCGTGGCCTACATCTCCAAGACCGAGCTGTTCGAAGAGACGCTGGCCGGCAAGGCCGGCACCACCGTCCTGCCCGGCTAGAAGGGAAGGGGACGTACATTCCTAATTCCTAATTCATGGCGAAAGCCTTGTTGAAGGGTTCAGGATCGGCGCCCCCACCGCAAATTTTAGAATTAGGAATTAGGAATGTACGTCCCCTATGAAAAAAATAAAGACTTTGCAGTGCATCCGCTGCGGTAAAGACCACAAACTCAACGACACTAAGTACAACTGCACCGCCTGCGGCGGCAACCTGCAGGTGCTCTACGATTACAACCTCATCAAGAAACGCCTTAACTACGACGTGCTCAAGGACAACCGCGAACACAGCATCTGGCGCTACCTGGACATCCTGCCCATCGCCAGCATCAAGAACGTGCCGCCCGTGCAGGTGGGCTGGACGCCCCTCTACAAGGCCGAGAAGCTCGGCGCCGAGGCGGGCGTGAGTAATCTTTATATCAAGGACGACGGCCGCAACCCCAGCGCCTCGTTCAAGGACCGGGCCAGCGCCGTGGTCACGGCCCGCGCCCTGGAGATGAAGGAAAAGGTGATCTGCTGCGCCTCCACCGGCAACGCGGCCTCTTCGCTCGCCTGCCTGACCGGCAGCCTGGACATGAAGACCATGATCTTCGTGCCCGAGACCGCGCCCGCCGCCAAGGTGGCGCAGCTGCTGGTCTTCGGCGCCACGGTCATCATGGTGAAGGGCACCTACGACGACGCTTTCGAGCTCTGCCTGAAAGCCTCGGCCGAGTACGGCTGGTACAACCGCAGCACCGGCATCAATCCCTTCACACGCGAAGGCAAGAAGACCTGCTCCTTCGAGATCTGCGAACAGATGAACTGGGAGACCCCGGACAAGGTGTTCGTGAGCGTGGGGGACGGCAACATCATCAGCGGCATCTGGAAAGGCTTCGTGGAATTCCACCGCCTGGGCATCATAGAGCGCCTGCCCCAGCTGGTGGCCGTGCAGGCCGAGCATTCCGATTCCGTAAAGCGCGCCTTCGAATCCGGCACGGACGTGCAGCCGGTCTCGGGCGTGACCGTGGCCGACAGCATTTCCGTGAGCCTGCCGCGCGACGGCATGGCCGCGGTGATGGCCATCCGCGACTCCGGCGGCTTCGCGGTCTCCGTGACCGACGCCGAGATCCTGGCCGCCATCCCCCGCATAGCCCGGGGGTCCAACGTTTTCGCGGAACCCGCCGGCGCCGCCACTTACGCCGGCCTGCTGAAAGCCGTCAAGGAGGGGAAGGTCAAGGATAACGAATCCGTGGTCCTCCTCATCAGCGGCAACGGCCTCAAGGACATACAGAGCGCCATGAAGTCGGTGGGCAAGCCGTTCGTCATAAAGCCGGACCTGGCTGAGCTCAAGAAGCTGGTGGCGGACAACGCGCTGGCCTGAACTTTTTCCGGTTTGACTTCCGTCATGGGCCCTTTGCCGGGCCTTGTGGTGCCTTTCGACACTTATTAAACCTTCCGCCGCGGCCTAGACTATAGTATAGGCCGGGGGCCGCCGTATGCCCCCGCCGTCTCAATGGAGGGTAATTAATGAATAACAGGCTTATTGCCGCCTTTGTCTGCTTCGGCCTGGCCGGTTCCGCCGGCGCCGCCGAAATAGACTTCGACAAGGGCGTTGACGTGAAGGAAGCCGTAGAGAAGGCGGCCACCATGGTGCCGCCTCCGCCCCCGGGCCATCCCGTGTATGACTACCACCCCGGCGTCTGGGACGGGCCCAACTTCTACGGGTACCCGGGCCCCGCGCCGCACCACATAAGGTATACGCGCGACTGCCGCAACTTCAACTTCGGCCCAGCCGCCGGAGCGCAGGAGTCGGGCATGGTGAGGCTGGAGAGCGTGGAATACGTGCAGGAATGCCACTACGTGCCCGATCCCCCGCCGCCGCCCAAGCCGCCGCAGCCCGGCACCCCCGGCCAGCCGCCGCATCACCCCAAGGCCAAGAATAAAGGCATGCAGTGCCACGAGCGCCCCGCCGACGTCTTCCGCCGCTCGGTGCAGCTCAGCCTCGGCGCCCGCCAGCTGCTGCCCTGGGAGAACGAGACCTTCGAGGTCTGCATGGAAGGCCCGCGCGTGAACCTGCGCAAGCTGGAAACGGCCTACGCCTACGACGTGCGCGAGTCCGGCCACTACGACCTGCGCTACGAGCTGACGCCGCTCTACAAGGTGCCGCAGTCGCCCGATAAGTCCGGCCTCTTCGTAGCCGAGTTCTCCAACGCCAACGGCAAGTTCACGTTCAACGTCTCCGACCGCTGGGCGCAGGAATACGCCGGCGAGAAGGTGCTGATCAAGGTGGACCTTTATAAGGACGGCTTCCTGTTCTTCAATACGCTGAAGGGCAGCAAGGAGTTCACTTTCGACGCCGCCGGGCGCTACGAGATGAACTTCTCCGAGAGCGAGCTGACCAAGCCCGAGCAGCAGGACCCGGAACCGAATTACCGCGGCGCCAAGAAGTACTATCTGCGCTGGGGCTTCAAGCGCGTGGGCGGCATTTCCACCGGCGAGTTCGTGAAGAAGGACCAGACCGACAAGATCGAAGTGAAGTAAGCTCAGCTAAGTTAAAAAACAGAGGCCGGCTTTTTAAGCCGGCCTCTGTTCTTTTGCGGGGGGCGCTCAGTTGGGGAGCGCCAGGGTGAAGGCGGAGCCTTTCTGCAGCTGCGACTTGGCGAAGACCTTGCCGCCGTGCACTTCGGCCACTTTCTTCACCAGCGAGAGGCCCAGGCCCCAGCCTTCCACCTGGCCGGTGAAGGCCGCTTCCACCTGGTAGAACTTATGGAAAATGTTGTCGAGTTCCTCGCCGGGAATGCCGGGGCCGTTGTCGCCCACGGACAGCAGGGCGTGGTTGTCGCGCGACTGCGCGGAGAGGATCACCAGCTTGTCCCGGCCGGGGTTGAACTTCACGGCGTTATCTATGAGGCTGCGCATGGCGCCGGCCAGCAGCTTGCGGTCGGCCTTTATCCTGACTGGCTCGGGGGCGGCTATCTTGATGCTGAGCCCTTCCACGGCCTTCAGGCGCTCTTTCATGTCCTCGGCCAGCTCGCCCAGGAAATCGGCCGCGTCGAACTCTATTTTTTCGAGCGAGGGGGAATCCAGGTTGTCGATGGTGACGAAATCCAGCAGGCTTTCCACCAGGGCGTTGAGCTTCTGGCCCTGGCCGTAGATGGTCTCGGAGGATTTGCCTATGACTTCCGGCAGACCCTGCGCGGCGGCGGCCTCGTCCTTGAGGATCTGGGCGTAGCCGTTGATGCAGGCGAGCGGTGTCTTGAACTTGTGGGAGATGAGCGACAGGAAGTTGCGGGCCATGCGCTCTTCCAGGCGCTGGGCGGTGACGTCGGAGAGGATCCAGAGGCGGCCTTCCGCCACCTGGTTACCTTCCTTGTCTTCCTTGAAAAGTTTTATGGCCGAGGCGTCCAGGAAAAAGCGCTTGGGCTTTTCCCGGTAGAGCTCCAGGCGGGAGACGGGGGCGTCGGCGGCCAGGACCTGGTCCAGGGCGGGCTTGGCCTCGAAATCCTGGAAGGCCTTGGCGATATTGGTGAACTTGTACTTGTCGTGCTCGAGGTAGGTCTTGGCCGAGCTGTTAAGGATGATGATCTCCCCGTTGACGTCGGTGAGGATCGCCCCTTCCTTGATGCGTTTGAAAACTATCTCCATCTTGCGCTTCTCTTCCTTCACGGAGGAGAAGAGGCGGGAGTTCTCTATGGCGATGGCGGCCTGGCTGGCGAAGGCCTCGAAGGAGTTCTTGTCGGTGTCGGTGAAGTCCCCGTCGGCCTTGTTGATGGCCTGCACCACGCCTATAGCCTTGCCCTTGATGATCATGGGGCAGGTCAAGAGCGAGCGCGTGACGAAGCCGCTCTTGTTGTCGGCCTTCTTGGAGTGGCGCGGGTCGCTGGCCACGTCGTTGATGATGGTGGACTTGCCTTCCTTGGCGCAGGTGCCGGCCACGCCCTCGCCCAGCCTGAAGCGCATCTTCTGCACGTCCTCGGGCAGGCCCAGGGCCACGTCGAAATAGAGTTCCTGCGTTTTCTCGTCGAGCAGGTACAGGGAGGCGCGCTCCGCCCCCACCACGCGCGAAGCCAGGCGCATGATGGTGGTCAGCAGCTCGGAAATGTCCAGTTTGGAGGAAAGCAGCCGGCTCACCATCACCAGCATTTCCAGGCTTTCCTGCGACTGCGTTATCATCTTGTCCCCGTTCTAGAAAAATACCTGCAGCAGTATTTTATAATAATTCTTCCAGACCGCGCCTTCTTCCTTGTAGAGGTTGTAGGCCAGGTCCAGCATGGACCTTTCATTGAGGCCGAGTTTCAGGCCGACCACCCCTGAGTTCGCCGCGCGCGTCCGTCTGAAGGATATTTTACTATATCCCGCGTAAATGTGGCTGTCGAATTCGGGGCGCATGTTGCGCGCGATCTGGGCGGACAGCGTCCAGTCAGGCAGGGCCGTTATCTGGCGGAACGTGCCCAGGTTGGCGAGTTCGGACTGGTCCATGGCGGGGGTGACCAGGGTGGCGTTGGAGACCCCGGAAGGTTTGGTGAACGCCGCGCCCGAGACCAGGAAGTAGAACTGGCCGTAATAGGACTTCTCCACTTGCACTTCATAGGAGGCCTGGGAGAAGGTCTTGCGCGACAGGGCGGCGCCGTCCAGGACGCGGGCCTTCTGGCTGGCCCAGGCGCCGGAGACGGTGAGGCGCGTGTAGCTCTCGTCCCCGCCTTCGTCCAGGGAGGTCAGCAGGTAGAGTTTCCCGCCCGAGGCGCCGGAACGCGTTTCAGCGGACAGAGGGTAGATGAAAGGCTTGAGGGAGACGGAGATCTTGTCGCCGGAGTACATCAGCGGCAGGCGGAAGGACCACATCTTTTCCCGGTAGGCGGCCGTATCCCGGTAGAAGGCGGCGTTGGCGCCGGCCACCAGGCGGGGGGTCACCTTGGTGAAGACGGTGAAGGAGTCTTTCTTGAGGCCGTTGGAACCGGAAGAGTAGTCGTTCTCCAGCCACCAGGCGGCGTTGGCGCTGACAGCGCAGGAGACGGAAAAAAGGGCCGCCAGAAGCAGGGATTTCATAGTGGCTATATTATATATTATTAAATAGAATTTCAAATGAAAAAGCCCTCCCGCTGCCGGAAGGGCTTTTTTGCGTCCCGTCCCGTTACTTCAGGAACAGGAAGAAATGCTGCAGGAAGTCGTAGATGTCGCAGTTGACCAGGTTGACGTCCACCGGCGCGTGGTTCATGTAGCCGCCGAGGTGGCCGTTGACCTTGTTGAAGGTGAGTTCCACGGGCGCGTAGGCCGCGTAGCCCTTCAGGCTGACGATGGTCTGGTCCGCGTAGCCCTGGCCCAGGTCGAACTCCACCTTGACCGGGGAGTGGTTGTACTGGCCTTCCAGGAGGCCTTTCTTCCAGTTCACGGTGTAGCGGAGCAGGGCGGGGCCGGAGTTGCCCAGCACGGTTATTTCCTCGGTGCTCCAGTCGAACTTGAGGCCCACGGTGGAGGCGTTGGCGCCGCCGGTTATGACGCTCTGCTCGTGGTTGATGCCGAGGTCCACGGGATAATTGTTGATGCCGCCCTTTATGGTCCAGTCCAGCTTGTTGATCTTGAGGTTCACCGGGCCGTTGTTCATGACGCCCTTTATGGAGCCCATCTTCACGGCGTAGGTGGACTTGTTGCGGGAGGGGAAGAGCCGGTCGTACACCTTCTGGCCCACGCGGACCTCGGTGACGTAGTAGTAGCGCGCCAGGCCTATGGCCCGGTCGGCCGCGTCCTGGCCGGTCACGTCAGCGAAGACCATGTAACCGCCGGTGTTGCTCTGGTAGGCCTGCACCTTGAAGCCGGCCTGGGTGAGCTCGCGCACCGCGGTGTAGGAATCGAAGCTTTTATCCAGCAGGCCCACCAGCCGGTCGTTCATTTCGGGGGCGGCGGTGTTCAGCTTGATCTTGCTGAGAGTCTGCCAGTGGTTGTTCTTGGGGGCGCCGGGGGCCGGGAGCTCCACGGAGGGGAGCGAGAGGCCCGCGCCGGTTATGGCGAGGTTCTCGGCGGCGGAAACGAGGCCTGAAAAGGAAAGGAGCACTGCGGCGGCGATTTGCGGTAACTTGTTCATTCGGTAACCTCCGAAACTTGAGTTCTGTGTATATTGTTCCAGAAAAGGAGGCCCCGCACAATGACCGCCGGACCCCCGGGGGCGGCGTTTTTTGGCCCCGGCGGCGTAGGCCTTCCGGTCTGGGCCTTGCCGGGGCCCCCGCGGCCCTTGACAGGTCAATCGGCTCTGCTATAATATTGGCGTAAACGCAAGCCGGAGGCCTTATGACGAAACTTCTCCTTTCCCTGCTGCTGGTGCCCGCCGTGGCCATGGCGGACCCAATAAAGATCAATTTCGGCGGCGACACCTACAGTGCCGACGCCCTGGCCGCGCCCGAGGCCGCCCCCGCGGCGGACAAGGCCGCGGTCCCGTCCAGTTTCAAGGGAACGCCCGCCAAAAAGAAATGGACCGTCATGGTCTTCGTGAACGGCAAGAACGACCTGGAAGCGGCCGGCCTGCTGAACCTCAACATGATGGAGATGGTGGGCTCCAACAAAGACCTTAATATCGTGGCCGAACTGGGCCGCATGAAGGGCCAGGAGCGGGACACCGACGCCGACGGCGACTGGGCCGGGGCGCGCCGCATCTACGTCAAGAAAGACAAGGACATGGGGAAGATCACCTCGCCCGTGGTGATGAGGACCGAGAAGGTGGACATGGGCGACTACAAGCGCGCCATAGACTTCGTGAACTGGTCCAAGAAGAACTACCCCGCGGAGAAATACCTGCTCATCCTCTGGGACCACGGCACCGGCTGGATGGACCCCCGCGTGGAGAAGCCCGCCGACGCGTCCAAGGGCATCTCTTTCGACGACGAGACCGGCAACTACATCCGCACCCGCGAGATCGGCCTGATAGCCAAGGAGGCCGGCGGCGTGGACATCATGGCCTTCGACGCCTGCCTGATGCAGATGGCCGAAGTGCTCAGCGAGCTCAAGGGCAACGCCAAGGTCATGGTGGGCTCGGAAGAGACCATCCCCGGCGTGGGCTACCCCTACCACGTCTTCCTGGGCGCGCTGGCCAGGGAGCCGGGCATGAGCGCCGAGAAGCTCGGCGGCATCCTGGTGGAGGCGTACAAGCTGTTTTACGAGCAGGATATAAAGCGCGGCGCGCAGCTCTCCGCCGTGCGCGTGGCCAAGGCCGGCGAACTGGAAGCCAAGGTGAAGGAACTGGCCGCGGCGCTCAAGGCCGTGAACGACACCGCGGCGCTGAAGGCGGCCCGCAACGGGGTGCTCCGTTTCGACGCGGTGGGCGCCGGCTCGGACCCGAAAAAGCAGATCTCCTTCTACGGCGACCTATTCAACTACCTGGAGCTGGTGGAAAAGAACATGACCGCCAAGGGCGCCTCGGCGGACTTCATCAAGGCCCGCTCCGTCTCGCTGCGCGAGTTCATAGTCAAGGACCTCGTCATCCACAACAACTACTTCGACAAGGACCGCACGGGCCGTTCCTTCGCGGACTCGCACGGCATTTCCGTCTACCTGCCGCCCGTGATAGACAAGATAGACCAGGCCAAGCTGGAGGGGATCTTCGAGGGCAAGTACCAGGATTTCGAGTTCTCCAAGAAGACCGGCTGGCACGACTTCGTGACGTACCTGTACGGCGTGAAGTAGCCGGGCCCCGCCCCGGCAGAAGCCCCCCGGCCACCCGGGGGGCTTTTTTGTCCCCGCCGCCCGCCTTTATAGTAGAATTTCAACCATGAAGCGCCTGCTGCTCGTGAACTTCGCCGAGTGCCCGGAGAACCTGCACTTCGAGCGCGCCCTGGCGCGCGCCGCGGCGCGCCGCCGCGGGCTGGCGCTGGACGTGCTGCACGACTTCGACTACCATTACGATTTCATCGGCGCGCCCCTGCCGCCGCGCGGCCGGCGGCTGCGCTGCGCGGGCCTGGACGCGCTCAAAAAAAGCTTCGGACGTTACGACGTTGTCGTCCTGCTGGATTTTCCCAAGCGCGCCCGCTGCGCCACGGCCTTCCTCTGGCTGGCGCGCCAGGCCCCGGCCGGCGCCAAGGTCTTCGTGGCTAATCACCTCATCCCGATGCCGGGCCAGAACCTGGCCGCCGACCTGGCCCGCAAGTGGAAAGCGCTCGCCGGGGCGAAGGCCGGCTGGATGCTGGAGGCCGACGACAAGGAACTCTGGCGCGAGACCGGCTTGGCCGGGACGCGCCTGCGGCGCCGCGGCTACGCCACCGACTGCGTCTATTACAAACCCTCCGGCGCGGTTGCGGGCGGCTACGTTTTTTCTGCGGGTTCCGCCGGGCGGGATTACGCCGCGCTGGCCGCCGGCGCCAAGAGAGCCGGGTTCGGCATAAAGATCTTCACGGATTCCAAACCCGGCCGCCTGCCGGCCAACGCGGAAGTGCTGCCGCTGGCCAAGAACCTGCACAACCTGAAGGAAGCGGCCGAGCGGGCGCGGGCGGTGGCTATCCCGGTAAAGGACTCGCACGTGAACGAGTCCGCCGGCAATTCCATAGCCTTCCTGGCCATGGCGCTGGGCCGCCCTGTCCTGCTCAAGCGCACGCCCTACTGGGAGCGGCTCATAGAGGACGGAAAGAACGGCTTTCTCTGCGACAGTCTGGCCCCGGCCGCGCTGGCGGCGGGCCTTAGGCGTGTGGCCGCTCTTTCCCCCGCGGGCGCGCGCCGGCTGGGCGCCGCCGCCCGCCGCACCGTGCTTAAAAAAGCCAGTCTCGACAGCTTCTGCTCCGAATTCCTGCGCGGCCTTCTTTAATTTGTTAGAATTTCCCTGTCGTCCTACATTCTGGCGGGTCTTGAGGTGAATAACTGATGGATCAGATCCTTATCCTGGACTTCGGCAGCCAGTACACCCAACTTATCGCCCGCAGGCTGCGCAGCCTGCGGGTTTATTGCGAAATACTCCCCTTCGGGGCCCCGGTAGAGGACATCCTCGCCAGGTCGCCGCGGGGCATCATCCTTTCGGGCGGGCCGTCGAGCGTTTACGCCAAGGACGCGCCCAAGCCCGATCCCGCGGTGTTCAACCTCGGCGTGCCGGTGCTGGGCGTCTGCTACGGCATGCAGCTGCTCGCGCACGAATTCGGCGGCCGGGTCTCCAAGGCCGCCGCCCGCGAATACGGCTTCAGCAAGTTGAAGGTCCTCAAGGGTTCCCGGCTTTTCAAAGGCATCCCCGGCGGCGTGAACGTCTGGATGAGCCACGGCGACGAGGTGAAGCGGGTGCCGCAGGGCTTTCGCGTGACCGCCAGGGCGGCCGGGTCGGACATCTCCGCCATGGAGAACCCGGAGAGAGATCTCTACGCGCTGCAGTTCCATCCCGAGGTGCACCACACCGAGAGCGGCGTGAAAATGCTCGAGAACTTCGCCCGCGGCATCTGCGGCTACAAGGAGCGCTGGTCCCCGGCCTCTTTCCTGGCCGGCAGCGTGGCGGAAATTAAAAAGCAGGCCGGCGGCGCGGCGGTCATCTGCGGGCTTTCCGGCGGCGTGGATTCCTCCGTGGCCGCGGTGCTGGCGCACCGGGCCATAGGCAATAAGCTCAAGTGCATCTTCGTGGACACCGGCGTGCTGCGCCACGGCGACCGCAAACGCATGACCGAAGTTTTTAAAAAGAAGTTCCGCTACAGCCTCAAGATAGTGGACGCATCCAAACTCTTCCTCGGCCGCCTGAAAGGCGTGACCTCCCCGGAGAAGAAACGCAAGATCATAGGGCATACTTTCATAGAGGTCTTCGACAAGGAAGCTAAGAAGGTAAAGGGCGCGAAGTTCCTACTGCAGGGCACGCTTTACCCGGATGTGATCGAGTCCGTGTCGGTGAAGGGCCCCTCCGCGGTGATAAAGAGCCACCACAACGTGGGCGGCCTGCCCGCTAAAATGAAGATGGGCCTGATAGAGCCGCTGCGCTACTTCTTCAAGGACGAAGTGCGCGAGCTCGGCCGCAGCCTGAAGATCCCGGAGAGCGTGCTGATGCTGCACCCGTTCCCCGGGCCGGGGCTCTCCATCCGCGTGCTGGGCGAGGTGACCCCGGACAGGCTCAAGATCCTGCGCGAGGCCGACCGCGTGATGCGCGAGGAGATACAGACGGCCGGCTGGTACTCGAAGATCTGGCAGGCCTTCTGCGTACTGCTGCCGGTGCGCTCCGTGGGCGTGATGGGCGACGAGCGGTCCTACGAATACACCATAGCCATCCGCTGCGTGAGTTCGGTGGACGGCATGACGGCCGACTGGAGCCGCCTGCCGCACGACCTGCTGCAGAAAATTTCGTCCAGGATAGTCAGCGAGGTGCGCGGCGTGAACCGCGTGGTCTACGACGTCACCTCCAAGCCGCCCGCCACCATAGAGTGGGAATAAATAGAAGGCACAAGGAGACCGCATGCTTAAGGACAAGATAGAGCTGGGCCTTACTTTCGACGACGTGCTGCTGCTGCCGGCCAAGTCCGCGGTAATGCCGCGCGACGCCGGCGTGGGCACCCTGCTGACCCGCAACATCAAACTCAATATCCCGCTGGTCTCCGCCGCCATGGACACCGTGACGGAAGCGGCGCTGGCCATAGCCATGGCGCGCGAAGGCGGCCTGGGTATAATCCACCGGGCGATGCCGGCGCACCAGCAGGCGCTGGAAGTTGCCAAGGTAAAGAAGCACGAGAGCGGCGTGATAGCCGACCCTGTTACCATTTCCCCGAACGAAACGCTCAAGGACGCCCTGGCGCTGATGGCCAAGCACGGCGTCTCGGGGCTGGTGGTGATCTCCGGCGGGAAGCTCGCCGGCATCCTCACCAACCGCGACCTGCGTTTCGCGAAAGATCTGGACCGCAAGGTGGGCGCCGCGATGACGAAGAAGCTCGTTACCGCCCCGGCCGGCACTACGCCCGAGAAGGCCGAGAAGATATTGCACGAGCACCGCATCGAGAAGCTCCCGCTGGTGGACCGCCAGGGCCGGCTGAAGGGGCTGATAACGGTGCGCGACATCATGAACCGGTCGCAGTACCCCAACGCCTGCAAGGACCGGGCCGGCCGCCTGCGCGTGGGCGCGGCCATAGGCGCCGGCGACGCCGCCATAGAGCGCGCAGGCCTGCTGGTGAAGGCCGGCGCCGACGTGATCTCGCTGGATTCCGCGCACGGCCACTCGGCCAACGTGCTGCGGACCCTGCGCGAAGTGAAGCGCCTCTACAAGGTGGAGGTCATAGCCGGGAATGTGGCCACTTACGAGGGGGCCGCCGACCTGATAAAGGCCGGCGCCGACGCCGTGAAGGTGGGCATAGGCCCCGGCTCCATCTGCACCACGCGCATCATCTCCGGCGTGGGCGTGCCGCAGTTGACGGCCGTGCGCGAGTGCTGCCGCGCCGCCGCCAGGAAAGGCGTGCCGGTAATAGCCGACGGCGGTATAAAGTTCTCCGGCGACATCACCAAGGCTATCGCGGCCGGAGCCTCCTGTGTTATGTTGGGCACCCTGCTGGCGGGCACCGACGAGGCGCCGGGCGATATCATCCTTTACCAGGGCCGCAGCTACAAGTCCTACCGCGGCATGGGTTCGGTGGGGGCCATGGAGGCCGGGTCCAAGGACCGCTACGGCCAGTCCGGGGTGGAGAAGGAAAAACTGGTGCCCGAGGGCGTGGAAGGCCGCGTCCCTTACAAGGGGCCGGTCTCTCTGATACTGCACCAGCTCACCGGCGGCCTGCGGGCGGGGCTGGGCTACTGCGGCTGCCGGGACCTGGCCGAACTGCGGCGCAAGGCCAGGTTCGTGCGCATCTCCAACGCGGGGCTGAAGGAAAGCCACGTGCACGACGTGGCCATAGCCAAGGAAACCCCCAACTACACGCAGAAGAGCTAGGCGCCTTCGGCCGCAAAAAAAAGGACCGCCGGGAGAACCGGCGGTCCTTTTGCGTGCGTCGGGCGCTATTTCTCCGCGGAAAGTTCTTCCTCGAACTTGTTCATCAGGACGGAGTTGTAGTAGGTGTCCTTGCCTACCTGTTTTATTTTGTTGAAGTAGCCGCAGGCCTTTACCCTGGCGCCCTTGCCGAAGGCCGGCAGGCGCAGCGAGATCACGTTGATGAAATCGTAGCTGCCGTCGGGCGCGGTCTCCTGCAGGCTGAAGACCGTGTAGGGGCGCACCAGTTTGTTGTCCTCCACGCGCAGGTCCAGCACTTCGCCACGCACGCAGACGGGCTTGGCGTCGTAGGCGCCCGGGGCCTTGTTCAGGTCCATCACCGACACCGGTTCGGGGCCCCGGCTGAAGCGGGGCAGCCGGCACAGCCCCAGCAGGAAGCCCAGCAGCGCCAGGCCCGCCAGGACGCCGGCGCAGCGGCCCCAGAAGTGGCCGAAGAACCAGGCGAGGATGTTCTTTTTGTTCTCGTCGAGCATGGATCCGCCTAGAAGGCCCTGCTCCTTTTCGCGCCGCGCAGCGGGGCGTCCGGCCGCCCGTTGGCTTCGTCTTTGAAACGGTTGAGCAGGATGACATTGTGGTAGGTGTCCTTGCCTACCTGCTTCATGGCGCTGAAGACCCCGCAGGCCAGCACCAGGCCCTCCGGGGCGCTTTCGCGCTCCTTGAAGGAGATGACGTTGATGAAATCATAGTCGCCGGCGCCGCGCGTTTCTTTAAGGCTGAAGATGGCATAGGGCAGATCGGCGGGCTCCGCGCCGGCGTCCTTGAGGTTCAGGATCATACCGCGCACGCAGACATTGCGCGCGTTATACCTGTCCGGGGCGGCGTTGAGGTCGAACACCGAGACCGGGCTGTTGGCCGCTAGCCGGGCCTTACTGAAACAGCCGAAGGCGTAGCCGGCCGCGAGCGCCACGGCTCCGGCGAGCAACAGTTGGGCCCTGAATTCCTTCAGGGTCCAGAATACCAGCCTCCTGGCGTTGTAGTCGAGCAGAAACCCCTCCGTATCGCTACGGCACCCATTGAAAAATAATTTTACTTAAGACTCCCAAACCTGCCCGGTAAATATAGCAAATTTTCCGCTGCCCGGCGCTACTCGCCCTTGAAGCTGGGCTTGCGCTTTTCCATGAAGGCTTTTATGCCTTCTTCGTAGTCGCCGCTGTTGTAAACTTTGCGGCGCAGGGCCTGTATGCGTTCGAACGATTCCGGGCTTATAGGGTGGGCTTCCGAAAGGATGCGGAACTGTTCCTTTATGACCGAGACCGCCAGCGGGGAATTGCCGGCTATGGTGCGGGCCAGCTGCATGGTGAACGCCTCTATCTCTTTGGAGCTCACGAGGTGGTTGAGGATGCCGAAATGGTAGGCGCGCTCGGCCTTCACCGGCTCGGCGGTGAAGAACATCTCCTTGGCGATGTTGCTGCCCACGCGGTTGATGAAGTGCATGATGCCCGAAGCGTTGTAGGGGAGGCCCATCTTCACCGGCGTGATGGCGAAGGTGGAGGTCTCGTCGCCCACGGCCAGGTCGCAGGTAACGGCCAGGTCGGTGGCGCCGCCCCACACGCTGCCCTGGATCATGGCTATGACCGGGCCGGGATAATTCTGGATGGCGCGGAAGGCGGTTTCCATGGGGCTGTCGTAGGCCAGCGGGTCGTGGTGGACCTTCGGCAGCTGGGTGATGTCGTGGCCCGCGGACCAGACCCGGGCGTTCTTCTCGGCGCGCAGCACTACCACGGTCACCTTCTTGGCCTTGAAGTCCTCGAGCGCGGCCACGATCTCGCCGCAGAGTTCCAGGCTCAGCGCGTTGCGCCGGGCCGGGTTGTTGAGGGTGAGTACGCCTATGCTGCCTTCGGTCTGTTTAAGTATCAGCGCCATGGGGTCTCCTTAAAGCCTTTCCAGCATTGTATAATTTAAAAATGAAAGAATTCCTCCTGCCGCTGCTCCTCGCGCTGCCGCTGCCCGCCCAGGCCGGCGGCCCCTGCGGGAATTTCGACCGGCCCGCCAAAGAACTGGCCGCGCTGGTGACCGAAGCCCCCTCGGGCCTGGAAAAAGTTTTCGACAAGAGCCTGTTCTCCTACGTCTCCAGGGAAAAACTCGCCCTGGTCCTGTCGGACCTGCGCCGGGACAGCGGCGCCGTCAGGGCGCGGGTCTTCGTGAGCTCCGACAACGCCTGCTCCGCCCATTTCCTCTTCGATACCGACAAGGGGTACCGCGTTCCTACGGCCCTGACCCTGAACCCCGACACCGGCCGCCTCAGCGGCGTTTTCTTCGGGGTGCCCTACCGGGCCGACATGACGCTGGCCAAGGCGCGGGCGGAGCTGGCCGCCCTGCCCGGCCGCACCAGCCTGCTGGCCATTAAACTGGGCGAAAAGCCCGAGGCCGTGGAGACGCTCAACGAGAACGAACAGTTCGCCTCCGGCTCCGCCTTCAAACTTTACGTGCTGGGCGCCCTGCTGGAGGAGAAATTCCCCTGGGACAAAGTAGTGCGCCTGCGCGACGAGGACAAGTCCCTGCCTTCCGGCAAACTGCGCGGCTGGCCAGAGGGCGCCCCGCTTACGGCGCACACGCTGGCCGCCCTGATGATCTCCGAGAGCGACAATACCGCCACCGACGCGCTGATAGCGGCCCTGGGCCGCCGCCGCATAGAGGCCGCCCTCCCCGCGCTCGGGCATTCCAACCCGTACCTGCTGCGGCCGTTCCTGACCACCGGGGAGTTCTTCCGGCTCAAGGCCGACAGCGAGGCCGCCCTGAAGTACCAGAACCTCGCCGTGGAGGAGCGCTACGATTTCCTGAAATCCCTGAAGAAGCGCCCGCTCTCCCCCGAGGGCCTGCGCCAGAGCCCTTTCGCCCTGAACGGGGTGGAGTGGCTGATCTCGCCCGGCGACATGTGCCGCGCCATGGATTATTTTCTGCGCAAGGACAGCCGGGAGGCGCTGGAGATCCTGGCGGTGAACACGGGCCTGGCCATGCCGCCCGGGAAATACCTTTACGCCGGCTATAAGGGCGGCAGCGAGCCCGGGGTGCTCTCCATGGCGTGGCTGCTGAAAAATTCTCGCTCCGAATGGTACTGCCTGGCCGCCGCCTGGAACAATGAAGCCGCCAACCTGGAAGAGAAAAAGTTCTTCGCCGTCATGCAGGGGGCGCTCAGCGCCCTGGCCGGCCGCGGCGCCGAATGACCCTGTAGTATAATGGATGACTATGCCAGTTAAAAAAACCGAAAAAGAGACCGCCGCCCCGAAACTGCCGCAGGAGGCCCCGCTGCGGGCGCTCTACAAGAAGACCTTCGGCGCGGAGCCGGAGAGTTTCGAAGCGCTGCGGGCCGACGGCTCGGCGCGCAGGCTGTTCAGGCTCGGGGACGGCAAGAGGTCGGTCATCGGCGCTTTCGGCCCCGACAAGCTGGAGAACCGGGCCTTCCTGGATTTCTCGCGGCGTTTCCGCGCCGAGAGGCTCCCGGTGCCGGAGATCTACGCGGCCGACGAGGCGCAGGGTTTCTACCTGGAGGAGGACCTGGGCAGCACCACCCTCTTCGAATATCTCACGGCGGAGCGGAAGGGGGGCGACCTGCCGCCGCCCGTGCTGGAGGCCTACAAGAAGACGCTGGGCTGGCTGCCGCGCTTCCAGGAGCAGGTGCGCAAGGGCATGGACCTGAAGGCCTGCTACCCGCGCGCCGGCTTCGACCGGCAGTCCATCATGTGGGACCTGAATTATTTCAAGTACTATTTCCTGAAACTCGCCAAGATCCCGTTCAACGAGCAGAAGCTGGAGGACGATTTCGCCCGCTTCGCCGATTTCCTGCTGGAGGCGCCTTCGGACTACTTCCTGTACCGCGACTTCCAGAGCCGCAACGTGATGCTGCGCGGCGGCGAGCCGTGGTTCATAGACTACCAGGGCGGGCGCCGCGGCGCGGCCCAGTACGACGTGGCCTCGCTGCTCTACGACGCCAAGGCCGACCTGGCCCCGGAGACCCGCTCGCTGCTGCGCAAGCATTACCTGGAGGCCGCCGGGCTGGAGTCCAAGGCCTTCATGCGGCATTACCATGCCTTCGTCTATATCCGCATCATGCAGGCCATGGGCGCCTACGGCCTGCGAGGCTTCTACGAGGGGAAAACGCATTTCCTCAACAGCGTGCCTTACGCCGTGAAGAACATAGAGTGGCTGCTGCGCAACGCCGAGCCCGGTGTGAACGCGCCGGAACTGCTGCAGTGCTTTAAGCGCATCGCGGCCTCCTCCTATCTGCGGCAGTTCGGTAAGACCAAGCTGGGCCTGACCGTGCGCGTTATGAGTTTTTCCTTCAAGAACGGTCTGCCGCTCGACGAGAAGGGCCACGGCGGCGGCTTCGTGTTCGACTGCCGGGCGCTCCCGAACCCGGGCCGCTACGAGCAATATAAGCAGCTCACCGGCCTGGACAAGTCCGTGGCCGAGTTTCTTAAAAAGGAGCCGGAGGTGGCGAAGTACCTGGAAAGCGTGTTCGCCATCACCGACATGAGCGTGGAGAATTACCTCTCCCGCAATTTCACCTCCCTGATGGTCAACTTCGGCTGCACCGGCGGCCGCCACCGCTCGGTGTATTGCGCCGAGGCGCTGGCCGCCAGGGTGAAGGCTAAGTACGGCGCCCGGGTGGAGCTGCTGCACCGTGAACTTTCCGGCGGGGTCCTGAAGTGAAGGCCATGGTCTTCGCGGCGGGGCTGGGCACCCGCCTGCGCCCGCTGACGAACGACCTCCCCAAGGCCCTGGTGGACGTGAACGGAGCCACCATGCTGGAGCTGGTGCTGCGGCGCCTGGCCGCCGCCGGCGTCACGGAGTTCGTGGTGAACACGCACCATTTCCACGACAAGATCGCCGCCTGCCTGCGCGAGAAGAGTGACTTCGGTTTCAAAATAACGCTTTCCCGGGAAGAGGAATTCCCGCTGGAGACCGGCGGAGGCCTTAAGAAGGCTGCGGCCCTGCTCGGCGGCGGGCCGTTCTTCGCGTATAACGCCGACGTCTATTCCGAAATGGACCTGACCGGGCTTTACCGGGCGCACGCCGCGGCCGGGGCCCTGGCCACGCTGGCCGTGCGCGACCGGGGGTCCAAACGGCGCCTGCTGTTCGACGGTAACATGGCCCTGCGCGGCAGGGAGGGCGAGGCGGCCGGAGAGCGGCTGCGCCCGCTGGCCTTCAGCGGCATCCAGGTGATCTCGCCTGGGATCTTCGACAAAATGACCGAGAGCGGGGTCTTCTCCATAACCGGCGTCTACCTGCGGCTGGCGGCGGCCGGGGAGCGGATAAAGGGTTTTGAAGATAAGTCCGGTTTTTGGTGCGACATAGGGGACCTGGAGCGCCTGGAGACCGTCCGGCGCCGCGCGGCGGTTGACCGGGCCGCATAATTTATATAATAGCCCTGAATGAAAGCCTCCCTTATAAGTCTCCTTTTTTCCCTGCTTGCCGCCGCGCCCGCCGCGGCCGCTCCGGCCCTTCCGGCCTTTACCGGCTTTGACAACGCCGGGGCCGCGCTGGCGCCGGCCGTAGCCGAGCCGCTCGCCCCCGCCCCCACGGCCCTGGCCAGGCCGGTGGTCATTTCCATAGTGGGAGTGGATTTCACCGAGGTCGGCTTCGGGAAGCTGGAGCTGGCTTATTTCAAGGCGATAATCGCGCACTTCAGGCCGGGGGGCAAGCTCGACGAGCGCCTGTTCGACGAGCGCCTTTCGAGCGTGGGCAAGGACGCCGAACTGGCCGAATTTTACAAGCGCCAGCCGGACAATTACCTGGACGCGCGCCTGGCCGGAGTGCTGCCCGCGGACCGCTATGAGATAGTCCCCGTGCGCTGGTCGCGCGATCCCGAGGAGAGCGCCGCCGCTCTGCCCGTGGTGGAAAAAGAGATAAAGAAGATCTTCGCCGCGGCCAAGGCCGAGGGGCGGCCCGTGTACCTGGTGGCCCACAGCTGGGGCACCGTCCTGGCCCATACCGTGCTGCACCGCCTCGCCGCCTCCAGCCCCGAAGTGCGCATAGAAAAATTCATAACGCTGGGCTCGCCGCTGGTGCCGGGCCACTGGTGGATGGAGCTCTTCATGGAGCTGGAGATAAACACCGGCCAGCTGCAGGCCTACGTGGCCAAGCCGCGCAACGTGGGCGCCTGGATGAACCTCTGGGCCCGGAACGATTATTTCTCCAACGAGATAAAGGCCGCCGACAAGAACGTGCGCCAGGACGGCCTGACCGTGGCGCTGGAGGCCAGGGTGAAGAAGGCGGCCGAGCAGGACCATTCGCTGCGCCCCGAGGCCCTGCGCGACCTGTTCTTCCTGAAGAGCCTCAAGACCTGGCATTTCGCCTACATTTTCGACTTCAGGATCTTCCTGAAAACCCTGAAAGAATACCACGAGCAGCGCATCTTCGAGCCGGCCATCTCGCAGGAGCTGGCTTACTAGCCGGGAACCGCCATGATAGCCGTTAAGCTGGAGGACGCGGCCCGCCAGGCGCCTGGCGGGAGCGGCCTTCGGAAAGCCATCGACTTCCTGAAGCGGCCGGGCGCCGCAAACCTGCCCGACGGGCGCCACGGCATAGACGGGGATAAAGTTTTCGCGCTGGTGCAGCGCTACGAAACGCTGGCCGCGCAGCGCCCCCGGTTCGAGGCCCACCGCAAATATGTCGACGTACAGTTCATCGCCTCCGGAGCCGAGGTCATAGGCTGGGTCCCGCTGGGTTTTGTGCGCGTGGACGAACCTTATGACGCGGACAAGGACGTCTGCTTCGGCGAGGCGGCCGGCGGCTGGACCCCGGTGCGGCTGGAGGCGGGACAGCTCGCGGTGCTCTACCCGGAGGACGCCCACGCCCCGCGGCTCGCGGCCGGCGCCCCGGCCCGGGTGGCAAAGATCGTGGTGAAGGTCGCGGTCACGGAACTTTAAAATTTATGACATTCAAAGAACTTATCCGCACGGCGATCTACAACGAGATGGACGACGTGACCTCATTCGGCGAGGAGGCCGAGACCTTCGGCGGCGATCCCCGCGTCGGAGAAGAAATGAAGGCCCTGTTCGGCAAACTGGCCGACGAGAAGCGCGAGCGGCTCAAGGAGCTGGGCAAGATCTTCAAGGAAGGCACCGGGTTCAGGCAGCGCGCCGCGGCGCCCGCCCGCTCCCTGGAGGCCGCCCTCCGGACGCACGTGACCCGCTCCGAGCTGACCGTGCGGGTGTACGCCGGCCTGCTCAAGGAACTCAATAAACCCGAATTCAAAGAAGCCGTCGCCGCCATGCTCCTGCGCGAGCGGGAGGAGACCCTGGCCGGCGTCCGGCGGCTGCAGGCCGCCCTGAAGGGGAGCTGAGGCGATGGCCGCGCATAAGCTGGCCGACGGCTCCGAGGTCTATTGGGACGGGGACCAGTACGACGCCTTCAACCAGCCCTACCAGGATGATTTCCCTTTCTACCTCGCCGCGGCTAAAAAGGCGCGGGGGGCCGTGCTGGAGCTGGCCTGCGGCACCGGCCGCCTGACCATCCCGCTCAGGAAGTCCGGCGTTGAGATAACCGGACTGGACTATTCCCCGGCCATGCTGGCCCGGGCCAGGGCCAAGGCCGCCGCGGCCGGGCTGCAGGTCCATTTCCTGCGCGGGGACGCAAGGAAATTCGCGCTGGGGAAGAAATTCAAGCTCATCTTCATGGCCTTTAATTCCATGCAGCACCTCGGCCGCCGCGAGGACCTGGAGGGCCTGTTCGCCTCCGTCGCCCGCCACCTGGCGCCGGGGGGGCTCTTTATTTTCGACGTCTTTAACCCGGAGCCGCGCTTTTTCACCCGCGACCCCGAGGAACTGCTGCCGGTGGCCTATTACCCGGACCCGTCCGGGGAGGGGAAAATGCTGGTGAACGAGCAGTATTCCTATGATAAGGCGGCCCAGACCTCGCGGCTGACCTGGCATTACCGCAGCGAAAAGACGGGTAAAACCCTTAAAAAAAGCCTTAATCTGCGCTGCTTTTTCCCGGAAGAGCTGCTGGCGCTGGTCCACTACAACGGCTTTAAAGTGCTCAGGCGCTACGGCGATTTCAGGCGCCGCCCCTTCTCGGCCGAGGCCGGCAAGCAGATCCTGGTCTGCGCCCCCGGGTTGTAAACCCCCCCGCTGATTTGCTATTATTAACCTACTATGAATACCTATGAGTTAATGCTGATTATCAATCCCCAGCTGACCGACGCCGAAGTCGGGGAAGCGGTGGAAAAGGCCAAAAAGATCCTGACCGACGAAAAGGGCGAAGTGCTCGCCGAGGACAGGCTGGGCCGCAAGAAGTTCACCCATAACGTGGGCAAGAACCGCGACGGCTTCTACGTTTACATGAAGGTGAAGGCCGCGCCGGAAAGCGTGAAGGCCATCAACCACAGCCTGAAACTGCAGGAAACCGTTCTGCGCGCCCTGATGATGAAGGCGACCGTGGAACAGCCTGTAAAGAAAGCTTAAGCGGCCCTCACGGGGGACACTATGGACTTAAAGATCCCTGAGATCAACCAGGTCATGATAGCCGGAAGGCTGACCCGCGATCCCGAGCTGCGCTTCACGCAGAAGCAGCAGGGCGTGGTCTCCCTCTCCATCGCCGTGAACCGGCGCTACCAGGACCAGGCTTCCGGAGAATGGAAGGACGACACCACCTTCGTGCCGGTCACCGTCTGGGGTCCCGCCGCCGAGCGCTGCAAGGACAAGATGAAGAAGGGCAGCCCGGTGCTCATCGAAGGCCGCCTGACCGCTTCCGAGTACACGGACAAAACCGGCCAGAAGCGCAAAGAGATGAAGGTCACCGCCCGCCGCGTGCAGCTGATGGCGTACGGCGAGCAGGGCGGCGCCGAAGCCGCGCCCAAGGGCGAGGCCGAAGAGGTTTCCGCGGACGCGGAGCCCAAGAGCGATCCCTCCGGCATAGAAGAAGTGCCGTTCTAAAGAATTCGTTTTCTAAAACCAGTAGGAGCAAACATTATGGAGAACAAAGAAACCACCCCCAAGCCGGCCGAAGCAGCGGCGGCCCCCCGGCCCCACGCCGGTCCTCACGCCGGTCCCGGCCCGCGCCGCCCCGGCGGCCGCAGGTTCGCCCCGCGCCGCAAGGTGTGCCGCCTGTGCGCCGAGCACATAGACCTGGTGGACTACAAGCAGGCCCAGATCGTGAAAACTTTCTGCACCGACACCGGCAAGATCCTTTCCCGCCGCATCACCGGCGCCTGCGCCAAGCATCAGCGCCAGATCATGAGGGCCGTGAAGATCAACCGCAACCTGAGCCTCATGCCCTACAACGGCTAACGGAGCACTAAAATGAAAGTCATACTCAAGAAAGACATTTACAACCTCGGCCGTTCCGGCGAGATCAAGACCGTGAAAGACGGCTACGCCCGCAACTTCCTCATGCCCCGCGGCCTGGTGGAAGCCGCCACCGAAGGCGCCCTGAAGGCCTGGAAGAACTCCGCCGACAAGCGCGCCAAGCGCGTGGCCTCCGAGGATTCCGCCCTGAAGGAACTGGCCAAGCGCCTGTCCGCCATCACCCTTTCCTTCTCCCGCCCCGTTTCCGAAGAGGGCGTCATGTACGGGTCCGTGGCCAAGAGCGACATCATAAAGAACCTGGCCGCCGCCGACATGGAGATAGACAAGGACATGATCCGCCTGCCGGCTTCCATCAAGGCCGTGGGCACCTTCGAAGTCGAGATCGCCCTGAAGCCCGACATCACGGCCAAGATCAAGGTCGCCGTTTCGGCCCAGAGCAAGTAAGCGCTTCTTAAGACGTCTACCGCCCGGGTCCGGCTTCAACGCCCGGCCCGGGCTTAAAATCTCCCAGCCCTGCAGGGGGGGCATATGGCCTACAACAAGGTTCCTCCACATTCCACCGAGGCGGAAATGGCCGTTCTCGGCGCCATGCTCATTGAGAAAGAGGTCATGGACAGCGTGGCCGAGATCCTGCAGCCCAAGCACTTCTACAGCGACACCCACAGCAAGATCTACGAAGCCATCATGGACCTGCGGCAGCGCAACCTGCCGGTGGACGTGGTCACTTTGTCCGAGGAGCTCAAGAAGAGCGGCCGCCTGGAGGAACTGGGCGGGAATAAGTACCTGGCCGATCTCATGGAGAAGGTCTCCACCGCGGCCCATACCAACGCCTACGCCAATATCGTAAAAGAGAAGGCCCTGCTGCGCGAGCTCATCCGCGTGTCCACCGCCGTGGTGGAAAAGTCGTTCGAGGCATCGGACGACGTCAGCAAGATCATGGATTTCGCCGAGGCGCAGGTGCTCTCGGTAGCCCAGAAGAACACGGACCACGGCTTCGCCAACGCGGCGTCGCTGGCCACCGAGACCCTGGGCCGCATAGAAAAATTCTACTCCAACCATTCCGCCATCACCGGCGTGCCCACGGGCTTCACCAAGCTCGACGACATGACCGGCGGCTTCCAGAAATCGGACCTGATCATCCTCGCGGCCCGCCCGTCCATGGGCAAGACCGCCATGGCGCTGAACATGGCCTACCACGCCTGCGTGGAGAAGAAGTTCCCCACCGCGTTCTTCTCGCTGGAAATGAACCGCTACTCCATCATGCAGCGCCTCATCTGCTCCGCGGCCCGGGCCAACCTGGGCGGCGTGCGCAACGGCCGCCTGCCGCGCGACATCTGGCCCCAGCTCACCCGCTACACCGCCACCGTCGCGGAAGCCCCGCTTTACATCGACGACACGCCCGGCCTCACCATCCTGGACATCCGCAACCGGACCAGGAAGCTGGTGAGCCAGCTCAAGAACGAGGGCAAGGAACTGGGCCTCATCGTCATCGACTACCTGCAGCTCATCCGCGGCGCCGGCCGCACCGAGAGCCGCCAGCAGGAAGTGGCCGAGATCTCGCGCCTGCTCAAGGACCTGGCCCGCAGCCTGGAAGTCCCGGTGATAGCGCTTTCCCAGCTTAACCGCCGCAGCGAGGACAAGGGCCGCGAAGGCAACCGCCCGCAGCTCTCCGACCTGCGCGATTCCGGTTCCATAGAGCAGGACGCCGACGTGGTGGGCATGATCCACCGCGAGGAATATTACAAGCGCGAAGACCCGACTTTGAAGAACAAGGCCACGCTCATCATAGCCAAGCAGCGCAACGGCCCCGTGGGCGACGTGGACCTGGCGTTCTTCCACGAGTACACCAAGTTCGAGAACCTGACCGTCTCCGCCATGGAGACCGCGGTGCCGGAAGAGGCCGTCTTCTGACGACGGCGCAAGCGCCCATGGCCACCACCCTCAGGCCGACCGTCGCCGAAATACGGCTCTCCGCCGTAAGAAAGAACCTGCAAAAATTAAAGCGCACCGCCGCGCCCGCGCGCGTGCTGTTCGTGGTGAAGGCCAACGCCTACGGCCACGGCGCCCTGCCGCTCGCGCGCCTGGCCGAGCGCGAGGCCCTGTGCTGGGGCTTCGGCGTCTCCTCCGTGGAGGAGGGCCTGGCCCTGCGCGAAAGCGGCGTCATCAGCCCGGTGCTGGTGCTGGGCAGCCTCTACCCCTTCGAAAGTTTCGTGGAAGCCATAAACGCCGACCTCATGGTGACCATCGCGAGCCTCGACGCCGCCCGCCAGGTGACGGCAGCCGCGAAGGAGCTGGGCAAGAAGGCGGTCTGCCATATCAAGCTGGAGACCGGCATGGGCCGCATAGGCGCCCGCCGACCCTCCGTGCTTAAAATTTACGACGAGCTCGAGGGGTCCGGCGCGGTGGCGGTGGCCGGCATGTACACCCACCTTTCCAGCGCCGACACGGACCCGGCGTACACCGCCGAACAGCTCGGCTTTTTCGGCGAGACCGTGAAGGAGCTGAAAGAGCGCGGCGCGCGCGGCCTCACCTTCCACGCGGCCAACTCCTGCGCCGCGGTGAATATCCCGGCGAGCCGTTTCGACATGGTGCGCTGCGGCATCGCCGCCTACGGCCTGGCCGACGGGTTCGAGCCGGCCATGACGCTGAAGACCAAGATAGTTTTCATCAAGAACGTGCGCGAGGGCGCTTTCATCAGCTACAACAAATCCTTCAGGGCGGACCGGCCCATGAAGATAGCCACCATCCCGGCGGGCTACGGCGACGGCTACCTGCGCCGCTTCTCCAATAAGGCCGACGTGCTGATAGGCGGCAGGCGCTGCCGCGTGCTGGGCAACGTGACCATGGACATGACCATGGTGGACGTCACCGCGGTAAAGGACGCCGCCGTCGGGTCCGAGGCGGTGCTGCTCGGGCGCCAGGGAACGGAAGAGATAACCGCGCAGGAACTGGCCGACATCGCCGGCACCATAACCTACGAGATCGTCACGCTGGTGTCGGGCCGCGTGCCGAGGGTTTACGCCGAATGAAATATTGCGTGACGGAAAAGATAGGACATGAGTTCCTGAACCTGGCGGAAGCGCTGGGCGGGGCCGCGCTCATGATCAAGTCGGTGGCCTTCTGGCTGGTGCGGGCCAAGTTCGAGGCCGGCGAAGTGGCCAAGCAGGCCGTTAAGATCGGAGTGGATTCCTTCACGGTCACCGCGCTCACCAGTTTCTTCACCGGCATGGTGTTGGCCCTGCAGATGGGGCAGTCCACCAAGAACCTTTTTAACGAGCCCCTCTATATAGGCACCATGGTGGCCTTCTCCATGCTAAAAGAGCTGGGCCCGGTGCTGACCTCCATAGTAGTGGCCGGCCGCGCCGGCGCGGTGGTGACGGCGGAGATAGGCACCATGCAGGTGACCGAGCAGATAGACGCGCTCTATACGCTGGGCACCAACCCCACGCGCTACCTGCTGGTGCCGCGCTACCTGGCCTTCCTCATAACCCTGCCGCTCTTGACCGTGTTCGCTGATTTTATCGGCGTGTTCGGCGGCTGCATAGTGGGCATGGTGAAGCTGGGCATTCCCAGCTCGGTGTATTTCGACGATATCCTCACCTATCTGGAGATAGGCGACTTCATGCACGGCTTCCTGAAGACCTACGTGTTCGCTTTCATGATCGCCACCGTGAGCTGCTACAAGGGGCTCAACACCCGCGGCGGGGCCGAGGGCGTGGGTAAATCCACGACGGAGGCGGTGGTGGTGAGCATGGTGCTGGTGATGGTGCTGGACTACTTCATAAGCGCGGCGCTGGTGGCGGTGGGCATATGATAGAGATCCGCAACCTCGTAAAGAATTTCCCCGGCCGCAAGGTCATAGACGGCATTTCCGCCGAGATCCGGGAGGGGGAACTGTTCAGCGTGATAGGCCCGTCGGGCACCGGCAAGAGCACGTTCATAAAATGCCTCATCCGCCTGCTCCGGCCGGACTCCGGGGAGATCCTGGTGGACGGGCAGGACATCGCCGCGGCCAAGAACGAGTTCGTGCTGGCCAAGATCCGGCGCAATTTCGGCTACCTGTTCCAGGAGGGGGCACTGTTCGACTCCCTGACCGTGCTGGAGAACGTGTCTTTCGGGCTGAAGTACCTGACCGACACCCCGAAGAGCGATTACCCGCGCATCGTCAAAGAGAAGCTTGCGCTGGTGGGCCTTAAGGACGTGGAGCACCTCAAGCCGGCGGAGCTTTCGGTGGGCATGAAGAAGCGCGTGTCGCTGGCGCGCTCCATAGCGCCCTCGCCCAAGTACATGCTTTACGACGAGCCCACCACGGGCCTGGACCCGGTGACCACGGGCATGGTGAAGGACCTCATTACGGACATGCGCGCCAAGCTGGGCATCACGTCCATAGTGGTGACGCACGACCTGAACCTGGCCCTTGAGATCTCCAGCCGCGTGGCCATGCTCACGGGCGGCAAGTTCGTGGAAGTGGGCGAGCCCGCCAAGTTCCGCCAGTCGGAGAACCCCGCCGTGAAAGAATTCATGGAGATCTCCCACCTCTCCCGCAAATAGTCGCAGGCGTATTCCCTTCGTTCGCTGAGCGGGCGCGGCTGATAGGGCCGGCGTGCCTCCGCCGGCGTCGAACTCGCCTCGCACACAGTGCTCGGCTCAGACAGCGCCGCCGCGGCCTTAATGATAGGCCGTCCGCTCCGGCACTTGGCCCTGCGCCCTAACGCTCACTGCGGGAACACGCCTGCTCCTTAGCTCCCTGCCCCGGCCGGACCGACAGGCAGGCTGAATAACAGGAGCGGGCGGCGAGGGTATGCCTTCCGAGGGATTTCCCGGAAGCCCGAGCTTGCGCAAGCGCGAGGGCTGAGGGATAAACGGCGCGCACGGTGTGCGCGACCGTGTGCCCGAGGAAGGCATACCCTCGGCACCCGCGAACTTGCAGGCCTGCCGCCCCCCAAAAGGGGGTTTTTTTATATAATGGATATCGTATATAGATATCATTAGGCAAAGGACGACATGAACGGCGAGATGAAGGTCGGTTTGTTCGTGCTGGCCGGCTCTATCCTTTTCGGGGCCGCGCTTTTCCTGCTGGGGGATTATTCCTTCCAGAGCTATTATTCCATCAACGCGGAATTTTCCGACGTGGCCGGCCTGCCGGATAAAGCCACCATCAAGCTCTCCGGCGTAGAGGTGGGCAAGATAAAGCGGATCTACCTCAAGGACGACAAAGTGGTGGTGCAGCTGGCCATCCAGGAAGGCGTAAAGATCTACCGCGGCGCCAAATTTTCCGTGGGGTCCACCAGCGTCATCGGCTCCAAGTTCCTGCAGGTGGACCAGGGCTCCCCGGCCCTGGGCCGCGTAGAGGCGGGGGAGACGGTGCTGGGCGAGGAGATAGTGCCCCTCGACAAGGCCGTGGCCCGCGCCGTGGCCAGCATGGAGTCCCTCGTCATGGATATCCGCGGCGAGGGCAAGCTCGCCAAGAGCATGCAGGAGATCCTGGACAACCTGCGCGACATCACCGCCAACGTCAACGACCTGGTGGCCAACAGCCAGCCGCACGCCGAGAAAGCCATTGAGCGCATGGATTCCATCACCGCGCGCCTGGACGAGGTGCTGCGCAAGACCGACGAGATAGTGGACAAGGTCAACCGCGGCGACGGCGTGGCCGGCGCCCTGGTGTCCGACGCCAAGATGAAGAACAACGTCAACGAGGCCATTTCCAACCTCAAGGACGCGAGCGTTTCCGTGAAGGACGCCCTGGCGCGGGTGGGCGGCTTCCGCACCTATCTCAAATGGGACTACAAGTACGAGCCGCTGGCCAAGGGCTCCAAGAGCGATTTCGGCGTAAAGATCTCCCCGCGCGAGGGCCGCTACTACTACCTCGGCGGCGCCAACATGATGAACACCAAGGACGTGGCCAAGGGCACGGACTACGAGGTGATGAACACCGTGGACGCGCGCCTTGGCTGGGAGATAAAGGCCTTCGACCTGTACGCGGGAGTCATCCGCGGCTCCGGCGGGGCCGGCGCGCGCTGGCGGCCTTTCTTCAATTCCAAGTGGGACCGGTTCACCCTGTTCGCGGAAGGCTCGGAGTTCGGCCGCAACCGGCGCATCAAGGACCGCTCCTTCAACGACCCCCGCTACGACGTGGGCGCCGAGGTGGCGGTCAACCGCTATATCTCCGCCGGCCTGCGCGTGAACGACCTGGCCGAGACCAAGCGCGTGAACTATACCACCCGGGTGCTCTTCGAGGATAAGGACATAAAGTACCTCTTCGGCTTCGCCGCTTTAGGGGCGTCCGCGAAATAACATGAAGCTCAAGACCGTCTACCGCTGCCAGCAGTGCGGCCAAGCCTCCGCTAAATGGGCCGGGCAATGTCCCGGCTGCGGCGGCTGGAACACGCTGGTGGAGGAGGCGGAGGAAGTGCTGACCAAGGCGGCCGCCAAGGCCCGCGGCCTCACCGATTTTTCCGAGGCGCCCGTGAAGCTTTCCGAAGCCCGCGCCATGAAGGCCGAACACGCCGCCACCGGCCTGGCCGAGCTGGACCGCGCGCTGGGCGGCGGCCTGGTGAAGGGCCAGGTGGTGCTGCTGGCGGGCCCGCCCGGCATAGGCAAGAGCACGCTGACGCTGGAGACCTGCGCGGCGCTGGCGGCCGGGGCCTACGCGGCCGGCAAGGTGCTTTACGTGTCTGGCGAGGAGTCGCTGGGGCAGGTGGGTTCGCGCGCCGAGCGCCTGGGCGCCCGGGCCGACAACGTTTACCTCATGAGCGAGACCAACCTCGCGCGCATCATAGAGGAGTTCCGCAAGATAAAGCCGGCTTTCCTCGTGATAGATTCCATTCAGACCGTTTACCACCCGGAGTTCGTGGGCAGTCCCGGCTCCGTGGGGCAGATCCGTGAATGCGCCTCCGAACTGCTCAAGACCGTGAAGGCCGCCGGCGCGCCGCTGTTCCTGCTGGGGCACGTCACCAAGGAAGGCTCGCTCGCCGGCCCCAAGGTGCTCGAACACATAGTGGACACCGTCCTTTATTTCGACGCGGAGAAGAACAACGCCTTCCGCGTGCTGCGCCCGCACAAGAACCGTTTCGGCCCGGTGGAAGAGACCGGCATCTTCGAGATGACCGCCAAGGGGCTGCGCTCGGTGGAAGAAGCGGGCCTGATGCTGGCCGAGTCGGACCGCGACAAAGCCATAGCCGGCCGGGCCTTCACCATAGCTTTCGAGGGCGCGCGCCCCATGCTCGCCGAACTGCAGGCGCTGGCGGCCAGGTCCTACCTGCCGTACCCGCGCCGCACCGTGACCGGCCTGGACCTCAACCGCGCGCAGATGCTCATAGCCGCGCTGGAGAAGAACGTGGGCCTGCGCTTCGACGAGATGGACGTGTTCGCGTCTCTGCAGGGCGGCATCAAGCTGAAAGACCCGGCGCTGGACCTGGCTTTCTGCGCCGCGCTCGTGAGTTCCGCCAAGGATATCCCGCTGCCGCCCGACTGCGTGTTCATCGGCGAGGTGGGCATCCTGGCGCAGGCTTCCAGCCCGGGCTTCATGGACCGGCGCCTGGCCGAGGCCGAGCGCCTCGGGTTCAAGACCGCTTTCATCCCGCGGCAGCCTAAAAAGGACGAGGCCCGGTTCAAGGGCCTGCGCCTGGAGGTTGTCCGGGATATGGGCGCGCTGTACGCCGCCCTGGTAAAATTAACCCCCGCGAAGGCGGGCAAGCAGTAATAAGGAGCTAACATGATAGTATGGATCTTCAGGGCGGTCGCCCTGCTCGGCACCCCGGTGCTGACCTGGCTGACCGTGTCAAAGGACCTTAAGGGCGTCGCTTTCGGCGTGCTTATAGGCCTCGTCATAATCGGCATCGAGTACGTCTTCGAGAACGTCAGCCTGTTCTCGCTCATTATCGGCATCATCGGCGCGGTGGTGGGCATCATCCTGTCCAAACTGCTCGACTACACCGTGTTCCAGATAGACAACGACGGCTTCAGCGCCCTGTGGCTGCGCTACAACATCATAGTGCGCTACGCGCTGGCCCTGCTGGGCATGATAGTCAGCGTCAAGAAGATCCCCGAGCTCGACGATCTGGACAAGAACATCCTGTCGCTGGGCCGCAAGGGCGGCAAGAACATGAAGGTGCTGGACCTCAGCGCCATCGTGGATGGCCGCGTGCTCGACATCTGCGACACCCACTTCATCACCGGCGGCATCATCACGCCGCGCTTCATAGTGCAGGAACTGCACGCGCTGGCCGAGTCTTCCGAGCCCATCAACCGGGCCAAGGGCCGCCGCGGCCTGGATATTCTCGCCCGCCTGCAGGAATCGCGCGATATCCCGTTCCGCGTGATAGACCGCGACATCCGCGAGGTCCAGGATAACCAGATGAAACTGGTGACCATCGCCAAGGAACTGGGCGCCTCCATCGTCACGATAGATTTCAACATCAACAAACTGGCCGCGCTCGAGAACGTGACCGTGCTCAACATCAACGACCTGGCCATCGCCCTTAAACCGGTGGTGCTGCCCGGCGAGGACACCAGCGTCTTCGTGATGAAGGAAGGCAAGGAGAAGGAGCAGGGCGTGGGCTACCTCGACGACGGCACCATGATCGTCATCGAGGACGGCCGCGAGTTCATAGGTAAGAAGGTGGACGCCGTGGTGCAGTCCATCCTGCAGACCTCGCAGGGCCGCATAATTTTCACGAGGGTGAAGGGGAAGTCGGCGCAGCAGGGCCCCAAGCTGCCCTGAGGTTAACGTGCCGGCAAGAAAGAAAACATCCGCCGCCGAGGCCATAATACTGGCCGGCGGCTCGGGGACCCGGATGGGCGGCGACAAGCAGTACCTGCCGCTGGCCGGGCGCCCGATGATCGAATGGACAGTGGAGGCCTTCGCCTCCAGCGGCCTGTTCGACGGGATCGTGCTCGCTCTCGGCCCGGAGAATTTAAAGAAGTACGGCCCGGCCTGGGCCCGGGCCGGGGTAAAGACCGCGCCGGCCGGGGAGACGCGCACCGAATCCCTGCGCAACGCTTTCAGGCTGGTGAGCCCGGGGGCGGAGCTGGTGGCCGTACACGACGGCGCCAGGCCCTTCGCGGACGCGGCCCTGATAAAAGCCTGCCTGGCCGGGGCCGAGGCGGCGGGTGCCGCGGTGCCGGCGGTGCCGCTCAAGGACACGGTGAAGACCGTGTCGGGGGACGGCAAATCCTTCGAAAAGACGCCGCCGCGCTCCTCGCTGATGGCGGTGCAGACGCCGCAGTGCTACCGCAGGGCGGTGCTGGCCGGGCTCCTGGAAAGGGCGGCCGCGGGCAAGGATTACTCGGACGAGTCGCAGGTGCTGGAAGAGATGGGGATCAAGGCCGCGGTGGTGCCGTCCAGCTACCGCAACATCAAGGTGACCACCCCCGAAGATCTGATCATAGCGGAGGCTTTTATGAAAGACGAAAAAGAAAAAACCGCGACGGGCCGCATTAAGATGCCGGTGAGCCGCGCCGGTTTCGGCTACGACATCCACCGCCTGGTGGAGGGCCGCCCGCTGATACTCGGCGGCATCAAGATAGAGCACACCAAGGGGCTGCTCGGCCATTCCGACGGCGACGTGGTGCTGCACTCGGTCTGCGATGCCCTGCTGGGCTCCATCTCCGCCGGGGAAATAGGCGTCTATTTCCCGCCTACCGACCTGACCATCATGGGCATCTCGAGCATAGAGATCGCCGAGAAGACCCTGGAAGTGCTGGCCTCCAAAAAAGCCAGGATCGTCAACGTGGATATCACCATAGTGGCCGAGGAGCCCAAGCTCAAGCCGCATTACGAGGCCATCCGGGATTCCGTGGCGAAAATACTGAAACTGGACAAGAGCGACGTGAGCGTGAAGGCCAAGAGCCGCGAAGGGCTTGGCGACATCGGCCACGGCGAGGCTATGGTCTGCTACGCCGCCGCCAGCGTGGTGAAATGAGGATAAAGCTTTTTTTAGCCGGCGCCTGCGCCGCCCTGCTCTGCGCCTGCGGCGGCGGCGGGCTGCGGCCCGCTAAGGACGGCGCCGCGGTGGCCATGCAGCGGCAGAGCTTCAAGCTGTTTAAAACCCCCGACCCGGAGTTCGAGGCGGAGCTGGAGGGCATCCTTTCCTCCAGCTACGAGACCGTGACCAGGGCTCACGCCGACGGGACCGGCTTTTTCGCTTACTCACTCTCTCCTAAGGGCGCGGCCTACCCGCTGTCGGAGATAGAGGTTTCCTGCCTGGTGCAGGAAGGCGGTCCCCGCTTGGCGGGCAAGAGGCTCTGCGCGGAATTTTTCGGCGAACTGGAACTGAGGATAGGAAAGGCGCTCGCCGCCAGGCAGCAGGAGTAAGGAACATCGTATGGACTTCAGGATATACAACACTCTTACCAGGCAGAAAGAACTCTTTAAACCGTTGAAGGCGGGCGAGGTCGGCATTTATACCTGCGGGCCCACCGTTTACCACTACGCGCACATAGGCAACTTGCGCACGTATATCACCGAGGATACCTTCGTGCGGATGCTGAAGTTCTTCGGCTGGAAGGTCAAGCGCGTCATGAACATCACCGACGTGGGCCACCTTACCTCCGACGCCGATACCGGCGAGGACAAGATGGAGCTGGGCGCCAAGCGCGAAGGCAAGACCGCCTGGGAAGTCGCCAGGTTCTACGCGGAAGCTTTTTTCAAGGACTACAAGGCGCTTAACTGCCTGCCTCCGGACGTGCTCTGCCCGGCTACCGATTATGTAAAAGAAATGATAGATATGGCGCTGGTCCTGGAGAAGAAGGGCTACACCTATGACATTCCGGGAGACGGGGTCTATTTTGATACGGCCAAGCTGTCGGACTACGGCAAGCTCGTGGGTAAGGCCCACGTGGAAGGCATCAAGGAAGGCGCGCGCGTGGAGGCCAACGCCCAGAAACGCCACCCCGCCGATTTCGCCGTCTGGAAATTCGCCGCCCCCGGCGAGAAGCGGCAGATGGAGTGGGATTCTCCCTGGGGCCGCGGGTTCCCCGGCTGGCATATGGAATGTTCCGCCATGGCGGTAAAGCACCTGGGCGAGACCATAGACATCCACTGGGGCGGAGAGGACCACGTGGCGGTGCACCATACCAATGAGATAGCCCAAAGCGAGGCCGCCAGCGGCAAGCCTTTCGCTAATTACTGGATGCACGCGCGCTTTCTGGTGACCGGGGATGAAGGGAAGATGTCTAAAAGCGCCGGGGATTTCCTCACTACCTCCACACTTCCGGAAAAAGGCTACGACCCGCTGGCCTACCGTTATTACTGCCTGCTCACGCATTACCGCAAGCAGCTCGAGTTCACCTGGGAAGGCGTGGAGGCGGCCGCACGCGGCCTGGACGGCCTGCGCACACTCGCGCAGAAGGTGAAGGCGGAGGCCGGCACGGCCACGCACTCGCTGGACCGCGAGGCGAAATATTTCAAGGACTTCGAGGCCGCCCTGGCCGACGACGTGAACCTGCCGGCGGCCCTCGCCGTGCTGTGGGAAACCCTCAAGGACGGCTCCGTCCCGGCCGCGCAGCGCCTGGCTTTCGCGCTGAAGGCCGAGGAGGTCACCGCGCTGGACCTCTTCAAGGCGAAAGAGGAGGGGGAACTTCCCGCCGAGGCCGCGGCGCTCATCGCCGAGCGCGAGCTGGCCCGCAAGAACAAGGATTGGAAGAAGTCCGACGAACTCCGCAAAGCCCTCGCCGAAAAGGGCGTGTTGATAGAGGACACCCCGAAAGGCACCAAATGGAAGCTCGCTCGCGGATGAAGGGTTTCGCCGCCGCGCTGTTCCTGCTGTTGTCCTTCTGCGCCGCCCCGCTGCGCGCGCAGGAGGCCGCCTCGCGCACCTATACGCTGAAGGACGGCTCCACGCTGACCTACGCCAAGCCCGGGCTCTGGCGCACCATAGGCGCCGGGCCCTCCGATTGGGGCTTGTTCGTAAAGCAGAGCTTCACCAAGGAAAGCCTGCCGTGGCTGGCCGCCATCGGCGCTTCCACCGTCCTGCTGATAAAATACGACCAGGAGATCTACGAAGAAACGCGCCGCGTCGGCGACCGGCTCAATATCTCCAGCGTGGATAAGACCAAGACCTACCTCAGGATCGGCGGGGTTTCGGTTTTCCGCGGCCCGAGTGACCTGGGTTCGGCTTTCTACTTCATCGGCGACGGCTGGGTGAACCTGGGCCTGATGGGTTATTTTGAAGCGCGCGGCCTGATGAAGGACGACTGGCGCGCCCTGCAGACCGGCCACCAGCTGGCTGAAGGCCTCCTGGTCACCGGCTTCACCACCCAGGTGATGAAGCGCGTTACCGGCCGCGAGACGCCCCGCGCCGCCACCGCCGACCGCGGCGTGTGGCGCATGTTCCCGTCCTTCAATGATTTTCAGGCGCACCGCACGCGCTACGACGCTTTTCCCTCCGGCCACCTCGCCACCTGCATGATGACGCTCACCGTGATAGCCGAGAACTACCCGGAGAAAAAATATATAAAGCCGCTGGGCTATACGCTGCTGACGGCGCTCAGTTTCCAGATGGTCAATAACGGTGTGCACTGGGCGAGCGACTACCCGCTGGGCCTGGCCGTGGGCTATGGCATAGGCAAGGCCATCGCTGCCGGCGGGCGCACGTCCGCCAAGCGGTCCCCGGCCGCAACGGCCCAGGCCATACGCTTCGCGCCTTACCTGTCTCCTGAGGGGGCCGTTGGGGCGGCCATGACTTACCGGTTCTAAAAAGCGTCTTTTTTTGGTAAAATATTAGGGTAGTAACGCCATTAAGCGGGCGTGGTTCAATGGTAGAACGGGACCTTGCCAAGGTTCAGACGAGGGTTCGATTCCCTTCGCCCGCTCCAAAATTTTAGGGGTATATACCGGACACACCGGTAACATATTATACCGGATACATAGGTAACACTTTGAGCCCAAAGGGATTCCCGATGGGCTCAAATCTTTTATCCTCCAGATCAAAATACCCCAGGTCATAGTCCATAAACGTCACCAGCCATATTCCTTCCCCGACCTCTTTGATCCCGACGTGCTGCCCGGCCAGCGGCTTGCACAGATTAATCTTCTTTTTCCCCATGCAGATCCTACCGCAATGCGTCACCAGGACCGTCTTATCGTGGAACGGATACTCCGGGGTGATCAATCCCCGGTATGGCTTTACCGAGGGCGTATACACCTCTCCCGGGCATTTCATCCCCAGCGCCTCGTGCGGCCTCTCGCTATTGAATTCATCAACGAATTCGTCGAACCGCGCCTGCTGCTGCAGAAAATTCTCTCCCGGCGGCCTCGTGGTCTCTTTCTTCAGCGTCAGATGCATCCGCTCGTGCCGCCCGTTCTGCTGCGGGTTCCCTGGCTTGATACGCTCTATATCAATACCGAGCCTCAACCACCACACTGAAAGTTTACTGAGCTGGAACAACGCCCCAGGCGAGGCAAAAGGCACGCCATTGTCGGTACGGATGGCCCTCGGCAGCCCACGCTCCCTGAATACACGCTCGAACACGCCGAACGAGGGGTTCTCTTTGGTTGTCTCAAGGGCCTCGCAGGCCAAGATGTACCGGCTCGCCTGATCCGTTATCGTCAGCGGGTAGCAGTAGCGCCTGTCGCCCATCATGAATTCGCCCTTGAAGTCCGCGCACCATAAGTCGTTAGGCTGCCGCCCCTCCGACAGCGGCGTCCCTGTTGCCCTGTTCCTTCTGCGGCCGCGTCTGGTCACCAGCCCGTGCCTGTCCAGCACCGCGTGCACGGTGCTTTTGGCGGGCGGTTTTATTTCTGGATATTTGCGAAGGATCAGTTCCCTGATCTTCGGCGCGCCCCAGTGGGGTTTCTCCTGCTTCAGTTTCAGGATGGTGTGCTCCACCTGGACCGGCAACTGATTGGCGTAGCGGTACGGCCGGCGGCTCCGGTCGGCGAAAGATTGCGCGCCGCTCATACAGTACCTGTTCCAGAACTTATACCCGGTCTTCCGGGAGATGCCGTACTCGCGGCACAACGAGCTCATCTGCTCCCCGTCCAGCAGCCTTACCACGAATTTCATTCTTTCGTCCATAACAGAATATTCCTTCCATGGCATAGGTGACCTCCTGGTCCTATGCCAGAATTGTAACCTATGTGTCCGGTATAGACTCCTGTATGCCATGTTGGCACATACTAACACGTTGCAAATTAGTATGAAAGTGTGTATGCTATGTCAACACATACTAATGCATTGCAAATTAGTATGAAAGTGCGTGTCACATGTCAGCACATACTAATCTATTGCAAATTAGTATGAAATAGTGTATACTATGTCAACACATACTAATCCATTAAAAATTAGTATGTCTTGGTACATGTTATTCAATATGTGCTAATTCGTCGCAAATTGGCATAGAAAGCGTGTATAGTGAGGGCTATAAATATATGCAAATACCCGAAAATCCTCCAGACTTTATCCAAATGTTTAAGGACAATTCCGATGTTGTAAAAGAACTTTTAAAGCCAGAAGTCAGAAATCTTGTCGATAAAAGCATAAGGGAGTACCCATATTGGAGCAAGTTTAAATATTGGCAAATGCCTGCTGGGTTAACCCCTGAAATCGCCTGGGTTTTGAGAGAGTTTTTGGCTATAGGTGAGCGGAAAAATATTCCGTTGCGGGATACGAAATCCCAACCGTTCTCGTATTGGTTGCCAGATTCGGCTCAAGAGACGTTGCATAATATTGACCGGCAAAATCCAGGCGAAAAATCTTTTACTGGTGAGATCCCGTCTCCGCAAGAGAGAGACCGATATATAGTTAGTTCATTGATGGAAGAAGCTATTGCCTCAAGTCAAATTGAGGGTGCTGCAACAACACGGCGAGTGGCAAAAGAGATGCTTAGAACGGGGCGTCCTCCGGCCAATAAATCGGAGAAGATGATTTTGAACAACTATCGGGCCATGGAGCGGCTCCGTGAGTTGAAAAAACATCCTCTTACCCTTGAAGTCCTGAACGAATTGCACGTAATACTTACAGAAGGCACCTTGGACGATGAGGCGGCTTCTGGTCGGTTACGGCAAAGTCCGAAGGATGATGACGTTTGTGTGTATGATGATGAAAACAATATTATTCATCGTCCTCCCAATGGGGATGAATTGCCCGCGCGTCTTGATGTGTTTTTAAAATTCGCGAACGATGAGGATTCGCGACATTTTATCCACCCAGTAGTAAAAGCCATACTTCTGCATTTTTGGATAGGGTACATTCATCCATATGTTGACGGAAATGGAAGAACTGCAAGAGCGGTGTTTTATTGGTATTTATTGAGAAAAGGTTATTGGCTATTTGAGTTCGTGTCGCTATCCCGAATGGTTCTTCGGGCGTGGAAGCAATACGCCAGGGCCTTTGTGTATTCAGAGCGTGCTGGAAATGATGTTACCTATTTCATAATGTTCAATCTTCAGGCAATTCAGTTGGCAGTAGGAGAGGTCCATCGGTATATAAACAAAAAACAGGCGGAAATCAATCAGGCGGCTACACTGTTAAGGGGTGTCGACGATTTTAATAGAAGGCAGAGAGAGCTGCTTCTTGATGCACTTAGGAAGCCAGGAAGAATATATTCGATCTACAATCACCAAAAAATACACAGCATATCTTACCAGAGTGCGCGAACGGATTTGCTGGATTTGGTGGCGAAGAAGTTGTTCCATGTTTCGAAATCCGGGAAAACCCATGAGTTTATGGCAGTCAATAATCTGCGCGAATTAATTGATGCAAAGAATCAGTGATAGATGGGTGAGGTGTGCGGCGTTGATGTCTGTTGGGTGTCCAAACTGGCAAAGTGGCAAAACGGAATTGGCAGGCATTGCGAGGTCCGGCTGACCCTGGTCTGGCTGTAGTGATATTGGCCCCTTGGCGCATACCGGGACACTCTGACCTTAGGATAGGGCCGCCCCGCGGCCCCTTATATATAAATACCTATGAGATGGGGGGGATGCGGGCCAGAGGGCCCAGGGAGGGCCTATGCGCAGACCTAGGCCCCGGGTAGGCATTAATACGGCGCTGCTCTGGGCCTATGGCCTCTTATGAAAAGGCCGCGTTTACGTTAAACTATTGGTAATGAACTACCACAAAACCACCTCTGCGGTCTTCGCGGCGTTCTTCCTTTCACTCAACTCTGTCGCCTCCGTCCCGGCTTTCGCCGCGGACGAGTTCGCTTCCTTCTTCGAGGGTTCCAACAGGGGCTCCATGGCCGACCTGATAGGCGAAATGAAAGCCGCCAAGGCCGTCGATCCCAAGGCCCCCGAGGCCCAGCCCGCCCAGCCCCAGACCGGCAACAACGAACTGCTGCACTTCTGGGAAGACCTGAAGTCCGACGTTTTCGACGACATCTGTAAGGACGTGGAGATTCCCCTGGACCAGAGCTTCGACATAGGCAGCATAGCCGGGGTGGAAGGCAAGTTCAAGCGCTACATGAAGCAGTTCCCCGACAATAAGATCGCCGTTATAGACGAGGTGGGCGTGAAGCTTCACGGCGGCCATACCTTCAGCGACATCCTCAACGTGGACGGCAACTCCTTCAATATCGGTTTGTCAGGCGCCCTGGAAGGCAAGTCCATAGTGGTGCGCAAGACCAACGAGGACAAGTACTGCAAGAACCTGCTGAAACTGGCCGACCTGCGCCAGGTCAAGACCATCCTGCCGGTCAACGCCAAGCGCATCTCCGGCATGAAGACCAACGAGATCTGGAAGTTCCCCGCCATCATGCGCGTGGGCATCAGCGGCGGCATCGGCGCGGCGGTGCAGCCCTGGGCCACCGTCTCCTTCTCGCTGGGCAGCACCCGCGAAATGAAGCCCTCCGTCACCCTTTACCGCATGGACGAGAAGCACTTGCGCATGCGCGTCCGCCTGGACCGCATCCACGTCAAGAGCGGCGGCGCCTCCGTGGGGACTTCCTTCGACGCCGGCCTGATCGGCCTGCCCGAAGCCGAAGGCCTGCTCATGAAGGAGCTGAACAAGCAGATAGTCAAAGAATTCAACCGTTATCTGAGCTTCCAGCTGGGTCTGTCCGCCAGCCGCGTGAAGGGCAAGAAGATCCTCCTCGAGTTCGTGATGGATCCCACCGACGCGGCGCAGGTGGACCGGCTGGTGGAGTTCCTTAACGGCGACCTGGGCATTATCCGCAAACTCATAAAGATGGGCGTGCGCTTCAACGACTTCTCCGACATGGACGACACCGCCCAGGGCGCGCAGGCCCTGCAGAACGTGGAGCAGGTGGCCGGCAGCGAGCTGGGCCTCAACGCCACGTTCGCCGGCTCGGACCACTTCACCGGCAACTCGCACGCCTTCAACGCCATGATCCCCGTGCTGCTGCACCGCGAGTCCAGCGCCGGCCAGCGCTACGACCGCTACCAGACCCTGGGCAACGACCAGGTGCTGCACGTGCACAACACCTCTAGGAACACTTCGGTCAGCAACATCAACGTGCCCATCCTCGGCAAGATCTTCAAGCACAATACCAACCAGAACTTCTACGTGGTGAACTACGAGAACAAGGAAGGCGTGGTCTCGGACGCCGCCATGGTGTACCAGCGCTACGAAGGCTACATCAAGCACGATGAGCGCGACGCCCGCGGCATGGTGGAGGAGATGAACGAGATCCTGAAGTTCGCCGGCACCCAGGGCAACGGCGTCAACAACGACTTCGTGATAGACACCAACAGCCTGTTCCCCCGCCTGGCGGCCGAGGAACTGAACCCCTCCGCCGTGGACGCGGACGGCAACCCCATCCCCGACACCAAGCGCTATAAATCCGCCATCATGTCCTTCTCCCTGGTCTTCACCAAGGAAGCCGTGCGCGACATAGTGACCGCGCCCCCGGCCGTGCTCATGAAGGCCGTGCTGAACGTGATGGACGGCCTGGAGCGGGAGATAGTCGGCGTGGTGCAGCACCTCTTCAAGATAGACGCCGCCGGCAAGATAGATTATGACTGGAAGGCCGCCCGCAAACTGCTGGCCAAGTACGAGCAGACCGGGGAGAACGCTTTCGACCCTCTCACCGCGGTGAACAACTTCTGCCGCAACGTGGCGGCCGTGGTGGCCGACATCGCCAGCGTGCGCAACGCCCCGGACCAGAAGGTCCGCGCGGAGCGCCTGTCGCAGATCATGGCCGGCAAGAGCAAGAGCAATGTGGGCTATGAGAACATGCTGCAGGTGGTAGTACAGCTGGTCAGTACCAAGGATATCTACGCTTCGCTCAACGTGCAGACCGACAAGCGCATAAAGGGCGAAGAGAACATCGCCAGCACCTACGGCATGTACAATACCAACCTGCAGGCCGGCTACGGTTCGCAGCTGGGCAGCGCCAACGCCCTGCGCGACCGCTTCGCCGACCCTTCTATCCTGAGCGACTAAGCCTCGGACGGACGCAAAAAAGCCCCCGGGACCTCCCGGGGGCTTTTTATTGGCTGGCGGCTTAGCGGATCTTGCCGTCCACGCCGAAGACGTAGGCCATGAGCGCGGCGCGCGCCCACATGCCGTTGCGCTCCTGCCGCCAGAACACGGCGCGCGGGTCGTCGTCCACGCTCACCTCTATCTCGTGGCGGCGCGGCAGCGGGTGCAGGATGACGCAGGTCTTTTTAATGTCCTTCAGGTTCTCCTTGCGGAAGTAGAAGGGGGAATAGTCCACGCCCTTGCTCTCACCGGCCTTGTCATGCTCGTCCTGGATGCGCGTCATGTAGATGGCGTCGGCCGTCTTCATGACGCCCTTGAAATCCTCGGTTTCCTGGTAGGGGATCTTGTGGCGCTTGAGGAAGTCCAGGATGTCGGTTTCCATCTTGAATTCCTTGGGCGAGACGAAGGACAGGGTTATCTTGTTGTAATTCTTCATCAGGTAGGAGAGGGAACGCACCGTGCGCCCGCGCTTGAGGTCGCCTACCATCACGATATGTTTGTTGTCCAGGTCGCCGTTGAAGCTGCGGTAGAGCGTATAGGTGTCCAGCAGGGCCTGCGTGGGGTGCTGGTCCTTGCCGGAGCCGCCGTTGATGATCGGGACCGGGCGGCCGGTGCGGTTCATGAGCCACGCGGTCTTCTCCACGAAGCCGGGCGTGGGATGGCGCATGATGATCATGTCCACGTAGCTCGAGAACGTGCGCACGGTGTCCTCGGGGGTTTCGCCCTTTACCTCGGAGGAAGTGGAGGTGTCGCGGATCTCGCTGGTCTTCATGCCCAGGATATGACAGGCGTTCAGGAAAGACATGAACGTGCGGGTGGAAGGCTGCGCGAAGTAGAGCATGGCGCGCTTGTCCGAGAGCAGCGAGGAAATGTAGTCGGAGCCTTCCTTGTGCTGCGTCACTTCGCGCAGGCGGTCGGCCGTGCGGAACAGCAGCGTCAGCAGGTCGCGGTTGAGCTGCTGGGCGAAAAGGCAATCGTATACGCGCCCGTCCTTGTTGAAGAACGGGACCTTCTCGGAGATGGGGAGGGGATGGAACTTCTCCCAGTCGGGCTGCACGCTGGTCATTTCCTGCGTTCTCTGCATGTGGGCTCCTTTTTTAAGGCAAACCGCCCGGGCGGTTCGCGCCAGCGGGCGGTAGACGGCGGGATCGCCGGCTGGCGGGCTAAAGTTTCTGTACGAGGTCCAGCAGCACCAGCGCGTTGCGCCGGCCCGGCTTGACCTTGGCTACCACGGAACCGCTGCCCGCGTTCTTGCGAGGGTCGTTCTCGTTGAGATAAAAACGTTCTATGCCGTAGAGGGCGCGCAGCGGGCCGGCCCCGCCGCCCTGCACGGAGGCCCTGACCCAGACGCCGTCGCCGGGATGCTCGGCGCAGTCGGTGGCCTCGTAAAGCTTTACGGGGCCGGCTGGCGTGGTGGCGGAGAACAGCCCCTCCTCGAGTTTTACGTAAACCTGGGCGAAGGAGCGCGAACCTATGACCTTTCGGCATGGCTCAGGGGCGGAGATCTTATAGGTGAGCGCCACGAAAGTGCCGCTCAGGAAGTCCCGCGGGTCCACCGGTACGGTTTCCAGGTAGAATTCGGGGGCGACGGTCCCCTTGGAGGACAGCAGCCAGCCGCCCCACGCGGCGAACAGCAGCAGCTGGGCGGCGAGTACGATGCGCAGCCTGGTCATTTCTTCACCGCCTCTATCAGGGCCTTGCGGCCCCGGTTCACGAAGTAGGCGAGCGCGGCGAAAGCGAGGCCGGTAACGATGAAGGCCACGCCGCTCTTGAGCAGGCCGCCGAAAATGTCCACGAAGCGCGTGACCGCGGTGAGCGTTATCACCAGGACGCCGCGGTTGATGAGCTTCTCGTCGGAATTCCTGGCGCCGCTCATGATGCAGCCGACGCCGAAAGCGGCCAGGATGAAGTTGGCGAGCACGCCCAGGAGTTTGGCCGAGCTCTCGGTGGCCCCGAAGAGCAGGAACGCCCCCAGCATGGACGCGGCCAGCAGGCCTTTGCCAACGTAATTCTCTTCGCGGCCTTCGGGCAGCAGGCGCTGGGGCCGCAGGAGCGCGGTGAGCAGGGCCCCGGCGAAAATGAGCCAGGTCAGGGCGGCGCCGTAAGCGGTGTCGGTCCCGCGGAAGCTGTTATAAGCGTGCGGCTTGTAGTGCCAGAAGAAGGTCATGGCGTAGACCGAGGCCGTCCAGACGGTGAGCGGCAGGCCTGCCTTTTCCCCGTCCGGCCGGCGGCTCCAGGAGAGCCACAGCACGGCGAGGGACATGCCGGCCAGCAGCACCAGCGCCTCCGAGCGCACTTTAATGGCGGTGTCGGCCGCCAGCATGAAGAAGGTCCAGACGGCGGCGGCGCCCAGCGGCATGCCGAGTTTCTGGCCCGGGTAGAGGGCCGCGCCGCCGGCCAGTACCGCCAGGGCCAGCGCCCAATGCCACAGCGGCTGCGCCGTGTTCCCGTAGCTGGCGGTCAGCGCCAGCATATTGGAAGAACCGAGCGTGCCCCAGAAAAGCACGGCGAACAGCAGGAACGAGACCAGGTAGGCGGCCAGCGGCCTTCGGGAGAAGGCGGCCAGCGGAGCGGAGATGGCCGCCCAGGCCAGGTAGGGTTTTACGGGGTCCCCGCTGAGGTTGAAGATCTGCGCGTACAGGCCTATGCCGAGCGCCGGCATGAAGAACCAGAGCGTTTCCAGCGGGATGGCCGCGGCGGGTCTCTCCTCCAGGCGCAGCGAGGCTTCGGCGGCGCCGGCGAAGAGCAGCAGGAAGGCGCCCATCTTGGCCATCGCGCCCAGCTTGTCCCAGTTATGGGCGGCTACCAGAATGACGCCGAGGGCGATGAACAGGCCGGCGGCCGCGGCTATCCAGTGGACGGCCTTAAAAGAGGCGAACAGCCGGCCGGAGTAGGACAGTTCCCAGACCTTAGCGGCCTGCTCGGGCGTGATAATGCCCGCGGCCGCCGCTCCCTTAAGGTCCGCCCTGAATCTTTTGTAGTAGGACATGGTTCAATTACTACCCCGGGTTAATTATATTAAAAAAACGGGGGCGCCTATTTTATAGAATTAGACGATGCCAAACCGCGACAGGCTCGTTAATATTCTCGGCTGGGGGGCTTTCGCCTTCGCCTGCACGGTCTTTTTCCTGCCGGTCATCAATCCCGACATCTTCTGGCACCTCTCGGCCGGGCGGTACGCGCTGGAACACCTGCGCCCCCCGTCCTCGGATTTCCTCTCCTGGCCGCTCGCCGGGGCCGAGTGGGTGGATTTTGAGTGGCTGACGCAGGTGGTGTATTACCTGCTGCACAAGGCCGGCGGCTTCTGGGCGCTCCTGCTGTTCAAGGGCGGGCTGCTGGCGGCCACCCTGCTGGTCTTCCGGGCCGTCATCCTTCTTTACGGCCGCGCCGCCGCGCTGCCGCTGGCGCTGCCCTTCTGCGCCGCCGCCATAGTCACCAACAGCGACCTGCGCCCGGAAAATTTCACGCTGCTCTTCTTCACGGTCACGCTCTATTTCCTGGAACGGGCCCGCCTGCGCGGGCTGCCGGCCGGCTGGCGCCCGGCGGCAGCGGTCTTCTTTTTCTTCGCGCTTTGGACCAACCTGCACGCCGGCTATCTGTACGGCCTGGCCCTGATAGGCCTTTACTCCGCCGGCGCTTTCTTCGAGGAGCAGCTGCCTTTCGTCTACGGCAAGGGGGCTTTCGCGCGGCCGCGGGCGGGCCTGCGCCACCTCGGGCTTTTCTTTACCGGCCTGCTGGCGAGCCTCGTCAACCCCTACGGCTGGAAGATCTACGCGGTCATCGCCAACCACCAGCAGCATATCGTCACGCTGCAGGAGCATATCCAGGAGTGGAACACCTTCGACCTGACCAACGCCTACCAGTGGCCTTACGTGCTGGCGCTGGCGGTGGTGCTCCCGGCCTTCGCGTTCTTCCTGCTGCGCCGGCGGCACGTGGTGTACACGCATTTCATGGTGCTGCTGTTCTTCGCCTGGGCTTCCGCCAACCACGCCCGCCACATCCCCTTCTTTATCCTGGCCGGTCTGGCCGCGCTGCTGGCCCTGCCCTGGGGCGGCTTGCCGGAAACCGGCGCGCGCCGGCGGCTGGTGCTCGGCGGCGGCGCCCTGTTCCTGGCCGTCACGGCCTGGTTCTACGCCGGCTTTATCTGGCCCAACTACACCGGCCGGCCTATCCTGTTCAAATGGGGCTCGCCGGGCCTGGCCGGGTTCCTGAAGACCAATAGAACGGAACTGGCCGGGCTGAAACTCTACAACCCCTGGGGCTGGGGCGGCTGGCTGGGCTGGGAGCTGGGGCCGGAGTACAAGGTCTTCATCGACGGGCGCTATCTTTTTCACGACAAGATCACCGAGGTGACCGGCGTGAGCGGCGGTTCGCGCAACTGGAAGGGGCTCATAGACAAGTACGGTTTCGACCTGATGCTGATAACCCTCGACGAGCCCAAGATCCCGCGCAAGCAGAAGCTGGCCAACGGCAGCGAGACCATCTTCTGGCGCCCGGCCTACCTTTACTACCTGCCGAGGTCGGAATGGGCGGTGGTATACTGGGATTACTCCGTGGCGGCCCTGGTGCGCCGCCGGGCGGTGCCGGCCGGCTGGCTCGCGGCCCGGGAGTTCCGCTACCTGCGGCCGGCCGATACCCTGAACCTGGTGGCGCCGCTGCTCGCCGGCGAGATAAAGCTTTCGGATATAAAACGCGAGGCGGATCACTACCTTAAGACCAATACGATGGCCTGGGACAATTCACCCTCGGCCGATATCGTCAGTTTCATGGGCGGGCTGGATAAGCTCTGCGCCAGGAAGGGGGCGGCGTGCAGGCGCTGATAACCGCCGTCAAGGCGCATCCCCTCGCGCTGTTCCCGGATTTTCGCCGGCTTTTCACCGGGCGCGTCATTTCCGCCGTCGGCGACAAATTCTTTTCCATCGCCATCGCCTGGTGGGTGCTGTCCGAGGCCGGCGCGGCCTCCAAGTTCCACCTCGGCCTGGTCATGGCCGTGAACGTGCTGCCGGTGGTGGCCTTCGGCCCGCTGCTGGGCACGCTTTCCGACCGGTCCGACAAGCGCCGGGTGATGCTGGGCGCCGACGCGGCCAGGGCCGCCCTGGTGCTGCTCCTGGCCGGCCTGCTCTGGAGCGGCCGCCTCAGCCTCCTCTGGCTTTACTCCATCTGTTTCCTCATTTCCGGCTTCGGCCCGCTGTTCGAATCGGCCGTGGCGGCTTCCATAGCGCGCCTTACCTCGCCCGAGAAAATGCCGCAGGCCGTGGCGGCCGACGCCTCCGTGCTGCAGCTGTCCAACGTGGTGGGCTCGGCCCTGGGCAGCGTGCTCATGGCGGCGGCCGGCGTGGCCGGCGCCTTCCTGTTCAACGCCGCGGGCTACGCCGCCTCCTTCGCCGCGGTCCGGGGCATCAGGACGGAATTGAAGCCGGAAGAGCGCGTCAGCAGCTCTTTCATCGCCGAATTCAAGGAGGGGCTGGCCTACACTTTCGGCAACAGGCCGGTGCTGTGCCTGATCCTGACCTTCGCCACGTTCAATTTCTTCGTGTCGCCGATCCTGATCCTGATCCCGATGATAGTGAAGTTCACGCTGAAGGAGTCCGTGACCTGGCTGGCCGTCTTCGAGACTTTTTTCGCGGCCGGGTCGGCCGCGCTGGCCGCCTGGCTGAGCTTCAGGGAAGTGAAAGGGGATATCTACCGCTGGCTGTTCCTGTCGCTGCTGGTGATGGGGCTGGCTTTCGCGGGGCTTTACCTGGCCCCCAATAAATACCTGGTCTGCCTGCTGCTGCTCCTGGCCGGGGCGGCCCTGGGCGGCGGCAATACGCTGGCCATCACGCTGTTCCAGACCACCGTGCCCGACGAGATGAAAGGGCGCTTCTTCTCGGTGCTGACCACGCTGGCCTACGCCGTGATGCCGCTGGCCTTCATGACCAACGGCCTGCTGGCGGAAAAATTTTCGGTGGGGTTCTGCCTGGCGATGAACGCCGCGGCGGTGCTGGGCCTGTCCTTCGTTATCCTGCTGATCCCCCGCGTTAAGTTCAGCTCCTGACCACTTTAGTGCCGGCGATGATGTCGTGCCAGGTGCGGTGGTCCTTTTCCCAGAGGGCCCAGATGTAGCCCAGCAGCATGAACAGGGAGACGAGGGAAAAGAAAGCCCTCAGGAACACCTTGTCCGCCGCTGCCGGCCCGCCGGTTGCGAAATCCGCCAGCTTCAGGTTCATTATCTTCATGCCCGGGGTCGCGCCGAAACGCCACAGCAGCAGGCCGCCGTAAAGGGCCCAGAGCAGCATGCCGAAAGGCACTTTGCTGCGGTCGCTCTTGCCTTCCAGCTTCACTCCCGTCTTTTTGCGCCAGGTGCGGCCCTTGCCGTCCTTCACCACGGCGCCGTCCTTGCCTATGGAGATGCTCTCCCCGTTCTTGCCGGTGATGTTGACGCCGCCGGAGTTGATGTTGACGTTCTCTATCTTTATGTTCGGCGGGTTGTCGCCGGTTTCGGCGGAGGTGATCTTGGCCTCCGGGCCGCAGGAGCTGAGGTTGAAGGTGTGCAGCACTATCATTACTACCACGACGTCCAGCAGCAGCGAAAGCAGCCTGCGGAAGAAAGGGGCGGAGCGCTGGGGCTCGCCGGCGGCCGCGGCCGCGGGTGAGGCGTCGGCCAACGGGGCCGCGGCCTCGCCGGGCGGCTGGCCGCCCACGGGGATCTCCTGCAGCACGCGGAAAACCTTTATCTTTTCGGGGATGCCCTTGAACTGGCGGTAGCCGATCTCGCTGGAGGGGACTTCCTTCTTGTTCATGGAGAGGTAGACGGCCTCGGTGAAGAAGACCGCGCCGGGCTCGGCTATGCTCTCGAGGCGAGAGGTGATGTTCACCGCGTCGCCGTAAATGTCGCCGTCGTCGTGCACCGCCACCTCGCCGGCGTTGATGGCTATGCGGATCTCTATCTTGTCCTGCTGGGGCTTGTCGGCGTTATGGGCCTTCAGGACGTCCTGTATCTGGACGCCGCAGATGACCGCGTCGGTGGGGCTGTTGAAGGCCACCAGGAAGGCGTCGCCGATGGTCTTGACCAGGCGGCCGTGGAATTTTTCTATGACCGGCAGCACCAGCTCGCGGTGCTTGGAGAGCAGCTCCTGCGTCTGGGCCCGGGAGAAAGAGGCCGTCTTGGACGTGAAGCCCTTGATGTCCGTGAGCATTATCGCGATATTCCTGGTTTCCATGGTTTCTCCTGTCGGGCTGGCGTCAGGCCGGGTTCGGGATATCTATGAATTCGGTCTTTACGCCGAACTTTTTTTCCAGTACGGCGGCCAGCGCCTGCACGCCGGGCTTTTCGGTGTTGTAGTGGCCGGCGGCTATGAAATTGGAGCGGGTCTCCCGCGCGAGTTCCTGCACGGGTTCGGCGGCCTCCCCGGTAATGTAAAGGTCCAGCCCGGCCGCCACGGCCTGGTCGAACATCCTGGCGGCCCCGCCGCTGACCACCCCTACGGTCCGTATCTTCTCCGTGCCGAAGCGGAAGCACAGCGGCTCGGCGTCCAGTTTTATGGCCAGCCTGGCGGCGATGTCGCCTATGGACGCGGCCCTGGGCAGCGTGCCGCTGAAGCCTATAGTCTCGCCGTCGTACGTTCCGAAGGGCTTCTGCCTGCCTGCCCCGAGCAGGGCGAGCAGGCGGGCGTTATTGCCCACTACGGGATGCTTGTCGAGCGGCAGGTGCCAGGCGCAGAGCGACATCTCCGCGGCGAAAAGCGTTTCCAGTTTGCGCTTGAGCGGGCCGGTGAAAGTCTGGGGGAGGCCCCACAGCAGGCCGTGGTGCGTCACCAGCATGTCGGCTTTCCACTGGGCGGCGCGCAGGATGCACTCCAGCGAAGCCGAGACCCCGAAGGCTACCCGCCGGACTTCGCGGGCACCCTCCGCCTGCAGCCCGTTCCGGGAGTGATCTTTTATGTTCCCGGAGTCCAGATAGGTGTTGACGAAAGAAACCAGCTTATCCCTGTCGGCCATAGTTGCCCTCCGCGCCCTATTTTTTCCCGGGGCGCACGGCGTAGATGTAACCGTTGGAGACATCCGCCGCGATGTAGTCCGTTATCGCGAAATTTTTGGGGTCCCGGGGCGTCAGCATCAGGGCGGCGTAGCCCCACAGCAGGGGGTTGCCTTTCAGGACGGAGCGCGGGATCTTCACCGTCACGGCCCCGTTCTCGGCCTTCGGCGAAAAAACGCCCGCCTGGGCCGGGCCCTTGGGCGTGACCAGGTAGAGCGTCGCCTTGGAGGGGGTGATCTCCAGCGCGTACTCCCAGGCGTTGTCGGGGAACATGCGCAGCGGCCTGCCCTCCAGCGGGCGCGTCATGCCGGCCCGCGGGCGGTGGTTGATATCTATGTAGAGGTCCAGCCGCACGTGGCTGAAGCCCGACGGCAGGCGGGAAGAATTGCTGAGTTCCCCGGGCACGAAAGAGAAGGTGATGTCCTCCGGTCCCGCCGAAGCCTTGAAGGCGGCCAGCTTCCACAGGGCGTAGGGGTCGCCGCTGGCCGGGGACTGGAAGCCGGGCGGCAGTTCCGGGCGGCGCGAAACGTTGGTTATCTCGAACCCGGCCGCCCGCGCGGAGATCTTGAGTTTGTCGCGCTGCTCGGCGGCTCCGGCCGCGTCCGCCAGGGCCGAGAAGACCCAGGGCGGGGCCGTGCGGCGCATAAGGCGGTAGGCGTTGGCCAGGGAGGTCTGTATGCCGGCTTCCCGCTCGGCGGCCTCGGCGGAGCCGGGCGCGCCCAGCGCGAGCAGGCCGGCCCCTTCCTCGGCGGAGAAATATTCTTCGAAAGCCGGCGCGGCCGGCCGGTAGTTGCCCTGCTGCGCGTTAAGGTGGAGCATCAGGTCGGCCCTGGTCTTGGCCAGGGCGGCCAGGGTCCCGGCCTGGGCGGGGGCGCCGGCCCAGCGCGAAAAGTCTCCGCTCCAGGGCGAGGCCAGGGCGGCCAGTTCCCCCGGCGCGGCAACGGTGGAGGACGCGAGCGCGAGCGCTTCGGAGACAGTGAGGCGCTTGTAAGGCGCGGACGGAGAGAGTTCCGCCAGCAGGGCGGCGCGCAGGGCGGCGGGGTCGGCCGCGAGGGTCTCGTCGAAAACCGAGAAGGCCGGGGGGGCGCCGGCCTGCGTCTGCGTGGAGAAAGGCACGAACGGCACGGCGTAAACGCCTTCCGCCTCGAACACGGCCGCGGCGGTGGAAGCCAGCGGGCCGCAGGCTATCCATTTTATCCCCATGGCCCTGGCCAGCGGGAAGTAGTCCGCCGCCAGCCCGCCGGGAGAGGAGGCCAGCCCGGCCGGCGCCTTCTTGAAGTCCTTCAGGGCCGCTTCCCGCGCCAGGCCCAGGCGCAGGCCCATGAAATACTGGTCGTTGGAGAGCGACCCGGTGGAGGGCTTGCCCGCCCACCGTACCGAGTCGTCCGCGGGGGCGTAAAGCAGCGGCAGCGGCGGGTCTCCCGCCGGCCGCAGCGCCAGTTCCAGGCGCCCTTCTTTTTCCAGGCGCCGCACCAGTTCCTCTTCCGCCTTGGGCAGTTCCGAAAGGGCCGCGGTCAGGCGCAGACCCTTGTCCGCTTCCAGGGCGGAAAGAACGGCGCGGTCCGGTCTGCCGTCTGCGGGGATCCAGAGCAGGGCCTGCTGGGCCCCGGCGGCGGCGGCCCAGAAGAGCAGCAGCGCGGCGGCGGGATAGCGTGAGAGCTTGGGCATTTATTTCACCGTGAGGAGGGAGACTTTCCGGCCGGCTTCCAGGTCGGTGTCGGGATTGAGCGGGTCAAGGACGTCCTGGCCGTCTATGCGGCAGATGTAGCGGTACTTGCCGGGCGGCAGCGGAACCATGGCTTCCCAGCGGTCGCCGGTTTTTTTGACCAGCAGCAGGGCTTCGGCGTTCCACTTGTTGAAGTCGCCGGCTATCTTCACTTCCCTGGCGCCGGCCACTTTCACCGAAAATTTCACAAAGCGCAGTTCCGGCTGGGGCGGCTCCGCCCGCCTGTCGGCCCTGCCGCGCAGGGGGGGCATGGCGGTGGAGCGGGAAGGCTTCAGGATGGCCGTGTTCCAGTGCCCGATGAAGGAGAAATATTTTTTTATGGCGTTATTGAACAGCACGCTGGGCACGCTGACCAGGGCGAAGGCGGCCAGCGCGGCGGCCATCAGCAGGGATTTTCTTTCCATTACTTCTTGCCCTCTTCTTCCAGGCGCGGCCTTACACGGGGCTCCGCCCCGAGCCTGGCCGCCAGTTCCTTGAATTTTTCGAGGTCCACGTCCCCGCTGTCCACGGCCGTGGCGAAGGCCTCGGGCAGCAGCAGCGCCGCCTCCCTTATGAATTCCTTCACTTTTTCGAAGCCGGTGGCGGCCCACGGCTCCATGGGGCGCATCAGGGCGGCCCATTGCGCCGGGTCGGCGGTGTTCAGGCTGACGTGCACGGAATCTATGAGGCCCTTCATCTCGGGCACCACGTTGCGGCCCCAGACCGCGTTGGCCAGCCCGTTGGTGTTGAGGCGGATGCGAAGGTTCCGCGGCAGTGGCTCGGCCCGGCCGTTACGTATCAGGCGCGCGCAGGCCAGCATGGCCTCCAGGCGCATGGTGGGTTCGCCGAAGCCGCAGAAGACCAGTTCCCTGAACTGCGAGGCCTCCCACTCTTTTTTCGCCAGGGCGATGATCTCGGCCGGGGCGGGTTCGGCGCCGCCCAGGTTCAGGTCGCTGCCGCGGTAATCCATCTTCCACGCGGTCTTTATGCAGAACACGCAGGCGGTGGGGCACCTGTTGGTCAGGTTGACGTAGAGCCCGTCGCGGTAGCGGTAGACGATGGTGGGTTTGTTCGTATCCATTTTTGACAAGGGGCCGGCCAGGCGGCGCTTACCAGCCTCCTTTATTTATTCTATCATTTAGGAATGAGGATTTTAGTGGCTCCGAACGCCTTTAAGGGCACCCTGACGGCCGCGGCCGCGGCCGGGGCGGCGGCGCGCGGCGCGCGGAGGGCCCTGCCCGGGACCGTGACCGACGAACTGCCCATTGCCGACGGCGGCGACGGCCTGCTGGAGTCCCTGCGGGGGTCGGTTGGCGGGAAACTGGTGCGGACCCGGGTGGAAGGACCCCTGGGAAAACCCGTGCTCGCGCGCTGGCTGCTGGCCGGCCGCATGGCCGTGATAGAGATGGCCGAGGCTTCCGGCCTGCGGCTGCTGGGCGCCGGCCGCCTGCTCCCGTTGGACGCCTCCACACGGGGCGTGGGCGAACTGATCCGCGCCGCGGCGGCGCGCGGCGCGCGGGAGATAGTTGTAGGCCTCGGCGGCAGCGCCTCCAACGACGGCGGCGCCGGCTGCGCGGAAGCTTTCGGGTTCGCCTTACTGGACGCCGCCGGGCGGCGGGTGCCGGCCGGCGCGCGCGGGCTGGCCGTGCTGGATTGCGTGGTTCCCGGAACAGCCGGGGCGGCCGCGCGGCGGCTCAGGGTGACCGGCCTGGCCGACGTGCGCAACCGGCTTTGCGGGCGCCTGGGCTCGGCCCGGGTCTTCGGACCGCAGAAAGGGGCGGGCCCGGCCGAGGTGGAATTCATGGAGAAGGCCCTGCTCAATTACGCGCGGGTCCTGAAGCGCCGCCTGGGGCGCGACGTGGCCGCCCTGCCGGGCGGGGCCGCGGCCGGGGGCCTGGGGGCCGGCCTGGCCGCGTTCTTCGGGGCGCGCCTGGAGGATGGCTCCGCTTTCGTGCTGGAGCGTACCGGCTTCGGCCGGGCGCTGGCGAAGGCGGACCTGCTGATAACCGGCGAGGGCCGTTTCGACAGCCAGACTTTTTACGGCAAGGCCCCGGGAGCCGCCATTGCGGCGGCGCGCAAAGCGGGGGTGCCGGCGGTAGTGGCCTGCGGGAGGTCCCTTATAACCGATAAAAAGGCCCTGCGCCGGCTCGGGGTGGCCGGGGTCATAGAGGCCGGCGGCGGCCGGGACCCGGGCCGGGCGCTGGAGCGGGCGGTGGAGCGGGACTTGCCGGCCATCCTGGCCGGGATTTGAACTCGGCCTTATATTTTTATATTATATTAGTCCTTTGTTCTGGCGGCGGCGGCGCCTGCCGGGCTTTTGTTTCTTAAAAAGTGAGGGCAATAATGAGTTCCCACCAGGCAAACCATATCTCTTTCGGTACCGACGGCTTCCGCGGGATAATAGCCCGTGATTTCACCTATGACGTGGTCCGCAAGACCGCCCAGGGCATGGCCGACTACATAGCCTACAAATACATGCGCACCGAGAAGCCCACCGTGGCCGTGGGTTACGACCGCCGTTTCATGTCCGACCGCTTCGCCCGGACGCTCGCCGAAGTGCTGGCCGCCAACGGCCTCAACGTCACCCTCTCCTCCACCCCGCTGCCGACCCCGGCCGTGAGCCTGCTGACCGCCAAGGGCTACGGCCTGGGCGTGGTCATAACGGCCAGCCACAACCGCCACTATTACAACGGCATCAAGGTAAAGCAGAACGGGCGCTCCGCCCCGCCGGCCGTGACCGCCGAGATCGAGAATTACGTGGCGAAGGCCGTGCCCATGAAGCCCTCGGGCGCGCCGCTGCAGGTAAAGGATTTCCGCCAGGCCTACGTGGATTACCTGAATTCCAAGGTGCCCTCGGCCAAGGTCCTGAACAAGCTCCCCGGCAAGGTGGTGGTGGACTTCATGCACGGCGTGGGCGCCGAGACCGCGGGCGAGGTGTTCAATTCCAAGAACGTGGTGAAGCTGCGCGACCGGCACGACCCGCTGTTCGGCGGCATGGCCCCAGAGCCGGTGGAGAAGAACCTCCAGGAACTCGTGGAGGCCGTCAAGAAGAACAAGGCCATGTTCGGCGTGGCCCTGGACGGCGACGCCGACCGCTTCGCGCTGGTGTCGGACAAGGGGCAGTACATGACCCCCTGCCAGACCGGCCCGCTGCTGCTGAGCTACCTGCTTTCCAAAGGCGCTTATAAAGGCAAGATCGCCCAGGCCGTGTCCATGGGCTTTCTGACCAAGCGCATCGCGCGCGCCGCCGGCCTGCCCTTCGAGGAGACGCCCGTCGGCTTCAAATACCTCGCCGAGAAGATGCTGCACGAGGACGTGACCTTCGCGGTGGAGGAGTCCGGCGGCTACGCCTGGAAAGGCAACCTGCCCGAGCGCGACGGCGCGCTGACCGCCCTTTTCGTCATGGAGATGGCCGTGAAGACCGGCAAGCCGGTGTCCGCGCTTTACGCCGAGATAGAGAAGAAGTACGGCAAATCCTGCTTCGTGCGCCGCGACTTCACCCTGGAAAAGGCCATTCCCAATAAGCACTCTTTCGCGGTCAAGATAAAAAAGAAGCTCCCGAAGATCCTGCTCGGCCGCAAGATCACGGAGACCAACACGATAGACGGCCTGAAGATAGTGCTCGACAACGACTGGTGGGTGCTCATGCGCCCGTCCGGCACCGAGCCGCTGCTTCGGACCTACGCCGAGACCGACAGCCAGGAAAACACCAAGAAGTTCCTGGACTTGGCGTTCAAGCTGGTGGAACAGAAGTAGGGAAATAAAAAAGGAGAAGAACATGAACTTCAAAGGTAAAAGGTATGTCAGCTCAGAATCGGTGACCGAGGGGCACCCCGACAAGGTTTGCGACCAGATTTCGGACGCCGTCCTTGACGCCATCATGAAGGACGACGCCAAGGGCCGCGTGGCCTGCGAGACTTTCATAACCCGCGGCATGGTAGTGGTGGGCGGTGAGATCACCACCACCACCTACGTGGACGTGGACACCCTGGCCCGCCAGGTGATCAAGGACATCGGCTACACCCATTCCAAATACGGCTTCAACTATGAGACCTGCGCGGTCATCAACGTGATCGGCCGGCAGAGCCCGGACATCGCCCAGGGCGTGGACACCGGCGGCGCCGGCGACCAGGGCCTGATGGTGGGCTACGCTTCCGACGAGACCCCGGAGCTGATGCCGCTGCCGCTGCAGCTGGCCCAGCGCCTCTCCATGCGCCTCACCGAGGTCCGCAAGAAGAACATCCTCCCCTACCTCGGTCCCGACGGCAAGACCCAGGTGACCGTGGAATACCACGACGGCGAGCCCGTGCGCATCGAGACCATCGTGGTGTCCTCGCAGCACACCGAGGAGATCCTCGACAAGTCCGGCCACCAGATCACCGAGAAGTCCCGCAAGGAGATCATCGAGGCCGTCATCAACCCCATCATAGACAAGAAGATGATGGACAAGAACACCAAGATCTTCATCAACCCCACCGGCAAGTTCGTGGTGGGCGGCCCGCAGTCCGACACCGGCGTGACCGGCCGCAAGATCATCGTGGACACCTACGGCGGCGTGGCCCCGCACGGCGGCGGCGCGTTCAGCGGCAAGGACCCGACGAAGGTGGACCGCTCCGCGGCCTACATGGCCCGCTATATCGCCAAGAACATAGTGGCGGCCAAGCTCGCCCGCGAGTGCACCGTGCAGCTGGCCTACGCCATCGGCGTGGCCGAGCCGGTCGGCCTCTACGTGGACACCCACGGCACCGGCCGCATCGCCGACGAGAAGCTGGTGCAGATCGTCCGCTCGCTCTTCAAGCTGACGCCCAAGGGCATCATCGAGACGCTGAAGCTGCGCGCCCCGGTCTTCCGCAGGACCGCCGCCTACGGCCACTTCGGCCGCACCGGCTTCGCGTGGGAGAAGACCGACATGGCCGCCGCGCTGGCCAAGAAGGCCGCCGGCGTGCCGAAGACCCAGTGCGAGTGCGCCTGCTGCTGAACTGACATGAGCGCGCCGGAAGAGCGGGGGCTCCTTCCGGCGCGGTCAGTGTGGTTACGGATGGGGGGGAGAACTATGAGAGTACTGCTTGTAGAAGACAACGCGCTGACCCGCTACACCATCAAGTCCCTGCTCGTGAAGCTGGGGCATGAGGTGGTGGCGGAGGCCGAGGACGGGCCGGGAGCGGTAAAGTATTTCACCGAACTGAAGCCGGACGTGGTATTCCTCGACCTGATCCTGCCCGGCAAGTCCGGCGTAGAGATACTGGAAGACCTGCGGGCGGTGGACCCGGCCGCCCGGATAGTGGTGGTTACGGCCGTGGAGCAGGACGAGATAGACCGGCGCCTGGCCGACAAGGGCGTGAACGCGATACTGCGCAAGCCCTTTTCTTACGAGGATTTTAAGGCGCTCATGAAGGACCTGGTCTGAGCGGCCCCCGGACACACTGAATGGACGATAAAGCGGCTAAAATACTGGAACGGATAGCGCTGGCCGGCCTGGAGAAATGCGTGGCCAAGCTGTCTCGCATCTCCGCGGGCCGCTGGAGCGTCGCCGACGTAAAAGTGTCCTACCGCAGCATGCAGGAGGCCATCAACGACCACGCCGCCAGCCGCGGCACGGGCGCGGCGGCCTATTTCGAGGTCAAGGGGGAGTTCCCGTTCACCTCGATGATAATTTTCAGGCCCCAGGACATAGAGATCATCTCGAAGGGCTTCATGGGCTTCTCCTTCTCGAAGATGCCCAGCCTGAACCAGGCCCAGGAACTGCTGCTCTCCGAGCTTGGAAATATTATTTTAAACTCGCTCGTGAGTTCCCTTTCCAACGCCCTCAAGAAGAGCTTCCTCCCCACGGCGCCCAAGTGCGTACAGGGGGAGACGCAATTCCTGCTCGAGGCGCTCTGGACCGCAGTGGACCGGGGGCCTCACAAGCTGGTGACGGTGACGCTGGACCTGCAATGCGACGGCAACGTCACCCGCAGCGAACTTATAACCCTGATCCCGGAGAGCATGGAAAAAGCCCTGCTCGCCGGGCAGGGAATCTGACCGCCGGAGAGTACCCATGACCCCGCACCGCGCCGCCTTTCTTTCCGCCCTCGTGATCGCTTTTTGCGCCGTTGTTCCCGCGGCCGCGCCCGCCCAGTCCGAGATCCTGAAGGTGGACTGGGAGCTTTCCAGGCTGCGGGGCAAGGAGCGCACGCCTTACGCGCCCGTGGCCGAATTGCGCGCCTCTCCCGAGCTGAAGTTCTCCGACCACCTGCGCGCGCTGGTGACCCTGCGGAACCCCGCCGCCAAGCCGGTGGAGGGCGTGGTGCTGCGCTACTCCGTGCGGATGAAGCTGCTCCGCAAGGGCGACGCCCCCGAGAAGGCCTTCTGGGGCGTGCCGTTCTATACCGAGGAGATCCGCGTCTCCAAGATAAATCCCGGTTCCGAGCGCCAGGCCCGGATCATCCATTTCGACCTTCCCGCCCAGCTGCGCAAGCTCCGGAACTCCGGGTTCAGCCCGGAGGAACTGAAGCTTGAGATCATGGTCTGCCCCAGGCAGGGCGACGAGCCCGGCGCCATAATGCGGGAAGCCGTCATCAACATAGTCAAACCCTGACCCCACGCGGAGCCGCCAACATGCTGGATATAAACCTCATCAGGACCGACGCCCAAAAAGTTAAGAAAGCGCTGCTCAAGCGCCTGGACTCGGTGGACCTGGAGCCGGTGCTGACCCTGGACCGCCGCCGCCGCGAGATCATCGTGGAGGCCGACGCCCTCAAGATGAAGAAGAACGCCGCTTCCGCCGGGGTCAAAAAGCTCGACCCCGCGGCGCAGCAGGCCGTTTTCGCCGAGATGAAAGAGATCTCCGCCAGGGTGAAGGCCCTGGACGCCGAGGCCGCGAAAGTGGAGGCCGAACTGGGCGCGCTCATGGCCGGCCTGCCGAACCTGCCCGCGGACGACGTGGTGGCCGGCGGCAAAGAGCACAACGCCGTGGTGCGCGAGTGGGGGAAGCTGCCGGAGTTCGGCTTCGAGCCTAAGGCGCACCTGGAGCTTTCCAAAGAGCTGGGGCTGATAGATTACGACCGCGGCGCCAAGCTGGGCGGCACCGGTTTCTGGGTCTACAGGAACATGGGCGCGCGGCTGGAATGGGCCCTCCTCAATTTTTTCGTAGACACTCACCTGCAGAGCGGCTATTCCTTCACCCTGCCGCCGCACATCCTGAATTACGAATGCGGCTACACCGCCGGGCAGTTCCCCAAGTTCAAGGACGACGTGTTCCTGCTCGCCGGGCCCGAAGATAAGACGCAGTTCCTGCTGCCGACGGCCGAGACGGCCCTGATCAGCCTGCACCGCGACGAGATCCTCAAAGAGGAAGAGCTTCCTAAAAAATATTTCGCCTATACCCCCTGCTACCGCAAAGAGGCCGGCGGCTACGGCGCCAACGAGCGCGGCATGATCCGCGGCCACCAGTTCAACAAGGTGGAGCTGATCCAGTTCGCACGGCCGGAGGAGTCCGCGGCCGCCTTCGACGAGATGGTGGGGCACGTGGAAAGCGTGATGCGGGCGCTGGGCCTGCACTACCGCCTGGTGAAGCTCGCCGCGAAGGACTGCAGCGCCTCCATGGCCAGGACCTATGACATAGAGGTCTGGATCCCGAGCATGAAGGGCTACAAGGAAGTCAGTTCGGTGTCCAACGCGCACGATTACCAGGCCCGCCGCGGGAACATGCGTTTCAAGCGCGCCGTCACGGGCAAGAACGAATTTCTGCACACGCTCAACGGGTCGTGCCTGGCCACCAGCCGGCTGTTCCCGGCCATCCTCGAGCAGTTCCAGCAGGCCGACGGCTCGGTGCTGGTCCCGGAGCCGCTGCGCAAATACCTCGGGACCGACAGGATAACCATATGAGGAAACTGGTCATGGCCGCCGCGCTGGCCTTCTGCGCCCTGCCCGCGCTGGCCGCTACCCCCAAGCTGGAGCCGCTGCCCGAGGACCTGCGCCTGCTTTCCAAGAAGGGCATAGACGCCATTTATTCCGTGGACATCCCCGAGGCCGTGAAGAATTTCTCCGCGGCCCTGCAGAAGTACCCGGAGCACCCCTACCCGCATTTCGGCATGGCCATGACCAAGTGGGCCACGCTGGAATACCTCGAGGACGAGTCCGACCCGAAGCTGGACAAGGAATACGCGGAGATGACGGACAAGGCCATAGAAGTGGGCCTGGCCTGGATCAAGAAGCATCCCGGCGACGCCAACGCCTACCTGTGCCTGGGCGGCATGTACGGGCTGCGCGCGCGCCTGGCCGTGCTGCAGCACCGCTGGATCAAGGCTTATTTCGACGGCAAGAAGGCCATTTCCAACACCCGCATGGCCCTGAAGATAGATCCCGAGCTCTATGACGCCTACTTGGGCCTGGGCATGTACGAGTATTACGCGGACACGCTTTCCGGCGTGGTGAAGATCCTGGCCAAGTTCTTCCTGCGCGGCGACGCCAAGCACGGCATAGAGCTGCTTACGACCTGCAAGGAAAAGGGCTACTTCAACGCGCTCGCGGCCAAGCTGCTGCTCATAGAGATCTACACCACCACCCGCAGCAGGCACGGCAATTCCGGCCTGGCCGTGAAATGGTCCAAAGAGCTGCGGGCCGACTATCCCAACCACCCGCAGATGCATTTCGTGGAGATCGTCTCGCTTTACGAGGACAAGCAGTACGCCGAATCCCGGCGCGAAGCGATGGCGTACCTGAAGGCCGTCAACGACGGGCACCCCGCCTACCGCCGCCGTTACCTGCCGCGCGTGCTCACCGCCATAGGCACCACCTACCTGGTGGAGAAGAAGTACGACGAGGCCGAGGAGTATTTCGCCAAGGCCGCCGCCACCCTCAAAGAGGACGCCGCCGCCCATCCCGCCCGCTGGGGCGTCTGGGCCATAGTGCGCCTGGGCAACGTTTACGACCTGAAGGGGCTGCGCGAGAAGGCGCTGGGCTATTATAAGGAAGCCAAGGCCTACAAGGACGAATGGGGTTTCTCGGAAAGCATAGCCGGGTACCTCAAGCGCCCGTTCGGGGAGATGGAGCTGCCGGGCCAGATGCCGCCTCCGTAAGGATCCGATGGAACTGTCTACCGTTATCTTCCTGCTGCTGGCCATCCTCGGCTGGGGCCTCGGCGCCTTCTTCGACAAGGCCTGTCTCAAGCACATGGACCCGTCGGGGGCCTTCTACGTGCGCTCGCTGTTCATGATCGGCATCTTCGCGCCGCTGGTGGCCTGGAAGTATTCCCAGACCAAAGCCGCCCTGGTAGGCTCCGACCGGCTGGGCCCGTTGTTCGTGCTGGGCAGCGTCATAGTCTCCATGGCGGGCGTCTTCTTCTACCTGAAGGCCCTCAGCGGCGGCGCGGCCACCAAGATAGTGCCGCTCTCCTCCACCTACCCTTTCGTCACTTTCGCGCTCGCGGTCATATTCCTCGGCGAGAACATCACGCTGAATAAACTGGTGGGCACCCTGCTGCTTTCTGGCGGCATCTACTTCATCTCTAAATAGCCGGGGCCGCAGGCCTCCGGCGCAAGCGGGTCAGGAGGACGGAATGGACAGGCAGAAAGAAGCTGTTGACGTGCGGCGGAACAAATTCCCCGTGGCGGAGTACACCGCGGCGGGCGCGCTTATCTCCCTCTTCTCCATCTTTCTCGGGTTCTACGCTTCGGCCATCACCTTCGCGGCCCAGTCTTACCCGGAACTCAACGTCTCCGTCATCAACGAGATCCACCGCCGGATAATCTCCAACCTGATCCTCACCTCCGCGGTGGCCACGCCGCTGATAGCCGGCCTCTTCTACCTGCTCGCCCGCCGCTACCAGGCGCTGACGGGCGGGAAGGGGGAATAACAGGTCATGGGGGCCATCCCGTCCCGCCTGCGGCCCGGTTTCGGGCTGGTGGAGGCCATGATGGCCGTCTTCGTGCTGTCCATCCTGGGCCTGAGCGTGGCCTACATGTACCAGTACCTCGCGGTGGTTTCGGTGAAGACCCGCGAGAACGTCTATACTTCCCGCCTCTCCGCTGCCGTTTTCTCCAAATTCAAGACCGTCGAGTACTACTATCTATTCGATTACGATTCCTCGCTGCCGAATTACGGCCTGGCCGGCAATTACGGCCCGGTTTCTCTCCAGAAAGCCGCCTACCCTTACCTGGGGCTGCTCAACGAGGTTACGGCCCTGGCTTCCAGGTACTCCGTGGACCGGTGGACCCTGGAGACCAAGTTCAAGCTGCGAGACGTCTCCGACGCCAACGGCAACGGCCTCTTCAGCGACCTGCGCGATTTTACCGACGCCGACGGCGACCTGCGCGACGACTACGACGCCGGGGTGAGGTACTACAAGGCCAACGCCGACGCCGATTACTACGACACCTACGTTTCCACCTCGCTCAACAAGACCGCCAGCGAACTGCCAGACACCAACCTCAAGGAAGTGACGCTCAGGTTCTATAAGCGCGGCAAGATCATCCATACCCAGACCGACCTGATCTCCCTGGAAATGCTGTCCGGCATAGAAAGCAAGTCGAGCGGCGCCGAGCTCAAGATGTTCGTTAACCAGCCGGCCAACGATACCTGCCTTTACGACCTGTCCCTGCCGGCCAGGCAGGCCGCCTTCGCCCTGGGGCTCTCCAAGGCGTATCCCGCCGAGGTGACCGCCTACCGGGCCGACAATTCCTCGTTCCTGCGCCTTTGGGGTGAGACCACGCCGCTCGCTACGGTCAAGTTCTACGTCAATTCCATGACCACGGTGCGCGACAGTATACCGGCCAACGCGTCCGGGACTTTTGATTACCAGTCGCTGGCCGTCACCAACGCGCTCGCGGAGGGCGAGAACACCATCTACGCGCAGGCCACCAAGGACACCTACTATTCCCCGTTCGCCCCCCGGCGCGTGACCAGGGACCTGAACCCGCCCTCCATAAGCGCCGCCGCGCCGGCCGGGACGATAGGCGACCTGATGCCCTACGTAGGCGCGGTGCTCCTGGACGAGCCGGCGGCTTCCGGCACGCCTTGCGGCGTGTGCCAGGAAGTTATCACCCTGAAAGTGAACGGGGCCGAGGCCCCATACAACTATTCCCTTTCTGACGGGAAACTGTCCTGGGCGGACCCCGCAACCGGCCTGCCGCACAAGCTGGCCAACAACACGGCCTATACCGTTTATCTGGAAGGCGGGGACAACGCCTATTACAAAGTGAATTCCACCTGGACCTTTACGGTCTCGGTGCCTGGCACGGACAACTCCAAGCCCACGGTGGCCAACAAGACGCCGTCGGGCGCCTCCGCGCCGGCCCTGCCCGAGATCTCCTGCCGGCTCTTCGATAACCAGTCCGGCATAGATCCGTACAGCATCACGCTGGCGGTAGACGGGGTGGTGGAGGTCTCTTCCACCAATATCTCGGGTTTCTGGGACCCGGCCACGGGCACGGTGTCCTATACCCCGGCCCAGGCATTCTCTCCCGGTTCTTCCCATACCGTGGACGTGGCCGTGAGCCACTGGGCGGACGACCCGGCCGACAAGAAGACCCACGCCGAATCCTGGAACTTTACGGTGGAGAACTGAGATGACCCTGATGCCGCTGAAGAACCGCCGGGCCCGGCGGGGAGTAACGCTTACCGAGCTGATGATCTATGCCGCGGTAGTGAGCATAGCCCTCGTGGCTTTCTCCAAGTACTTCTTCGGTTTCAGCCGGACGGCCAAGAGGGCGGATAATGAGATGAAGGGCTCGTTCGAGATGCGGCTGCTGCTGTCCCGCGCCGAGAGCGATCTCTACGAGGCCAACCAGGTAGAGGCCGTGAACGCCAGTTCCATAACCTTCCGCTGCGACGCCGTTAAGGCCCCCGGGTACCAGCTGGAGGGCGACTTCGACGCGGACGGGATCCCCAACATCAAGGATACGGACGACGACAACGACGCCAGCTCCAAGTTCTCCCTGCCGGCGGCCCAGCAGTGGCAGGCCGGCTACGACCTGGAGGACGACGACGACAATAACGACGGCGCGCCCGACGTGCGCGTTTCCCTCTATTACGTCCCGGCGGAGAAAAAGGTTTACCGGGCGCTGTATCTCAACGGCGGCGCGCCGGAGGTGAAGGCGCTGGCCGTGAACGTGAGTTCCTTTTCGCTGACCTGCTACGGCTCCAAACGCGAGGACCTGGGCCGCAACATTGACCTGGGCCCGGACGGGGCGGCCGGCACCGGCGACGCCGGCGAGGAGGACGGGATCATTTCCGCCAGGGAAATAGACTGGACCCTGCCTCCGACCGGTCACGGCAACCGCAACGGACGGCTGGACACCCCCGGGGAACTTAAATACGTCACCTCGGTCGCGGTCTACGCCGAGGCCGACGCCAACGGCGACGGGACCTCCGATTCGGCGCTGGGCACCGAGATCATGCCCCCGCTGCTGGCCCTCAAGAGGAGGCGGTGATGCCCGTGGAACGAAGAAGGGGCGCGGCCCTGGTGCTGGTCAACCTGATGGTCCTGGTCCTGGTGCCGCTGGTGCTCTATTTGCTGGTCAACACCGTGGCCTCGCTGAAGCACGCGTACAAGGAAAAGCAGCTGGGCATGTCCGGCGCGCTGGCCAACGCCGCCCTGGTGGACTTCATGCGCCAGTTCTCGCAGAACTACTACGAGGGGCATTATGACGCCGCTTCGCTGTCCCGGAACGAGCCCTTCTATTCCGCCGGCTTCTCCTCCGCCTCCACCGAAGCCGACCCGGCGGGACACCGCCTCTACATAGAGGCCGCCGGCAAGTACGGCAAAGACCCAGCCCACCCGCTGGCGGACAAGACGCTGTATTCGGCCGTGCAGTTCCTGTCCGACCTGACTGACTACGGCACCATGATAAACGGCGCTTTCACCATAAGCGCCAGCAACATCACCTATTTCGGCAAGTGGTGGATAACCGGGAACCTTTCCATAACCGGCTCCAACGTGCGCTTTGCCGGCGGGCCGCTGATAGTGGGCGGCAACCTGAGCGTGACCGGCTCCAACGTCGCCGTGGACGGGGACGTCTACTACGCCGGGTCCGTTTCCGGCAGCCCCGCGGTGAACGGCACCAGTTATAATTTTTATCCTTCGGACATGGTCTATCCCGCGCTGAAGGAGGACTATTACAAGGTCAACTACGCCTACAAGATAACCTCCGACAGGACCCTGCGTTTCAACGCTTACCCGTCCTCCGGCACCTTCTCCATAGTCGGTACCACCATCACGGTGCCGCTGCTGGATTCCGGGATGATAATCCTCGGTGAGAACGTTAACCTCTCAGTCTATGGCGCCGTCCGGGGGCGGGTGACCGTGGCCACCACTAATACCAGCGCCTCCAAGGGAGCTATTACCGTCGGCCTGTCCAATGCGGACGCGGACCTTGTGTACTACAACCCCCTTACCGGCGGCACCACAACCTCCGCGCTCTATGGCAATTCCATCGCTCTGATCGCTTCCAACGGCATAGCCTTCCAGGGCAAGACCACCAATCCGGCTGCTGACCTTACAGCCTGCGGCGTCTTCTTCAACAGGGGGAGCGGCAATATCAGCGCCACCGGTGGGAGTTCTAAAAAACTTTACGTTTACGGCACCCGCAATAAGCCGGTCACTCTCTCCGGCTTCGGCGGCGGCAACTCCATGTCTTACGACGTCTGGCTGAACGCGTCGCCGCCGCCCGGCCTGCCCGAGCGGCCGGTGCTCATGACCTGGCACATGAGGTAACATGGAAGAAGTCGGGTTCGAAAAATTCATGGAGCTGGGCGAACGCCACGCGTCCGCCGGCGATCCCGACCGCGCCATCCACTATTACAATTCCGCCCTTAAGCTCTCCCCGGCCGCCCCCGCCGCCCAGCGGGGGCTGGCGCGGGCTCTGTCCCTGAAAGCCGACAAGGGCGCCCCGGTCTTCAGGGTGCTCGCCCTGGAGGCGCTGCGCAAGGCCGCGGCCGCCGAGCCGGACTCCCAGGAAACCCACGCCCTGCTCATAGGGGCGGCCATAAAGGCCGGCCGCCTCGGCGAACTCGCCGCGGAATACCGGGCGAAGCTCAAGGCGGACCCGGAGAACGCGGCGCTGAAGAAGCGCCTGAAAGATATCTACGTGGTCTCGCTGCTGGAGAACGACGTGACGGTCCCTTCCGTGGGCTACAAGCCGGTCTTTTTTATCAAGGTGTTCTTCGATTGCGTCCTGCTGCCTCTCGGGGCCTCCATAATAGTCGCGGCGAACGTCATGCCCAAGGCGCGCCCCTCGCTGATGATAGGCGTGTTCATTTTTTTCTGCTACGCGGTGTACCGGTCGCTGGTCTGGTTCTTTAGCCGAAGGTAAAACGGGAATGGAAACGATCGAATTCGAAAAACTCGCGGCCAGGGCCATGCGGCGCCTGCCGCGCTGGTTCCGCGAACGTCTGGATAACGTGGTGGTGACGGTGCGGCCGGCGCCTACCCGCGCGCAGGCGGCCCGGTTCGGGCGCGGTCTGCTGGGGCTTTATGAGGGCGTGCCGCTGCTCGACCGCGGCGCCTTTTACAGCGGGGCCATGCCGGACAAGATCACGCTTTTCAAGAGCAATATCGAGGCCGGCTGCGCCGACGCCGGGGAAGTGGAGGCCAAGGTCCGGCACACTCTGATGCACGAGATCGCCCACCATTTCGGCATGAGCGACGAGGAACTGCTGGAGAAAGGCCTTTACTGAGGGCGCCAGCGCAGAAAAAAGAAAACGCCCGGCTTCAGGCCGGGCGTCGTCGTTTGTGAGGGTGACGCTATTTCTTTATGGCTTTGTGGAGGGGGGCGGACGAGGCCGCTGGCGCCTGAAAGAAAGGCGATACCGGGGAATCAAAGGCGTCATCACCGAAAGAGGTTCTCCTCCAGGCTGTGATGAGCTCGGCCGCGCAATCTCTTGGATTTGCGCTCCTGTATTTTCCCTTTTTAGCGATATTCAACTGTGTGCGGCGGAGGTCTCTGCCGGCGCGCGCCGGGTGCTAAAAGTCACGAATTTTGACCACCTTGCACTCTACGCCAAAAAGAGCGGAATCCTTTTCTTTCCTGAAGGTGGCGTAGGTCTGGGCCGTAGAGACATTCAGCGATAACAGGGGGAAGCAATTGACAAGTTTCAACAGTGACGCGCGTATGATGCCGCTCCTTCTGAACATAAGCCGTCCGGAGGCTATCATTTCGTTCCTTATGGCGAGCAATCTCTTCGATATTTCTGCTGTGGAACTGTGGGGGGGCGGGTACTCTATCATGGCGCCGGCCATGGGGAATTTGTAAGCCCCCGTCTTAAGGCGCTTGATCAATTTCGCCTTGGCCAGTTCCCGCAGGGAATTGCCTGACTCGGTCAAGGATATTCCCAACGTCGCGGCCAGATCTTTTGCTTTCCAGGCCTCTTCGTCATTGCAGAGAGCCGTCCAGCATAAAGCGTTGCTGCGATTCCTTGCTATGGCTCCCAATTGCTTGTGGCTGATATGGAAAGTCCTATCCATCAGCAGTTTATCGATAGCCTTGTGGAGCGGCGAGGCTACGGATTCTTCCGGACTTTTTATAAGGATAGGCGCCAGCAAAGTGCCAAAAGCCTCTTCCCCATACGCAGCCTTAAACCAGGCGGTAAGGAAATTTATGCCGGAGGAGGTTCCCGGCATTATGTGGAGTGCGTACATATAAAGGGGCAAGTCTTTGAAGGGCGGCAGGAACTTGCCATGCTCTATATGAAGATACATCCGGTACGAGGTTTTCAAGTACCCTTCTCCTCCGTTCTTATGAAAGAACTGATATGCGGTACTGAAACCGGCCTCTTCCCTGTGCTTCTTCAGGGTTTTGGCGAATAATAGTTTCATGAATTCCTCCGAAACCAGAATTAAATCATATATGTTTGCCGGCGCAATAGTGAATAAAAAATCTCTAGTTGCGAGTGGTTAGCCAAGAGCAGTTGGTAAGCAATCTGGCTCTTTTATCTGGGCACATGGCCTCATGTGACGCGTAGCGCGTATATTTTAAACTATCCGAATATTAAAGCGAAGTTATGGCGAAGCAAGCCGCGGTGCGGCATGAACGCCGCTTCGGGAGATGCACAAAGGAAACATGAATTGCGAAGGCCTGTTCGCGGGTTTTGCGCGCGCCGCCCTTGTCTCGTGGCTGGCGGCGCTGCCATCCTTTGTTTCCGTTCTGAACGCCGCCGAATTCGAGGTGGTGGATAAGCTCACTGCGAACGGCTACACGCTGTTCAGGTCTTCCGTAGAGGTTCGCGGCGTAGTTGGTGTTTCCACCGGCACGCCGCAGGCGGCGCTGGATATTGTTTCCACCGGCACCACCCACGCCGAGATGTCGCAGCTCTGGCGCGCCGGCGACGGGGTTATAAAAGGCTCCATGAGCGCCACCGGCTACCTGCAGGCCGTAAAATTCATCGGCGACGGCTCCGGGTTGACAGGTATTGCCGCCGGCGACAACCTGGGCAACCATATCGCCACCACCACGCTGAACATGGCGGCTTTCGATATAACCGGAGTTTCCACCATAAGCGCCAGCGGCATATACATAAGCAGTTACGGGGTCATGCAAACTACCGGGATCGGCCTGGGGAGCGTCGTCGGCAATGTGCGGGGCAAGGGGGCCGTGGACCTGCAGCCCAGGCGCATAGCCGCGGCCCAGGTGGCCTCGGGGCAGTATTCGCTAATAGGCGGCGGCCAGGAGAACACGGCCGCCGGGACCAGCGCCGTGGTGGGCGGCGGAAAAAACAATACCACTTCGGATGATTACGCGGTGGTATCAGGGGGAAGAAACAACACCGCTTCAGTAGGGGACGCAACCGTGGGAGGCGGTGCCGATAATCTTGCCTCTGGTTACGGTTCCGTCATAGCCGGCGGCTGGGATAACATCTCCGCGGGGGATGCATCTGCGATTTCAGGGGGATGGAATAATTCGGCGCCAGGATACTACTCCTCGGTCCCGGGTGGCCGGGGCAATATAGCCTCAGGGTTCTATTCTTGGGCTGGGGGATACAATTCAGTTTCGTCGGCCGACGGCGCATTTACCTGGTCAGATTCCGCCGGTTACGACACTCAAAATACTGTGGTTGACCGCACTATTTTCAAGAACCGGGGCGGGTTCCTGGTGACCGGGTCCACCAACCCGGCCATGACCGGTACGCTGGACCGCGGTGTGCTGATGGCAGGTAACGGCCTTGTGGGTATTTCCACCGGCGCGCCGTATGCCGCCTTGGACGTAGTATCCTCCGGCACCGCCTCCAATATCTACGCACAGATCTGGCGCAACGGTTCGGGCGTAGAAGTAGCCTCCATGACGTCGGAAGGTACGCTGTACGTAACCGCCATGGGCAAAGGCGACAACCTGGGTAACCATATCGCCACGCAGAACCTGGACCTGGCGCAATTCCCGGTCATAAATGTTTCTTCCCTCGCGATGGTCGGCGATGGGATACGGATAGCCACCTCGGTGTACGCTGGGGCTAGCGGCGTGTTTATTTCCACCTCGGGACAGATGATGACGCTCGGCCTCGGCAACGGCACGGCCTTGCCCAATGCCCGCGGCTTGGGGGCTATGGACTTCCAGACCTATAGGTACGCTTCCACTAATGTGGCCAGCGCCAGATATTCCGGGATTTTTTCCGGAACCGGCAATACAGCATCAGGTTCGTGGGCTGTTGTTTTAGGCGGAGATTCAAATGTTGCCAGTGGCTATGAAGACGTGGTTGTGGGAGGTTCGTGGAACACGGCCAGCGGTGGTGATTCCGTTGTCTCTGGCGGGTATAACAATTCCGCCACCTCGGAAAATGCAGTGATCTCTGGCGGGAATGATAACACAGCAAGCGGAAACAGTTCTGTCATTGCCGGCGGTTCGAACAATACTGCGGCTGGCACTTGGGCCTCGATAGGCGGCGGCGGCTACAATGATGCCAACGCTTCCAATTCGACGGTCTCCGGAGGTTACGATAATCATGCCCTTGGAGATTATTCCTCCATCCCCGGAGGACGGGGGAACTCTCTGACGAACAGCTTTTCGTTCGCTGCCGGATATTATGCGCAATCCACCTCCTCGGGTACGTTCACCTGGGCAGATTCCCAAGGCACGGTTGTTCTGAATAACTTTATAGACCGTACCGTATTCAAGAACCGCGGCGGGTTTAAGATCACCGCCCAGACCGGGGCAATTTCGGCGAACCTGGCCATGCTCGAAGTGGTTTCCACAGGCACGGCTTCCAACATTTACGCGCAGATCTGGCGCAATGGCGGCGGCGTGGTGGTGGCGAGCATGACTTCGGAAGGGAAGCTCTTTGCCGACGGTTCCGGTTTGACCGGGG
>MGTV01000011.1 GCA_001799635.1 Elusimicrobia bacterium GWA2_62_23
GATCGCGGCCCAGCTTGCCGTGCATGGCGTCCCACTGCTTGAGCCACTTGCGCAGCGCGGTCCACGCGTGCGGCGGTATGCGGATGGTCTTGGAATTCTCTTCCACGGAGCGGCGCACGTACTGCTCTATCCAGTACGAGGCGTAGGTGGAGAAGCGGTAGCCCTTGCGCGGGTCGAACTTGTCGATGGCGTGCAGCAGGCCCAGGTTGCCCTCTTCCACCAGGTCCATGAGGTCGGCGCCCTGGTAGAGGAAGCGCTTGGCTATCGGGATCACGAGTTTGAGGTTCAGCTCCATGATGCGCTCTTTGGCCCGGCGGTCGCCGCGCTTCACGCGCTTCCACAGCTCATGCGATTCTTCCCGCGAGATCTTGTGGTCTATCTGGCTGATCTTGCGGATATACTGGTTGGTGGAATCTATGTTGATGTCGCTGAGCTTTTCCTTAGCCTTCGCGGGAGACGCCTCTTTCTCTTTGGGGGTCTCTTCTTTTTCCTGCTCTTCCGTTTCGTCAGCCATTGGTTCCCTCTTTACGCCGTGGGTTTTATGTGAAAATCTTTTTCGGGCGTTTCCTGGTCCAGCATTTCCTGCGTTTCGGCCTTGTCCACCGCGGCCCAGGGGTGCCCGGCCTTCAGCTCCTTGAGGAAGCCGTCTATGGCGGGGATGCCGCCCTGCGCCTCCCCCTCCACGCTGCCGTCCTGGACGTTGCGCACCCAGCCGGAAACGTTGTGCCTGGCCGCCGTTTCTTTTACGAACCAGCGGTAGCCTACGCCCTGCACCTTGCCCGAGATCCTGAAGCTTAAACGCATATAAATATATTGAACCGCACTAAATAATACTAAAAACCATATGGGGTGGCAAGGCTATGCCAGTGACGTGTCAAGGCCTATGGCCATCAGGCGTCCAAGGCGGTATTGACAAGGCAAATGGCCGTGGCCGCCCTGGTGTGATCCGCCGTGTTTTTGGGGTTCAGGAGAGTAAGGGAATCGGGGCGGTGAGATTTGAACTCACGATCTCTCGCACCCGAAGCGAGCGCTCTAGCCAGCTGAGCCACGCCCCGATAAAAACCTTACTTAGCCGAGGAACTACCGCAATATAATAGCAAAAAATCCCGGGCCGGGTCTAATGGCGGCTGCCCGTCAGCTGCTCTATGATCCTGGCCGCGGCGTCCCTCGCTGCGTGCGGGCGGGCGTGGTCCGCCATGGCTTTGGCGGCCTGCGCCAGCTGGGCCGGGTTGGCCATGAAGCGTTTCACCAGGGCGGCGAGCTCTTCCGGGGAGCCGGCGGTCTCGGCCAGGCGGTGGCGGCGCAGGAAGGCCGAGTTGCGCTCTTCCTGCCCGGGCAGCGGATCGTAGATGGCGAAGGGTCTGCCCATGGCCATAGTTTCGGCTATGGTTACCCCCCCGGGCTTGCCTACCACCAGGTCGGCGGCGGCGTAGTACTGCGCCGGGGAGTCGGTGAACTCTTCGAAGCGGATGTTGCGGTGCGTGCCGGTTTTAGCGGCCTGGCGGACCAGGCGGCGGTTGTTGCCGCACAGCACTACGGCCTGCAGCCGGCCGGCCAGCGGCTTAAGGGCCGCGGCCGCGGCCGCGAGGTCGCCCAGGCCGCGGCTGCCGCCGGTGAGCAGCACCGTGAAAAGGCCGGGGGCCAGGCCCAGCGCCTTACGGGCGGCCGCCTTGTCCGGCTGGGTGCCGGAGAATTCCTTACGCACGGGGATGCCGGTGATATGTATCCTCTCCGCCGGGGCGCCTTTTTCGCGGAGCATGGCGGCCGCGGCCTTCTCCGGGCAGAAGTAGGCCGAGACGCCGGTTACCGGCCAGTAGGCGTGCGCGCAGAAATCGGTGACCACGGAGAAGTGGGGCAGCCGCGCCAGGCGGGAGTTCTTGGTGAGCAGCAGCGAGGAGAAGGCCTGTGTGGACACGGCGGCGTGCACGCCCTTCTTCTGCAGCAGGGCGGCCAGTTTGCGCGAAGAGAAGGGCAGCACGGTTTCGCGGAAGGCGCTGGCGGCGAAGGCCACGAAGTCGTTGTCGTAGACGTAGTCCCAGACGGCCGGCGTTTTGCTGAGCACCTGCAGGTAGGTGCGCGCCACGAACGGCCCGAAATCCGGATAAACTTCTGAGAGGTCCACCAGCACCGGTTCCAGGATGCTGGGCGGGAAATATTCCGCCAGGGCGCGCGCCGCGGCATAATGCCCCGACGGCCTGGATCCGTAGATCAGCGCCACCTTCAAAGGAAAAGTCTGCCCCGCGCTCTCCATCCCATGATTATACCAATTGGAAAACGACCCGCCCCGGCGATCCGAAGACGCCGGGGCGGTTGTCTCTCTCTATCACTGCTTTCTTTGTCCCGAAGGACAAATTTATTTCAGCTCGTCACCCACCTTGCCCACCAGCTTCTCGGAAGGCTTCAGGGTCTTCTCGCCGGGCTTCCACTTGGCCGGGCAGACCTCGGCGGGGTTCTTGTAGGTGTGCGCAAAGGCTTTCATCTTGCGCACCAGCTCGCCCATGTCGCGGCCCACGTTGTTGAGGTTGATCTCCGCGCCGGCCAGCACGCCGTCGGGGTTGATGATGAAGGTGCCGCGGTAGGCCAGGCCCGAGCAGTAGTCGTAGGCGCCCAGCGCCTGGGCCAGCCGGCCGCGCGCGTCGGCGCCCATGCGGTACTTCACGTCCTTAAGGAGCTTCTCCTGGGCCTGCCAGCCCATGTGGGTGAATTTGGTGTCGGTGCTGACGGACAGCACTTCCGCGCCCAACTTTTCCAGCTCGGCGTGGCGGTCGGCCAGGTCGGCGAGTTCAGTGGGGCACACAAAGGTGAAGTCGGCCGGGTAGAATACCAGCAGGGTCCAGCGCTTGGCCTTGAGGGCGTCGGCCAGGCTGAACTTCCCGAACTTGCAAGCCACCGGGTCGAAGGTCTCCAGTTCGAAGGGGGCCACTTTCTCGCCTACGGTAGTTACCTGCGTTTTTTCTTCTGACATGAGCTTGTCTCCTTTTTAGCCGTCCCGGGCGCGCAGCGGCGGCAGACGCCGTAGAATTCCACGTTGCAGCGCAGGACTTTAAAACCTTTGGGGGCGCGGGCCGCACGCAGTTTCGGCGCCGGCAGGTCGGCTATGGTCCCGCAGCTCACGCACATCAGGTGGCTGTGGGGCTTGCAGTCAGGGTCGAACCGGGCGCGCGAGCCATCTATTTTTATTTCAGTAAGCCCCCCCAGCGCCAGCAGGCTCTGGAGGGTATTGTAGACCGTGGCGAAGGACATTCCCGGGAATTTGCGGCGCAGGCGGGCGTAGATGTCCTCGGCGGAAGGGTGCGACTTGTTCCCCTCGAGAAAATGGAGGATGCCGGCGCGCTGCGGCGTCATGCGGAAGTCGGGCTGTTTCTTGGGGGGCTTGTTCATATTTATAATCGTTCTTATGTAAGAAAGCATATCAGATTAGAATAATTCTTGTCAAGAGGGCTCGCGGGGTGTATAATATAAGGAGAGGCTCTTATGAAAACTACTGTAAAAATCGAAGGCATGAGCTGCGACGGCTGCCGCAGGGGCGCGGAAGGCGCCCTTAAGCGGGTGCCCGGCGTGGTTTCGGTCGAGGTCAGCCTGGAAAAAGGCGAGGCCCGGGTGGAGTATGACGAAAAGAAGGCCGCCCTCTCCGATCTGAAGGCGGCCGTGGCGGCGGCGGGTTTCAGGGCAGCCTGAGCCGCCCTGACCGCGCCGGTATTATTCTTTTGAGTTCGGGTCTTCCACCTTGCCCATGAAGAGCACCAGGCCGCTCTTCACGTCCTCTATGAGGAACAGGAAGGGCCTGTCGGCGCGCAGCAGCGCGAAACCGAAATTGGCCGATTTCACCCCCATGGCGATCCCGGTGGCCGCGGCGGCCTCCGTCCCCTCCTCGTTCACCTCCACGAAAGCTTTGTGCACGGCCCTCTGTATATAGAGGCGCCGGGTACCGTCCATGCCGGAGAAGTCGGCGGCGTCGGTAAAGGCCAGCGGCATGCCGATCTCCGCGAGCGGCCCGTTCAGGTCGAAGCCGGAACCGAACGAAAAGCGCGGCAGGAAAACCTTTGTCTTCTGTTCGGCCAGCACGGCGCGCATTTCCGCCAGGCGCGCGGCCGAAAGGCCGGCCGCCGCGTCCGCCAGTTTCTTGCCGTCCTTGGGCAATGCCACCAGCATGGCCAGGCTGCCGCCGGCGTAGGGCAGGCGCACCAGCTGGAAATTCTCGGTCTCGCCGTATTCCAGGTCGCGCGTGCCGCTGAAGCCCATCATCTGGACTTTTATCTTCTGCCCGTCGCCCCTGGTGAAATCGGCTTCACCGGTGAGCCCCTTGGCGAAAGGCGCGGCCCAGTTCCCCTTGAAATACACGGCGTTGACCAGCACCAGGCGGGTCAGGGCGTTAAGCGCCCCTTCCGGGAACAGACCGGTTATGCGGCCTTTGGTGCGCTCTTCCGCCCAGGCGTTTATGGCCCGGCGGGACACCTCCGCGGCGGTCTTGAAGTTGGCCGGCTTAGCCTCGGCTTTATAATGGCGCGTGAGCGCGCCGGTGTAGGCCGGCAGGAATTTATACTCCTGTTCTGCCCAGAAGGCGTTGGCCTGCAGCAGCTGCGCGCCCTTGGCGGCCGCGTCCAGCCCGTCGTTGAGGGTTTTTACCGAGGCTCGCAGTTTCTTAGCCTGCGGCGGAAAGGAGAAAACGGCGGCTATCTGCGCGGCCGTGGGGCCTTTCGCCCCTTCGTAAGCCATGGCGAAGGCGGAGTGCAGGCTGTAGGGAGAGAAGAAGAGGTTGGCCGGCTTGGCCGCCTCCCTGGCGTAGAATTTGAAGGCGATGGCGTTGGCCCTTTCGGCCGGGGCCGGTTCCGCCGCGGGCGCCGCCGCCAGGCCCAGGCCCAGCGCCGCCGCCGCGAACGAGGTCTTTAATAAGGTCATGTTGTCCCCTCCTGCTTTGCTTAAAAGAACAGGACCGGCCGAGGGCCGGTCCTGCTTCTTGTTTAGCCCGCTTCATCGGGGCGCCGGGAATTGAACCCGGAGTCTTTCGCACCCCAAGCGAACGCTCTACCATTGAGCCACGCCCCGGTGACGCGGGCTAAACCGCTGAATTATTATAGCAAAAAAATAAAAACCGCCGGGAGTTACAGTTCCTTTATCAGCTGGCGCAGCTCTTTTTTTATGCCGTCCAGCAGGTCGCTCTTGGCGGAGGCCGTTACCGCCGCCGCCGGGGCCGTCTTTTTCTGGCGCCGCTTGGCGGCCAGCGCCTTGCGAGCCCCTTCCAGCGAGTAGCCCTTCACGAAGACCAGGTCCTTTATTTCCAGCAGCGTTTCCACGTCGGCCTGTGTGTAGCGGCGGTGGCCGCTGGACAGCCGCAGCGGGCGCAGCAGCCGGAACTTCAGTTCCCAGTAGCGGATGGTGTACTCCGGGACCTGAGCCTTCCTGGCGACCTCCCTGATGGTGAAGTAGGTCTTCTCCGCCATTACATCCCTATGGTCAGTTTCTTGGAAGGCTTAAAGCGGATGCTCTTGCGCGGGCCCACCATCACCCGCTGGTTGGTCTTCGGGTTGCGCATCTGGCGCGGCATGCGCTCCTTCACCTTGAAGGTGCCGAAGTTGGAGATCACTACCTTGCGGTTGTCGCGCAGCGCTTCGCCCATGATCTCGAAGGTCTTGCAGACCGCCATCTTGGCGTCCTTTTCAGTGGTGAGGTGCCTGGTGAGCTCCCTGATAAGGTCAAGCCTGTTCATCGTCCTCTTCCCCCTCGTCTTCGCCCTCTCGCCCCTCTTCGTTCTTCTCGTCCCCCGCCTGGCCCGGCATGCCGCCGAGCAGCTGGCCTATGATGTCGTTGGGTTTGAGGTTCTTAAGATCCTGTTTGAACTTCACCACCTCGTCCTCGGTGATGGGCTTGGAGAGCACCTGCGTCTTGCCGAACACGCGCTCGCTTATGAAGATGGGGCAGCCGAAGCGCACGGCCATGGCCACGGCGTCGGAAGGCCGCGAGTCTATGAAGCGCAGGTTCCCGCCGTCGGGCGAAGCCAGGTGCAGCTGCGAGTAGTAGGTGTTCTCCACAATATCGGTTATGGTAACGCGGTTGAGCGTGAGCCCCAGCGTCTTGATGACGGAGAAGATCAGGTCGTGCGTCATGGGGCGCGGCGACGGGTAGCCCGACAGGCGGATGGCTATGGCCTGCGCCTCGGTCGGACCTATCCAGATGGGGAGTATCCGCGTGCCTGCGGTCTCGTCCAGGAAGATGATGGATTCCGTCAGGCTCGTGGCGATGGAATAGATGCGGACCTCTACGTCGGTCTCCGGGGCGTTTTCAGGCGTCATTTTTTCTCCCCGGCCCCGCGGTGCTTGAACGAGAGCTCGGCGCCGGCGAGTATGCGGCGGATATTGGCTATGTGGGTGTAGAAAATAAGCACGCAGACCGTGAGCGCCAGCAGCGTGAACGGCTTCTGGTAATCCTTGGCCAGCACGAAGCAGAGGATGGGCAGCGCCACCGAGGCGGCCATGGAACCCACCGAGATGTGGCTGGTGATGGCCACCGCCACGCCGAACACCACAAAGGCGCCGGCCGTGGGAATGGGCAGCAGCGCCATGAAGACGCCGGCCGCCGTGGCCACGCCCTTGCCGCCCTTGAAGTTCAGAAAGACCGTCCAGATGTGGCCCGCAATAGCCAGCGCGCCGGCCGTCACCGGGATCCACCAGTGGCCTTTGCTGAAATCCATGGAGCCGGGTTCGAAGAAGAACTGCGCGGCCACCAGGGTGGGCGCGAAACCCTTCAGGAAGTCCGCCACGAAGGTGAGGATGCCGGGTACCTTGCCGAGCGTGCGGTAGACGTTGGCCGTGCCCGGGTTGCCCGAGCCGTGTTTGCGGATGTCTATGCCCTTAAGGCGCCCTATGATGTAGCCGGTGGGGATGCCGCCCAGCAGGTAGCTGGCCACGAAAAGGAGGACTATTTTGAAAATATCCATTAATCAGATTATAGAAAAAAAGCTAGACGGTTGCTTTCTTTTTTAGCCTGGCGTAGTTCTCGGGGGTGGCTTTGAAGGAGAGGGTGGCCCCGGCCGGGCCGTAGCTGGCGCTCTTCACCAGGCAGGAGGAATAGATCTCCTTCACCAGCCCGGGCGAACCAGGCGGGACGGTAAGCTCGTAGTCCCCCCAGCGCCTGGCCAGCGCCCGCTCGCAGGCCTTGAGCAGGGCGTCCACCCCGGCCCCGGTGCGGGCCGAGATGAGCAGCGGCTTGAGGCGGACGGGGGCCCAGGCCGAAACCGCGGGGTCCTTCACCGCGTCGGCCTTGTTGAAAACGTTGATCACCGGGATGCCGTGCACGCCCAGCTCGTTGAGCGTGGCCTTTACCGCCTCATGCTGCAGTTTGGATTCCGGAGAGGAAAGGTCGTGCACGTGCAGGATGAGGTCGCTGTAGCGGATCTCCTCCAGCGTGGCGCGGAAGGCCGCTATGAGCGCGTGCGGCAGCTTCTGGATGAAGCCTACGGTGTCCGTGAACAGTGCCCAGCCGCCGGCCGGCAGGCGCACCCGCTTGGTGCTCGGGTCCAGCGTGGCGAAAAGCTTGTCGTCGGCGTAGATGCCGTGCTTGTTGCCGGTCAGGCAGTTGAGCAGGGTGCTCTTGCCGGCGTTGGTGTAGCCCACTATGGAGACCTGGGGCATGGGCACGGAGTCGCGCCGGCCGCGCTGGGTGTCGCGCTCGCGCTTGATGGCCTCTATCTCGCGCTCCAGTTCCGTGATCTTCACGCGCAGGGCGCGCCGGTCGTAATCTATCTTCTTCTCGCCGGCGCCCTTGCCGCCAATGGCGCCGTGCTGCTGGTCCATGCTGTCGCCCTTGCCGGCCACCCGGGAGAGCTGGTAGGAGAACCGCGCCAGCCGGGCCTGCAGCTTGCCTTCGCGGGTGCGGGCCCGCATGGCGAAAATTTCTATGATGAGGCGCGGCCGGTCTATCACGGTCACGCCCAGTTCCTTCTCCAGGTTGCGCTGCTGGGCCGGGCCCAGTTCCTCGTCGAAGATCACCGCACCGGCCTTCAGCTCCGCCGCCCGCGCCTTCAGCTCTTCCACTTTGCCGGAACCAATGAGGGTGGCCGGGTTCCAGGCCTGCATGCGCACGCGTATCTTTTCCACGGGCTCCAGGCCCGCGGTCTCGGCCAGCCGCCACAATTCTTCCAGGGCGCTTTCCCCGGCGCCGTTCTGCCGCGCTCTTTTAAGTTCGGCGCCTACCAGAATGGTTTTCATGCGTTCAGTATCCGTTCGGCTATGGCCTTGGGATCGTACTCCTCGAATTTATTCAGCTCTATCAGCATGGCGTTCTTGTAGCGCCCGAACCAGGTGTTCTGGCGCTTGGCGTAGGCCATGGAGGCCCCGGTTATCAGGCGGATGGTTTCCTGCCGGTTGATGCGGCCGGCCAGGTAATCCAGCATCTGCGGGTAGCCCAGGGTCTTGAGGCCCGGGCAATCCTCGGCGTAGCCTTTCTCCAGCAGCAGCCGCGTCTCGGCTTCCCACTCGTCGAACCTGCCGGAGGTGCGGCGCTTCACGCGCTCGCCCAGCAGGTCTTTCTGCCACTTCAGGAAAACGAACTTGCCCTCGTGCGCGGGCAGGGCGTTGAAGAACTTTCCGCTCCACAGCTGCGACACCGGCCGCCCGGCCAGGCGCGTTATCTCTATGGCGCGGATCACCCGCTGCACGTTGCCCGGCGGGATGCGCAGGGCGGCCTCGGGGTCTATGGCGGCCAGCTCGGCGTGCAGGACTTCCTTGCCGGAAGCGGCGGCCAGGGCCGAAAGTTTTTCGCGCAGGGCCGGATCGGCCGGCGGCAGTTCGTCCAGCCCGTTCCAGAAGGCCTGCACGTACATGCCGGTACCGCCCGCCATGATGGGGAGTTTGCCGCGGGCCCAGATCTCGGGCAGCAGGCGCTTGGCCTCTTTCACGAATTCGCCGGCGTCGTAGGAGGCTCGCGGGTCCAGGGTGTCCACCAGGTGGTAAGGTATCCCCTCTACCAGGTAGGCGCGGCCGGTCGGGGTCTCCCCCCAGTTGCCGCGCGGCTTGGCGGTGCCGGCCTCCATTAACTTGTACACCTGCTTGGAGTCGGCGGAAATTATCTCGCCGCCGGCCTGGCGGGCCAGTTCCAGGGCTATCTCCGTCTTGCCGGAGGCGTTGGCCCCCATGAGGGTTATGGGTTTAAGGGGTTGTTGTGACATCCGTTAATTAAAGACCGGTAACAGGCCTGGGCCGGTTACCGGTCTTCCAGCCGCTCGGCGGAGGCTTACCTTTTCTTGAAGAGCGGTTCGTCCTTCTGCGGCTTGTTGCACAGGCCGTGGGCCCGGCAGGTTTCCACGCAGACTTCCGGCAGCTTCAGCTCGGAGCGCGTGTCGCAGTCGGTGTAGTCCTCGGCCATCTCGTTGATGCGCTTGCGGTCGTCGGCGCTGATGTGGCTGAACGAGATGCCGTTCATGAACACGCCGCCCTTGTCCTTGACCCAGGAGATCTTTCCGGTCACCGGCATCTCTTTGACACCGTTTAACTTAAGGACGATGTTGAGCTCTTTGGTGTGCGGCGGGGCCATGAAGGTGATGAGCCGCATGCCGCCTGCGGAGAGGTCCGCCAGGATGGCGGGCTGGGGCACGGGTTTGCCGTGCGCGTCTTTGGTGAAAAACTCTATTTCGACCGGCTCCAGGATGCCGTGCAGGATGGGCAGGCGCACGTGCTCGCGCCTTTCCTTAAGAACCTTGCTGATTTTTTTTGTCATTGTAGTTTCCCGTTCAAAGTATTTTTTTCTGCCCCGGAGACCAGTACTGCGGCCATCCGCCCGGGCATCCCGCCGGCCTTCACCCTCACGGCGAAATTCCCGGAGGCGCGGCCATATGTTTCGGTCTCAAAAAGAACTTCCTCTATTTTACCAATTCTTTCATTTAATACAAGCCGCGAATTTTCCTTAACCGCGGCCAGCAGTTTTTCCAGGCGGGTTTCCATGACGGTTCCGCTTATGGCGGCGGCCATCTCCGGCTTGTCCGTGCGCGGCGAATACTTGAAGCAATAGGCCAGCGAGAAGCGGCCCTCTTCTACCAGGCGCAGGGTATCCTTGAAGTCTTTCTCGGTTTCCCCTGGGTAGCCCACTATGAAATCAGTGGACACGGCCAGCCCCGGCGCAGCTTCGCGCAGGCGGTTTATGAGGTCCAGATATTCTCCGGAAGTGTAGCCGCGGCGCATGGCCTTTAGGATCTTGTCCGAGCCGCTCTGGGCCGGCAGGTGGATATGCCGCGCCAGCCGGGGCTCGGCCGCCAGCAGTTCTTCGAAGGCCTTGTCGAAGTACAGCGGGTGCGGGCTCATGAAGCGCAGCCTCCCCAGCCCCGGCAGGGCGAGGACTTTTTTTAAGAGTTCGGAGAACGTGGTCTTGCCGTGGCGGTAAGCGTTCACCGTCTGGCCCAGCAGCACTATTTCCTTAGCTCCTGCCTGCAATTTCTCCGCCGCGTCCTTAAGGATGGCGTCAGGAGAAAGGAAGACAGCCGGTCCGCGCACCGCAGGCACAATGCAGTAGGAGCATTTATGCGAGCAGCCGCGCATGATGGTGACATAGGCGGTCTGCGGCGAGCGGTAAATATTCTGGTGGGCCCCCTCCGTCATTCCGGCGGAAGCCGGAATCCAGTCCCCAAAGTATTTCCCGATAACTTCATCTATCGTCTCAATGCTCTTCGCCCCCACCACCTCGTCCACAAAGGAGAAACGGTTCTTTATGTTCCTTTCACCCAGCTTCTGCGCTGCGCAGCCCACCACGAAAAGTTTGCCTTCGGGCCGCTTTTCTTTCCAGATCCTCAGGCGGCCTATCTGCGAGATGGCCTTATCCTCGGCCTTTTGCCTCACCGTGCACGTATTAACCACCACCGCGTCGGCCTTTTTGAGGTCGTCGGTGAGCGCATACCCGCGCCGGCGGAACGCCGCCGCGATCCCCTCCGAATCCGCCTCGTTCATCTGGCATCCGAAGGTAACGATGTGGACACGCTTGGCGGCCCGGCCCGCAGCGGGCGGGGCCGCTGGTTTTTGCTTGCTGAAAGGTTTATTGTTCATGTTTAATTGCTATGGAAATAGTGGGGGCTATCTACTGTACTATTCATGAAACCTGTATCCGAACTGTCACCTTAAGGTGCGCGTGCCCATGAGGGCTAGGATACGGGTTTCTATTTTGAACTGCCGAGGATTCCTCGGTAATTGCCAGTCTTTCCTCATTTGCTAAATCCCAGGTAAGAATTGCTCGCCCTCGGTTACAACAGTATAGCCAAGCATTTTGTACGTCTTCAGGCGTTTGCGGTGCATGTTCGCCAGAACAGGCACGCCGGCGTCCACGTAATCGTATATCACCACATTCGTTTTATCTGCGTGCCGCCTGTGCAGGCGTCCGGCGTATTGGACTATTCTTCCCTTAAACGACGCCGGCATGGTCAGCAGCAGTGTGTCCAAGCGTGGTTCATCAAACCCCTCGCCGATATAGGACCCTGTGGCTAGTATCGCCTTGCGGCAATTATCGGGGAAGCCCTTCAGTTCTTCAAATACTTCGCGGCGTCTTTTCTGGCGCATCCCCCCGTATAGAACGACTAGGTGCTCTAACTTGTCTTTCAGAAGGCTCTCGAAAATAGCCAGATGTTCCCGCCGCTCGGTCAGTATCAGAGGAAAGCGGCCGGCGTCCAAGACGTCGCAGATATCCTTCAGTATCAGCGCGTTGCGGTGTTGGTCGGCGGTCACTTTGGGCCAAAGCTCGTATATCTTTGAGTTATCATTCCACTCCGCAGTAAAGCCCGTGCGCCTGACTATCACCTTGGAGTTCGGCGCGCAGGCGAGCGAATCTTTGTCTTTTACGCGGTGGACGATAGGCCCGCATTGCATGTGGACGATGGGCTGGTGGCCATCGCGCCGGTAGGGCGTGGCGGTCAGACCGAGGATATATTTCGCCTTGGCCTGGTTAAGCACTTTCTCAAAAGAGACCGCCGCGGCGTGGTGGCATTCGTCCATTATCACGAACCCGTAGTCCGCCACGCGGTCGTCGGCGCCTTCTTCGCGTTCCAGGCTGGAGACCATGGCGATATCTATGCGCCCGGTCGCCTTGTCTTTTCCACCGCCTATCAGGCCGATCTCTTTCTTATCGACGCCGAGCAGGGATGAAAGCTGCAAACGCCATTGCTGCATCAGCGGCTTACGATGCACAAGTATGAGTGTGCTGCGTTTTCTGGCGGCCAACGCCGCTATGGCCATGACCGTCTTGCCGGAGCCGGGCGGCGCTGAGAGAATGCCAAAATCCTCGGTCAATATGTCTTTAAGGGCCGCCTGCTGAACAGTGTTAAGTGTGCCGAGAAAGCGCGTGTCCAGTTCCGTGCCGGGGAACCGCTTTTCCTCTACTGTGAGTTTAACTCCGTAATCCGCCAAAGTGGTCCTAATATCCTCAAGGCCCCCGCGCGGCATGGAAAGCCAGCCGGCATCCAGTTCGGCGCAGCAGATTATGCGCGGGGTGGCGTGCGTGGAGAAACGCTGTTTCTGTTTCTTGTAGAAATCCGGGTTATGGAACGCAGCCAGGTGCTTTAGCTGATTTGTCAGCGCAGACGGGAGGTCCGCGGTTTTGATATAAACCCTGTTTGAGAGCACGGCTTCTACGGAGTCGGGGAGCTCTTCCGCGTTTACGTTGAATCTTTTTTTGCCGGATGGAGGCCTGGACCAGGGTTCATCTTCCTCCTCTAGCGGACTCCACCTAGCGGGAATCTTTCCCCCGGTGCTTTCAAGATCTCCGACGAGGGCTTCCGTTTCTCCGCGGGAGAGCTTTTTTACCGAGGCTAGGTACGACCACTGATCGGCATAGGGCGTGCCGGCCTCATCGATGAAGACGCTGTTCCCGGCCTGCTTGGGCGCTTTTTGCAGCGGCAGGGCTATAAGGTTTCCGAAGCCCCCTTGCGGCATCGTATCCTGGTTCGGGAACAGCCGGTCGTAACTTTTTACTCCCAACTGACAGTACCTCGTCATGGTCTTGGAGATAAGGCCGGTTCCAAGCCTTCGGGAGAGCGAGGCAGGCACTTCTTCGCTGAAAAATACCCAGACATGTCCGCCGTTGCCGGAACGCGAGCGTTCTACCGCCGCCGGGACTTTTTCCAAGATACACGTTTCCCGGATGGCCGCTATGTCCTTCACCCAACCGTCGCCGTCGAAATCCATCGCAAGGAAGAAGCAGGCGTCGTTGCCGAGAAGCGGATATATTCCGGCTGTGAGTTGTCCTTCCAAATGGCGGCTTATAACGGTCTCGTCGAAGCGAAGAAGCTCCCTGTTCCCGCATTCCGAGCATTTCTTCTCCGGCTTACGGCAGAAGGCTCTGTCCCATTCATGTTTGCAGGCAGGGCTGTAGCCGGAGCGCCCCGCGCGGTTTTCCCAGCGCCGGGCATAAACGTCCTCGCGCCCGCGGAAATAACTGCGGAATAGGAGAACCTTCTTTTCGGGTGTAAGAGGGGGTCTATTCTCTGGAAATCCGACTGGTACGGTAGCGGAAAGTTTTGCAAGATACTGGCTCTTAAGTTCGGCCAAGGCCGAGATCTGTGAGTCTATTCGTGATATCTCTTCCTTGAGATCTTCTTTTTCTGACGGTTCTTGCATCGTTGTGCCGGTTATATCTTTTCCAGGATCCTTCCAGGAGCCTATCAATGAGGTCATCTTGAAGCATATCGCTTTGTTGGCGTCAACAAAATGATCCCCGAATGCGGTTTACTCTTCTTTTTGCCGCTTTTTTTTCTTTGCCTCCAATTCTTTTACCGCAAGATCGAAGTCTGAGACCATTCTTTTGTCGTGTTCTTTGCGGTACTTATCAAATTCAAGTTCAGCTTTTTGTGCCGCAACCTCAGCGCTGACGGTGCCGGCATTGGTCAGGATCTCCCGTTCGCTGATTTTAAGGAACTCGTCAAGCTTAGTTATCCAATCTTTCATCTTCATCAGGCGGCCGTTCGTGGCCTGCAATTCGGCAAAATCCAGATAGAGGGAGACTATCAGGTTGAGCTGGTTAAGCTCTTTTTCGGTCAGATAATTCTTGGCTATCTTCGCGTCCTGCTGCGTTATGTAGTTGCCTTTAAAGTTGACCAGGCCCATCAACGGCTTTGTGCCGTCAGCGCGCTTTGCGATCATCTCGGCGGCGGTCTGGCCGTGTACGGCGTAGTGCATTTTATTCTGCACCGTGGCAAAGAATTCTCCGGTCAGCTTGTCGTCCTTGCGGTAGTCGATACTGGTGGCGTAAATGTCAGTGACTTTCTGGTAAAAGTTGCGCTCGCTGCTGCGTATGTCGCGGATGCGCTGCAGGAGTTCTTGGAAATAGCGCGCCTTCTGGCCTCCCTGCTTGAGGCGCTCATCGTCCAACGTGAAGCCTTTGACTATATATTCCCTAAGACGCTGTGTAGCCCAAATGCGGAATTGGGTTCCTCTTACCGACTTTACCCTGTAGCCTACGGAAATAATTACATCTAAATTGTAATGCTTTACAGTGTATTCTTTGCCGTCTGTCCCAGTACGTCGGAATTCCCGACATACTGACTTTTCATCGAGTTCCCCTTCGCTAAAAATGTTTTTTAGATGTTCAGTAATCGTTGTCCGGCCTTTATCGAACAATTCTGCCATCTGCTCTTGTGCCAGCCAGACGGTTTCTTTCTCCAATCGTACGTCCAGCCGCGTTTTGCCGTCTTCCGCCTGGTAAATTAAAAACTGCGATGGGTTATCTTTGCTTTCCATTGTAAATTCCGCCTTGCCGGGGGATGTTCATATATTATCCCTTTTCCCGCTATGCAAAGTATAGCAGACCAACCCGTCAACGGTGTGTCGCGATAAAAATGTGTGCCTTTTCAGGTTTCCCCTCTCCCCACGGGGGCTATACATAACAGTAACAGAAAAGCCCGCCAGGGCGAGCGAACAGCGAGCCTGGGCGGGTTTTTAATAAACCAAGGTGCCCCCGTTTA
>MGTV01000012.1:0-178 GCA_001799635.1 Elusimicrobia bacterium GWA2_62_23
AGGAGCAGTGCGGGGCCGCGCTGCGTGGCCACGCCTGCGACGACATCTCGCGGATAAGATCCGCCTACCGCAGATCCAGGAGGAACTCATAGCGTTTCTTCGGGGTTTTGGGCGAAATAGGTCATGATTGAGGCCCTAAACTCACCCCAAATTTCAAAAAACGCTTTTTCGCCCTTCG
>MGTV01000012.1:201-38789 GCA_001799635.1 Elusimicrobia bacterium GWA2_62_23
TTTTGCAGTTTTTCCCACGGAAAACTCAGTTTATAAGAAATCCGTTTCCCGCCGATGATTAATTACGAACCGAATTATTTTCCTTATGGCCGCCGGTGCGGCCGGCCCAGCGCTGCTGCGCCTGGCCGTCCTTACCCGCGGCGCGGAGTTGAAGAATAGCACTTAATTCCGTCTTAGCCCTGCTGGGCAAAGCCGGAATTAAGAGCGGGGAGGCAAGGTATGCAGAATCTTACAATGCGGTATTTCCTTTACGCGCGCAAGTCCACCGACGAGGCGGACCGGCAGGTGCTCTCCATTGAGGCGCAGCTCGCCGAGTTGCGGGACTATGCGCGCAAAGAGGGCTTTGTGATCGCCCGTGAGTTCATAGAAAGCAAAACGGCCAAGGAGCCGGGCCGCGAGGTCTTTAACGAGATGGTAGCCGGCTTAGAGCAGGGCGCGGCCCACGGTATAGTGGCCTGGCACCCTGACCGGTTGGCCCGCAATTCCATCGACGGCGGGCGCATTATCTACCTGGTAGACACGGCCAAAATACTGGAGCTCAAGTTCCCTACCTTCTGGTTCGATCCCACGCCGCAGGGGAAGTTTATGCTGTCTATCGCCTTCGGCCAGTCTAAATACTTCATAGACAATCTCGCCGAGAACGTTAAGCGGGGCCTGCGGCAGAAACTCCGTAACGGCATTTTCCCCGCCCTGGCGCCCATCGGCTACAAGAACGACACCAAAACTCACACTATCGTTGTGGACCCGGTCCTGGCCCCGCTCGTAAAACGCACATTCGAGCTTTATGCTTCCGGCCGGTATCCCATCAGAGATTTACGAGATACCATGAACGGCCTCGGGTTGAAGCGTTGGGAAAAAGACTTAGCCAACTCGAACTACCAGAAGATCCTCAAAAATCCGTTCTACTACGGCGTTATCCGGTACCTCGGCGAGTATTACGAGGGCAAGCACACGCCCCTGATCTCCAAGGCGCTCTATGACAAGTGCCAGGAGGTAATGGCCCGCAAGAGCAGGCACACGCACGCGCAAAAAGGTTTAAAGCCCTATGTCTATCGCGCCGCCTTCCGCTGCGCGGAATGCGGCTGCTACATTACCACCGAGACGCAGAAAGGCCATAACTACCTGCACTGCACCAAGCGCAAGATGCCTTGCAGCCAGCTCTTTGTGCGCGAAGAGGTCATAGACGCCCAGGTGCGCGAGATCTTAAAAGGAGTTTCCTTACCCCCGGCCCTGGCCGCCGAGGCTCTTGATAACATCAAAAAGGAAAAATTAAAGGCGGCCCAGGCCGGGGAAAGAGCCGCCCAAAATCTGCGAGATAAAATAGATATCCTGAATCAACGAATGAACGCACTACTGGATATGGTGCTTTCCGGGCAGCTTACCCAGGCCGAGTACGCCCTCAAAAAGCGTTCATTCGTTGAGGAGAAAAAGGAAATTGAAATGAAACTCGCCGCTTTTGCGCGGCAGGGGACAAAGCGGTTCGAACCGGTCAGGGCCTTCTATCAGTCCGCGAGTCACGTCGGAGCGGCCGCGGTTTCTGGAAATCCGGCTGAAAACCTGCAAATATTGAAAAATATCGGTTCGAACTTAATTATTGGCGGGAAACGGATTTCTTATAAACTGAGTTTTCCGTGGGAAAAACTGCAAAAGTTCAACGCCGCGCAGGGCGCGGCGGCGGGGAAATCGGGCGTTTTTAAATTTTGGGGTGGCTGAGGGGATTTGAACCCCCGACCTCTCGGGCCACAGCCGAGCGCTCTAACCGCTGAGCTACAACCACCGTGGAGTATATTTTAGTTTTTTTCGGAGGTGGAAAACAAATGTATAATCCCATTATGATAAGAAAACCCGCCGTAGCAGGTAAATTTTACGACGCCGACCCCGCGGCCCTGCGCGCGGCTGTGGCCGGCTTTCTGAGGGCGGGCGCGGCTCCCGCCGGGGACGTTAAGGGCTTTCTCGCCCCCCACGCTGGCTACTCCTACTCCGGCGCCGCGGCCGGGTCCGTTTTTGCCTCGGTGAAGGCCCTGCCTTTCGAAACCCTGGTGATCATGGCCACCGGGCATACCATGGCGCTTAAAAAAGGCGCACTGCTGGCCCGCGGCGCCTTCGAGACGCCGCTGGGGCAGGTGGATATAGACGAAGAATTCTGCGCCGCGCTGCTGAAAGAGAAAAAACTTTTCGAGGACCTGCCGCGAGCCCACGAGGCCGAGCACGCGGTGGAGGTGCAACTGCCCTTCCTGCAGGCCATCCGGCCCGGCGTGAAGATAGTGCCGCTGCTGTTCAATACCGGCGACGCGGCCCTGCTCGAAGAGGCCGGCCGCGCCGTGGGGCGCGCCATGCGGGGGCGCAAGGCGCTGTTCTGCGTTTCCTCCGACCTCAGCCATTATCCTCCGGGCGACATCGCCGAAATGTCGGACCGCTCGGTGCTGCTGGCCCTGCGCCAGGCCATGCGCAATAATTCGCCCGAATATTTCGACCTGGCCAACCGCCTGCTGCTGGCCAAGGCCTCCAAGTGGATGGACACCACCGCCTGCGGCCAGGCGCCCATGACGGCGGGCGCTGCCGCCGCGCTGGAACTGGGCGGCGACGACTTCGAGCTGGAACTTTATACCCATTCCGGGAAGGTCTCCGGCGACGACAGGGCCGTGGTGGGCTACGGGGCCGGCTTCTATACCAAGGCGCGCTCCCGGCCGGCCGGCGCCCTGCCGCTGGACGCGGGCATGAAGGCCGAGCTGCTGGCCATGGCGCGGCGCAGCATAGAGACCTGCCTGAAGACCGGCAAGACCGAGCTGCACCCGCTCAGCGCCAGGCCCGAATTCAACCAGCCGGCGGCCGTGTTCGTTACGCTGAACGTCGGAAAGAATCTGCGCGGCTGCATAGGCAGCCTGGAGCCGCGGGGGACGCTCGCCGACATGGTCTGCGCCTACGCCGGGGCTGCGGCTTTCGAAGACCCCAGGTTCGCGCCGGTGAGCGCCGCCGAACTGAAGAAGATAAAGATAGAGATCTCCGTGCTGTCGCCGCTGGCGGCGGCGCCGGGCCACGAAGCCGTGAAGGAAGGCGTGCACGGGGTTTACGTGAAGAGCGGCCGCCGCTCAGGCACGTACCTGCCGCAGGTCTGGGAACACTTCGAAAAGAAGGAAGATTTTCTCTCCTCGCTGTGCGCGGAGAAGGCCGGGCTCCCGCCCGGCGCCTGGAAAGAAAAGTCCACCGTGCTTTATACTTACACGGTGGACCATTTCAGCGAAGTTTAGCTGATCTTAAAGGTTGCCCAGGTACGTGAACGCGTACATGAACAGCGCGCCCATCAGTATGCCGGCGGGCCCCATCAGCGCGAAGCCTACATAAGCCCCGATACCGACCATGGCCATGGTGGCCATGTGCTTGCCCAGGAATTTCTTCATGTTCTCGCCGAAGGTGGGTTTCTCTTCCGGCTTGGCCGCGGGGGCGGCTGCGGGAGCGCCAGGCGCGGGCGGCGGCGGCTGCACCTGGGTTGCAGGCGTAGGATCGGATACGGGGGCTGAATTGGAAGATGCCCCGGTAGGCGCGGCATTTACCAACTGTTCGGTGCCGGAGCGGGTTCCCCACGCGCCGTTTTTAACCAGATCGTTATAAGTTTCGCTCTCTACCGCGAAAGCGAAGCCGGTAGCTATGATAAAGCTGCCGAGGATTATGAAGAAAACGGCTTTAGTGTTTTTCATACCCATATTATACGCAAAACGCGCATTTCCCGTAAGGGCAATTATTCCCAAACGGGTATGGGCCAAAAGGCCTATATAACGGAGATCGGTGGAGGTAGAGCGGCGGGGGCGGCGGTTAGAACAATTTGTCCTGCTGATTGGGCTTGTCCTTATGCTTTCCCAGCCGTTTTACGGCATCCTCCGCCTCGGTTAGGCCGAGGCGGAAGATGTCCACTATCTGGTAGCCGTCTTCCCTGAGCTGCTGGAGTTTCACATTGTCGTCTTCCGAGAGAGAGATGACTATCTGGTAGCGTGGTTTCATTGGTGACCTTCCTTATATATTAGATTATCTCCTGGCTCCGGCGCTGGTATAGGCTAAAGCCAGCTTTATCCTGTCGGCGCGGGCTATGCTGGCGCCCATTTTGCCGTCCTTGATCAGACCGAGAGTCGCGCACATCCACACTTTGAACTCTTTCTGGAGCATGTACCGGGTATTCATATTACCTCCGTCCTAACACCATCAAGAGAACTTGCTTGCTGCAAATATAGTATAGCATAGCAAAGTATAGTTGTCAAGACCCAGACTTCCCCCCCTTTGAATAAGCATTGTAAAACAAGCACTTTTTTCTCCCCCTCCCGGGAGGCAGGCGCCTCCCATGCCTCTCTTTTCCCTTTTTCCACCGACGATAAATTGCTAAAATCTGGATATGAAGACGCTGACGTTCCGGCCTGGCCGTACCATAATTTGCGGGGTGCTTAACGTTACTCCGGACTCCTTTTCGGACGGAGGCCGCTGGCTTTCGCCAGAGGCCGCCATAGCCCGGGCCCTGGAACTGGAAGCCCAGGGAGCCGATCTCCTGGATATCGGGGGCGAGTCATCCAGGCCGGGCAGCGCCCCGGTAAGCCTGGAGGACGAAAAAGCGCGGGTTTTGCCGGTTATCAGGGCCATAGCCGGCCGGTTAAAGGCGCCTATCTCGGTGGATACCTGCAAACCCGAACTGGCCAGGCTGGCCGTGGAGGCCGGCGCCGACATCATAAACGACATAACCGGGTTCAAGGACCCGGCCATGATAGCGGCCGCGGCCGCTACCGGCGCCGGGGCCATAGTGATGCATATGCAGGGCGAGCCCAGGACCATGCAGGCTTCCCCCTCCTACACGGACGTGGTGGCCGAGGTTAAAAGTTTCCTGGCCGGGCGGGCCGCGGCCCTGGCCGCCGCCGGAGTGAAGACAATTATCCTCGACCCGGGGATAGGCTTTGGCAAGACCATCGCCCATAACCTGGCGCTCATCGCCCGGCTCTCAGAGCTGCGCGCCCTGGGTTTTCCAGTAATGCTGGGCGTCTCCCGGAAGAATTTCATAGGCAAGCTGGCCGGCGGCGAGACCGGCGAACGCCTGAGCGGCACCATAGCCGCCTGCGTGGCCGGCGCCGCCAACGGGGCGGACATCATCCGCGTGCACGACGTGCTGGAATGCCGCAAGGCCATGCTGGTGGCCGACGCCATCAGGGCCGCCGGCAAATGAAAGTTTTTCTCTCGCTCGGTTCCAACCTGGGCCACAGGCGCGCCAACCTGGAGCGGGCTCTGGCCCTGCTCTCGCGCGGCGGCTGCCGGGTCCTGAAGCGCTCCTCCTTCTACGAAACGGCCCCTCTCTACTACCTGAAGCAGCCGGCTTTCTTCAACATGGCGGCCGCCTGCGAAACCAACCTCTCTCCCGACGGGCTGCTGGCACTCATAGCCAGGACCGAAAAGGCGCTGCGCCGCCGCCGGCTCTTTAAGAACGGGCCGCGCACCATAGACATAGACGTGCTCTTTTACGGCCGGCAGGTCATAAAGGCGCCGGGCCTGAGTGTGCCTCACCCGCGACTGGCCGAGCGGGAATTCGTGCTGGCCCCGCTGACCGAAATAGCGCCGGGGCTGCGCCACCCGGAGACGGGGCGCACAGCGCGCCGGCTGCTGGCCGCCCTGCCCGAACGCGGCGGCGCCCGCCGGCTGCCTTCTTCCTATAAAGGCCTGGAGGACTGGTTCAGGGCGCTGCCTCCCCCGTCGGCCGACGCGCATTATTCGCTTAAGAATATCACCCGCGCGCTGGCCCGCCTGGGCGGGCCCGAAGCCCGGATGGGCACCGTGCTCCACGTTACCGGGACCACCGGCAAGACAAGCTCGGCCTTCCTGGCCGCGGCCGCCCTGCGCGCCGGCGGGCACCGCACCGGCCTGTACACCAGCCCGCACGTGCGCTCCTTGCGCGAGCGCATCCGGCTCGACGGGCGCGACATCCCGGAGAATGACTTTCTGGAACTTTTCCTGGAAGTGGAATCCATCAACGCCGGGGAGCTCTCTTTTTTCGAAACGCTCACGGCCGTGGCTTTCCTGTATTTCGCGCGCAGGAAGACCCGCTTCGCGGTGGTTGAGGCGGGCCTGGGCGGCCGGCTGGACGCAACCAACGCCGCCCGCGGCGGGGTGGCCGCCATAACGTCGGTTAGCCCGGACCACCTGGACTTCCTGGGGCCGGGCCTCGACGGCATAGCCGCGCACAAGGCGGGCATTATCAAGCGCGGCGCGGCGGTACTGCTGGGGGAGAACATCCCCCCCTCGCCCCTGCGGCTGATAAAGGCCCGTGCCCGCCGGCTGGGCTGCCGCGTTCTTTCCCCGGACCCGTTGCCCGCCCGGGCGGCGGCCGCGCTCGCCGGGCGCGGGCGTTTCCAGCTGGCCAACGCCGCTTTCGCCCTGAAGGCGGCCGCGCTCGCGGCGGAGAAGGTCGGCGTGCGCTTTAATCCCGCCACCGCCGTAAAGAGTTTCGGTAAGGCCGTTCCCCCGGGCCGCTTCGAGCGGCAGGCTTACAGGGGGCGGCGCCTGATAGTGGACGGCGCCCACAACGCCGAGGGCATGGCAGCGCTGCTGGCGGAGTTCGGCGGCCGCCGGCCGGTCTGCGTGGCCGCCTTCATGGCCGACAAGGACCTGCAGGCCCTGGCCGGCGCCCTGGCCCGCGCCTGCTCCCGCCTGATCCTCACCCGTTCCTCCTCGTACCGCTCCGCCGATCCGCGAAAGGTCCGGGCGCTGCTGCCGGCCGCCCTGCGGCGGCGGGCGCTGGTGGCGGCTTCGGTCCCGGCCGCCCTGCGCCGGGCCGCGGCCCTGACCCCGCGCGGCGGCGAGATCCTGGTGGCCGGCAGCCTTTACCTGGCCGGCGACGCGCTGGCCGCCCTGGCCGGCCGCCGCGCCTTCCATCCCGGGGAAATGCCTGTCAAATCCTAATGTTGTAGAATATAGCCGGTGGCGGTCTTTACGCCCCCATAGCTCAATGGATAGAGCACCTGCCTTCTAAGCAGGTAATCCAGGTTCGATTCCTGGTGGGGGTATTCAATTTCCGGGGGGCCGCGGCGGTTCACGTCGGGTATGCGCTTTAAACCTGTTATCCTTTCCTTCTCCCTCTTCCTGCTCGCCGGTTGCGGCGCGCGCTACGACGACGCCGCGCTGCTGGAAGAGCAGGGGCGCTACGCCCTGGCCGCGGAGAAATACAAGGCTTTCGCCCTGGCCAACCCCAAGGCGCCCGAGGCCGCCAAGGCCCTGCAGGCCGCCGCCGACATTTTCGCCGTGCGGCTGGGCGTCTGCCGCGAGTCCAAGCCGCTGCTGGAGCGCCTGGCCAGGGAGTACCCGGCCTACCGCATGCCCGAGGACGTGTTCCGCCGCATCTTCGTCTGCCCAGATTATTTTCCCGCTGGCCCTGGGCTCAAGTGGACCTACGGCGACAGCGAGACCCTGGGCCGCAACGCCCGCACCGAAGTGGAGGTGGTAGACCACACGTCCCGCGGCGCTGTGCTGAAGACCACTTTTTACGCCGGCACCTCGCTGGTCAGCCGCCAGAAGAAGACCTACCGCTTTTCGAGCCTCAACTTCCTGGAGAACCAGGGCGGGCGCGATACCCTGACGCTGGCCTATCCGCTGGAAGCCGGCAAGGCCTGGACCTCCGCCGGCCCCGAGGGCCGGCTGACGTTCAAAGTGGAGGGCGCGGGGCTGAAGGTAAAGGTGAAGGCGGGCGAGTTCTCCGACTGCGTGAAGATCAGCCGCCGCGCCGCCGGCATCCCGTCGTGGCTGTACGAGTATTACGCCCCCTGGACCGGCAAGATCCTCACTTCCATCGGCGGGCCCGGCTACGAGAACCGGGTGACCGAACTGCTGAGCTATGAAGAAAAAAAGTAACGCCGCTCCCCCCGCCGCGCCTGGCCTCTTCGGCGAGCTGCCCGCCGCCGCGCCGGCCCCGGCCCAGAAGAGCGGCCTCCTCTCTTTCTCTTATTCCAAGCTTTCTCTCTACGAGGAATGCCCCCTCAAGTACAAGTTCAAGTACCTAGACAAGATCAAGGAAGAGCCGAAATTCTACTTCGCCTTCGGCTCCGCCATCCATTCCGCGCTGGAGTTCCTCTACTCCGTGAAGGCCCCCCCTTTCCCGTCCATAGAGGAGGTCTGCGAGGCTTTCCGCCGCGAGTGGACCGCCAAGTCCTACCTGGAGAAGGGCTACCGGACCCAGCAGAAGTCCGACGACGATTACCAGAAGGGCCTGCTGATGCTCAGGGCCTATTACGAGCATAACCGCGCGCGCCTGGCGCCGCCGTTCCTGGTGGAGTACTCCACCGACGTGGAGGCCGACGGCCTGCTGGTGCGCATCATAGCCGACAAGATAGAGTACCTGGGCGAGGGCCGCCTGCTCATTACCGACTACAAGACCGGTAAGGACGTGAAGCGCCAGCCCTCGCAGCTCTACATGTACCAGAAGATAGCGGAACTGGACCCGCGCCTGAAGGAGAAGATCGCCGAGCAGTACGGGCAGAAAGTTTCCTCGGTGCGCATAGGCCGGATGCTTTATTACCACGTGCCCACCAACAAGGAATACTCTTTCGAACGGGCCGACGACAAGGAGATAGGCTCTTTCTGGGAGCGGGTGCTCGGCGTGGCCGAGTCCATCCGCGGCCTGAAGTTCGACCCGACCCCGGGCGAAATGCAGTGCAAGTGGTGCGACTATAAAGCCCTCTGCCCCCATTTCTTCGGCGGGCAGCCGCACCCGGACCCGGCCGCCGCCCAGGCCGCGGCCGGCGAGAAGATAGAGACGCTGGTGGACCGTTACGGGCGCCTCAAGGAGCGCATGGACGAGCTGCAGGCGCAGCTCTCCGAGGTGGCCGAGAGCATAGGCCGCGCGGCCAAGGACGGCGGCGAATACTCCGGCGCGGAATATTCTTTAAAGGTGAAGAAGAACCCCAAGTGGGAATTCAAGGACCGCGAGGCGGTCATAAGCGTGCTGAACCAGTTCGACCTGTACCAGCGGGCGCTCAGCCTCACGCTCACCGGCATTACCGGCGTGCTGGACAGCGCCGACATCCCCGACGACGCCCGCAAAAAGCTGCTGGAGCAGGCGGTGAAGAAGACCGCCGTGGATATCAAGATAGTGAAAAAGGTCTATTGAGCATGGCCGAGAAATTCATCATAGTGCTGGACCAGGGGAGCTCGAGCTCCCGCGCCCTCGCCTTCGACATGGACGGCGCGGTGCGCTACAAGTCCCAGCGCAAGATAGAGGCCGCCTACCCGGCCCCGGGTCGCGCCGAGTACGACGCCGAAAAACTTTACCAGTCGCAGGCCGACAGCCTCCTCGATGTGCTGGCCAAGCTGCCGCCCGAAGCCGAGGCCTCCGCCCTCGGCATCGCCGCCCAGCGCTCTACCGTGGTCTTCTGGGACAGGAACACCGGCGCCCCGCTGGCCCCTGCCCTGAGCTGGCAGGACGGCCGGGCCCTGGACCTGCTCGCCAAGGTGCCGCTGTCCAATACCCGCATCCACGACCTGACCGGCCTTTATAAAACCCCCTATTACAGCGCCTCCAAGATCGCCTGGGGCCTGGAGAATTTTCCAGAAGTGAAGGCCGCCGCCGCCGAGGGCCGCCTCCTGGCCGCGCCGGTGGCCTCCTACGTTATCTGGCGCCTCTCCGGCGGCAGGATCTTTGCGGCCGACCCGTCCCAGGCCCAGCGCACGCTGCTGTTCAACCTGCGCCGCCTGAAATGGGAGCCCAAGCTGCTGGCCGCCTTCGGCGTGCCGGCGGGCCTGCTGCCGGAAATAAAACCCAGCGTGGGCCGCCTGGGCCAGGTGGAAGTTGGCGGCCGCCGTATGCCGGTCACCGCCATGCTGGGCGACCAGCAGGCCGCCATGCTGGGCCTCGGCCTGGAAACGCCAAATTCCGCGGCGCTCAATTACGGCACCGGCGCTTTCCTGCTGGTGAACACCGGGCGCAAGCCGCTCCGGATCCGCGGCCTGCTCAACTCTTTCGGCTGGCAGGAAGGCAAGGGCAAGAAGAAGATCTGTTATTTTACAGAGAGCACCGTGAACTCCGCCGGCACCGCCCTGGAATGGCTGGCCCGGAATTTCGGCATCTTCTCCGAACTGGGCGAAGTGGACGCCATGTGCCGCAAGTCCAAAAACCGCCTGCACTGCCTGCCCGCCATAGGCGGCCTGGGGGCGCCGTACTGGGATTTCACCGCGTTCACCACGTTCACCGGCTTTTCCCCCCATACCGACAAGCACGACGTTGTGCGCGGCGTCACCGAAGGCATCGCCTACATGGTGGCCGACGCTTTCGACCTGGTGCGCCGCAAGGGCCTGAAGATAGAGGAATTGAAGGTTTCCGGCGGGCTGTCGAAAATAGACTGGCTGCTGCAGTTCCAGGCCGACGTGACCGGCGCCCGGCTGACGGCGCTGGAGGAGAGCGAGGCCACCGCCATGGGCGCGGCCCTGGCGGCCGCCCGCGGGCTGGGCCTGGCCCCCCAGTGGTCCCCGAAGGCCTCCTCGCGGGTCTTCACCCCCTCCATCGGCGAGGAAGAGCGCCAGAACCTCATAAAAGGCTGGCGGCTGTTCGTGAAGGACACCCGCCGCACCAGCCGCGGCCTGCGCAAGCTCAGCATCCTCCCCCACGCGTAATAGGGGACGTTCATTCCTAATTCCTAATTGCCTGAATACGTGAAAACGAACAGGCCGCATCCCCACGGAAAGCGGCCTGTCCCGTTATAGCGCCCACAATTAGGAATTAGGAATGAACGTCCCCTTCCTCTATGAAGGCCAGCGCTTCCAGGGCGGCTTTGCAGCCGGCGCCGGCCGCTACCACGGCCTGCTTGTAGCGGGTGTCCATAACGTCGCCGGCGGCGTAGACGCCCGGCACCGAGGTAGCGGTGCGGTCGTCGGCGGCTATGTAGCCGTCTTCGGTCAGTTTCAACTTCCCCTTTACCAGTCCGGTGGCAGGGGAGTGGCCTATGGCTATGAAGGCGCCGCCCACCGCCAGGGAGCGCTTCTCTCCGGTCTTCACGTTCTTCAGGTTCACGGCGGTCAGCTTGGCCTCGCCGGTGAACTCTTCGGGGATATGGTCGTAGATGATCTCCACCTTGGGGTTGGCCTTGAGCTTCTCCACCAGGCGGAAGGTGGCGCGCAGCTTGTCGCGGCGGTGCACCAGGTACACCTTGTTGGCGAACTTGGTCAGGAACAGGGCGTCTTCCGCGGCGGAGTCGCCGCCGCCTATCACCGCCACGTCCTTACCCCGGAAGAAGAACCCGTCGCAGGTGGCGCAGCCGGAAACGCCCTTGCCCTTGTACTTTTCTTCCGACGGCAGGCCCAGCCAGCGGGCCTGGGCGCCGGTGGCTATGATCAGTGCCCGGGCCGTGTAGTCCCGGCCGCTCGAGGACTTGAGCTTGAAAGGCCTGGCCGAAAGGTCGGCTTCGGTTATCGAGTCCTGAAAAACCTTCGCCCCCAGGCGTTCGGTCTGCTTGAGCATCTTCTGCATCAGGTCAGCGCCCACCACGGGGTCCACGAAGCCGGGATAGTTCTCTATTTCCATGGTCTGCAGCAGCTGCCCGCCGGGGGCCACGCCGCCGAACAGGGCGGTAGAGGCGCCGCCGCGCACGGCGTAGATGGCCGCCGTGAAGCCGGCAGGGCCGGAACCTATGATCACCAGGTCGTAATTGTTGTTCGGTTCGGTCATAGCGCTACTCCTTGTAAGCCGCCACGGAGGTGGGTGTTTCCCAGAAGGCCACTTTGGCCGCGGGTAGGCCCAGGTCCTTCCTGGCCGCGTCGTAGATCAGCCGGGCCAGCACTTCCGCCGTGGGGTTCTCGTCCGTGAGAAAGCATTTCTGGCCCTGGGCCGCCAGCAGCGGGGCCAGCGGGTCCGCCTTGGCCAGGATCACCTTGTGGTCCAGGTTCTCGTCGAGCCAGCGCTTCACCTTGGCGCCCAGCTCGGTGAAGTCCATCACCATCTTCTCGGAATTCAGCTCCGCGGCCTTCAGGGAGACCTCTACCACGCCGTTATGGCCGTGCAGGTTCTCGCACTTGCCGTTGTAGTTGAGGAGGCGGTGGCCGTAGGCCAGGTGGAAAATCTTCTTCACTTTGTACATAAGTCGAGACCAGCCTTTTTCATGAATTTCCTGACCAGGTTCATGGACAGACCTACCACGGTGTCGTAGCGCCCGTCTATTCGCTCTATGAACGCGTCGCCCTTGTCCTGCACGGCGTAGGCGCCCGCCTTGTCATGATGTTTAGATGCAAGTGCCCTCAATTCGGTTTCAGGCAGGCGGCGGGCCTTGCAGCGGGAAACCTCGCTGCCCGCCAGGAAAACGCCCTTGTCCAGCCAGATGAGCGCCACGCCGGTGTGCACGGCCTGCCAGGAGGCGTTCTGCAGGCGCAGCAGGCGCATGGCGTCCTTATGCCCCGCCGGCTTGCCCAGCACCTCGCCCTTGCAGTAAACCAGCGTATCCGAACCCAGCACCGGCGAGCCGGGGTGCTTCAGGGCCACGCTCAGGGCTTTTTTATAGGCCAGCTCCCGCACTATCAGGTCGGGCCGCTTGTAGGCGGAAGTCTCGTCCACAAGGCTGGGCACCACGCGGTAACGGATGCCCGCCTGCGTGAGCAGTTCCTTGCGGCGCGGGGACTTGGAAGCGAGTATCAGCCGTGGCATCACTTCACTAACTGCTTATAGATCACGGCGGAGATGAAGATGCCGAGGATGCTGGCGATGTTGAATTTGAAGACCAGGCCCGCGGTGAACTCCACCAGGTTCAGGTCCACCGTGGTGGGCGTGAGCCCGGTGTTGATCCCGGTATTGATCAGGGCGTTGATCTGCCCCGCCGGGAACCAGATGTTCAGGAGTTTCCCGATGAAGAGCCCCAGCAGGGACCCTACCACCACTACCACTACCACGTGCAGAGCGTTTTTCATAGTTTCTTTCCGGCGTCCTGAGCCTTATCCTTGGGTATGTTGGTCGTAAAGAGGGTGTTGGCGCCCAGCCAGTCCAGGTAGTTCTGAGCCGCGCCGTCCACGCCGAGGAAAATGGTCTCAGGCACGGTGTAGGGGTGGTGGTTCTTGACGCACTGCATCACGTCCTCGCGCAGGGCGCGGCGGGTCTTGATGATGAGCAGGAATTCCGCGGCCTTCTCTATGCGGTCCTTCCACCAGTAGGCGGACTCCAGGCCCGGCACTATGGAGACGCAGGCGGCCAGTTTGCCCGAGAGCAGGCAGTCGGAGATCTTCTCGGCGGTCTTCTTGTCGCCGGCGGTGACGAAACAGATGTCGTATTGAGTCGCCATAAGTTTATGATATCAAAGGCCCCCGCGGCCCCGCAACGGCGGGCGGTCAGTCCACCGGCAGGTCGCAGTCCGAGAATTCCTCCCTTATCTGGTCCAGTGCCGTCTGCCGCGAGGCGCGCCAGCCGGCGTCTTCCCGCAGCTCCGCGGCGCGGACCTTGTCCATGCGGCCCACTATGTCGCTCTGGACGTCGTAGAACGTGCGCTGGTAGCGGTAAACCTCGTAGGCGGGCAGGCCGCGCAGCCGCGCGTCGTTCTTCATGGCCTCGCTCATGGTCATGGCGCCGCGCTTCACGCGCAGCAGGTCGCGGTCCTGCAGCAGCTGGTAAAAGGTCTCGTCGTTTATGGACTTGCGGATCTTCTCGAGCCAGACCCGCTGGTTCTCCACCGTGTCGAGCGGGCGCTGGCAGTCGGAGTCGGCGGCCAGGGCCTGTTTGCGGGCCCGTTCCATGGCGTAGCGCGTGCCGCCCAGGATATAGGCGCAGAAGGAGGCCTTTATGGGCCCGGCGCCGCGGGTCCGGGCGAATTCCTCGTCGGTCAGGCCGAGCTCCACCGCGAGGCGCGCCTGCAGCAGGGCGGAAAGTTCTTCCTCCTCAGAGATGATCTCCTCCAGCCCGGTGTACACGTAAAGCTTGTAGATATAGGCGGCCCGGGCCACGGCCAGGGCCAGGATCTTGTCCGAGGTCTTGTACTCCGTCGGCAGGAAGATCTTGCCGGTCTTGAGCGAGAACTTGTGGCAGAGGCCGGGGGTGTTGGAATACTCGAAGCGCACCGGGCGCTTGCGCAGGAACTTCACAAGGGGCCGGCCCTCGCGCGTGCCGGCCAGCACGTCGAAGGCGCGCTCTATGGAAGGCTCGCTGGTCAGGGAAACCTCTTTTTTGTTCCAGGAGCAGGCCGCGAGCGGCAGCAGGAACGTGAGGAGCAGGAGGCGCGTTTTCATTTCTTGAAGAGGCCTTTGAGCAGCTTGGATCCGTCCGGGATCACCTTGTCCAGCGCTTTCTTGACGGCGGGCTGCTCCGCCAGGCTGCGCACGTCGGGCTTCACCGACGGGCTGGCGAAGGGGCCTTTTACCGTCATGGCCAGCGGCGCACCCAGGCTTACCCCGCGCTTGAGCGTGGTGCTCACCCGCATGTCCAGCTTTTCGGCGGGCAGGTCTATGGTGCCGGAGGAGGCCACGTCGGCTGCGGGCGCCGTCATGGCCGACTTATTGAGCCGCATGAGGCCCTTGGAGAAAGAGTAGTCCCCTTCTATGACCTCGAAGTCCATATTGTTGAAGTCGGGGAGGTTCAGCGTCTTGGCTAACTTTGAGCTCTTCTGTAGCACTATCAGCGGGTAGAGGGCCACCTTGGCCGCCTTGTAGCGCGCGGCCAGGGCGTAAAGCTCGGAGAATTTGCCGGGCCCAGCGGTGAACGCCGCGGTGCCGTCCAGGGCTTTCAGGTCCTCGGAGACGTTGACCAGGTCCAGCCGGGCCGAGACCGGGCCGCAGCGGAAGTTGGGATGTTCTACCCCGCCCAGCTCCGCCTTGCCGGAAACGTCGGCGTAGAACTGGGGCGCGGGCTTGCCGGCGGCCGGCTTGGCCTCTCCTGCCGCCGCCGCGGGCAGGTCCTTGAGCACCAGCTTGTCGAGCTTCAGGTCGAATTCCGCCTTGGGATGCTTCTGCATGTCCCTCGCCTTGAAAGAGGCGCGCACCGTTTCCCCGTCCAGTTTGCCTTCCAGTTTTTTGGAGGCGACGGAATTGGAGTCGAATTCCAGGGCGCCGCCCAGGCCGGAAAGGACGCGGCCGGCGAAAGAGGCGCCTACGTTCTTAAGTTCCGCCCCGCCCTTGAGCGCGAGCGCGCCGCCGTAAGAATACTCCAGCCGCGCCGAGGCCTTGCCGGAGAGGGCGTACTGGTCCAGCAGGGCGGGTGCTATGGCCGCCAGCTTGGCCAGGCTCTTTACCTCGGCGGCGGCGCTGCCGGAGGCCTTGAGGGCCTTGCCGCCGAAATTCACGGTGGTCTTGCCGTTGAGGGCCAGCGCGTCGCAGTCGGCCGAGAAAGAAGTTATGTCAGCGAGGCCGTCCCTGAGGCGCATTTTCGCCTGCAGCGTCGTCATGGGCAGCTTGAAGCCCCGGGGGATGGGCAGCTGCTTTAGCCGCCGGGCCAGCAGGGTGGTGTCGCCTTCGGGCAGCTGGGCCTTGAGGTCCAGGAGCAGGTCGTAGGAGGTCTTCGGCTCCCAGGCGGCCCGGCCCTTCAGGCTGCCGCCTATCGCCCCGGCCTTGAAGGTCACCGAGCGCAGGTTCACGTCCTTGGTGGTGAGCTTGAGATCGGCGTCGGCGTCTATTTCCGGCAGCAGCACCTTGTGCGGCAGGCTTTTAAAGACCGGGCGCAGGTCGGAAGTGGAAAACTGTTTTACCGAGACCGAGAGCCGGGCGTCGGGTTCCAGCAGGTTGTTGAGCGAGCCTTTGACCTCGGCCTTCACCCCGGCCAGGGAGAGCGCCGCCCGGTCTATCTCGGCGCGGCCCTTCTCCGCGTTGAAGTTGCCCAGCGCCACGCGGCCTTTTACCTTGGCCGGGATGGACCCTTTGAAATAAGGGGACGCCACGTCCAGCGTGAAGTCGCCTTCCACCGGGAAAAGGCCGTCGGGCGAGAGGCCGGAGGCGGACAGGTTTATGCCGCGCAGGTCCACTTTCATGTCGCCGGCGGCGTTGACGTAGCTGAACGAGGAGTCGCGCACCTTGAGGCTGGAGACCGCGAGCTGCGGTGGCGGCGCGGGCTTGTCCGCGGGCTTGGCAGGTTTGGCCGCCGGCGGCGCCGTTATCAGGTCGGAGAAATTGTAGGTGTTCTTCTTTACCTCGCGGACCTTCAGCTTGAGCCCCGAGGCGGTTATGGAGTTGATCTTGAGCTCGCGGCGCAGCAGGGCCCGCAGGGAGGGGCGCACCGAGAAGGAGCCGGCGGAGAGGAATTCCCCCCGCTTGAAGTCGGGATACTCTGAAACGCGCAGGTTGGCTATGGCCAGGCCGGAGAGGTCCAGTTTCACCGAATCGAAAGTGACCTCGCGGCCCAGGTTCTTGCCTGCGTATTCCAGGGTCAGCGCCTTGAGGCGGGCCGGGGTGAAATAGATCTTGGCGACGATCGCCGCCGCAGCCAGGCCCAGCAGGCCTGCCAGGGCGGTCCAGCCGAGTATTTTTAACGCTCTGCGCATAGGAATATTATATAACTATTCGTCTTCAAAACTCCGGTGCAAAAATGCTAGATTTTAGTACGCCGATGAAAGCTCTTATCGTCAATCTTAACCTGGCCGTGGACAAGACCGCGCTTGTGCCCGGTTTCTCCAAGGGCCGGGTCTTCCGCCTGGGCGGCACCGTTACGCTGCCCGGAGGCAAGGGCGTTAACGTGGCGCGCGCCCTGCGCTCCCTGGGTCTGGAGTCCCCGGTGACGGGCTTCGTCAGCGGCCACAACGGCCGCTGGATAGGCGACGCCCTTAAGCGCGAAGGCTTCAGCGCTTTCCTGGAGCGGCATGAGGCCGGGGAATCGCGCGTGTGCTATACGGTGGTGGACGCCGCCGGCCTGGCCACGGACCTCAACGAAGAAGGGCCCGACGTGCCGGCCGCGGCCCAGGCCCGCTTCCTGCGCCTTTATGACGGTCTGCTCCCGAAGTTCAGGGTGGTCGCGGTGTGCGGCCGGGTCTCCTCCGGGCTGAAGAAAGGTTTTTATTCCTCCCTGGTGCGCCTGGCGGCCAGGCGCGGCTGTTTCACCGTTTTCGACACCAGCGGGCCGGTGCTCGCCGAGGCCCTGGCAGCCGGGGCGGAAGGCATAAAGATAAACCGACTGGAGTTCGAAGAACTCTCCGGTTCCCCCTATACCCCGGGCCGGCTCCACGCTTTCTTCAAGCGCCACGCCCCGCGCGGCCTCAAGACGCTCATAGTCACCGACGGGGCCGGCCATACCCACGCGGCTTCCCCGTTCGGCCTGTGGCGCGTTACCCCGCCGCGCCTGGGAAAGCTCCACAGCCCCACGGGCGCCGGCGATTCATTCATGGCCGGCTTCCTGTTCGGCTTCCTCAACGGCTACGATTTCGAACGCACGCTCAAGCTCGCCACCGGGGCCTCCTCCTCCGACTGTCTCAGCGTCGGGGCGGGGCTCATAAACAGGGCGCAGGCCCTGACCTACGCGCAGAAGGCCCGCGTGGTCAAGCTGGCCTAGCGCGTCCGCGGCCTTACGGGAGAACCTTATGGAAAACTTCGAAGCTATAGAGAACATCCTGGCCAAAGCCGGCGCCGCCGGGCGCTCCAGCCTGAGCGAACCTGAAGTGTACGAAGTACTGACCCTGGCCGGCCTGGCCGCGCCCCGGCACCTGCTTTTCCCCGCCGCCGGCCTTGACGCCCCGGCCGCCGCGGCCGAAGCCTGCGGCAAACTGCCCGGCGAGAAAGCCGTGCTCAAACTGGTCTCTTCCAAAACCCTGCATAAGACCGAAGCCGGCGGCGTGAAGGTGCTGGACAAGACCCCCGCTGCGCTCGAGGAGGCCCTGCGGGCCATGGCGGCCAAATTCCCCGAGGCCGAGGGCTTCATGGCGGTGGAATTCCTGCCGCACTCGGCTTTCGCGCTGGGCGAGGAGCTGCTGCTGGGCGCGCGCGCCGACGAGGCTTTCGGCCCGGTCATCACGCTGGGGCCCGGCGGCACCAACGCCGAAGCGCTGACCAAATCGCTGAAGCCCGGCACTTCCCCTTCCGTCATCCCGGCGGAACTGGCTTTCAACGCCGGCGCCTGGGAGAGCTTCCTGGCCAACAGCTGGATCTGGGCTTACGCTTCCGGCAAGGTGCGCGGCGGCCGGCGCCTGGCGCAGGACGGCGAGATAGTGAACTGGCTGGAGGGTTTCGCCCACCTGATGAGGCACTTCCGCGACGGCGGGCGTTCCGACTGGGCCATAGAGGAATTCGAGATCAACCCGCTGGCGGCCTCGAAAGGGCGCTTTACCGCCCTCGACGGCGTGCTCCGCTTGCGTAAAGCGAAGAAGACGGAGCCCCGCCGCAAGCCTTCCCGCCAGGGCGTGGACGGCCTGATCCACACCCGCAGCGCCGCCGTGGTGGGCGTCAGCGAGAAGAAGATGAACATGGCCCGCATCATCCTCAACAATATCGTGAAGGCCGGCTTCCCCAAGGAGCGCACCTACATCATCAAGGAAGGCCCCGCGGAGATAGACGGCGTTAAATGTTTCGCTTCCCCCTCCCAGCTGCCCGAGAAGGTGGATATGTACGTGGTGGCGGTACCCTCCCCCGAGGTGCCGGGAGTGCTGGCCGAGGCCGGCAGTTCCGGCAAGGTCAACGGCGTGGTGCTGATCTCCGGCGGCATGGGCGAGAAGGCCGGCTCCGAGGGTATGGCCGGCGCCGTGGTGGGCTCCATAGCCTCCGCGCGCGAGAAGAATCCCGATTTCGCGCTCTCCGGCGGCAATTCCATGGGCATAGTGCTCAACGGCGTAAAACTGAACACCTTCTTCATCCCCGAGTATAAGATGGAGCACCCGCTCGGCGTGAACCCCAACATGGCGAAGACCGCCTTTGTCAGCCAGAGCGGAGCTTTCGTCATTTCCACCATCAGCAAGATGCCCTGGCTCAAGCCCGCCTACAGCATTACGGTGGGCAACCAGCAGGACGTGACCGTGCCTGATTACGTGGAGCGCCTGGCCGACGAGGACGACCTGAAGGTGCTGCTGGTCTATATGGAAGGCTTCAAGCCCGGCGACGGCCTGGCGCTGGCCCGGGTCATAGAGAAGGCCCGCGCCAAGGGCAAGCAGGTGGTGCTCTACAAGGCCGGCCGCACGGCCGTGGGCCAGAAGGCGGTGATGGGCCATACCGCGTCCATCGCCGGGGATTACCTGGTGACCCGCCTGCTCATGGAGCGCGCCGGCGCCCTGGTGGCCGAGACCTTCGACGAGTTCAACGACCTGGCCGCGCTGGCCTGCACTTTCGGCGGCTATTGCGTGAAGCACGGCAACACTTTCTTCATGAGCAACGCCGGGTTCGAGGCGGCCGGCATGGCCGACGGCGTGGGCGGGCGCGTTACGGCCGACATGGGCAAGGAGCTCGCGGCGGCCATAGACTGCGTCCTGAAGGAACACAAACTGGATCCCATAGTGGACGCCAAGAACCCGCTGGACATAACCCCCATGGCTACCGACGCCGCCATAGGCGGCGTGGTGAAGGCGGCGCTCGCTTCCGACGAATTCTCCGGCGCCATAGTGTCCATGATCCCGCTCACGGCGATGATGAACACCCTGCCCAAGGGCGGTACGTATCCCGACGACCTCGACCGGTCCTTCCTGAAGGCCGCGGCGGCCGCGGCGCGCGAAGCCGGCAAGCCGCTGCTGTTCTGCGTGGGCTCGGGCACGCGCTACGAGCCGTACTGCGACTACGCGCAGCAACTGGGCGTGCCGGTGTTCCGCTCGGCGGACCGCGCGGTGAAAATGTACGCTAAATACCTGGAATACGTATTATAGGGGACGCTGCACAATAACTCAATTACTGGCTTCCAATACTCTCCCCTTGCCAGTAAGATAGGAAATAGCTCCTGAGTTCCGGTTGAGTTCTTTTGCCAGAATCCCACCGCCTATCCCGGCTTCTTTAGCCAGGTAGCAATACCTGGCGCGCGCTGCCACGATACCCCTTATCCGGCTCGCGCTTTTTATTTCAGCGGCTGTAACGCCGGTTTTTGCGCAGACACGTTCCAGAATTGCCCCAGCGCTTTCTCTAGGGCATGGGGTGTTTTGAGCGTGTTTCAGGAGTATCTCGACGAACCTGGAACTCCCCAATACACGGCTGTCCGATAGTTCCCTTTCCCCCCTGCGACCCGCTGCCAAAACTCTGCTGGTCCCGTTGAAACTGTGAAAAAGAGAGCCTCCCGAGAGCTCTCCTGCTTTGTACTTGTATTTGCGTTCCTCTACGAATTCGTCATAATTCGCCTCAGCTTCTCCGTTGGTCCGTCCGAAGTATTGTAGAAGGTAATCCCTATCCGCCAGTCCTGCATGTCTTGTGCCGGTCACTTCGCCGTGTCCACACCACTTATAGTTCTTTAGGTCTTCATAGCTGCGCAGGAGGCCGGCGCGCAGCGGGTTAAGGTGGATGTATGCCGTAAGTTCCCGCAGATACGCGTCCTCTTCGCAGAGTATTGAGGTATACCTGTTCTGGAACAAGTGGCCGCAGCGGGAGTGCCTGCGGTTAAAATTGCCCACGTAGCCGGTCAATAGGCGGCCCATCAGTTCAGCTAGCGGCCTGGCGCCTCGCAGGATCATCATATGGAAGTGGTTCGGCATCAGGCACCATGCCAGGCATTTTGTCCCAGTCAATTCCAGTGCCGTGCGCAATCGCTTTATAAAATCTTCTCGATCTGTATTGTCGACAAAGATCTCGCGGCGCTCGTTCCCGCGGTTGATTACATGGTAAAGGCAACCAGGAATATCCAATCTCGCGTTTCTCGGCACAGACCCACCCCTCAAAAAACCGCGCTTTTGTAGAGTATAGCAGGCCACCCCGACAAAGGTCTGTCGGGGTGGATTTCTGTGAAGTGGACGATTTGGAGTCTGCCGCTAAACTTATTGAGTTATTGTGCAGCGTCCCCTACTAAATGGCTTTCTTCAGGATTTGCTCTACTTCGGTTTTTTTGAGCTTCATGCCCCAGAGGGCGATGAGGCCCATGGCGTTCTCGGCTATGCGCGGGATGTCCGCGGCCGGGATGCCGGCTTCGGCGAGGCGCACGGGGGCGCCGGCGGCCTTGAAGAACTTTTCGAAAGCCTCTATGGCGGCGGGGGCGCCTTTTACGCCGAATACGGCCGCGCCGAATTTCTCGAGGCGCTCCGGTCCGGCCTTCTCCAGGTGGACCTTGAACCAGGCCGGCATCACTATGGCCAGCCCCGCGCCGTGGGCGATATCGTAGAGGGCGCTGAGGGAATGCTCTATGGCGTGGTTCGGGAAACTGGTGCCGCCGTAGCCGCAGCCGGCCAGGCCGTTAAGGGCCAGGGTGGCCGACCACATCATGGAGGCGCGGGCGCCGTAATCCTTCGGGTCCTTTAGAATGCGGCCGGTGGAGGTTATTACCGAGCGCGCCAGGGCGTGCACCAGCTCGTCGGTCACTTCCACGTCGCGGTCGGCGGTGGTGAAATAACTTTCTATCAGGTGGGCTATGGCGTCCACGGCGCCGTTGGCCACCTGGGCCGGCGGCAGGGACATGGTGGTTTCCGGGTCCAGCACGGAGACCCTGGGGAACAGGGGAGCGGCGTGGGCGGAATACTTCTGGGCCAGCTCGGCGTTGGTCACCACGCAGCCGGCGTTCATTTCCGACCCGGTGGCCGGCAGGGTGAGCGCCGTGAACAGGGGCAGCGCGTCCTTTATGCCGGCCTTGCCGCTGAAGAAATCCCAGACGTCCCCGTCGTACCTGGCGCCAGCGGCTATGGCCTTGGCCTCGTCTATCACCGAGCCGCCGCCGGCGGCCACTATCAGGTCGCAGGCGTTCTCCCTGGCTTTCGCGATACCTTCCCTGGTGTGGGAGAGCACCGGGTTGGGCTTTACGCCGGCGTGTTCCACCCAGGCCACGCCGCTCTTCTTGAGGGAGGCCGTCAGTTCGTTGTACACGCCGTTCTGCTTTATGCTCCCCCCGCCGTAGACGAGCAGGGCTTTTTTGCCGGCCTTGGCCGCTTCCGGGCCCAGCCGGGAGATGGTGCCCTTGCCGAAGATGATCCTGGTGGGGTTGACGAAATTGAAATTTTGCATGGTTCCTCCCGCGTTTTTTAAAGTCTAGCAAATAAAAAAAACCGCGGCGCGGGCCGCGGTTCTTTTATGCTGCGGGAAACTTACCGTCCCGCGTCCACCCAGACGCCGCGCGCGGGGAACTCCGCCGCGCCGAAGCCCTTGTTGGAAACCACGGTTTCTTCCGCGAGGCACCCCGAGATGAAGGCGCGGGCTTTTACCAGTTCGTTGACCGAATTGATCAGGATAGGGGTGTGTTTCCCCTTCTTGAAATTCACGTGGTCGCGTTTGACGATGTACTTGGAGTTCAGCTCGCCGCTCATGTCGTTGTAGATGATCTCCAGGTGGCAGTCCAGGTAGCTGCGCGAGAGCGGCTTGAGCCACATGCGCGCCTCGTCGAGCGAAACCTGGAAGTCCTTGCTCTCCACGAACTCCATGCGGTCGCGGAAATCCTCGCTGAGGTCCAGATAGACGTTGGGGTCGCAATAATTTTTGTCCGGGACGAAACCGTCGTAAAGTCTTTCGTTCACTATTTTGGCCGTTTTGGCCCCGATCTTGCCGCCCACGGAGTTCACGTAATCCTCCTGCTGCTCGTTCTGGTCGTTGGCGCCGTTGAGCACGTGGGAGCCGGCCGTCTCTATGCCGCCCACCAGCGCGGCCCGCAGGCCGCCGCGCACGTAGCCGTAGAGCATGATGCCGTGGAAGTGGTACCAGGCGCCGTACTTGTCGCCCTTGCCCTGGTAGAAATTGCTGATATTGGCCAGCTTGCGTGTGACGGCCAGCTTGTCGCGCTCCGGGTGGCGCCAGTTGTCGCCCAGGATGTTCTCTATGGTGAGGATGGTCAGGTACACGTCGCCGCGGTTGAGCTGGTAGCTGCGGCGGAAAAGCTGGTCCATGGTGACCGAGGCTTCGTCCCGGGAAAGGATGAAATTAATAAGGGTCTCTTCGGCGCCGGTCTTGAAATGGCGTGCGGTGACGCCCGAGGCCAGCGCGGTGAACAGCTTGGTGAAACCGAGCGGCACCAGCTCGCCTTTCTCGCGGCAGTACTGGATGAATTCGGGGCTCCATTCATGCGGCTCGCCGAACCTGGGCTCCAGGCCGTTGGCGCGTTCTTCCACCATTATCTGCTTTATCATGCTGAGCATCTCGGTCTTGCGGAAAGGGTTGATGCGGCCTTCTATCTGCAGCTTGGCGTTGCGCAGCTGCACCAGCATGCGCTCCTTTTCGTCCTGGGGGATGTCCAGCGCCATGATGTCGGCCTCGGTGGGCATGGGCACGGGCGGGTCCTGTACCACGGGATTGATGTCGGTGTAGGTGCCGCCGTTGGGGTTGCCGTTATCCTCTATGACGCCGAAGAGCACCTGGAAGAGCATTTTGGGGAGGTTCTTGGTATAGACGGTGAGGGCCACGTCGCTCTGCAGGTCGTGGCGGCGGTATTCGGCCTGGCGGTACTTGCGCGCGAAGTCCAGGGTATTCTCCACACCCGGGATGTCTATGGTGCCGCCGATGACGTTTATCTTTTCGCCGCTGCGGCGGGCGCGCATGAGCAGGGGGTCGTAGGAGTTCTGGTCCAGGTAGTACCTGGCGGACCCGGCCGCGGGCGCGGCCAGCCCGGGTTTTACTTCGGCCTGGAAGGGCATGGGAGAATTCTTAAGGGCTTCGGCGCTTACGTATTCCAGCTGCTGGGCCGCGGCCTGGGCCGCGCAGAGTGGAAGGGTGAAGGCGAGGAGGATGTTTTTCAAGGGTTTCTCCGTTAAAGCTGCGATATACTATAATTTAACAGAAACCGGGGGCCTTGGGATGCGCAGAAAGGCCTATATCCCCGCGGTTTTTAGGCCTACCCCGCGCGTGGGCCCACTAATGGAAAAACTGGTAATCCTTTCGGATATTCACGCGAACCTGCCCGCCCTGGAGGCGGTCGCGGCCGACGTCGCGCGCCGGGGCCTGGCCTCGGCCCCCCTCTGCTTCCTCGGCGACGCCGTGAACCTGGGCCCTTTCCCGGCTGAAACCGTGCAGCTGATCCGCGGCCTCAAGCCGGCCTTCCGGGTGCGCGGCAACCATGACCGCTACGCCGCCGAAGCCACTCCCCGGCAGGAGCTGGAGCGCTACCTGCATTCCCCCGAAGGGGCCGACCACGCCCTGTGGACGGCCGCCGCCCTCACTGCGGAAGACAAGCGCTGGCTGGGTTCCGCCCCGGCTGCCGCCTCTTTCCGGCTGGGCGGCGCCGAGTTCACCTGTTTCCACGCCTCTCCCGAAAGCGACGAGGTCCCGTTCAAACCCGGTTCCGCCCCCGGCAATTTCCTCTGCGGCCATATCCATTCCCCCTACTCGCTGGCCTTCCCCGGCGGGCTCGCGGTCAATCCGGGCAGCGTGGGCGGGCCGCTGGACGGGAATACGGCGGCGGCGTACGCCGTGGTCTCCGTCAACGGGGCCGTCAGCGCCGAGATCTTCAGGGTCCCCTACGACCTGGACGCCTTTTCCGAGGCCATGACCGCCCGCCGCGTGCCGTGGGGCGCCGCGGTGACGGCCGTGGTGAGAAAGGCCTCTTTTAAATGAGGATCCTGCACGTTACTGAAAGCTTCGGCTGGTCGGGCGGGGCCGCGCAGGCCCTCTACCTGGCCCGCGAGCTGCGCTCCGCCGGAGAGACCAACCTCTTCGCCTGCCCGCTGGACGGGGACCTGGGCCGCAAGGCCGCCGGGGACGGCTTCAAGGTGTTCCATTTCAGGCCCAGCCGCGACTACGATCTTAAAACCGCCTGGGCGCTGGCCCGCCTGATAGACGCTGAAAAGCCCGACGTCATCCAGGCGCACCATCCCAAGGCGCACGCCATGTGCCTGCTGGCCAAGTTCTTCTCTTCCTCAAAGCCGGTGTTCGTCTTTACCCGGCGGGTTTCACACCCCATAGTCACCGGCTTCTTCGCGAAGCTGAAATACACCAGCTCCCTGATAGACGGCGTCATAGCCGTGGCGGGTTCGGTGCGTTCGCAGCTTATCGCCTACGGGCTGGCGCCGGAGCGGGTGCGTACCGTCTACAGCGGCACCGACCCAGCCAGGTTCTCTCCCCGCCCCCCGGACCCGGGCGTACTGCGCGAACTGGCCCTGCCGCCGGGGCTGCCGGTAGTTATGCTGGTGGGGAATTTCAGCGCCCATAAGGGACAGCACGTGCTGCTGAAGGCGGCCCGGGAACTTTACGGGCGCGGGCTGGACTTCGCGCTGGTCTTCGCCGGGCGCGGCACCGATTCGCAGGAACTTAAAGCGCTGTACTCGCTCGAGAAACTGCCCTCCGGGCGCGGCCGTTTCCTGGGCCTGCGCGACGACGTGGAGAAACTCCTCAGCGCGGCTTCGGTCAGCGTGAACGCGGCGGTAAAGGGCGAAGCCCTGAGCGGCAGCATAAGGGAATCCCTGGCCATGGGCGTGCCCGCCGTGGCCAGCGATATTTCGGGCAATTCGGAGATAGTGAAGGAAGGCGAGACGGGGCTGCTGTTCCCCCCCGGCGACCACCTCGCCCTGGCCGACAGGCTGGGCACGGTGCTTAAAGACCCCTCTCTGCGGGAGAAATTCTCCAGGAATTCCGTGGCGCTGGTGCGCGACGGCTTTTCCACCGCCATCATGGGCCGCAGGACCCTGGACTACTACAAAGAACTTCTGGCGAAGCGCCGCTAGCTCAGCCTGCCCTGCAGCAGCCAGGCGGTGCTGAGGAAGGCGAAGAACCCCACAACGTCGGTGACGGTGGTCAGGAAGATGCCGGACGAGTGCGCCGGGTCGTAACCCATGCGCTTCATGAGCACCGGGATCATGGCCCCGGCCAGGCCGGCCGCCACCATGTTCACCACCATGGCTACCCCCACTATTACGCCCAGCCAGGCGTTGCCCTTCCACAGCCAGGCGGCGGCCGCGGTGAGCAGGCCGGTGGCGGCGCCGTTCACGAACCCCACGAAGATCTCCGTGCGCACGAGCTGCCAGGCGTTGTGCGGCGTGATCTCGCGCATCAGCATGCCGCGTATCACCACGGCCAGGGTCTGCGTGCCGGCATTGCCGCCCTGGCCGGCTATGATGGGCAGGAACACCGCCAGCACCGCGAACTTGGCAATGAACCCTTCGAACAGAGCCACCACCGAGCCGGCGAGGAAAGCCGTGGCCAGGTTGACGGTCAGCCAGGGCAGGCGGCGGGTTATCTTGAACCAGGCCGGGGAGAAGGCCCGCTCCTCGGCGCTCGCGCCGAAGAGGATCTGCATGTCCTCGGTAGCTTCCTCTTCGGTAGAGGCAATGATATTCTTGGTGTTGACTATGCCTATGAGGCGGCCGCTGCCGTCGGTCACCGGTACCGCCAGGTAGTGTTTACGGGCGGCTATGGCCACCAGTTCCTCGCGGTCGGTGAAGGGTGAGACCTTGACCACGTCCTTTATCATGACCTCGCTGACGGGCGCGTCCTGAGGGGCCAGCAGCAGGTCGCGCATGTTGAGCACCCCCTGCAGGGCGTTGTCATGGTCTACCACGTAGCAGTAGGAGGCGGCGGGCAGCTGCCGGCGGGCTATCTGCCGCAGGCGCGTGGCTACGTCGCGCACGCGGGCGTCGGCGCGGAAGGCCAGGAAATCGGTGGTCATCATGCGGCCGGCGCTGTCGCGCGGGTAGGCCAGGATCTCGGCCATGTCCCGGGAGAATTCCTGGTCCAGCAGCGGTATGACGGCCTTGGAGAAATCCGGCCTGAAGCGGCGGAAGATATCGGCGGCGTGGTACTTGCCGGTGCGGCGCAGGATCTCGGCCGCTTCCCTGGGCAGGTGGCTTTCCAGCACGGCGGAGGCCTCGGTGGGCGGCACGTGCTCCAGGGCCTGGGCGGCCACGGCGGGAGGAAGGTCCCTGAGCAGCTGCGCGGCGTCCTTGGGCGGCAGGGTTTCCAGCGCCAGGGCGGCTTTTACCGGGTCGGTCTGGATGAACCTTTTTACGATCTCGATGGCGGCTTCTTTCTTCTTCATAGATCCTCAGGCCGCGGCGCGGCGCAGGCGGTCCATGATGGCCCGGCCCAGGCCGTGCGGCGGCACCCGCTCGGCGTAGATCACCCGCGCGCCGGAGAGCTCCAGGCGGTGCAGGGCGCCGAAAAGATTCGCCGCGGCTTCGCGCAGGTCCCCGGTTTGTGAGAGCACAGCCGTCGCGGCGAATTTTCCGGCGGGCTTTCTGTCGAAGGCGAGGTAAGCGAAAGCGCGCCCGGTTTTCACCTTGGCGCCGCGGTCCACGAGCTTAAGGCGCGCGCCGGGCGCGTAATGCTTTTTAAGGCAGCCCGGGGCCAGCGGTTTTTTTCCGGCCTTCGCGGCCGGGACGGCCGGCCCGCAGAGCCGCTCTATCTCCTCCAGCGGCAGGCCGCCGGGGCGCAGCAGCACCGGGCGCCCTCCGGAGAAAGTGACTATGGTGGACTCCACCCCGACGCTGGTCTTTCCCCCGTCGAGTATCATGTCCGGGGCGCCGCCCAGCTGTTTTTTTACGTGGGCGGCGGTGGTGGGGCTCAGGCGGCCGAACCGGTTGGCGCTGGGCGCGGCCACCGGCCGGCCCGCGGCTTTTATCAGGGCGCGCGCTTGCGCGTTGGCGGGCACCCGCACCGCTACCGTTTTAAGGCCGGCGGTGACTATGTCCGGCACTCGGGCGGCTTTCGGCAGAACTATGGTAAGCGGCCCCGGCCAGAAGGCGTCCATCAGCCGGCGCGCGGCCGCGGGCACCCTCGCGAACAGGCGCCGCGCCCTGGCGGGAGAGGATTCGTGCAGTATCAGCGGGTCGAAGCGCGGGCGGCCCTTCATCTCGAAGACGCGGGCGCAGGCCGCGGGATCGAGCCCGTCGGCGCCCAGCCCGTATACCGTTTCAGTGGGGAAAGCCACCACGCCGCCGCGGCGTAGGATGGCCGAGGCTTTTTTAATGGCTGCGGGGGTGGCGCGTTCGGTCATAAAAAAACGCCCGCCGCACGGCGGCGGGCAGTTTAATTCTAGCAATTTCCCGGGCCCGCCCGTCGCCCGGCTAGCCTTTGAGCAGCTTTGTCAGGGTAGCGGCCAGGTCTTCGTACCGGTAGGGCTTGGGCAGCATGGCGTCGAAGCCGTAGCTCCTGTAATCCGCCATTACTGCTTCGTCGGAATAGCCGCTGGAGACCAGCACCTTCGCCTCCGGGAATTCCCGGCGCAGCTGCTTTACGGCCTCCACCCCGCCCATGCCGCCCGGGATGGTGAGGTCCATTATCACGGCGGCGAAAGGGTTGCCTGCCGCGGCTTCCTCCCGGTAGCGCCGGAGGGTATTCTTGCCGTCCGAGGTGGCCTCGCACTCGTAGCCGAGTTCCTTGAGCATGCGCAGGGCGGCCTTCAGCACTATCTCCTCGTCCTCGAGGAGGAGCACCCGGCCGTGGCCCTTGTGGATCACAGACGCCTCTTCGGCGGCCGCCATAAGGCACCTGCCGGTGGCCGGCAGGAAGACCTCGAACGACGTGCCTTTTCCGGGTTCTGACTTCGGGACTATTTTGCCCCCGTGGTTGGTGATGACCGACCAGGTCATGGGCAGGCCCAGGCCGTGGCCCTTGGCCTTGGTGGTGAAATAAGGTTCGAAGATGCGCGGGAGGTATTCTTTCGGTATGCCTATGCCGGTGTCGGAAACCGTAAGACAGACGTACTTGCCGGGCCGCAAGCCGGCGGAGTTGTGGACGGGCAGTTCCAGGTTCTCCGCTTTCAGTCGCAGCGTGCCTCCGGAGGGCATGGCCTGCAGGCCGTTGACCAGCAGGTTGTTGACCGCCTGCTTGAGCTGGTTCTCGTCGCCCTCCACGCTCCAGAGGCCCTCAGGCAGTTCCAGTTCGCGGGCGGCCTTGGCGCCACGTGTGGCCAGGTTGAAGATCTCTTTGAGGGTCTTCTCCAGCGGAAGTTCTTTCTTGACCGGCTTGCCTCCCTTGGAGAAAGCCAGCAGCTGCGTGGTAAGGACCTGGGCGCTGTGGGCGGCGTCCAGCGTGTCGTGGATGATGTCCTTTTCCTCTTGGGCTTTCATCTTGCCGCTCAGCAGCGAGAGGTTGGCCATGATGCCGGTGAGCATGTTGTTGAAGTCGTGCGCTATGCCGCCGGCCAGGGCACCAAGCGACTCTACCCGCTGCATGTTGGCCATCTCCGACATCAGGGCCTCGCTGCGCCTGCGCTCGGTGATGTTGTTTATGACGGCCAGGAAAAGTTTCCTGTTGCCGCTTTCCACCAACTGCAGGTGCACTTCCACCGGGTAGCTGGTGCCGTCCTTCCTTGAGTGCTCGCTTTCGTAAATGAGCAGGTGCTGCGAGCCGTCCAGCAGCGGCTGTACGGCCTTGCGGAAGGTGTCCTCCGTGAACTCGTGTTTGAGGTCCCAGGGTGTCAACTTGACGATCTCGGCCGGGGAATAACCGAGGTTCTTGAAGGCCGCTTTGTTGACGAAGACAAAATGGAAGTCTTTTGTGTCGAAGATATAAACCTCGTCGAAACTGCTGCTGATGGCGTCGTTCAGGAGGCGCATCTGTTCTTCCGATTCCTTCAGCCGGGTGATGTCGGTCCAGGAGCCGGTGATCTCGCCGGTCCCGTGGGGGTTTACGTTGAGCTGCGAGTGTACCCACGCGTAGGTCCCGTCCTTTTTCCTGAAGCGGAAGTCCTGGGTGATCGAAGTTTTTTTGTAGATGTCGCGCTGCTCCTCTGCCACCCTCGGGGCGTCGTCCGGGTGCAGGTGGCTGAACCACCAGTCCGGGTGGAGCAACTCTTCCATGGTGTAGCCGGTCAGGGTTTCGGCGTTGCCGCTGACCCAGTCAGTTACCGGTGCGCCGTTGCGGCGCTTCAGCGAGAAGAGCAGCACGGGGTTCACGTCCATGACGTGGGCCAGCTGCGCGGCGGTGCGTTCAAGTTCCTCTTTGGCGCGGGAGCGCTCTTCTTCCGCCGACAGGGCCTCCAGGGCCAGGTCCAGGTCCGCCTTTACCTCCCCCAGCATGCGCACCTCGTCACCGGAAAAAAACCGCGGCTGGTCCGAATAGAGGGTAAGCACGGCGGAGAGTTTACCCTTGCTCCTTATGGGGATGGCCGCCGAAGAGCGGTAGCCGCGCTCCAGGGCGCGGTCGCGCCACGGGGCCATGGCGGGGTCAGCAGCGATATCGGCGGAAGTACGGATCTCTCCCGAAGAGGCCGCTCTCCCGGTAGGGCCTTTGGAAGCGGGGGTCGTGCCGTTCATGTCTATGCGCACGCCTTCCAGGTAGCCCGCCATGTGGCCGGCCCAGCAGAAAGGCCGCACCCTGCCCAGGTCCGTGTCCGGCAGCCCTATCCAGGCCATTCGCAGGCCTCCGGCGCTCACCGCCACTTCGCAGATCTGGCGGAACAGTCTTTCCCGGTCCTTTGTCTGGGCCGCGGCCAGGTTCACCTGCGAGAGAAAGGTGTAGAGGTGCAGGTTCTTGGCGGTGCTCTGCTGGGCCGCTTCCAGCTCCTTCAGCAGGCGCACCTTTTCCAGTGACTTTCTTACGGCGGGCAGCAGGTTATCCAGGAAGTCGGCGTTCTTTATAAGGTAATCGCAGGCGCCGGCCTTCATGGAGGCCACGGCAACGGCTTCGTCGCCGCGGCCGGTCACCACTATGAACGGCGAGACTTCCCTGTCCGACTTCTTAAGCGTTTCTATGAATTCCAGCGCGTTGGTCCCCGGCAGGGAATAGTCCACCACCATAAGTTCCGGGCGGCAGACGTCCAGGACGGCCAGGGCCTCGGCCAGGCTGTGGGCCCTGCAAAGCGTCATGCCCAGCGGCTCCAGGCGCTGCGCCTCCAGTTCGCAGGTGCCTTTGTCGTCCTCTATGAGCAGTATCTGCCCGGGCTGCGTGTCTTTTAATGGCGCCATAACCGCGGCTCCTTACTTGAATTTGTCCACGCGCAGTATCATCAGGAACAGGCCGAGGCGTTTTACCACCTCTGCGAACTTCTCGAACTCCACGGGTTTAGTGAGGTAATTGTTGCAGCCCAGCTCGTAGCAGACGCTGATCTCCTTCGGGTCGTCGGTGGTGGTGAGCATTATTACCGGCATGTTCCTGAGCCGCGCGTCGTTCTTTACGCGCTTCAGCACCTCTACGCCGTCCAGCCCCGGCATGCGGATGTCCAGCAGCAGCAGGTAGGCCTTGCCGGCCTCTACGCCGGTCCCTGAAAGGAAGTCCCAGGTCTCCTGCCCGTCTTTGAACCTTATCAGCGGGTTGTGGACCCCTACGCTCTCGAAGCGTTCCTGTACCAGCCTGGCGTGCCCGTCGTCGTCCTCCGCCATCAGGATAATTACGCCGTTATCGTTGTTCATCCGTTCCTCCCTGCGCAGCCGGAAGCTCCACGTAAAAAACCGTTCCTTTCCCTTCCACGGATTCCGCCCTTATGTTCCCCCCGTTCTTTTCCACCAGGCGGCGGACCATGGGCAGCCCTATGCCTTCGCCTTTTTTTTGCTGGTCCCGTTCGTGGCGGTAGAAAACGTTCCAGATCTTGTGCAGGTCCCCTTCCGGTATGCCAGGACCGTTGTCCGCTACCCTGTAAACGGCCATATCGCCTTTCACCTCTCCCGATAGTTCTATGGTGAGGCTTCTGGCCCTGTCGCGGTACTTCACGGCGTTGTCGAGAAGGTTGGCGAACAGCTGGTTAACCGCGCCAGGGTCCGCATGGCAGGGCGGGAGGGCGCCGGTCTTTATGTCGGCGCCGGCCTCGTTCAGCTGGAAGCGCATGGCGTCCAGCACTTTCGTCATCAGCTCTTCCATCTCCAGTTTCTCAGGCTTCATTTCCACGCGACCCGCCCTGGAGACCTTGAGCAGGGCTGTTATGAGCGCGTCCATCTTGCGGGAACTGTTCAATACGAAATCGAGCGCTTCCGGGACTTTCACGGCGGCCAGTTCCTTGAGCCGGGCCTCGTCCTCCGGGGGCATCCCTGTAAGCTTCTGCATTAGCCTGCCCAACTCCGCCTGGTAATGCTGGAGGTTCTGGCCGAACCCCTGAATGTTGACCAGCGGGCTGCGCAGGTCGTGGGTGGTAATGTAGAGGAAGTTCTCCATCTCCTGATTCTTGTCGCGTAAGTCCTTGTTGAGCTTCTCCAGTTGCAGTTCCGCCAGTTTGCGTTCGGTAATGTCACGGCCGACTACGGTAAGGCCTTTGCGTTTGCCTTCGGGTGTGAACAGCGGGACCTTTATTATGTCGAACACGTACTCTCCGCCGTCCGGACGCGGGATCCTCTCTTCTCCCCTGGAAAAACCGCTGGCGAGCCAGGCCTTTTCGTCCGAAGCCTCGCAGGTCATGAACGCGTCATGGTAGAAAGCGCTGAAGGGAGCCAGCTCGGAGTCCTTTTTTCCCTTATAGGGCACATTCTCCAGTTGGAACAGTTTAAGGTCGAAGTTGTTGGCTTCCAGCCAGCGTCCCTCCCCGTCCTTGAAGCAGACTATGTCCGGCATGGAATTCATCAGTGTGCGCAGTCTTTCTTCCGCTTCCCGCAGGTTTTCCTGCGCCAGCCTTTGCTCGGTTATGTCCTGTACCGTACCGGTAGACCTGAGCGGCTTGCCTTCCGGGGAGTAGGCGCTCTCGCAGCATTCTCTCACATGCTTTATCCGGCCGTCCTTCATCAGTAGACGGTGGGTAATATCGTACTGCGTCCGCTCCTTGACCGAGTCGGTGTAGGCTTGGTTGACTCGCTCTCTGTCCTCCGGATGGATGGCGTCCAGGAAGGCCTCGTAGGAAGCGCCGAATTTTTCCTTATCCAGCTCGAAAATGCGGTAGATCTCGTCGGACCAGGACAAGTTGTTGGAGACCAGGTCCAGCGTCCAGTTGCCTATGCGGGCCAGGCGCTGGGCTTCCTTCAGTTCCTGTTCGCTCTCCCGAAGATCGCGTATGGACAGAAGGCTGGTAAGGGCGTCGGTCAGCCGTCTGGTGATCTCCTGGAACAGCCTGGTCTCCTCGGCTGTCCAGACGCGGGCATAGGAGCACTGGTGGATGCCGAATACCCATGGCTTGCCCAACTTCGGATAGACCGCGGTGAACATCTGCGATCTTACGCCGAACTGCTCGGCGGAGACCCTGTTGACGGGTTTCGGGGTTCCGGCCGTATAGGTCACCGGCGCCGCGCACCTTAAGGCTTCGCGCAGGTCGTCCGCCATGTCCGGAGGCATTGGGATATCTACGTTCAATACCTTTGCGCCCGGATATTCGGGCTTAGTGACTTCCATGGGGACGCGGAAATGCGGCGAGTCCGGGTCGCAGGGATAGAAAAGCCAGGCACGGTCGCAGTCGAAGACCTTGAGCACCGTGTTCAGGATGTTTTCCATCATCTTTTCAAGATCGGCCGCGTTCTGCATGGCCTTGTTAACCTTGTCCATGTGCTCCAGAAAACGGATATGGGCTATGCGTTCTTTTTCGGCCAGTTTGCGCTCGGTCATGTCTATGGTGTAGCCGGCCAGGTAGGCGGGTTTCCCCTCGATACGTATGGGGAACTTCGTGGTGACGTAGTGCCGGCCGTTCAACTCCTCCTCCACCGTCACTTCTCCGTCACCCGCCACTACGCGCTTGTCGTCCTCCACCATGCTTTTGGCCAGGTCCGAAGGAAAGAGCTCGAACATGTTCTTGCCCAGCAGTTCCCGAAGAGGTTTGCCGAGCATCTTTTCGAAATTACGGCTCAGGTTCAGCGACCGCAGGTTCTCGTCCTTGAAGAAGACGTAGATGGGGCTGTGTTCCATGAACTCGCGGAAGATCTGCTCGGTTTCCTTCAACTTCGCGTCGGTGGTGGCTATCACCCTGGAATAGGATTCTTCCTGCAGCCGCAAGAACAGGAAAGTGCCCGCGGCTGAGGCCGCCAGCAGGGTTATGACCAGCAGCAGCAGGAGCGCGGAAGTCCTGTCGGAGTCCGCCAGTATCTCCCCGGCGTCCACTTTGGTGACCATGGCCCAGCCGAATTCCGGCAGCTGACTGAGATAGGCGAAGACGTCCTTGCCGCGGTAGTCCACGCCCCTGAACAACCCTTGCCGGCCTGTCGCGGCCATGGCCGCCGGCAGTTCGGGAGAGAGGGGCAGGCGCAGTTTCAGGGCCGTGCCCTTGGCGTGGCGCAATTCGTTTAGGAAAAGGATCTGGTCGCCTTCGCGTCTCACCAGCAGCGTTTCCGCGGTGCGGCTGGGGCCCGGCCATTTCTGGACCAGCGGGTAAAGGTGGTGAGCGGGGTCTATGCCCAATATCAGGAAGAGGCGGGCGCCTCCCGGGGCTGTTCCCGCCAGGCCCGCCACATGGATCCCGTACGAGGTCCCGGTATCGGGCTGCGCGTGGAGGTCGGACATCTCCGGCGAGCGCGGGGCGCGTTTCAGGAGTTCAAGCGCGTCGGGACATAGTCTATTTGGCGGGCTGCCGGCCATTACCAGCATTCTGCCGTCGGGAGTTGCCAGAACGGCGCTTTTGTAGGGATTGTTGCGCAGGAAACTTTCCAGGCGGCGGCGCAGCAGATCGGCGGTCTCGCGGTCCTTGGGGTCTGCCGCCAGTTTGTTCAGGGGTACCGAGAGTACCGGGGTGTCCAGCAGGGAGGCGGCGCGCTGAAGCCTGTCCCTGCGCCAATCCAGCAGCTGGTCCGTCTTGAAACTTGTCACGCCGCGAAGGAGGGTTTCGGTGTCCTCCAGCAGGGCGGCGCGGTAACTGCGATAATAGAAAAAACCGCCGGCCAGGATGGCTGTAGAGGCGGCAAGCAGGAGGACGGAAAGCTTGCGCCTCGTCTTCCTGATGTCAGGTCTGCCGGAATTCTGCAATTTCCCCCCCAGAGAACGCAGATTAAGAAGAAGAACTTTTTACAAAAAAGTTCGGGGTGGACTACGCTATCCTGCGTTTCCCCCCGGACACAAAGAACTTTTTACGCAGTAAAAAGTTCGGAGTCTTCAGGACAAAGTTCGACACTACTTTGCCTCACATCCTGCGGATTCTTTATAAATACCACTCCCCTGTCGTCTTTTGGAAGCGGTAGGCCGATCTTATCCGCGAGATGCCGCACGGTCGGCCACTTCGCGGCCGCCCATGCTTGCCGCTAGGTAGCGGGTTCGCAGGGCGGCGGCACTTACGCGCCTTGCACCTGCTCCCAAGGAGGTCTGCATCTTACAAAAACCTCCTTTTGCGCGGCCGGCCGGCCCAATAAACGTGGGCCTTGGCAAGGCCGCTCCCGTCCGCCTTCGGCGTCCGTACTCCGCAGAATTTATTCCCCGCGCGCACTGCAAAGAACTGGATTCATTATATACAGATTTTGCCCGCGCTCGCCAGCGGATTCTGCTGAATCCGCTCGCGGCGCGGGCCTGTTCCTGATAATTTTGAACTGCATTTATGCCGGTGGCCCCGTATTTATAAAAAACCGCCCCGGCGTCCGCTGCTGCGGCCGCCGCGGCGGTCTTTTCTGTGAATGATTCGTAGCCACCGGCGGGGAGCAGAAACTGCAAAGACCGTAAGGAAAGGCCAGGGCGGTAGCGGCTTGCCTTGTGAGGGCCGCCGCCCCCGCCCTGGCCCGCCTGAAAATATTCCTGCCCACTCATGACACGCTGTAATACCTAGCCCTCGGGGTTGAATCCCCTTAGGGGAGAAACTGCTTTTAATCCCTGGTATTTCCTCAGTGCTTTTTTTGTATAGTTGGGAATGATCATGGCGGGTAAACATCTCGATATGCTGTCCGGTTTGCTGCCTAACCTTGATGCTAGTTGATTCAATTTTAATTGGTCATCTCTAAAATGAAAAAACAATTTGTCAGATTCGCGCTGCTGTTTGTTTTTGCTTTTGGGGGTGCAAAGGCACATGGCGAAAACGTCGAGAGTCCCGAGGTGAAGGCACGGTTGGAGCAGATATTAAGTCGAGTGGAGACCCGCGAATTTAGACCTTTTTATGAGTTTATGTTCGGATTGTTCCTGGCGAAAGGCGGGGATTTATATGATTTGCGAGTGCGGTTGAATGACTATTCCAATCATGATGTCTACATTAGCTCTGCGACGAAGCGGGATATCGGCGTGAGGCTGATGCGTATTTACAGCCATACAAAATCTAAATCTACAAAGAGGGATATAATTGAGATTTTAACTATGTATGGCGATAAGAGAGATCCGGAGGTCATTGAATTTATCATGTCCCGACTGAGTTCTCCGGAGCAGGAGGAGATGGATACTGCGTGGGGTGCTTTGTGTTTTACCGAGGTTCAGGACAATGCGGTCTATGATAAGGTGACTGACTTGGTGCGTGCGGGGAAACTATCCGAAAAGAAGTCGTTAATTGCAAAAATGAGGATGAATCTTTCAAGGGCCAGAGAAGAGGCATATGCGTTCCTTAGAAAAACGCCCAATGTGCTCGATTTTCAGCAAATTGCTGATAATTTGTGTCACAGGGAGGATATGGGAGGGATTCAGATTGCGATTGATAGGTCCAAGGCAGAACAAAATCAGTCTTATGCTTGTTCAATTGAGCGGAAGTGCCGTATTAAGTATCTTGAGTCTTGTGAGGGGGCAAAATTTCGCGAGGCCATGAAAGCAATTTCGGAGGGATTTTCAAACGACACAGAGATATTCCCGATGCTTGAGGTAAAGATAAAGAGTAAAGATCGCGTTACGCGTGAAACAGTTGTGTCGTATCTTGAGCAGCGATTAAATGCTTATCCGCAACATCTGCCTGTTAATGACGTTTCAGTAAAGTTGATTATCGACATGTTATCAGCAATGGAAAAACTTGAACCTAATGCCGATATGAAACTCAAAATTGGAAATTTAATTCAGAAAGCAAGTAAACTTAAATGGGCCGCTTAGATTTATGGGATTAATACTTCTAATCGTGTTAATACTGCTGGGGGCATTGTATAAGCTGGGTTTGCAAGTGCGATTAGCCATATCGGCAATCCTGTCGCTCGGTACAATGTTGATAATAAGCCTTATGGGCGGGGTCTGGGGACTTGCGACATTTATTTGCGGAATAACGGTGCAAGTCCCAATCATCCTTTCACTATGGGCCTATGTATTGCTTACAGAAATTATCGCTAAAAGATTTAAATGCCCGGCTCGGTATTATCTCATTCTTTCCGGTCTGATTTTAATAAGTGCCCTGATTTGGTGGAATATTGAGCATTGGCCCACATTGCCTTGTGATTTCTCAATGTGAATGCTTTATGGCCGTTTTTGCTGCTTTAGTATTCTGGGGACGTTCCCCCAAGTGTCTCTGTTGCTTCTAGAGAAAATTATGGAAAGCAGAAGGGAGTAGGGGCGTTGGTTTTATCATAGTGGTTCTGTACACAGTCATTAGTCTATGCTTGTGAAAGCAGCCGAATTTTAAAAGTGGTATGGATTCCATGAAAAAGGCTTTTATTCCGAATAATTTGCCGTTGCATTTTGTGGATTGGGTCCGCTTTATCTCTCTTATCGGCCAGGCGAACGCTGAGATTGCCCGTTATGATGGAATCCTGCAGGGTATAAGTAATCCTGGCATCCTATTATCCCCTTTAACCACTCGCGAAGCTGTACTCTCATCGAGAATTGAGGGCACGCAGGCGTCGCTGGAGGAAGTTCTGGAATACGAGGCCGCGCCCAGCGCCACGGCAGATAAATACGACGATATACAGGAAATCATCAATTACCGCAAGGCCATGCGCTTTGCGGTGCAATGGCTAAATAAAAAGCCCATAACGCTGAACCTGATAAAAGAGATGCACTCGATACTGCTGGACAGCGTGCGGGGTAAAGATAAATACCGTGGACACTTTCGGACGACACAGAACTATATCGCCAAGGCAGGGGACCCTATAGAAAAGGCTCTGTTTATTCCTCCATCTCCGGCGCGATTGACGGACGCTCTGTCCAACTTTGAGAAATATTTCCACTACGATGAAAAAGACCGTCTCGTGCAGCTTGCCGTGCTTCATGCACAGTTCGAGATAATCCACCCTTTCCTGGACGGCAACGGTCGAATAGGCCGCCTGCTGATTCCGCTATTTCTTTTTGAGAAGTCACTCCTTAATTCCCCGATGTTCTATATAAGCGAATACCTGGAAGATAACCGGGCTGAGTACTATGTAAGGCTACGGGCTATCACTGATGAGGAGAAATGGGACGATTGGATAGAGTTTTTCCTAAAGGCCGTAGTTGCACAGGCCAAAACTAACAGCGCGAAGGCTAAGGCTATTCTTGCGCTCTATAACACGAAGAAAGAGCGCATTACTGAGATTACACACTCACAGTATGCCATCAGAATATTAGACGCTATTTTTGCTCGCCCGATTTTCAACTCTGCCGACTTTATAAAGACTTCAAAGATTCCCCGTCCCAGCGCTCAGCGCCTTCTTGCGCAGCTAAAGAAAGGCGGGGTTATCGACACTATAAAACCTGGCGGCCCGAGAAAGGCCGAGGTGTTTGCGTTTACAAAGCTCCTGAAGATAGTCGGCTGATTCTTCGCATCCCACATCTCACAAATAAGTCGTAAAATCTATTACGCCTCATATATGTTACAATATGAGGCGTAATGGGGCTTATGACTATTCCATGAGATGTGGAATGGCTGCACTTACAACGGAGAAGATTTATGCGCGCGGGGAATAAATTCTGCGGAGTACGGACGCCGAAGGCGGACGGGAGCGGCCTTGCCAAGGCCCACGTTTATTGGGCCG
>MGTV01000013.1 GCA_001799635.1 Elusimicrobia bacterium GWA2_62_23
GGCGGACACCCTTGCCTTTGGCTAGCGGTAGGTTCTATCAACCCCCGCAGGGGACTTTCACCCCCAAGCGTGCGCGCATGCCGCGCGCACGATAAAAAGACCGGAGGGCTACCTCCGGTCTTCCGCCAGCGCCCCCGGCCCTACAGCCAGGGGTAAAGCTTGCCGGCCACCTTGTCCATGAAGGTAGGCCTGTATTCGGTAATGCGCCGGCTCTGCGGAATGTCCTTATCGAACATCTCCGCCCCGATGTATTCCGCCAGGCGGCTGTCCAGCGTCACCACGTTCAGCTCGTGATTGTTCTTGAGGCTGCGGCTGTCCAGGTTGGACGAGCCGAAGCTGCTCCACACGCCGTCTATGGTGGCCACTTTCTGGTGCGCCATGCGGCCCTGGTATTCGTAGATCTCCACCCCGGCCGCCAGCAGCTCCGGGTAGAAGGAGCGCGAGCTCTTCATGGCTATGGCCTTGTTGTTGAGCGCCGGGAAAACCAGCTGCACTTTCACGCCGCGGTAGGCCGCCGCGCACAGGGCGTCCACCACGTCCGGGTCGGCGAAGTAGGGCGCAGCCGCGCGGATGCTCTTCTGCGCCGTCAGGAAAGCGCGCAGGTACATGGCTTTTATATTGCGGTCCGTATTGCCGGTGTGGTACACCACCCGCGCCTCGGCGCCGCCGGGAATTTCTTTGAGCTCCGGGTAGAAAGCCGCGCGGTCGCGCACGCCGCCGCCGGACTCGGCCCACTGCTCCAGGAAAGAATCCTGCAGCCGGGCCACAACCGGGCCCTCAATGCGGCTCTGCTGGTCGTGCCAATCCACCTGGTAATGACCGCCGATGTTCATGCCGCCGGTAAAACCAAGTACGCCGTCCACCACCATCACCTTGCGGTGGTCGCGGCTGCCCGTCCAGCGGGCGGAATCGTTGGTACGGGCCTCGGCGCCGCTCTCCCGCAGGAAAGCCAGCAGCTTCTGTATCTCCACGCCCTTCTTAACGCCGGAGCCGTAGAAGTCCACCAGCAGGCGCACCTGCACGCCCTCCCTGGCCTTCTCCGCCAGCAGGCGGGCCAGCGCCCAGCCAATGTCATCGGCCTGCAGCTGGTACACCTCAATGTGGATGGAGTGCCTGGCGCCCCTTATGGCCGCTTCGGCCGCGGGCAGCACCGCGCCATCTATGAGGAAATCTATTTTATTCAGGCCGGAGCTGCTCGAACCGGTCACCTGGTCTATGTAGCTGCCCAGGCCCGCCCAGTCGCCGGGCACGGTGGCGGCCAGGTGGCCGCGCGCCATGTCGTCTATTTTAGAGGGCCGGCTCACCGCGCCGCGCAGCTTAAGCTTGCGCACGTGGTAGTACAGCCCGTCGAAAGCGGCGGCGTCGGGGGCGGAAGCGAAAAGCCGGTAGATTGCGTCTTCGGTCTCCTGCTGGCGCCAGTCGGACCCGTCGGAGTTCATGGACGGGGAAGAATGCTTCATTAAAGTTTTCAGCATGGCCAGGCGCTGCGCGGGCGTGGCGGCGGCCATTTCGGCTTTAGAAAGGGCGGCTATGGCCCCGGGCGAATCCAGGTCCACCACGGGCGGCGGCTGCTTTACCGGCGCGCCCGGCTCCGGCGCGGCCACAGCGGCTGGCGCCTGGGCGGCTAAAACATTAAAAGCTTCCTGCGCGTTCGCGGCCGGCGCGAACAAGGGAATAAAAAGAAGAAGGGCAAGATCGAGCATTCTTCTATTATCTCTTTATGCCGGGCCGCCCCAATAGAGGCAAAAGGGCAAAAGAACGGCGGCATTGGGCCCACCTGTTTTCGCCCATTATACCCAGTTCAGGCTAGGAGTTTTTTTATAACCAGCAGCAGCCTGGCGGTGCCGTCGGCCTTGCAAACGAAGGCGTCCCAGGCGCAGCCGCGATCCTGCGGGGCCGGTTCCATGCCGCTGAGTATCACCACGGGCACGCTCTTCAGGGTGGGCGAGGCCTTAACACGGCAGCAGAGCGTCAGGCCGCTCTCGCAATCCAGGTTCAGGTCGGCCACCACGATATGGGGCCGTTCCCGGTCGGCCAGCCGCATGGCGGCCGCGCAGGTATTAGCCGTGAGTACCCGGTAACCCTCGCTGGCCAGCAGCCGCGTCAGCAGCGCCAGCCAGTCCTCGTCATTATCAACCAGCAGGAGTGTTTTTTTGGGGATAGTGGTCACAAGTTGCCTTACACAATGCGTTAATAAGCAGAGACCATACTATAGTTTACGTCGGGGGAAGTTGTCAAATCCGCAGGGGCGCAAAAAAGGCCGGAGGGAGAGCCTCCGGCCTTTCGCCGCGCACGGCCGGGCCTACTTTTTATCGTAACCGCGGGTGTAGTGGTCGTTGAAGTCCGGGATGCGGCCGTCCTTCACCACCTGCGTCCAATGCGCCAGGCTGCCGCGGTCCATCTTCCAGAACTTGCCGCAGAGCTCGAAATACTGCAGCACCGGCGCCGGCTGGCCGGCCTGCAGCAGCTCTTTGGCCAGCTGGAAATTGGGGCCAAAAGAGTCCAGTTGCGGCGAGCCGCCGCCCTGCGCGGACTTTATGAGGAAAGCCCCGGCCTCCTCGAAGTTCTTCTCCCGAATGGCTATGCGGCCCAGCGTCTGGTTGATGTCCTGCACGGCGTTGCCGTAATTCCAGTTCTTGGCGAACTTGGGCAGCAGCGCGGCGTGCTCGGCCGCGTAGGCCCGGGCAGCGTCTATGTTGCCGGCGTCCAGGGCCGTCGCCTCGGCGGCGTTCAGCGCGTAGAAACGCTCCTCGGGCGTCTTGGCCTTCTGCAGCTCGGCCACCGCCTCGTTAAAAACCTTGTCCGCGGAATCCCCTTCCGGCTGTCTGGAGCAGCCGGCTATTACCGCCGCCAGCGCCAACACCATCATTATCCTGGTTTTCATTTTCCCCCTCCTTAAGTCCATCCCGCCACTCCCGCTAGCTGTCCTGCAGCCGGCGCAGCTCGCGGTCGGTGTCCCGCAGGCGCAGGGCCACCACCATGGCCAGGCGCTGGTAAAAAGCCGTTCCCACTACCGGGTTGCGCGAAGCTATCTGATCGAAAGCGGCGCGGCTGATAACGTAAAGGTCCGTGTCCTTGAGGGCAATGGCGTCGGCCGTGCGCGGCGTGCGGTTGAGGAACGCCACCTCGCCGAAGAAATCCCCCTGGCCGAACACCGCCAGGTGGTGCTGGCGGTGCGTGCTTTTGAGCGGCAGCACCACGCGCACCTCGCCGCGGCGGATCAGGAACAGTTCCTCGCCGTGGCCCTTGCGTTCGAACACGGTTTCGCCGGCCTTCACGTGCCGCTCCTTGAACACCACGCGCAGGTCCGCCAGGGTTATCTCGTCCATCTCCCGCAGGAAATCTATTTCGGCCAGGTCCAGCAGCTCGCCGTAGTACAGCCGCTTCACGCCGGCCTCTTCCAGGATGCTGTCCTCGGCCCACTCCAGCGCGTCGTGCAGCGTCTCGAAGATGCGCCCCGCGCCTTCCCGCCCGGCCAGCCCCAGCTGCTTGAAGTAGCCGCCCAGGTCCTGCCCGGTGGGCAGGCTCGGCGGCAGGTGCGAGAACACCAGCGCCCCGCCGCGCTCGCGCATCATTTCGCCCACCTGCTGCAGCATGTGCACGGCGGTAAAGTCCACGCTGGTCACGCGCCGCATGTCTATGATGAGCCGTCGGCAGGTCTTCATCTCCTGCTCTATCTCGGAGAACAGCTGGTCCGTGGTGCCGAAGAACAAACTGCCCTGCAGCTCCACCACCAGCGTCTCGGCGCCGACCGCGGCCAGGGCGGCTTTTTCGCGCGGCAGGCGCTGCTGCTTGGAGGAGATCTCCAGCCCGGTGGCCTTGCGGCGCACCACACTGCTGTTCATCTGCTCGCGGATGAAGAGCAGCATGGAAAAAGCTATGCCCACGCCGGCGGCGGAGATCAGGTCCGCCGCCAGGGCCGTGCCGGCCACGGACAGCACCACGGCGAAGTCCAGCATGGTGCTGCGCCGCAGGGCCAGCCGCACGCTGGCGCGGTCTATCATGCGCGAGCCCACCACCACCAGGATGCCGGCCAGCGCCGCCAGCGGGATGCGCCCTATGGCGCCGCCCAGGATCAGCGCCGCCGCCAGGGCGAAAGCGCCCGCCAGCACGCCGGCCCAGCGGGTGCGCCCGCCGCTAGCCAGGCTCACCATGGTGGCGCCCATGGTGCCGGCGCCGGGCATGCCGCCCAGCAGGGCGCTGGCTATGTTGGCCGCGCCCTGGCCGCGCAGCTCGCGGTTGGAATCGTGCCGGGCGCGCACCACGGCGTCGGTCACCACGCAGGTTTTGAGCGTGTCTATGGACAGCAGCACCGAAAGCGTCAGCGCCGGGCCGGCCAGCAGGCCCAGGTCATGCAGGCCCAGGCCGCGCAGGCCGCCAAGGGTAGAACTCAGCCCGTGCCACACCGCCGCCGGGCTGGTGGAGATGGCGCCGATAATAAAAGGATTGTTCTCCATGGCCAGCAGCTGCGGCTGGAAGAACCCCGCCGCGAAATGCGTGAGGATGCCGGCGCCCAGGCCTATTATGGCCGCGGGCACTTTCTTGGTAATGCGCGGCGCCAGCACCGCGGCCGACGCGGTGACCACCGCCACGGTCATGGCCGGCCACTGCCAGGCCGAAGGCAGCAGCAGCCCCGCCAGCGCGTCGGCGTTCTTCTCCAGGCCCAGGAAAGGCACTATCTGTTTAAAAACTATCAGCAGGCCCACGCCGCTCATGTAGCCGGTGACCACGGGGTAAGGAATATATTTTATGAGCCGCCCGCCGCCCAGCGCGCCGTAGAGCAGCTGCAGCAGCCCGGAGAACAGCCCCACCAGCGCCAGCGAAGCCAGCACCTGCGCCGGCGTGGCGCCGGCCGCCGCCAGTCCGGCGCAAAGCGCGGCCATAACGGCCGCGGCGGGCGCGCAAGGCGCCGAAATTATACGCGGCGCGCCGCCCAGCGCCGGCGCCACCAGGCCCAGCGCTATGGCGCCCAGCACCCCGGCCAGCGCGCCAGCGCCCGCGAACCCCGGCCCCAGCGGCGCGTACATGGCCACGCCGAAGGCGATGGCCGAAGGCAGCGCCACCAGCATGGCCGCCAGCCCGCCGCCGGCGTCGGCCCAGGAGGGTTTGTTTTCAGGCGCGGCCGAGCCGCCGTCAGTGATGACCATACGGGAAAAGTTTACAAAATTAGTTCGGGAAGTTAACGGCTTAGTTGAGGATGTCGGTGCGGCGCAACAGGGCGGCGTTATCGCGCAGCCACCGGCGGCGCAGCTTGTAGTCCGGGCAGGCCGCGCCCACGTGCGCCCAGAACTTCTTTGAATGGTTCATCTCGCGCAGGTGGCAGAGCTCGTGGATCACCACGTAGTCCAGCGCCTCCGGCGTTGCCGCCGCCAGCCGCCAGTTGAAATTGAGGTTGCGCCGCATGGAGCAGCTGCCCCACATGGACCGCTGGTTCTTTATAAAGACCTTCTTATACTCCACGCCCAGCACCGCCGCCCAGTGGGCCACGCGCGCGCCTATTATTTCGCGGGCGGCACGCCTCTGCGCCGCCGTGGGCGCCGCCCCGCCAACGCGCACCCGCCGCCAGCGCGGCTTGTAAACCCGCGGCCGCGGTAACACCTCCGGCAGGTCGCCGGCCAGCGTTCTCAAAAAATCCTTCACGTCCCGGCACACGCCGGCCACGCTCACAAGGCTCTCCCGCTGGCGGAATTCATGACTAAATTATACAAAAGCCCGGCAGCCGCTACGTACGGCACCGAGTACTACTCCCGATTGTAGCCGGAAGGCCAAGGTGAGTATCGTATAAGAACAGACTTAAGCCGCACTTAAGGAGACCAAAATGGAAAAGACATTCGAAGCTGAAAAGATCACACTGAGCGCCCTTAACGAGAGGATAAACAAAGGCGCGCGCGTGCAGCTGCTGGACGTAAGGGACCCCAAGGATTACCCCCTCGGCGTCATTAAGGACTCAAAGAAGATCCCCCTGGCCGACCTGGAGGCACGTTATCCGGAACTGGACAAGGCCGCCGAGATAGTCACCTATTGCTCCGGCCCCGACTGCGACGCCGCCCGCAAGGCCGCCGAACTGCTGTCCAAAAAGGGCTTCAGGGTAATTGTTTATACCGGCGGGTTCAAGGAATGGAAGATGGCCGACCTGCCCATGGAAACCGGCACCCCGCCGCCCGCAAAGCCGTAGCTTTATCCCGGGAGCTCCCGCCTTTGGGGGTCGGGAGCTCCGTTAGGGATAACAGCTTAAGCGTGCCGGCCTACCAATCGGTGGGCCGGTAGTCTTTCAGGAATTTGCCCCAAACGTGAACCCCGGTGTTGAAACCGTCTATGATAGGGTCCACAATGCGGGCGGCGCCGTCCACAATGTCCAGCGGCGGATGAAAGCGGTGCTCGGCCGTTTTGCGCGCCGCAATGTGGGCCGGGTCCTCGTCGGTCACCCAGCCGGTGTCCACCGCGTTCATGTGGATGCCGTCGGTATAATAATCCGCCGCCGCGGTGCGCGTCATCATATTGAGCGCGGCCTTGGCCATATTGGTATGCGGGTGGCGGGTGGTTTTAAACTTGCGGTAGAACTGCCCTTCCACCGCCGACACGTTCACAATGTGCTTGTCGCGCTCGGGCGTGCGCAGCATGAGCGGCTTTAACCGCGCGTTCAGAATGAAAGGCGCCACGGCGTTCACCAGCTGCACTTCCAACAATTCAACCGCGGGCACTTCCGCCATCAGCATGCGCCAGGAATTTTTATGGCGCAGGTCCACCTGCTGCAGGTCCTGGTCCAGCCGGCCCTGCGGAAAAAGCGCGCCTTGCGCGGCCAGTTCTTCGGGCAGCAAGGCCACCTGCGACAGCGCCGCCGCGTGCGTAAGCCCGGCTGCCCCGGGCAGGCCCGCCTTGGCGGCGGCCACGCCTCGCTCTCCGGCCGCGGGGCCTTCGGGCAACAGGTGGTAGCCGCGCAGCCCCTCATAAGCGCCCAACAGGCGCCGCGCGTTCTCCGGCATATCTTGCAGGGGACCCTGCTCGCGCTCCATCATATGCTTGTAGAAATCCGGCGGCCGCCGCACCGTCTGGCAGGCGTTGTTTATTATGAAATCCAGTCGTGACCGCGTGGCCAGGAGATGCGCGCAAAAGGCCTCTACGCTGGGCGTATGGCGCAGGTCCAGACCGAAGATCTCCAGCCGGTGGCCCCACTCCTTAAAATCCGGTTCGGCCGCGTAGCGCATGGCCGAATCGCGCGGAAAGCGCGTGCTCACAATAAGGTTCGCCCCGGCGCGCAGCAGCTTTATGCCCGCCTGGTAGCCTATCTTCACGCGCCCGCCGGTAAGCAGGGCCACGCGCCCGGTCAGGTTGGCCGTCTCGGTGCGCTTGCGGAAATTCACCTCGGCGCAGGCCGGGCAGAGCTGGTCGTAAAAATGGTGCAGCTGCGTGTAATTGGTCTTGCAGACGTAACAGTTCTGCTCTTCATGCGCGGTAGCGGGCGCTTCCGCGTGGGGCACGTGGTCTTCGAAACCCAGCGGCGGGTGCACGTTGGGCGTGGTGAACACGGTCTGCCGCCGCAATTTGCGTATGCCGGTCTGGTTCAGCGCGCTCTCGGCCAGTTCGGTGCGCTCCGCCTTACGCCGCCGGCTGGCCGCCTTCACCAGCTGCCGTCGCGCGCGCGCGTCCGGCCGCGCCACCTCGCCCGCGGCCTTCAGCAGCCGCGTGCTTTCCGCCTCCGGCACGCCGGCCAGCAGCCCGCGGTTCGCGGCCACCGCCTCCAGCACCTCCGCCGCGGCCAGCAGCCTGGCCTTAAAATCAGTGTTGTCCATACCTTCTTTGTCCATAGTCGCTTTATTTATCCCGCAGCGCCCAGAAACCTTCGAAAACGTAGCCCAGGCGCAGGCCTATGGCGGGCCGCAGCACGGCGTCGCCGCCAACACTGGCGTTGTGCAGCAGGATCTTGGTGGGGCGCCAGTAGAAATTCAGCGCCAGGCCGGTGGGCGTCAGGGCTTCGTCGTCCGTAACGTACAGCACGCCCACGTCCAGCGTGGGCGCGAAGTAGAGAGTGTTATCGCTCAGGCCCAGCCCGCCCAGCACCGACGCCATAGCCCTGAACGGCCCCCGCGCCAGCGGCGACAGGTACTGCACCCCGCCCTGCACGTCCAAGAGCCAGATATTCTGGGAGTAAGAAGTCTGCGCCGTCTGGAACTGCACCCCGCCCGAAGGCGAGAACCGCTCGCCGTTGCCCACCGAGCGCAGCCCCAGCCCCACCGGGTGCAGCACTTCGTTGCGGCTTATGCTCTTTAGGAACACGGTCTGCGGCATGGGCGCTATAAAGTAGAAGTCGTTGGCCGCGTTCCACCGGTACACCGGCTTATCCGCCGCCAGGGCCGGGGCGCCCAGCCCCAGCAGAACCAACACCGTAAATATTTTCCGCATAATCCCCCGCCGGCTTCCTTGTTATGCCCCGGACCCATATGCTATTTTTTAATTATGATCGAATTACCACGCCTGCGCTGCCCCGGCTGCGGCAAGTACATAGGCCCGGCCAAAGCCAAAGAGATCCCGCCCGCCAACAATTACAACGAATGCCTGCGCCGCTGCCCTAAATGCCGCATAGGCGCCACCAACGCAAAGAACCCGGCCAAAACCAAATTCATCCGCGACGTCACTCCCCAGCCGCCGCAGGACCCTCAGCCCCCGCAGCAGTAAAGCCCGCGCGGCCGGAAGTTCTATTTTAACAAATAGTCTTCAAGCTAACCCCTTCGAATCAGAGGGGGTTGGTCTTAATTCTCCTTGTTTATCAGGTTTACCACCAGGCGCACCACCAGGTCTTTGTCCGCCGGCGCGCTTTCGGCGATCATAAGGGTTAAGGCCACCAGGGCATTATCCGCCACGCGCTTGGAGCCATCCGCGTGGTAAAGCAACCGGTTCTTTTCCAGGAACCACAGGAACAGCGCAGCCGCAATACGTTTGTTGCCGTCCACAAAAGAGTGGTTCTTCACAATAAAATACAGCAAGTGAGCGGCCTTTTCCTCGGCGCTGGCGTATAATTCTTTGCCTGAGAAGGTCTGGTAGATAGCCGCCACCGAGCTGGCAAAAGACTCGTCCTTCTCTCTCCCGAACAGGGCGGAATTTGCGGCACCGGCCCTAAGCTGGGCGACCGCCTTCAGCCCCAGTTCATAAGTTAAACGGAAGCCGGAACCACGGCTTACCCCCTTAACAGCAACGCGGCCGTAGTCGTAGTCATCCAGCAGCCCCAGGGCGCGGCTGTAGTCACGGATAACATCCAGCAGGCCCATGGCCTCCCGGTATTCCAGGGGCTTGCTGGCCTTTACGGTCTCTATCAGCTTTATGGCGCGCTGGAAGGCCAGGAACTTCTCTTCCTTGGCCTTCAGCAACTTCTGGTTTATGGTGTAGCCGTCGACAAGGTGGCGCCGCAGTACATTTGTAGCCCAGATCCGGAACTGGGTAGCGCGTTTTGAATTTACCCGATAACCGACTGAAATAATAACATCAAGGCCGTAGTACTGCACCGGCTTGTCAGAGTTTGCAATGTGCATTTTTTGCACATTGCTTTTTTCCAGCAGCTCGCCTTCTCTGAACACATTCTTTATGTGTTTGCCTATAACACTTCTCTCTGTTTTAAAAAGTTCGGCCAGCTGCTTTTGAGTCAACCAGATCGTTCCTTTTTCAAACTGCACCTCAAGTTTTATCCCGCTCCCCTTGTCCCCATAAAATACTATTTTTCCGGTTTCACCTGAATTTGTCTTAAATTTGCCCATACCGCCCCCCCTGCCTATCAACCGCCTACCGGAACATTTCCCAGGCACTCAATCCCATACTATGAAGCGCCCGCACAACCTCGCGCACTATCTCCACGTTTATCCGGGCGGCTTTGCCGCTATTGAGCACGGTAGAAAGCATGGAGACTCCGGGCTCCGTGAATACCAACGGCGGCCGGCGTTGCCCCCTGGCCACAAAGACGCCGCTTTTGATCTTAATTACAGGCCCAACAATATTCCCCGGCATATAACCTCCCCAATCCTTAACTATAGGATAGCAGAGCACCCCGACAGCGTCTTGTCGGGGTGGAATACTTATTTTAAGGGATTTAAAACCGCGGACTTTTCTCTGAACCGCGCCCTACTCCAGCGGGAGCTTTATGAGGCCCTGCTTCTTCAGCTCCCAGAAACACTTGGCCGTGGCGGCCACGTCCGAGGCGGCGTTGTGCGCGCCTTCGAAATCCGCGCGAAACAGCTTCTGGTGCAGTTCGGCCAGCTTGGGCCATTTGTAGCCGCGCGGCCCGGGAATGGCGCAGAACTCCGTGGTGCCGTGCATGGTGCAGATCTTCTGTTTGGAAGCGGGAATGTCCGGCAGGCCGTTGCGCAGGAACTCCGCCCCCACTATCTTCTCGTCGAAACTCATATTATGCGCCACCAGGTACTGCGCCTGGTCCAGCAGCGCCTTAAATTCCCTCAGCACCACAACGAGCTCGCGCCCTTCTTTAAGCGCGCGCTCGGTAGTAATGCCGTGTATGCGCGCCGACTCCGCGGGAATGGTGAAGCCCTGCGGCTTTATCAAGCAATCGCAGGAAGTTATAAGCCCGCCGTCCCGGTCATAGGCCATGTAAGCCAGCTGCACCAGGCGGGGCCAGTTATCCAGCGCGGTCACCGGCGCGTTCCAGCTGCGCGGCAGGCCGGTGGTCTCGGTGTCGAAGAACAGGTACACCGGCGCCGGCGCCACATCCCCGAAAAGGTCTAGTTGTATGTCTGCCATAAGGTCGCGTGAGGACTATTTCGCCACAAGAAAACCCACCACCGGAATATCAGCGCTGGAAAGGTCGTAGTTAAGCAGGTCTTCCGGCTTAACCCACTCTATGCGGTCATGGTCGTTGAGTTTGAACTCTCCCGCCAGGTGCCTGGCGCGGTAAACCAGCAGCTCCACCGGCAGGTGCTTGTATTCGAACTTGCTCGAACAGACAAAGGCGCCTATCTCGGCCTCCACCCCGAACTCTTCCATGAGCTCGCGCTTCAAACAGACCTGCGGCGTCTCACCCGGTTCCAGCTTACCGCCGGGGAACTCCCACTTGCCGCCAAGCGTATCCCCCGCCTTGCGCTGGGCAAGCAGGATCCGCCCTTCCCGCTCTATAACCGCCGCCGTAACCTGTTTCATTTAATTGCCGCAGAGCCTTTTGAAATCGGCGCGGGCGCTGCGCGCGGCGCCGGCTATGGGCTCCGCCACGGCCTTGGGGTTCAGCAGGCAGAGCAGCAGCCAGTCCCCAACCGCTTCGGCGCGGTTGCCGCAGGCCACCTGGCAGTCGTAGCGGCGCTTGTAGGCGTCGGCGTTGCGCGGCTCCAGCTTCAGGAGCGCGTTCAGGTCCTTCAATTCTTTCTTGTCGCGGCCCGCCTGCAGATAAGCCAGGCTGCGCCAGTTGTAGGCCTCGGCGCAGTCCGGGTCCAGCCGCAGCGCCTGCGACAGGTCCTCAATGGCTTCCTCCAGCCGGGCGGCCCCTTCGGGCTTCTCGGCAATGTAGGAAAGCAGCTTGCCCCGCTGCAGATAATACTCGGGCGCCTCGGGGTCCAGGTCTATGGCCCGTGAAATATCCTCCATGGCCTCATCGTAGCTGCCCTTGGCGGTATAGATCTGGCTGCGCATGTAATACGCCTCGGAGCAGTCCGCGTCCACGGTTATTATCTCGCCCAGGGTTTCCAGGGCCTTGGCGGTATCGCCCAGCTCGTCAAAAGCCATGGCGCGCCAGTACATGGCCTCGGTATCCTCGGGCACCAGCTCCAGGCATTTGTCGAAAGCGGCAATGGCCTCGGCCCAGCTGCCCTTGTCTATCTGTATTATACCCAGGCCGTAATAAGCCTCGTTGTTCTTGGGGTCCAGGCTCACCGCCCGCAGCGCGTCTTCCAGCGCCAGCTGCAGCTCCGGCTTGCGGCCGAAAGCGGCCAGCCAAGCGTCATAGGCCTCTTCGCCCGAAGGCGCCCGCCCGGCGGCTTCCCAGGCCTTGGCCAGGTAGGCCTTGGCCCGCAGGCAATAAAGCTGCGAACTGTGGTCCCCGGCCGCAATGGCCTGCCCGTAATTAGCTATGGCCGAGTCGTACAGCCCCTCGCTAAAATAGGCCTCGCCCCGTTTAATAAGGAAATCTATATTGCTCATAGCAATAGTATAGATAAACCCGCCCTTCCTGCGCCATAATTAACTACTAAAAAGACCCCCGACCCGGAGTCAGTTCTCCTTGTTTATGAGGTTGACTACAAGCCGGACTATCAGGCCCATGTCCTGCGGGGCGCTCTCGGCTATCATCAGCGTTAGCGCCACCAGGGCATTATCCGCCAGGCGCTTTGTGCCGTCCGCGCGATAAAGCAAGCGGTTCTTCTCCATGAACCACAGAAACAGGGCGGCGGCTATGCGTTTATTGCCGTCCACGAACGAGTGGTTTTTTACTATGAAATACAGCAGGTGCGCGGCCTTCTCCTCAGCGCTGGGGTACAGTTCCTTGCCGGAAAAAGTCTGGTAAATGGTCTCGATGGAGCTTTGGAAGGACTTGTCCTTCTCCAGCCCGAACAAGCCCCCGGCATGTTCGCCGCTTTTAAGCTGCCTCACCGCTTTCAGCGCTATTTCGGGAGTAAGCCGGAACCCCGCGCCCGCCGACACTCCCCTTACGGCCACGCGGCCATGGTCATAGTCGTCCAAAAGCCCCATGGCGCGGCTATAATCGCGGATAACGTCCAAAAGCCCCATCGCCTCCCGGTATTCCAGCGGTTTGCTGGCCTTAACGCGCTCTATCAGCTTTATAGCGCGCTGGAAGGCCAGGAACTTCTCTTCCTTGGCCTTCAGCAGCTTCTGGTTCAGGGTATAGCCGTCAACAAGGTGCCGGCGCAGAATATCTGTGGCCCAAATCCTGAATTGCGTGGCACGCCGCGAATTCACCCGGTAGCCGACAGAAATCACGGCATCCAGGTTATAAAACGCGGTGTTGTAAGTTTTACCGTCAGCCGCAGTATGTTCCAAAATGGAACACACTGAATTTTCCTTCAATTCTCCGCTTTTAAAGATATTGTTTAGATGCTTTGTTATTGCAGGGCGTTTCGTGCCGAACAACACAGCTATTTGTCTCTGGCTAAGCCAGAGAGTATCCCTATCAAGCTGCACCTCGACACGTGTCTTCCCTTCTTTGTCTACATAAAGGACCAATTTCCCCGGAGTCTTGTCCGACATATTTCTATCTTCCATATCTCCCCCCTGTACAAGTCTAGCAGACCACCCCGACAGCGTAGTGTCGGGGGGAAAAGGGCCGACAAGGCGGCTCAATTATTTATTGGGGCGGGGGTGCTTAGGTTTGGGGGCGGGCAGGCGGGCGAGCGTGTAATGTACCACCTCGGCCAGCCGCTCGCGGTCTTCCAGCCACTCGGCGTTGGCCTGGGCCGTGTTCTTGCTGCCCGGGTAGGCGCGCGTGATTTTGTCGCGGAACAGGTGCAGCGTTGCGGGCGAGGTCTTAAGAAAAAGCGTGTCGTCGCAGACCAGGGCGAACACCCGCCCCGCGCTGTAAACGCAGTATTCCCCCATCATCGGCCGGAAACTGACCTCCGGCACCAGCGCCAGCGCATCCCGCAGGAATTCAATGGTCTCTTTCGAGGTGGCCATGGTTAAAAGTGCTTGAGCGTCCGCCCCGGACACAGGCTTGTCAGGGCTGTTTGCGGGCGTGAGGCTGCATAAGATGCTCATGTATCCACATCTTTATGATGGCTTGCCTGGAGACGTTAAGCTTCAGCGCCTCGTTGTCCAGGCGCTTTATCATCCAGACCGGAAAATCCACGTTTACCCGCTTTACCACTGTGGCTTTCCTGAAATCCAGGAACCCGGCAATGTCTTCGCCCCGCTCGAATTTCCGGTCGAACTCCTGGGCGGATATCTTCCCACCAGCCTTAGCCTTACCCGAGGTATTTTTCATAGATTTTCACCCACCGCCTGTCCGCTTTATGACAGCCCGCGCGCTCATGATAGTATAACAGTTATACCATAATAATCAAGCCCCTCTGCCCCACCTTTGCCGCATTAATAGCATAGCAGGCCACCCCGACAACCGCGTGTCGGGCGAAGAGCATAACCATACGGCATTTTGAGATAAAGTATAATTAAAATCGTGATAACCTACGATTTTGACCGCACCAGCAAAACCTCTATAAAAGCGCATGCCGACAAACTATTGTACAAGGCACTGCGACAGGTGCTTTCGGATGTTCAGATAAAGAAAATAGAGCCGAAACTGAACAAAAAGCGGAAAGGTCATTTCGGGGATATCGTTGAAAAATACGTTTTTGACAAAGAACCAGACAACAGTCCGGAACCGGATTTCCCCGAAGCAAAGCTTGAGCTTAAAACAACCCCTATAAAGAAAAGCTCCAGGAAAGGTTTCATATCAAAGGAGCGCCTTGTCCTTGGGATGATAGACTACGACACCATCATCCACGACAAATGGAAGACCAGCGCCTTCTTGAAGAAGAACGCCCACCTCCTCATCCTCTTCTACCTGTTCGAGGAAGACATCTCCCCTTTAGATTACAAGTTCCGCCTGATAAAGCTCCTTGACCTTCTTGGCGACCTTCCGGCCGCGGATATCGTTCAGATCCAGAAAGACTGGGAAACTATCGCCGCCAAGGTTACCGCAGGAAAGGCCCATGAACTCTCTGAGGGAGACACTTTTTATCTTGGCGCCTGCACCAAAGGTGCCACTGCCGAAAAAAGCTACCGCTCTCAACCGAACTCCAAAGTGCCTGCGAAGTCCCGCGCCTACTCGCTAAAGCAGAACTACCTCAATTTCATCGTTGCCGAGAACAAAGCAACCATAGAGAAAGAACATGATGCACTCATCTCGGAGTGGGTCCCCGAAACCATTGAGAGCATTGTCCACAACAAACTCAAGGGGTTCATTGGGCTGACGACCACGGAGATAGAAAAGAAACTGGGCCGATACAGCGCCAGCAGCTCAAAATCTTATTATGCTGACCTTGCTAGAGCCATGTTGAGCGCCAAGAAGAAAAAAATAGCGGAATTCGAAAAAGCCAACGTAACGATGAAAACCATCCGGCTAAAGAAGTCGGGGACCCCCAAAGAGTCCATGTCATTCCCCGCCATGGACTATATCGGGATAATGAATGAAGAGTGGGACGAATCTACACTACGCGACCAGCTCTCCGAGAACAAATTCCTATTCCTTATCTACAAATACGATGAGGATGGTTCACTGCGTTTTAACAAGTACATGTTCTGGAACATGCCCTACGCCGATCTTGAAGAGCATGCAAGAAAGGTCTGGGATGAGGTCCGCACAAGGATAGCGGCACATCGTGCCAACGATCTCCCCGGCATCGCCTTCAACCCGGTATGTCATGCGCGCCCTCACGGCAGGAATAAGCATGACAAGGCCCCAACGCCGTATGGGACCATGGTGAAAAAACAATCCTTCTGGCTTAACGCCTCCTACATCCGTGAGCAGATAAAGAAAGACTCCCTAACACGACACGACGCTGTCGGGTTCCATTGCTAGACTATACCGCTTGATCGAAATTCTCGAAGGTGGTATAATTATGTCTGAGATACAAGATTTTATGGCCCGCCCCAACCCCAAAACACACCTTAAAGTCGCCGAACTCTTCGCCGGGGTCGGTGGGTTCCGCATTGGGCTGGAACGGGCCAAAGGCTACGAAGTCGTTTTCGGGAACCAGTGGGAACCGGGCACCACCCGCCAACACGCGTTCAACATATACGCAAAACGCTTCAAGACCGGCATCCACTCTAACGAGGACATCTCAAAAGTTCCCACCAACAATATCCCCGACCACGACCTTCTTGTGGGCGGCTTCCCCTGCCAGGACTATTCCGTAGCGCGCACCCTGAGCCACGCAAAGGGCATCCTGGGCAAGAAAGGTGTACTTTGGTGGCAGATTCACCGCATAATAAAGGAAAAGAAGGACAAGAGGCCCTCCTACCTGATGCTGGAGAACGTGGACCGGCTTCTTAAATCCCCTGTAAGCCAGCGCGGGCGCGATTTCGCGCTTATGCTGTCCTCCCTATCCGAGCAGGGCTACATAGTGGAATGGCGTGTCATTAACGCGGCCGAATACGGCATGCCGCAGCGCCGCCGGCGCGTTTTCATACTTGCCTACAAGAAAGGCTCACCCATCCACACCCGCATAACCAAACTCAACGACCCTCTCAGATGGATACTGGATTGCGGCACCATGGCAGCGGCCTTCCCCGTGGCCATAGAGAAGGACTTACTCTTACCCGAAACACACACCTTCGCGCTCAAGGGCGACCTGGCCGACATATCGGAGAAGTTCAACGCCAAGGGCACCGACTCCCCCTTTGAGAACGCCGGAATACTAATCGGTGAAAAGATATACACCTTGCACACCACACCGGAATACACCGGAGAGCGCACACCCCTTGGCAAGATAATTCTGGACGAGAAGAAGGTCCCACCGGAGTATTTCATAAACCCAAAGGACCTTGCGCGCTGGAAATATCTCAAGGGCGGCAAGAAAGAGCCTCGCAAGTCCAAGTCCGGCCATGTTTACCATTATTCCGAAGGCCCTATGGCATTCCCAGACCCGCTAGATAAGCCGGCCAGGACCATAGTCACCGGGGAAGGCGGAAGCACACCGTCCCGATTCAAGCACGTGATACGCACCAAAAGCGGCAAACTGAGAAGGCTGATGCCCGTTGAACTTGAGCGCATCAACATGTTCCCCGATGAACACACCGCAGGCGTTACCGACGCTCGGCGCGCGTTCTTCATGGGGAACGCCCTTGTAGTTGGAGTAGTTGAGAGACTAGGCGAGGAACTTAGACAGCAGATTTACCGGAAACCTTCTTCCGCGAAGAAAGAACTTTGCGCAGCCTAACCACCAGCTTAGGCGCATTCTTCTTTATCTGACACTCCCAGAAAACCACCGACTTAATGCCAAGCTTTTTAAGCTCGGCCCTCTTCCGCTTATCCCTGGCCACATTGGCCGCGAACTTCTTTGCCCAGAACGTCTTATGCGCCTTAGGCATGCTTGGTTTGCAGTAAGGACAACGATGCCAGAAGCAGCCGTTAATGAATATAGCGAGTTTCTTTGAATAGAAGTAAACGTCCGGGCGGCCAGGCAGCGTTTTGGGATGCAAGCGATATTTAACCAATCCCCGCGAACGCAATTCCTTCCGAAACACCAATTCAGGCTCAGTATTCTTAGAGCGGATACAGCTCATATTATACGACCGCCCAGAATCAGCAGCGATTGGCACACGCCCGTCCCGCAAATACCCCCTTTTCACATTCAGAGAGGGGAACATCACCGCGTTCTTACCCCGAAACAAGTTCTTTAATTTTAGTCGCAATACTATATGCAAGAAGGGGCGGAACAGCATTACCAACCTGCACATACTGCTGACGCATATTCCCACAGAAAACAAACCAATCAGGAAAACTTTGCAATCTCGCCGCCTCCCGAACAGAAAGCGTTCTGTTTGCATTTGGATGGATGTATTCATACCCATCCATCCCAATGTGTGCGATTACTGTCCAAGAAGGCTCATTTAATGGCAACCGACGACATCTTGTTTTGATAATTTCTGATTTAAAACTGGAGAGGAACTTAAGGTTAGCGCGTGTTTTGCGACTCAAATCTGAATACCTTTGCCCCGGGGCAAGGAACTTAAACATCTCTTTTGCAAGTGGGTTGGAAATTCTACAGATGTTGTTCCTGACCGTCAGCCCCTCATTCCGCAAAAGTGCTTGGTATCCGGATTGGCACTTTTTTACCGAATACGGCATTTCATCTATCCGCCAATCGTCTACGATATCCGGCAGATCCCCGACAGCTTCGCTTACTGTCACATGTTTCCTGATGTTTTCGGGCGGACATAAAACCTCAATTGGATTTTTTTGTTTTGCAATCTGCAAATCAATCCTAAAACCAACGACAATCAATCTGCGCCTTTTCTGGGGAATCCCATACTCTTCTGTTTTTACTATGGTATGCGCCAACCTATATCCCTTATCCCCTCCCAAAAGCCCGCAGAAATCCTTAAATATATCCCCGTTATGCTTTGTTGCAAATCCTGGAACGTTCTCCATCACAAATATTTTAGGCCTGAAATGGCGGACATAATCCACATATGCCTTGTAATAATAATTTCTTATGTCACCTTTCAGGTCAATCCCAAGGGAGGCCATCTTCCCATGCCCGAGTGTAGAGAATGTTTGACATGGTGGGCTTCCGACTATAACATCAATATTTTCACCGACTCGCTTCTCCAAGTCTTTAGGGGAGAATGTGGTGATGTCGGAGCAGATTGTTTCGCAGGACGGAAAATTGACTTTGTGAGTTTCGGATGCGCATCGGTCGTGGTCTATTGCCCCCACAACACTCAACCCGGCCATTTCCAAACCACAGCTCCACCCACCTGCGCCACTGAACAAATCTATAGCGGTGATATTTGTGCGCTTGCTGGGCGGCAGACAGATTGCATGATTTTTTTTTCGAGCCGAGCTTGCTGCGTTAAACTTATAGGCAATCTTCCTTGCCCGGATTAAAGCATTAACATCTTCAATGTTAACTTTCACATCCCGGACGCCTGTTGTTCTATATCCAGCATGCAACAACGCATTCAATATCACACTTGAAGGGATATTGATTAAGCCGGAAACCAGCTTCAATGATAAATATTGGGGCATAACTTCCGGCAATAAATTGCGTTTTCGGTGCTATTGCGACTTCTTTTTCGCAATTATTGACCTCAGAGCATCCATTGTCAGCTGCGGGTTTCGCTTGTGAAGCATTCTGTGGCAATTTGAGCAGACAGCTGCGAGGTCTGAAATCTTTGTCTCTCTTTCACCGCCCTCCCCGAGCGGTTTTATATGGTGCGCTTCAACGAATTGTTCCCCCAAGTCACCATACATGTCTTTAAAGTTGAACTCGCACGCCTCGCAATTAAAACTTTTCAAATTTTTCTTAAACTCTTTTACAAGTTTTTTGGATCTTTCCCGGTGGAGGTGCTCCTTAAGCTTAGCCTTACCTTCCTTGTCAGAAATCTCCATCTCCGCTGGCTCTTCAAACGCATCTTTGACAGCGCCTTCCTCCTCCTCGGGAAGTTTTTTTGATTTGCAAGGATTCTGGATTGGGTCTATCTGCAACAACTCTGAAAGAGAAACTTCACCGGACTTAAATTCAATTTTACTGGATTTTGCCGCAGATATTTTATCTTTAACAATGGGAGGAAGTGCATCAAATTCGAATGCAAACGCGCAATATTCTTTTTGATCTGCTTCTGATATGCATTCAACCAACAGAAGTATGTTTTTTTCTGGGATATTGCAGGTTTGTGCCGCCAGGGCCCCACCGCTCCTTTTCGGGAAAAACCATGACATATCCAGTTTTTGCTTACGCAACACCTGCATAACATCGCAGCACCAGCTATGCAGCTTCTGGGGGTTAACTTCTCCTGTGCTAAGCAAATCCAGTTGCTGGCGCAGTAAAGCTCTCAGCTTTACGCCATCGGCGAACAATCCTTTATTCCGTGACTCATGATCTTCCAGCATCTCCAGGATTGTTTTTATGTTGGAATAATACCAAGGAGCAATAATATCATTGCCATTCTGCCAAAGCCGCTGATTTATCTTAGGCTTATCCCCACGGGGCTTGTTATTGGGAAGCCACACATTCAGGTCGACCGGGGAATTAACCAGCACAACCTTAGTGGGGTTATCATGCGAGCCCAAAGATGATGTAACCATCCCCCAATCACCCGGATCTGCATTTTTCCCTCCCCACTCGAGAGCATGATCGGCTTTAAGCTTACGCCATCCTTTATCTGATGAATCAATACCCAAAATTGTTCTTCTGGCCTGGCTTAAAAAGTTTCTGCGCCAGAGGATTGTATTAATTCGCATGGATAGTCCTTAGCTTGGATAGCTTCTTGATTATCTCACCCAACACATATCCAAAAACCGGGGGGACCGCATTTCCGACCAGTGTATATTGTTCTGTTATGGAGCCAGAAAGTCTAAAATCATCCGGGAATCCCTGCAGCCGGGCGCACTCTCGCACGGAAAGCAAGCGGTTGTCCTCTGGGTGAACAAACCGCCCACAAGTTACTTTGCGAATGCCCGCAACAACTGTGCCTGAAGGTTTTTCCCAGACTAGCCTTCCATACAAATTCTTCACGAACCCACCACTCCCATACTCGCCATCAATCATTTTCCGCAAATGTCTTGAGAGATATTTACGAGGAATATCTTGAAGGCCACCAGCATATGGAACGAAGCTCAATCGCTTTTTCAGCAGTTCTGAATGCTTAAATATCTTGTGGTTTAAAATTTCCTCGCCATCCAAAAGCAGACTTTCTTCCCCCTCCCCATCTGTCAACCTCGGCAAGTCATAAATAGCATCTCTGAGCGTTTTCTGCTCTTTGGTCTTCATCTCGCTGCTAAGCTGAAGAGCCAACTCAGAGAATGGAGGGGAACCGGTTTGATTTACGCCATGCAGCATTCCCAGAAAAAAAACCCGTTTTCTTGTCTGAGCAATCCCAAACTCAACACTGTTCAGGCTCAAAGTTGCAACCTGGTAGCCAATACGCTCCAAAGTCTTTCGGATATGGGTTGGATAATCAGTTCCGGATTTATGCGACATCGATTTCATCCCCGGAACATTTTCAATTATTATAAAAAGCGGGCAAACCCGCTTAAGCACATCGAGATATGAATCTATTAAAGAATTTCGTTTATCCTCGTCGTGCCGTTTCCCGAGAGTACTGAACCCTTGGCAAGGTGGACCGCCAGCTATTAAAACAGGATTAACTTTTTTTATCTGCGAAACCAGCAGGTCACGATAGTTATTATCTGATAGGTCTAATTTAAGGAATTCAACCTTCGGGAAATAGGCTTTAAAATTCAATTCAGCTTTTTCCCAGATATCAACAGCAATCTTTGGAGCAAATCCAGCGTTGGACAAGCCTAATGTAAGGCCCCCAACCCCGCAAAACAAATCCACAAATTTTTTGTTTCTCATAACAATATTTTCTCATCTATATTTTACAAAATATGACTCACTTCTCTTCTGCAATACATGTCTTTTTACTGCTAAATCTATTCATAGCATAGCAGATGAACCCGACAACGGTGTGTCGGGCAATTTTAAGCATCTTTTCACTGGAATTGCGAAGGCTACGTCTTTATCTTAGGGGGCGTAGTTCTTTTTGCTCAGGCTGAGTCATATCTGTCTTGACCGCCCAACCATCTCGCAATACACATCACAAGCCTATACCGGACGGAGCCGCTCAATTGTGCGCGCAATCGTTACTCGGCCTCCTCGACACCAGCAATACGCCTCTTCCGCGGCTTTTCTTTAGCGGCCTGCTTAACGCGGCTATCTTTAATAAAACTGCACACCAGAGGAACACTCATATAGCGCAGGGTTTTTGAAATCCTTCTCAAGGCTACCCTTGAGAACATCGGCAGATTATCAGATTTTTTTGCAATGTCCTTTCGGGTTGCAATTACAAACACAAGACTATATTTCTCGGTATCAATTGGGCCAAGATACACTCCCCCTGTATTCCCATTTAACTTACCCTCGACGAGCGCTAGCATTTTCTTTTTTGATTCTGGCTCACATTTAAGCAGCTCAACAGCCACCAGGCCCTGATTGAACAAATGACTTAACTGGGAAGACCTTGTGGAAATTTTCAGATGGACCAGAACACCAGCGCCCTCAGAGACCGTATACAAATCACAGGGTTCAACCTGGCTTTGCCCGCTTGGACTAATATTCTCTTCATCAAGGCAAATGTATTCAGCCTTTAGCGCCGGCAGCCTTTGGTTATAGTCTCCCTCGCTACCGGAGGTCAGTTCTGGCAAATCGGTGGTGAGAAAGTACGGGTCAAGATCTGCCTTCAATCTGGCAACATAGTTTTTATCTATGCAATACCAGTTACCATCACAAAGGTGGTACGCCGGGCCACTATTTTCTGAGGCCACATCACAGAGCAAACACTTATATATATGGAAATCTTGTTTTGGAAGACCGGCCTCATCGCAAAGCTTAAGACGGTGGGTTTTGAGCACCCTGACATCGACATCATTGAGCACGATTTGACGTTTAGCCAGATACTCATGATAATCCAGCATCGAAACATCGCTGTACATGGGAGAATTGCCTGCGCCGGAAAAAGTTGTAAACAACCCTCCATGATAATCCACAATTTCCGGTATCGTTAGACTTACATCTGAACTTTTCGCGCGGAAAGCGGCAATCAACTTTGAATTTAGCAAGTCTATCAATATGGGATCACGAACAGGCTCTATATCCCGGATGTTAGGAAATACTGTTTTATAATCTTCCCTTCCATATAGTTCCAAGAGATGTTCACAACGCTCGGTCAAATCAGACGGGGTCATATCGGAATTGATATGAAGGCTACTTGATCCTGTAGCACTCTTAAAATATCGCGCGTACTCTTCTTTAACCTTCCCAGTTAGTTTCCGAAGAACTGACGCGTCCTTATCAAAATCGAAGTACGTCAGATCAGCATCCACTGGCATCTGTGTTCTTTGCCTTTTTGAAGTACCGGGATCAACCGTATCTGTACTGCGCAGTTTCGGATCTACGCAGTTCAGAGTCACTTTTAACCCAAAATCATATTCGTATGCGTCATCCTTAAGGCTGTGGAACACATGTCCGAAAGTCAGCGCGAACCAGCGGCCACCTGCCGGCAAAAAGCATATTGCGCCTTTCCCGCCCTGAATTAAATCCTTGGAAATTCCAAAGTATCGTTTCCACCAGGGGGGCTGTGGTACCGCATCCAGGATATAAAGCTTTGCGTCTTGAGGGAGATTTGTCACATCTGCAATGGCTTCCAGGGCATGGCCGTCCTTTAATGAATTTGAGAAGTCATAGCGGTCTTTTAGCAAAAATATTGAAAAATTTCGGCTTTTACCCATGCGCAGTTACCTCTTTACATAAGCACACACAATCCGAGTTATTCTCGCGCACTAGGAATTGTGGGGCAGGAGCCTGCTCCACCCTCGGTTTGGCGGCATAGCGCTTGGCCCTCTGCCCGTTGCACGGAGAATCCTGCAAATCCAGAATGCCAGAGCACCTCATCATTTATACTCCGTGTACTTGGTGATGCGGCCTTTGGATTTGGAGACGGGGTATTTCTGGGCGTTCTTCTTTAGTTTGGCGGCCAGGGCGGCGGGGATGTCTATTTTAAGGTCGTGGCCCAGCAGCAGCACCCAGTACAGCACATCGGCCAGTTCGTCGGAGATGTCTTCTTTGCGGGCTTTAATGTGGGCCTTTACTTCGGCCGGGGTCTTCCACTGGAAGTGTTCCAGCAGTTCGGCGGCTTCCAGGGTGAGGGAGATGGCTACGTCTTTGGGGTTGTGGAACTGCGCCCAATCGCGCGCGTCGCGGAAACGGACTATCTTGCCGGTTAAGGTTTTAATGTTGGCCATGTTGTTGTATTGATGTCTATATGTATCTTATGAGACAAAGCGCGGGTTGTCAAATTCGCGCGCGTCAGTTTTTTAGGGAGATATCGTCGGGCGGGGCAATGCTGAATCGGTGTTGAGTTAGGCCCGCCGGCAGCCGCTACGCAAAAGTGATAAAATTGGAACGTGGCTCACGACGAAGATCTGGAACAGGGGTTACGCAACCTGGAAGAGATATTGCAGCGCCTGGACAACCGGGTGAAGGACGCGCAATGGGTGAAAGAGAACGCCCCGCCGGAAGCGCCCGCCCGCATTAAAGAAGCCATAATAGAGAATTTCCCGCAGCCCAAGGCCGTTGCGCCGCCGGCGGAGCCGCCTGCACCCGAGCCGGCACCAGAACCGACACCTGCGGCCGAAGCAACACCAGCACCCGAGCCAGCGCCAGCGCCTGCCACTGCGCCCGCAACTGCGATGCTGCCCGCTTATGCGCCGCTTCCCCAGCCTGTGCTGCCGCCGGTAGAGATACCCCCGCTGGTAGCCGCGCCAAAACCGGCGCCGGAACCTGAACCAGCCCCCATGCCAAAGCTGGTGTCGCCGCCTGCCATGCCGGAGATAAAAGATCTGCCGGTATTTCTGCAGCAGCCAGGGCCGGGGCCGGAGCCCAAGCCGGCCTTGCTTGAACCGGCCCCGGAGCCAACCCCAACACCCGCGCCCAAGCCGGCACGCAAGCCCTTCGCCATAAATAAGACTGCCGTTATAATTCTTTGCGCCGTGCTGGCCTCGGCGGGCGTGGCGTACCAGTTGTTCATTAACAGCGCGGCGCAGCGCTACAAGCAGGCCGGCCGGCTGGTGGAAAAGGCGCGCAACACGGAAGCCATAAGCGCCTACTCGCGCATAATCACCCGGTATCCCCGCTCCATAGAGGCGGCCTACAGCCACTACGGCATAGGCGACATAAAGGCCCTGCAGGGGGACAGCCAGGGCGCCATAGCCAGTTACGAAGATTATATGGTGGCGGCGCCGGACAAGGATCCCAAGCTGGCTTCGGCGCGGTTCAAGGTGGCCGAGCTGCATTTCAAGGAAGACCGCCTGGCCGACGCGGATTACCTTTACCAGAACCCGGTGGTGCGCGAGTCGGACCTGGCCGGGCGGGCGGAGGAGCGGGTAAAAGAGATAGCGGCCATAAACGTGCGGCTGGCCGAAGCTAAAAAGCTTATTGCCAAATCGCCCAATAAGGCAGTGGAGGCCTATAGCGCCGTGGTGGCCGAACGCCCAAAATACGCGGCGGCCTTGGCCGGGCTGGAAGAAGCGCGCGCGGCGCTGGCCGCCTACAACGGCCGCCCCGTGGCAAAGCGCCCGGCGGCAACAAAGCCGCCCAAGCCTGCTCCCGCGCTCACCAAGAGCGCCCTCAAGGCCGCGCTGACCAAGGCGGAACCCCCCGCGCCCAAGCCGGTTCAGAAGGCGGCGCCAAAACCCGCCGCCGAACAGAAGCCGGCCGCGGCCCCTTCGCCCAAAGCCCAGTTCGAAACCTGCAGCGCTATCTGGGACGCCGAGAAGGCGCAGGCCCAGCTGAGCGCCGACCAGATCTTCACCAAGATGAAGCTGGGCTGCGACGACCTGAAGCAGCGCCTGGACGCCTGCCGGGAAGCCCGCGAGGACGTGATGGCCCTGCAGGGCGTGCCGCCCGAGGCGCGCATGGCCATGGAGCTGGAAATTGACCCAGACTGGACCCTGGCCAAGCAGCTGGAGCAGGACAAGAAGATAATGCAGCGCTACGAAGACCGCCGCTGCGCGGAACTCCTCAAGACTTTCCCTATTTAACCCCTTCGATAGAGGCCAAAGAAAAACCCGGCTGTTAAGGCCGGGTTTTCATTTCTGCGGCGCGGCAGCGTTACAGCTGGTCGAACATGTAGCGGCGGGTGAGGAAGCTTAAGGGGTTGGGGGCCACGCCCAGCTGGGCGGCGCCGGTTACGCGGGTGGCGGAGCGCAGGTCGTTCTGGAAAGTGGCCTCCATTTTGGAGGTGAACTGGCGGTCCAGCACGTGCAGGTTCACTTCGCGCTCGTGGCGGATGCTCTTGGGGTGGAAGTTGTAGGACCCCACCGTGGCGAACACGCCGTCCACCGTGAGGAACTTGCTGTGCAGGGTTTCGCCGTTCTTCACGTACACGTTGGCGCCGGCTTCGGCCATTTCGGCGAGGCTTTCCATTATGGGGGCGGTGAGGATGGGCTCGTTGTTGCTCTGGGCGGAGTTGCTGAGGATGGTCACCTGCACGCCGCGGGAGATGGCTTCGGTAAGGGCTGTCTTGAGCGACGGGATGAGCACGAAGTAGGCGTTCTCTATGTTTATGCTCGAGGTGGCGCCGTAGATGGCCTTGAGGATGGAGAGGTAGATGGCGGGCTCCTGGCCGCCGCGCTGGTACACCAGGGCGGCCTGCACGTTGCCGGCGCTGGCGGCGGGGGCGCCCACGTACATGAGCGAGTGCCCCTGGCTGCGGGCCACCAGGTTCCAGGTATAGCCGAAGATGTTATACGCGTCGGCGGCGGAAGGGCCGGAGAAGAGCACGTCCGTGTCGCGCCATTTGTGGGCGGAGGGGTTCATATGCGAGTACTTGTCGCCAATGTTCATGCCGCCGGCTATGGCGTGCTCGCCGTCCACTATGAGCAGCTTGGAGTGCATGCCGTCGTAGGGGCGGGCCTGGTCGGTGAAGCGGCCCACGGGCACGCCGGCGTCTTCCAGGATCTTGAGGGATTCCATGCCGAGGAAATTGGAGATGTTGCCGTCCACCATCACCTTAACGTCCAGGCCTTCTTTCTTCTTGGCTATGAGCAGGTCGCGGGTGGCCTTGCCGGTGACGTCGTCGTAGTAGCCCCAGGTCATGAGCATTATGCTCTTCTTGGCCTCGCGCATGAGTTTTTCGCGCATGCCGAAGGAGGCGGGGCCGTCTATGAGCGGGGTCACGGCGTGGCCGGCTTTAAATTTGGTGCCGCACATGGCTTCTACTTCGGCCAGGTAGCCGGAGTTGCTCATGAGCGACGGGGCCTTGGCGGTGGCCTTATAGCGCGAGGACTTCATTATGGCGGTGTGGCGCTCGCTCATTTTGTCCCAGCCCTCGGCGCCGGGCTTGCCGGGCACTTCGCCGGAGTTCTCCAGCTGGGCGGCTATCATGCGGGGAAATTTCTTTATGTAGTCTTCGCGCTTGTTGGGCGGCAGCGGCGGCAGGAACTTCTGCACCAGGGGGTTGCGCAGCATCATTTCCAGGGCGGGCACCAGCATGCCCTTGGCGTGGGCGTGGGCCAGCAGCTGTATCACGCGGTGCTCCACCTTCTCCATGGTCTTGGGGTGGTCGTTAATGAGCTGGGCGAGTTCGTCCGAGATCTTCTTGGGGTTGTTGTACTCCGGGCCCAGGGGCGTCTGAACGGGGTTGGCTTTGGGCAGGGCGGCGTCCAGCCGGGCGGCTTCTTCCGCGCTTACGGGGGCCATGCCGAAGCTGGAACGCAGGGTGTTTACGTCTTCAAGCTGAGCGGCGGCCGGGGCCGCGAAGATAATAAGGGCTAAAAGGATCTTTATCATAAGTAAATGATACGAATGATAGCGAAACCCAAATAGAGGCAAAAGGCCCAAAAAAACGGGGGCATTTGCCCCCGTCTTGCTTGGGCCCTATGGGACAGGCTACCTGAGTCTTTTGATGCGGCCGGCGGCGGGGGCGCTCACGGGGCCGGCGCCGAAGGCTTTTATGAACAGCTCGCGCGCGGGCAGCATGGTGTCTTTGCGGTCCAGGCCGCCGTCTAAGGCTTCGCCGTTGTTCCCCCCGCCGGCGAGGTAGCTGTTGGTGGCCACGGTAAAAACTTCCTTATCCTTTATCTCGCGGCCGCCGTGCTTTACGCTAAGGTAGGCGGGGCGGTCGCCGGGGCCGGGGCGGTAGGCCACTTCAACGCCGGCCACCTGGATGGCGGACCAGCTGTTGCGCAGGTTGTCCATGAGCAGGCGGCGCACCTGCGCGCCTGTGAGCCGCATGGTGACTATGGTGTTGTCGAAGGGCATCACCTGGTACAGGTCGCGCAGGCGCACTGTTCCTTTTTTTAGCTGCGCGCGCAGGGCCTTGGTATTGTGGAAGGCCAAATCCGTGCCGGCGGCCTGCACGGTGAGGTCGCAGAACAGGTTGCCCAGGCCGGAGTCCAGGCCTTCGGCCGAAAATTCCAGGTCGGTGGCGGCTTCGCCCACGGCCTGGCCCATTTCGCGCTCCACGTCGGCGCTGAAGCCGGCCACCGGCTTGAGCACGGCCGGGGCTTCGCCCGTCACGTCTATCCACAGCGGCACCAGCCGCACTTCCACGCTCTCCAGCTTGCCGGTGGCATCGTTGAAGGTAAGCAGGGCGCGGGTGACGTAGGAAAGGCCGTAATTGCTTTCGCCGAACCAGGTACCGCTTACCGGGTCGCGCCAGCCTTTGAGCAGGCCGGTGTGGTTATGCCCGCCCAGGAGCAGGTCTATGCCGGCGGCGGCGCGGGCTATGTTCAGCGAGCCGGGCGGCGGCGCGGTGAAGGTCCAGGTAGAAATGTCCACCCGCTTGAGCGACAAATTTTCGTCCAGCCCCAGGTGCGCCAGCACTATTACGGCGTCCGGCCGCTGCTGCTTTATCTCCGGCAGCAGGGCGGCGGCGGTGGCGGCTTCGGGGCGGAAATCCAGGTGGTTCACGTGGGCGGGCAGGGTATTGTTGGCGGTATGGGCGCCGGCCAGGCCCAGCACGGCTATGCGGCGGCCGTTGCGTTCGAAGATCTTATAGGGCTTGAGGTAATCGGCCTGGCGCCCGTCCTTATAGTACACGTTGGCGCCCAGCATGGTAAAAGCCGCGCTGGAGATCATGGCCCGCAGCACGGGCTCGCCGGCATCGTAGTCGTGGTTGCCGGGCACGGCGGCGGCGTAGCCCAGCTGGTTCATCAGGGTCACGCTGGCCTGGCCTTTGGTGAGGATGCCTTCGGGCGTGCCCTGCCACATGTCGCCGGCGTCCAGCAGCAGGTAGGGCGTGGTGTCTTTGGCGAGCAGGGCGGCCAGCGCGGCGAAGCCGCCAATAGTGCGGGTGGAATTTTCTTTATCCCACAGGGCGGGGCGGGCCGAGTACCAGCCGTGCGCGTCGCTGGTGTGGTACACCGCCACCGAGGCGGCCGCGGCGTTAAGCGCGAACAGTAAAGGGAGCAGGAGGGCGGAGAATATTTTCATCACGCCTATATTGTAGAAAAGCCCGGGCCGGCCGCGACAGCACGTTGTCGCGGAGGCCTTCTATACTATAGGTGCGGCGGCGGCAAATAAAAAATATAATAAGGGCGGAGGAAAAGTGGCAAAGATAATACACGCGGCGGACCTGCACCTGGAGGACGGCGAACAGCTGCCCTACTGCTACGGCGTGCTGGACGAAATAATAGCCCTCTGCCAGGCCGAAAAGCCCGACGCGCTGGTGCTGGCCGGCGACATGTTCGATTCCTTCGCCGATTTCGAGGCGCTGCGCTCCGAGTTCTGCGCGCGCTTCGCGCCGCTGGCGGCCGCCGGCTGCAAAATAATTTATATCCCGGGCAACCACGAGGGCCGCGGCGCTTCCGTGGACCTTACCGCCTACAATATGGACCCGCTGGTTTTCGCGGCGGCGCGGCCTTTCACGCTTATAGAGGCGGGCGAACTGGAATTCCTCTGCATTCCACACGCCGCCTCCTACGAGGATTACCGCGACTGGAACGTGCCGGCCAAGAAGCAGGGCGTTACCCGCGTGGCCGTGGCGCACGCCCTTAACTCCACAATTTACACCGGGCCCGACGAAGAGACCGACGCGCAGGCCGGCGTAATGGACGACGACATTTTCTCACGGTTCCAGGTGGATTACGCGGCGCTGGGCCACGTGCACGCCGGGCGCCAGCAGGCGCTGGGCGGGGCCGTGGCCTGCTACCCGGGCTCGGCGCGGGTGTGGCGGGCGCACGCGCGCGAAGCCGGCCCCAGGCGCGTCTGCGTGGTGCGCACCGGCAGCCAGCTGGACGTTCATACGCTCGAACTTAAGAACGCCGGCCTTTATAAGGAATACCGCCTGCCGCTGGACCTGCAAGGCGCCATGGACCAGGGCGCGGGCGAGCGCGTAGCCGCCGCGGCCGGCCGGCAGGACCTGCTTAAAGTTATACTCGCCGGCGTGGTGGAGGACGAGAACGCCGCCAAGGCCACAGCCGAGGCGCTGCGGGAGAAACTCGGTTCCGTGGCCCGCCGGGCCGAAGTGCGCCTGGAGACCGTGGTGGCCGCGGACCTGTCTTCGCACACGCTCACCAAAGCTTTTCTGGAAGAGCTGGACAAGCTGGAACCGGAGGACGCGCAGGGCGCGGACTACCGGCGCTGGCTGCTGGCGCGGCAGTACGGGCTGGAGGCGCTGGCCGAGCGCCTGACGGAGGCCAAATGATCCGCCGCCTGGACCTGCCCGACTTCGGCAAATTCCGCAAGGCCCGCCTGGACCTGGGGCCCTTCACCGTTATCTCCGGCCCCAACGAGGCCGGCAAGACCACCGTTTTCGACGCGCTGTTCGACACGCTCTGCGCGGAGTCCCGCCACGAGAGCCTGCCGCTGTGGAAGAACCTGGCCGGCCGCTACGGCGCCCTGCGCAAGGCCGAACTGGTGTGGGAAGAAGGCCTCACCCCCCTCTCCTTCGGCGACAATGAGTTCATGGAGATCTTCGCCATCCGCGGCGGGCAGCTGGGCGTGCACCACCCCGACAACAGAAAGGCCTCCTCGTGGGCGCAGGCCGCCGAGAACGCCCTGCTGAACTCCGGGCTGAACCCGGCCCACCTGGCCAAGGAACTCACCAAGAAGGCCGAAACCGCCGGCAAGGACTCGGTGCAGGCCAATATCCGGCGCCTGCACGAGGCCATAAAGGACCGCGAGCAGGCCGCGGCCGCCCTCAAGGCCGAACGCGACGCCATTTTAGCCGGCGCCGAACAGGCTGTGCGCCTGGAAGAAGAGCGCGTGCGCCTGGCCGCCGAGGCCGAAACCTCCGCCGCCGCCGTAAAGGCCAAGACCGAAGAGGTGGAAAAACTTTTCGCCGCCGGGCGGCGCGCGGCCGTGCTGGCCGGGCTGAAGGCCCTGCGCGAGCTTAAAGAAGCGCGCGACGCGGCCGCCGACCTGAAAGCTTTCGCCAATAACGAAATAGCCGCCTACCGCGCGCTGAAAGAGACCCAGCTGGACGCCGAGAAAACGGCCGCCGCCGGCGAGGCCGCCCTGGCGGCCGCGCAAGCAGCGGTGACGGCGGCCAACGCGGCCATAGAACAGCTCGCCGCGCGCGAGACCCAGCTCAGGAGCGAGAGCTCCTACGCGGCCGGCCTCGCCTCCCGGGTGGCGGAGTTCGCCTCCGAACCGGAACGCCTGGTTACCGGCGTGGACAAGAAGCTGCGCTTCAGTATCTGGGGCGGCGGCGCGGTACTGGCCGTGCTTGTGGCTTTCTCGGGGAGCATAATGGGTTACCTGGCGGCCCTGGCCATAGCTGGCGCCGCAGGCTGGGCCGGTTTCAGGTTCTCCATAACCGAGCGGCTCTCCGGCCACACGCCCGAAGACGTTACCGCCTTCCTGGGCGGCCTGGCCACGGAGTGGGCTTCGGTTTCCACTGAAATTTTCCCGGTTGCCGACCTGGAGAGCGCGCGGGCCTTCCTGGCCAAAACGCAGGCGGACTACGCGGCCGTCTCCGCCTCCTACGAGGAGAAACTGGCCGGCCTGAGCGAATTGGACGCTAACGTAACGGCGGCCGCCAGGACAGCCGAAGAGCGCCGCAAGGCCGCCGAACAGGCCGCGCGCGAGGCCAACAGCTGGTTCAAGGGGCGCGGCTGCGCCACCGAGGACGACTACCAGGCCAAGGTGGCCGACTATAAGCGCCTGGCCGCCCGCGCCGGCGACATGGAGCAGCGCGTGCTGGCCCTGGCCGACGGCAGCGGCTGCAAGGACGAAGAAACTTTCAAGGACAAGCTGTTCGCCGAGAACGGCGAGCTGGAACGGCGCGGCGTGGAGCCCGCCCAGGGGGCGGAAGTAGAACTCCCCCGCCTGCGCCGCGAGTTGGCGGCCCTCGCGGAGAAAGCCCACGAGACGGAAAAAGACCTGAACCGCCTCACCGCCGAAATCGAGCGCTCCCGCGCCGTGTCGGGCGCCCGCCTGGGCGGCCTGCCCGAGCGCATAAACCTGCTGGAGACCGAGCTGGCGGCCGACAAGGCTGAACTGGCCGAGCTGCAGCTGCAGGCCGAGGCCTACACCATGGCGGCCGCCGCCTTTACCGCGCTGGCGGAAAGTTCGGCCGTAGCTTTTGAGACGCTGGGGAAGGAAGTTACCGGCACCCTGCGCGCCATGCTGCCAGAGGCCTACGCCGAATTCAAGGTGTTCGAAGCCGACGGCGCGGCCGTGACCGACGCCGGCGGCGTGAAGCGCCAGGTCAGGAACCTTTCAGCCGGCATGCGCGACCTGTTCATGCTGGCGGCGCGGCTGGCCATAGCGCACCGCTCGCGCCTCACGCCCGAGGGCCTGGCCCCGGCGCTGCTGGTGTTCGACGAGCCTTTCTTCACGCTGGACGCCGCGCGCCAGTCCCTGGCGCTTAAACTCCTGGCGGCCTTCCACCGCAACACCGGCTGGCAGTTCATCATCCTAACCAAAGAACCCGGCCTGGCCGCCGCGGCTGAAGCCGAAGGCGTAACAGTCACCAAAGTAGACCTCCCCGCCGCCTGACGGGGCGCCGCAGGCGGGAGACGGCGAACGACCCCAGCGCCAGCAGGCCGAAGGCGCAGACTATGGCAGGGCCCGTGGGCAGGTCGTACACGGCGCTGGCCGCTATGCCGGCCAGGCTGGTGATCACGCCCAGCGCCCAACCCAGCCAGATGCGTCCCTTAAGCGTGGTGGCGAAGTGCCCGGCGGACACCGCAGGTATTATAAGGAAGGTGAACACCAGCAGCACGCCGGCCAGTTCCACGGAACTGGTGACCACAAAGCCGAACAGCGCGTAGAAAAAAAAATCCCACAGTTTCACGTCCAGCCCGCCCGCCGCGGCCGAGGCGGGGCAGAAGGAGATGGCCGTGAACCGCGCGCGGAACAGGTAATGCGCCAGCCCCACCGCCGCGTATAACGCGGCGGTCTTGAGCACCTGCGGCCAGGTGACGAACAGGATATTGCCCACCAGCATGCCCTTGAGGTGTTCAGCCTCGCCGGGCAGGCGGTCCAACACCATCACCGCCAGCGCCGCCGACACCACGTACACTATGCCTATGGCCGCCTCCTGCATGGCGCCGGTGGTTTTTTTGCCGCGCGTCAGGGCGAACACGCCGGCGCCCAAAAAAGTGGCGGCCAGCGAAGCCAGGTACGACCCGGTGGTGTGCAGCTGCAGGCCGAACAGCACCCCGGTTATGGCGCCGAGTGCCGCTATCTGCGCCAGGGCCAGGTCCACGAAGATGACGCCGCGGGCGAGTATATGTATGCCCAGGTAGGCGTGTATGCCCACCAGTATTACTGCGGCCGCCACGGCCGGCAGCATTATTTCGAACATAATTCCTCCAGGACACGTTCGAACACGTCTAAGTATGTTTCCACGTTCTTGCCCCCGCCGGTGCTTACGGCGGCGGTAACGATCTTCGCGCCGGTGCGTTCAGAGAGGAACTCCGGGCCCTTGCGCGGATAATAACTTTCGGTCAGTATCACCCGCACGTTCTCCGCTTTCATCTTCTTCACCAGGGCGTCCAGGTGGGCGGCCGAAGGCGGAATACCGGGCCTGGGTTCCACGTGGCCGGCCACGTCCAGGCCGAAGCGCCGGGCGAAGTAAGGCCAGGAGCCGTGATAGGTCACCACCTTAAGTCCCGTGCATTTCGCCATGCGGGTCTGCCAACCTGCCAGTTTTTCGTCCAGCTCTTTCACGAACCCGGCGTAGTTGGCGTCGAACACCGCCGCCTTGTCGGGGGCCGCGCGCTTGAGGCCCGCCAGGATATTCCCCGCCATTATTTTGGAGTTCGCCGGGTCCAGCCAATAGTGTGGGTTGCCGTAGATATGGATGTCTCCCATGGAGGCGTCCACCTTGCCCTCCGGCTTCTCCAGCAGCGGCACGCCCGCGGAGGCGTCCACGTAGCCGGCCGCGCCGTAGAACAAGCGCGGGTTGCGCGCGGCGTTTATCAGGCTGTCCACCCACATGTCCAGGTCCAGCCCCACGCGCACTACCAAGTCCGCCTTCTTGAGCTTGAATACCATGCTGGGGCGCGGCTCTACCATGTGGAGGTCCTGGCCGCCCGAGGCCAGGCTCTCCGCTTTTACCTCCGCGCCGCCCACTCGTTCGCAGAGGTATTTCAGGTCGGAGGACGCGGTCACCACTTTTATCTCCGCGTTGGCGGCGCCGGCCCAGCAGGCCAGCGCGGCCAGGCTTAAGAATAGTTTTTTCATGGTCCTGTCCTTATTCCATCTCGTGGCTGTGCGGGCCCAGGCCGAAGATCAGCTGGAGCCAGCCCTCGTCGGTCTTTTCGCCGGAGAGGTTTATATGTTTGTACTGCGCCCGGAGCGTGGTGGTCTCGGTAAGGCGGCGCGTGGCTATAAGGGAATAATCGCGCTCATAGGTTATGACCGGGAAGGCGTTCTCGGCGTAGTCGAAACGCGCGCCCAGGTCCCAGTATTTGGAGAACCTGTAATTGCCGAACACGTACAGGCCGTCGCGCTTTAGCTTGCCCACCGGCACGTCGCGCGTGAGGCGCAGGTATTCGCCCTGCAGCGTAAAGCGGCGGTAAGCGGAGGGCCAGAACTTCAGCGTGAAGTCGGCCCCGGCCAGCTTGATGTTGTCCTGGTGATGCTCCCAATGGCTGCCCTTGCCTTTCAGGCCGCTCACCCCCAGTTCCAGTTCGGCGCCGTCCGCCAGCGGAAAAGCGGCGTTGAGGCGGGCGGTATAGAGCTTGCCGGCCGGGGAAAAATCCTCGGTCTCCTCCGGGGCCAGCACCACCGTAACCGTGCTCTGGTCCACGTCCAGCACGTCGGCCGTATTGTCCCCCTCCACATGGTGTTCATGCGCGGCCGCTGTCCAGGCGCCTACCTGCGCCTGCGCATAGAACGGCAGCGGCAGCAGGTACTTAAGCGCGGCGCCCTGCGGGTTCAGGGCGTGCTCGCCCAGGAAGTTGGTGAGCGCCGCTGGCTGGTCGGCCATGGCGCGGGTGTGGCTGTGCGCCTTGTTCATCTTTCCGAACTCGGCGTTCACCTTACCCACCTCGGCGGACAGGCCTTCGGCCAGGCTCAGGAAAGACACCTTGGCCTCGCAGATCTCGCTTTCATACTCGGTGCCGTGCTTGTGCAGGGCCAGGAACACGTCGGCCTTCATTTCCGGGTAGATGTAGCCCTGGAAAGCCGTCTCCACTTCATTGAACTCCAGTTTGTCCCTGGTGTCATCCGCTTTGTTGGAACTGGTATGCCCGTCTATAACGCCTACCAGGCTGATGTCCGGCAGGTTGGCCGGCGTGCCGCGCATGCCCTGCGGCGGCGTGCCGGCCTCCTGCGCGGCGGCCAGGCCGCAAACGCCCACAACTAAAGCTATAGCTATTATTTTCCTCATAGATCTCCCTCTTGATATGTCCGCACACCCCAAAAGGCGCCCGGCGCCTTTCGAGGGATCAGTTGTTGATAACAGGCAGCAGCTGCCTTTTTAGCGGGGAGGGGCGCGGCCGAGGAAGGCCGCTATGAACGGAGTCTCCGCCGGTCGCCCTGGGAGGGCGGCGGCGGTCATTACAAAATTGTCGGGGCGGAACAGCAGGGTGGTGCCGCAGTCGGCATTGAGTTCCGGCGCGGCGGCTACGGCGCAAACCTGGCAGCTCTCCCCCGCCTCGTGGGCGGAGCCGAGCATGTGCAAGTCCCAGGCCCCCGCGGCTACGGCCGCGAAGGCCAGGCACAGCGAGGCCCTGATCAACCGGAACTTCATAAGGATATTTTAACTTTTTTTAAATTTATCCGCGGGCGGCCTCTGGCGCCGGCCGGCGGAGAACGAGATTGCCCCCGAGGGGCAGGCGGCCAGGCAGTCGCCGCAGGAGAAGCAGTCGGGTATCACGCGGTCGCGCTTCAGGATGGCCCCCATTACCGTGGAGGGGCAGGCCTGCTCGCAGGCGCCGCAGGCCACGCATTTGGCGTAGTCCACCTTTATCTTGTACACGCTGATCTTTTCGGCGAGCCAGCCTACCAGCCCGAAAGGGCAGAGCAGGTGGCACCAGGGCCGGTACAGCAACAGGGACGCCGCGAGCAGCAGGGTCACGAACCCGGCGCCCCAAATGGTGAGCGCCAGCGGGCTGTAGATCTTGAACGGGTCCACCGGGGCTATGATGTCGCTGCCCATCATGGCCGCGAGGATCAGCGCTATGAAGAAGAGCACGCGCACGGTATTGGTGAACACGAAAGGCAGCCGCCAGCGCTTCAGTCCGGCGCTGCGGCCCAGCCGGAAGTACAGGTCCTGCAGGACGCCGAGTTGGCAGCCCCAGGAGCAGATGAACTTGTTGGCCAGCACCACCAGCAGCAGGAAAATGCCGAGGGCTTTCAGGCGGGGCAGGAATACCGCGCCGCTTTGCCCGTAGAGCACTATGGCGTCCTTTACGGTGCCCATGGGGCTGGGGTCGGCGCCCAGGGCCACGCCGAAGATGAGCACGCCGGCGAGGTAAAGCCAGTTGCGCAAGGCGCCTTTCACCAGGCCGCGGCGCAGCAGCGGGAACACCGTGAGCAGGAAGGCGGCCCACATGACGAATTTCAGGATTATCTTCAGCCAGTTCTTGGAGGCGCGCTCATTGTAAAGCGCCAGTTCGCGCTCCACCGAGGCCCGCAGCCCGTCGGACGGCAGGGCGTTCATGTCGTAATAGTGAAAACCGCCCTCACGGCTGCCGAAGGACGCGGCGGCCACTTCCGGCGGCAGGTTATTGGCCGCGGCGAACTGGGCCGCGGTCATGCCCTGGGAATACACCAGCGGCCCGGCCAGCGCCGCCTTGCCCGCTTTCTCCCCCCACAGCCGGGAGGAGAACAGCGAGCCCGCTATCACCACCGCCGCCAACGCGCCGGCGACCGTCAAAAATTTGAGTTTCTTGTTCATATAGTGTGGATCAATCTTTAAGCAGATGGTCGGCTATGGCCTTATACAGCGTGGTGGCGGCCAGGATGGCGCAGTGGCGGTGGTCCTCAGGCACGTTCTTGAGCGTGCGCAGGATCAGGCCGGGCGAGACGAACATGGCTTCTTCCAGGGCGCGACCGTCGGCGTAAAAAGCGGCCACGGCCCCGCAGGCCCTGGTAAAGTCGCAGCCGTCTGCGTGAAAGCGCACTTCTCCGATCTTGTTGTCGGAGATATTCAGGTAGAATTCCATGGTGTCGCCGCACGCGCCGGTAACGGAAGCAGAAGCGTCCGGATCGTTGAGCCGGCCGGAATATTTCTTTACCGCTTCATCAACGGGCATCTGCTTATCTTCCATTAGCCTTCCCCCCTCATGAATTTAGCTTCGGCGGAAACCTTCACCTCGCCGTCCTGCCGCAGTTCGCCGCGGGTCAGGTAGAGCGGGCAATGGTCCTTCTCCAGCCAGGCCCGCAGTTCTGCCGCGCGGCCTATCTTCACTGGCGCTCTATATTTCAGTTTGAGTTCGGCGGTGTAAGCGGTAACTCCCGCGGCGAACAGGCAGTTCACCATGGCGCTGTCGAGCATCAGGGCGGCCACGCCGCCGTGCAGCAGGCCGTCGTAGCCGGTCAACTCCTTGCGGCAAAAAACGGCGGCCGCCACCGAGCCGTCCGGTTGTTTTTTAAATTTGAGCCGCAGGCCGGCCGGATTGGCCGGCCCGCAGGCCACGCAGTTGCCGTGAAGCTTGTGGTTAATGGCAGCCATGCCCCTGGCAGCAGTCGGTGGGCAGTATTTCAGGCAGCTGCTGTTTCTTGAACATTTCCATGGCCTGGGACAGCGGGCCCTGGGGGGCGCGGTAGGCCTTGATGCCGCCGGCGTTGAGGTGCTGCAGGGCGCGGGCGCCTATGCCGCCCACTATGATGGCGGAAACGCTCTTGCCGGCTATGGCGCCGAGCGGGTTGCACTGGCCGTGCTCGTGGTGCTGGTTGCCGTTATCCAGGAATTCCACCTTGCCGCTTTCCACTTCGCAGATGGCGAAGAAAGGGGCGCTGCCGAAATGGCCGTAAACCACGGACTTCAGACCATCGTTGTTCTCCACGGGGATGCAGATGTTCATTTATGTTCTCCTCCGCAATGGGGCCGGGCCAGTTCCTCGGGCCCGCCTTCTATCTTAAGGGCTTTGCCGTTCACCACGGCGTCGGCCAGCTTCCGCCGGGCGGAAGCGAGTATGTTGCCGAAGGTCTGCCGGGAGACCTTCATGGCGGCGGCGGCCGCCCGCTGGTCCTTGCGGGCCAGGTCGGCGTGCTCCAGCGCCTGCAGCTCGTCCAGCCGGAGCACAGTTTCCTCCAGCTGGCAGAGCGGCACCGCGCGCGGCTTAAAGTAATAAGCGCGCGGGCGGGCGGTGATCTTTCTTTTTTTGCAGGGCCTGGGCATGGCTGGTTATTGGCATATGCCAATAACTATATTCTAACAGCTTAAGCGGGCCCGGTCAACGGCCTAGATGAACCGGACGCTGAGCCCGCACCTGAACACCCGGCCGGGCAGCGGGTAATAGCCGTTAATAGTGTCGGCGGTCTGGGCGTAATGTTCGTCCAGCACGTTCTCCGCGCCGGCGAAAGCCTCGAACCGGTCGAACTTCCGTGAGAGGTACAGGTCGGCCGTAAAATAGGCCGGCAGCTTGAGCCCGCCGTTGTCCGCGGCCGTGTACTGGCGAGCGCTGTAATAGGCCTTTGAATTCACGTCGAACCAGGCGGTCTTCAGCCCGGCGTCCAGCGTGAAGCGGTGCCTGGGGCTGAAGGCTAGCGGTTTGTAGCCGCCGGCCGCGCCCCGGCCCTTGCTGACATTGTGCGCGTAGCCCAGCCCGGCGCTGAAGGCCGTGTTTTTGTAGCCCAGCCCCGCCTCCACGCCCCTGTTGAAAGCCGAGTCCAGATTGTAGGCCGCCCAGCTCCTGGCCGGGTCCAGTGCTATGCGGTCGCGCACGTCGGCGTAGTAGGCGGCCAGGCGCGCCCAGACGCCGCAGGCGAAATTGCCGGCCGCGGCGGCCTGCGTCTGCCAGGAATGCTCCGGCTTCAGGTCCGGCGAGCGGTCGGCCGCGGGCACCCACGGGTTATAGAGGTCGGCGAAGGTAGGCGCCTGCCAGGCCCGGCCGGCCTGGGCCGAGAACTTCCACACATAGTCCGGCGCGTACACCACCGCGAGGCGCGGACTGGCCTGGTGGGCGTAGGCCACGTTGCGGTCGTAGCGCAGCGACGGGATAAAGGTTAACCCTTTGGCCGGCTCCAGCGCCCACTGCGCAAACAGGCCCGTGTTCTGCCTGAAATGATCGCCGTAGCTGTCGGACTTGAGCAGGCCCTTGTCGTATTCCACCCCGATCTCGCCCCGGCCGGCGAAAGAGACGGCCAGACGCGCGTTGTGCGTGAGCACGCGGCTCAGTTCGTCGCCCCAGCTGGTGTGGGAGAAAAGCCGGTTCACTCCGGAGCCGCCGGAAAGGGACAGGCCCGCCCCGCCGCCCAGCGGCAGTTCGAGCGCGGCCTGGCCCAGGCCGAGGCTGGAACGCTGCAGGTCGGTGAGGGAATTGGCGGCCCGCTCCCTGGTGCCGTTCCAGTCCTCTACCGGCACGGGGGTGCCGCCGGGCACGCCGTTGCTGGAATTATTCCTCAACAGGTTTACCGAGAAGGCCCCGCCGCCCAGGGGAACTTCCGCCCGCCCGCCAAAAGACTCCTTGCGCCAGGCCGAATTGCGCTGAAAGCCGTCGGCGGCGTCCCTGGAAGCGGTGATGGAGGTTTTGGCGAAGCGCCCGCCGTTGAGCAGCGAGACGGCCGCCGAGTTGCCGCCGTAGGAAGCCAGGCCGGTAGCGAGGTCCGCCCTGGTAACGCCGGTGGCGGGTTTGCGGCTGATGAAATTCAGCAGGCCGCCTTCGGCGTCGGCGCCCTGCACCGAAGACCACGCGCCCGGCAGGATCTCCACCCGGTCCAGGCCGGCGGCCGGCAGGGCGGACAGGTCCACCGTGCCGGTAAGGTCCGCCGGCACGCGCAGGCCGTCGTAGAACACCGCCGTCTGCTTGGCCTGGAAGCCGCGCAGCCCGGCCGTGGCCAGGCCGCCCGCGCCGTTGGCCCGCCGCAGCAGCGCCGGCAGGGCGGGCGCCAGCAGGTCGGCCGCGGAGCCGGCCAGGCCGGCCGGCGAGCCGGCGGCGTAAACCTCGGCGGCGTCGGCCGGTTTGGGCAGCGCCTTCAGGGCCGTTTTGCTGATGGCGAGGTAAACCTCGCCGTTCTGTTGTGAATGGGCCCGTGGAACACAGAGGGCCGGGATAACTATAAGGAACGCAGCAATGACTGGTCTCATTTTTCCTCCCGCGAGAGTTGCCGCGCCAAAAAGGCGGCTCCTCCACCGGGTGGAAAAGGCCGTCCCTCGCAGGCTGCGACAGTTCAGGCGGTAGACCGGGCTAAGTCCGTCAGGGACGGACATCACCGTTGCGGGGCAGCCCCGGATTCAAACCGGGTTCCTCCGCCGGAACATGGAAATTATACCAAATCGAAAAAAGACCGGGCCCGCGGGAATGCCCCGGGGCCCGGCTGCAGCGCGAAACCGCGCGGACCGGCTTACGCCGCCTTGCGCTTGCCTACGTGGCGGTCTATGTACATCAGCGAGCCCTTGGACTCGCCTACCATCTTGAGCTGCTGCAGGATGGCGTCCACATTGGCCTCTTCCTCCACCTGCTCGGTCACGAACCAGCGGAGCATTTCCACCGCGGCGAAGTCCTTTTCGGCCAGGGCGGTCTCCATCATTTTGTTGATCTCCTGGCTCACGTGCACCTCGTGGTCGAAGGCGGCCTGGATGGCGTCCAGCGCGCCCTTGTACTTTACGGGAGCGGCCGGCACGGCGCCCACCAGGATAGCGCCGCGGCGCTCCTTGAGGTGGTTGTAGAATTTCATGGCGTGGCCGCGTTCCTCGCCGGCCTGGATCTCCATCCAGCTGGCGAACCCGGGCAGGTTCTGGCCCTCGAACCAGCCGGCCATGGCCTGGTAAAGGTGCGAGTTGTAGAACTCCGCGTTCATCTGCTTGTTCAACAGCGCTTCCATTTTCTTGTTAGGTACCATTGTAGTTTCCTCCTGATATTCCGTTAAGCTTTACTTTCCCCGTTTCTTCCTTCCCAGGATCACCAGGTGGTAATCTTCCACCTCGAAATCCGGCAAAGCTATGTTCCCCGGCAGGCGCACCGCCGCCCAGGGAATGTCGTAGATGCGGCCGGTGGCCTGGTCCACCAAATGGTGGTGCCGCTCGGTCACCGGGTCGTACACGGCGCGGCCGCCTTTGAGCGCCCGGCGGCGGGCCAGGCCCTTCTGCGCGAACAGCTCCAGCGTATTGTACACGGTGGCGCGCGACACGCCCGGGTACGCGGCCTTCACCAGCGCCCACACGTCCTCGGCCGAAGGATGGTTGAAGTTGCCGAAGAACTTGGCCGCCACCGCGAGGCGGGGCAGCGTGGGGCGGATGCCACCGGTCTTTAGAAGTTCCACATGCTTGTCCACACATCTATACTACATCTAAATTTAGACAATGTCAAGAGGCAAGGCGCGCGGACGCGGAATTGAGTTTACGGCTGCGCGCTGTTTTCTTTTCTCCCCCCGCTCTCATTCTGTCAGATAGGGAAGGCCAAGTCAACAGCCGGCATTTAATATAATTCCTTATATGAAGGCCACCCCCGCCAACGAGAAGTTCTACTGGAACGCCCGCGCCGCCAATTACCCGCAGCCTTTCGAGCGGGAGACGCTTTTAAAGACCCGGCGGATCATTAAACTGGCCGAGGGCCTGGGGGCGCAATTCACCGGCCGGCGGGTGCTGGACATAGGCTGCGGCACCGGCAACTACGCCCTGCCGCTCGCGGCCAGGGCCAAAAGCGTGACCGGGGTGGATTCTTCGGCCGCCATGCTGAAGGTCTTCAGGGCCGAAAAAAGGGCGCGGGGCATAAAGAACGCCCGCTGCCTGCCAGGGGACTGGCGGAAACTGCCCGCGGCGCGTGTGGCCGGGCGCTATGACCTGGCGCTGGTGAGCATGAGCGCGGCCGTGCGCGCTAAAGAGGATATTATAAAGATGGAGCTGGCGGCCCGCGAGCGCTGCGTGTTCATAGGCTGGGCCGGAGTGCGCCGCAACGCCCTGCTGGAGAAGGTCTACAAGCACCACGGCGTGCCCTACCGGGCGCCGGACGGGGCGGAGCGGATACTGCCGGTGCTCAAGGCGCTGGGGCGCAAATACAAATTGCGTTATATCCGCGACAGCTGGACCAAGGCCCTGACCCCGGCCGAGACCCTGCGCGAGTTGGAAGTGAACATGCGGGTGAACGGCGCCCGCCCCGACTACCGCTGGCTGGGGCCGCTGCTCATGAAGGCCACCCGGAACGGGGTGATAAAACAGACCACCCTGGCCCGCAAGGCCATTATTACCTGGCCTGTCCCTTAGCGCCCTCCTTTTCGCCCGCAAAAAGCCCCGCTGCCGGGGCTTTTTCATTTAGCCTGAAACTTTTAGCCTCCGGCCGCATCTCATATATGTAGGGAAAACACTGGAGGCAGTAATGATGAACGTTCTCACCGCTTTTATCCTGTTAGCCGCGGCCCCGGCAACTGCCGGGGTTACTCTTGGCGAAGCCGTAGAGAAGGGCCTAAAGGCCGATAATCTCCTTAAAGAGCAGGCCGCCGCCGTTACCGGCGCCAGGGCCGGTCTCTCCCAGGCGCGCCTCGCCCGCTTGGGCGGCTTCAAGCTCAAGGGCATGTACACCGACGGCACCGACCCGGTTTACGCCTTCGCCACCGCCATGAAGCAGGGCACCTTCACCATGGCCTCCATGGCTACCATCAACGATCCCGACCCGGCCCGCAACTACATGGCCGGCGTGGAGGCCGGGGTGCCGCTGTTCACGGGTTTCGCCGTGAGCAACTCGGTGAAAATGGGCAAACTTGGCGCCGAAGCCGCCCAGCACGGCTATGAACGGGCCAAGGCCGGCGTCACTTTCAAGATCACCTACCAGTGGCTCACCGTGCTGCTGCGCCAGCGCCTGGCCGAACTGGCCGGGGAGACAGTGCTGGCGGCCGAGGCCGAACTGAAGACCGCCCAGATGCTCAAGGATAAGGGCATGGTGCTGGGTTCCGACTATTACGGCGCGGAGGCCATTCTTTCCACCCTGCGCGGCTATAAAGTGAATTGGGACAAAGGCCTGGAACTGGAGCGGCAGAAGCTCGCCCTCACCCTGGGGCTGGACCCGGCCGCCGAGCCGGTCTCGGCCGAAGGCGCCCTGGTTGAAGCCGGGCCCGCCGCCGCAGCCCGCGACGCCCTGCTGGCCGCCGCCGCCAACCGCCGGGACCTGAAGGCCCTGGAGAAAGCCGCCGAGATGCAGAAGACCGGCCTGGCCATGCAGGAGAATTCCGTACTGCCTACCGTGGAGGCCTTCGGCTCCTGGGAAACCAATTCGGAAAGCCTCAGCGAGTTCAGGGACAACCGCATGCTGGGACTGCGCCTCACCCTGCCGCTGGGCGACCCAGGCTATTTCGCCCGCAAGAACGCGGCTAAAGCGCAGGCGGCCATGGCCGCCGCCAGGCTGGACGAAGCCCGCCGCCAGGCCTCCGTGGAAGTGATGGACTCGCTCAACAATTTCGCCGCCGCCAGGGAGTCCCTGCCGGTGGCCAAAGAGACCGTGGAGAAAGCCCGCCAGTCGCTGGAGCTGTTCCGCCCGCTGTACCGCCAGGGCCGCCAGAGCGTGCTGGAAGTACTGCGCGCCCAGGCCGCGGTGCTGCAGGCCGAGGCCGGTTACTACGAGACCCTCTACAAGCTGAACCTCTACCACGCCCAGGCGCTGCTCGCCGCCGAGAAGCTCGACGCGGCCGCCGTGGCGGAAATGTCGTCCAAGCTGTCCAGGTAAAAGGAAACCAACATGCAGAACATCGAACACAAATACGGAATGGCCGGCCGCATGGCCCAGGGGTTTATAGGCTCGCGCCTGACCCCCATCCTCATCATCACCTTCATCCTGCTGGGCGTTTTTTCCACCTTCAAGCTGCCGCGCGAGGAGGAACCCCAGATCAACGTGCCCATGTTCGACGTCATGGTGCCCTTCTACGGGGCCGCCCCGAAGGAAATAGAGAAACACCTGGTGGAAGTGGGCGAGCGCAAGATCTGGGAGATCCCCGGCGTGGAATACATCTACTCCATCGCCTATCCCAATTTCGCCATGTTCACCGTGCGCTTCAAGGTGGGCACCTCCCCCGAGGACGCCGCTAACCTGCTCTACACCAAGACGCTGGACAACAAGGACCTGTTCCCCAAGGCCGCCGGTGAGCCGCTCATAAAGTTCCGCGCCATAGACGACGTGCCCGTGCTGGCCCTTACCCTGTGGGGCGAAGGCCGCGACGGCTACAATCTGCGCCGCGCCGCCGCCCGCATCCAGACCGAGCTGAACTCGGTGGCCAACGTCTCCGAGACCCGCATCATAGGCGGCCACAAGCGCCAGTTCATAGTGCATTTCGACCCGGCCGCCCTGGCCCGGCACCGCCTCACCCCGCCCATGCTCGCCGGCGTCATCAAGATGTCCAACGCCTCGCTGCCCTCAGGCCACTACAATAACGGCGATACCCGCCTGCTGGCCGAGACCGACGCCTTCATACGCAGCGCCGAAGACCTCAGGAACATCATAGTGGGCGTTTACGACGGGCACCCCGTGAAGCTCTCCGAGATAGCCGACGTCAAGGACGGCCCCGACGAGGACGAACGCTCCGTCACCATGCTGGCCGGCCCCGCCTCCCCGGTGAAGATAAGCGACGGCAAGGACGCCGTCACCATCTCCGTGGCCAAGCGCCGCGGCGCCAACGCCACCGAAGTGTCGCGCGAGATCCTGGCCAAGGTGGAGAAGATGAAGGGCCATGAGATCCCCGACGGCGTTAACGTAACCGTTACGCGCAACTACGGCGAGACCGCCAAGGCGAAGTCCGACGAGCTCATCTACCACATGCTGCTGGCCACGCTCTCGGTGACGCTGCTCATAGCGCTCACCCTGGGCCTGCGCGAGGCCGCGGTGGTGCTGGTGGCCATCCCGGTAACCCTGGCTCTCACCATGCTGGTGTATTACCTCTACGGCTACACCCTCAACCGCATCACCCTGTTCGCGCTCATCTTCTCCATCGGCATCCTGGTGGACGACGCCATTGTGGTGGTGGAGAACATCAACCGGCACTGCGCGGCCAATAAGAAGAACTCGCTGTTCCGCAATATCCTCAACGCCGTGGACGAGGTGGGCAACCCGACGATACTAGCCACCTGGACGGTCATCGCCTCCATCCTGCCCATGGCCTTCGTGAGCGGCATGATGGGCCCGTACATGCGCCCCATCCCCATAGGCGCCTCGGTGGCCATGCTGTTCTCGCTGTTCGTGGCCTTCGCCTTCACCCCGTGGCTGTACGCCAAGGTGGTGCAGCGCTGGCCGCTCAAGCATTGCCATAACGCCCAGGAAGGCTACCTGGACCGCAACTACCGCGCCCTCATGAAGAAGCTCATTTACACCCCGGCCAACGGCAAGAAGTTCCTGCTGTTCACCGCCGGGCTGCTGGCGGCCGTGCTGGCCATGCTGGCCTTCCGCCTGGTCATCTTCAAGACGCTGCCCTTCGACAACAAGAACGAGTTCCAGGTGGTCATAAACATGCCGGAGAGCTCTTCCATAGAGCGCACCGAAAGGGCCGCGAAGGAAATGGCCTCCTACCTGGCCGGCGTGCCCGAAGTGCGCGACCTGCAGGTTTACGCCGGCGCCTCCGCCCCGTACAACTTCAACGGCCTGGTGCGCCATTACTTCCTGCGCCGCGAGCCTTACCAGGCGGACATCCAGGTGAACCTGTCCGACAAGCACGACCGCAAGCGCCAGAGCCACGACATCGCCCTGGCCGTGCGCGCCCCGCTGAAGAAGATAGCCGACGGTTACGGCGCCCGCGTACAGGTGGCGGAAGTGCCCCCGGGCCCGCCGGTCATGTCCACCATGCTGGTGGAAGTGTTCGACCCCAATCCCAAGAACCAGCGCGCCCTCGCCGAGGATATAAAGGACCTGCTGAAGAGGACCGAGGGCATAGTGGACGTGGATTCCTACATCCCCGAAGACCAGCCCATGACGCGCCTGCTGGTGGACCGCCAGAAGGCCACCTTGAACGGCGTGGCCGCGGCCGACATAGTTCAGACCGCCGCCCTGTCGCTCAACGGCGCCGACATAGATTCGGCCCACGTGGAGGAGGAGGCCGAGGCCGTGGATATCCGGCTGCGCCTGGCCCCGGAAAAGCGCCGCCGCCTGGAAACGCTGAAGGAAATAAAGTTCTTCTCGCCCAACGGCACCGCCATCCCCATGGCGAGCTTCGTGCGGGCCGAGACCGGCCTGGAGAACCAGCCTATCTTCCACAAGAACCTGCAGCGCGTGGCTTACGTTACCGCCGACATCGCCGGCGGCACGGAGAGCCCGGTGTACGCCGTGCTGGACCTGAAGAAGAAGATAGACGAATTGTCCAAGGCCCGCGGCGCCAGGATCAACCAGTACTTCACCCGCCAGCCGGCCAGCTCCGCCGAGACCGCTATAAAGTGGGACGGCGAATGGCATATCACCTACGAGGTGTTCCGGGACCTGGGCCTGGCCTTCGCCATGGTGCTGGTGCTCATCTACATCCTGGTGGTGGCCTGGTTCGAGGACTTCATAACCCCCGTCATCATCATGGCCGCCATCCCCATGGCGCTCATAGGCATAATACCGGCGCATTGGGGCCTGGGGGCGTTCTTCACCGCCACGTCCATGATAGGCTTCATAGCCTCGGCGGGCATAGTGGTGCGCAATTCCATCATCCTGGTGGACTTCATTAACCTGAAGGTGCGCGAGGGCATGCCGCTGAGGGAGGCCGTGATAGAGGCCGGCGTGGTGCGCTTTAGGCCCATGCTGCTCACGGCGCTGGCGGTAATAGTGGGCGCGGGCGTGATCCTGTTCGACCCCATCTTCCAGGGGCTGGCCATCTCGCTGATAGCCGGGCAGATAGCGGCCACGCTCTTGAGCCGCGTGGCGGTGCCGGTGCTCTACTTCCTGGCCTTCAAGGACCAGGAACACCGGCTGCGCCCGGAGCGGCCCGCCCCCGAAGCCGATTCCGACGAAGAACTCCTCGGCGCCACCGGCGAATAAAATAAATAGGGACAGACACCTATTTACAGGACACTGAATCAACTAAAAATTCATATAAAACAAGCATAAAACTAAAGACAAGCAAAATAAAAATAGGTGTCTGTCCCTATTTATATGGAGAATAATATGAAGCTTAATGACGCGCTGAGGCTGCTGGCGGGGGTGATGGTGCTGTTGAGCGTTACGCTGACGCTCTACGTGGACGAAAATTTCGTCTGGCTGACGGTGTTCGTGGGCCTGAACCTGCTTCAGTCGGCCTTCACCGGCTGGTGCCCGGCCATCTGGGCTTTCCGGAAGCTGGGCTTAAAGGAATCCTGAAGCAGGGCGGGCGCGCGCAGGAGCAGCGTGCGCAGCGAAGCGGCGGGCCGCAGCAGCAGGTCCCGGCCCGAAGGCAGGGCCGAGAGCACCTGCGGCAGCGAGCCGAAGGCGTATTCTAAAGTTTCGAAGAAGACGGGGCCCGCCAGTTTTTCCAGGACCCGGCGCACCGCCGGGTTCAGCAGTTCCTGGGCCACGGCGGCGAAGCCGAGCGTGAGCGCGAAGGCCCGCGAGGCCATTCTCAACCCCGAAGCCATATCCGCCAGCAGCCAGCCGGCCACCAGCGAAACCGCTAACACCCCCGCCCACATGCCCCAACGCCGCAGCAGCCGCCCGGCCCTGAAATAGAAAGCCGAGCAGGCCAGCCCGTAAGCCAGCGAGATTGCGGCGGCCGCCGGGAGCGGCAGCCTCCCTGAAGCCATGAGCCCGGCCAGCGCCAGCAGGTGCAGCACCAGGACAGGAACCGAACTGTAGCCCGGCCCGGCGCCGCGGGCGGTATATTTCCCCCCGTCGGTGGCCCGGCACTCCACAGTGGGCCCCGGGCGCGCCGCCCGCAGGCCCAGCAGGGCGGCGGCCATGCCAGCCAGGAAGTAAGTACCCAGCAGCACCAGTACCGCCGACGGAACACCGGCCCGCGAGCCCAGCAGGGCCATGATCTTCTCCAGCCCGCCGGCGTAGGCCGCCACCGCGTCGTAGCCGTAAAGCAGCAGCAGCCTCCCCACCTTGTGGATCAGCCCCCAGCTCATGGCGAGCCCGCCGGCGAGCAGGTAGCCGGCCAGGTTCCCGCCCAGCAGCCGCACCGAGACTTCGGCCAGCAGGCCTTCGGTGAAAATAGCCGCCATGGGACTCAGCAGCACGGCGCTGGGCGAGACGGATTTCATGGCGGCGCAGACCAGGGCGGCGCGCCACAGCAGGCCGCGCTCGGGCCACAGCCGGTGGCCGGCCACCATCACGGCCACGCCTATGCCGGTAAGCAGCCGGCCGGAAAAGGGCACGCGGCTGTTGTGCAGGAAACTGCCCAGCACTATTTCGGAGGCGGCCCAGAGGCTGCCTATCACGGCGGCCTTGCGCCAAAGCAGGGAATTGTCGCGAACGGCGGGCATCAACCTATTCTATTAAATCGGCAAAAGAAAAAGGCCCCGCCTGCGCGGGGCCTTTCTTTTACGGCCTGCCTCTTAATTCTTCTTGTCGTCCTTGGGCAGGGTCTTGAAACACATGAACCAGTCGTAGCAGTGGTGCCCGCCGGAGGTCTGGCTCTCCACGCGCTCTTTGGCGCCGCCGCAGGAACCGGGCGGAGGCACTATGACCTCGTCGCCGGGGCGCCAGTCGGCCGGCGTGGCTATCTTGTACTTGTCGGCGGTCTGCATGGCTATCAGCAGACGCTTGATCTCGTCGAAGTTGCGCCCCGCCGAGAGCGGGTAATAGATCATGGCGCGGATCTTGCCGACGGGGTCCACAAAGAACACGGCGCGCACGGCCTTGGTATCCGAGGCGTTAGGCTGGAGCATGCCGTATTTTTTGGCTATGTCCATCTTTATGTCCGCTATCAGCGGGAACGTGACCTCGATGTTCTTCATGCCCTTGTACTCGATCTTCTCCTTGATGGTGCGCAGCCAGGCCACGTGGCTGTAGATGCTGTCTATGGACAGCCCTATAACCTCGGTATTGAGGGCCTTGAACTCCGGCAGCATCTTGGCGAAGGTCATGAACTCCGTGGTGCAGACGGGCGTGAAGTCAGCCGGGTGGCTGAACAGGATGGCCCATTTACCCTTGTAGTCCGCAGGGAAGTTGACCGGTCCCTGGGTGGTTTCGGCGGTGAACGCCGGGGCGTCGTCGCCTATGAGCGGCACGCCCTGCGCGAACAACGGCTGAGCAACGAACATTGCCGCGAGCAGCGGCAGTACTATCAGTTTTTTCATTTTATTCTCCCCCTCCTGGCGCTTGGAGCGCCAAGGGTAATATACCAATTTTTCCCGGATTTTCTGCCCGGATATTTTAGATGCGCAGGGGGGCGGAAAGTTTCAGTTTCGGCCGTTTAGAACGGCAGGGTAAGGCCGAGCGACCAGTAATCGCTCTTAGGCTGACCGCCGCCGGGATTGAAACCCTCCCAGCCGGCGGAGAGCTCGGCTTTGGGGAATTTAACGCTCAGGCCCAAAGTGAAACTTTCGGAAGAAGGCTGGTCCAGCAGGTAATTGGTGCGGGCGTAGCCTGCCTCGGGCACCACGGGCAGGCCGGGCACGCGCAGCCGGGCGGAAACGGCGGTATCCGGGAAACCGCTGGTCCCTATACCGCCTATGTCGAGCGGCAGCTCGCGGGCCTCGTCGGTAATATCCTTGTTATAGGCCGTCTTGGTGAAGCGGCCGCTGGCCCGCACGCCGTAAAGTTTTACGGCGGCGCTCACGCCGTAGTCGGTCTGGTTCAGCTTGAAAGCGTCGGTAAGGGTGACGCTGGAGGTGCCGCGGCGGCCTATAGAAACCGTGGCGGTGGAAGCGGCGTAAAGGTCCTCGTGCATGGTGAGCCCGGCGAAAACTCCCAGCGTGGCGTCCTGCAGCGCCGCGTCCTCGGCGGGCGAGCGCAGGAGGTTATAGGTGAAGTCGGCGTAAAGGCCGGTGTTCTTATAGCCGTTGGTTTCGGGCGTGACCGAAAGTTCCGCCCCGGCGCTCCAGGCTTCCCTCTCCAGGCCCGCGCCCAGGGAATAGGTGGACATCCGGTCGGAGAGATCGCTCTTGTAGGTATTGAGCGAGGGCCGGAAGTAATAATCGTCTTCGCCCCATTCGGCGAAAGCGTTCACGCCCGCGTAGCCGGAAGGGCCGGCGGTGTAGCGGCCGCCCACGTCCGTGTAGGCGCCGGCGGAGGCCGCAAAAATCGGAAAGAAAGCCGCGAATATCAGTGATTTCATAGGTCGCTCCGTAAATACGCCGCCGCCCCCCTTACAAGAGGGGCGACGGCACTTGTTTTTATCTAACCGCCTCTATCTGCCGCGCTTGCCGCCGCCGGCCCCGGAACCGCCGCCGCGGCGCTCGCCGCGCGAGCCGCGCTCTCCGGAGGAATGCTCCTTGGTGCGGAGCTGCTTCTTCTCCTGCTTGCGCTCCTGCTTCATTTCGCCTTCGCCCTTCTTGGCCTTCTCGGCCTTCTTCAGGGCCTTCTCATCGCCGGCGTTCTCGGTCATTTCCCGCACGGCCTCACCCTTGGCCTTATCGGCGCCCTGCATTTCGCGGGCCTTCTCGCGGCCCTGCTGGCCATGCTCCCCGGCGGCCTCGTCGGCCCGGTCCAGGCCGGTCTTCTTTTCTTCGCCCGCCCCGGAGCCGTCCTTGAGGCGCAGCTGCTCTTTTATCTGCAGCTTTTCCCCGGTCTGCAGCTTATCCTGGGTCTTCAGCTGGTCCCTGGTCTGCAGCTTGTCCTGCTCTTTCACCGCGTCCTCGGCGCTCACGGCGGCCGTCATTAAAACAGCGGAAACCAGGCTGAGGGCGGCGGTCATTATTATCTTGGTCTTCATAACTCCTCCTTGATGGCGGCCATTGCCGCTCTACATGCTGACGCGGCCGGCAGCCATAAGGTTTAGTCTAGCGGCGCCCGCCCCGGCCGCCGCCGCCGGAGCCGCCCCCGCCGCGGCGCTCGCCTTTACGTTCCTGGCGGTACTCGCGGCGCAGCTCCTCGCGGCGTTCTTTGGAGAGCTTCTGCCATTTCTGGAACTTCTTTATGAGCTTGTTGCGCTCCCCCTCTGGCATGGCCTGGAAGCGGGACCAGCGGGCGCGCAGCTCCTGACGGCGCGGCTCGGCCATCATCCGGAAGCGCTCGAATTTAAGCTTCAGTTCAGCCTGCTTCTCCGGCTTCATGACCCGCCACTTCTCGTAATTGGCCAGCACCCGGGTCTTTTCCGCGTCGGTCAGCTTCTCCCAGGCGGCGGCCCGCTCGGCCTTGCCGGGATCGTCCGCGGCGCGGGCCGGCAGGGCCGCGGCCATGAAGGCCGCCAGTATAAGGATATATTTCATAGTTTTCATAACCCCTCCGCTGTGGTGGTGGAAGCCTTCACCGTTTCCGTGGACGTATCCAGCCGCGCCGAGGCCGTACCGGTGGAGGTCTCCACCGCGGCGCCGTCGGTTTCGCCTTCCAGCACTTCCAAATTGCTCAACAGCTCGAAATCGCTGAAGAAATCCAGGTTGTCTATGACCTCGGCCGGAGCCGTTATGGCGGCCAGGGCCCCGGCGGCCAGCGCCAGCACCAGGCCCGCTATGATCTTTCTGCGTTTCATAACTCGTTCTCCGGGACGGCTTCCAGCACGTCCATATCGTCCAGCAGGTCCAAATGCTCCAGGAAAGCCGTGCTCACCAGGCTTTCGGGCGAAGGCGCGGGGGTCTGCGGCCTGGCCGTGAAGAACAGCAGGGCGGCCAGGGCCGCGGCCGGCGCCAGCAGCCAGGCCTTCCGGTGGGAGGGCCGGCCGGCTGCGGCGGCCAGGATCTCTTTTTCCTGCCGCTGCCAGAACGCCTCATGGCGGCGTACCGCCAGCAGCGAGATCAGTTTCTTCTCTTTATCTTCGTTCATAAGTATTCCCCCAGAGAGGCCTCGAGCTTCCTGCGGGCCTCGAACCAGTGGGCTTTCACCGTACCTTCAGCCATGCCCAGCGCCGCCGCTATCTCCGTCATGGTCAGCTCCTGTGAGCGCAGGACGGCCACTTCGCGCTGGCGCGGCGGCAGCAGGGCTATGGCGGCCTGTACCCGGCGCTCCAGGTCGGCCTGGATAGCCAGCTGCTCCGGCCGGTCGCCGGGCCTGTCGGGCAGGAAGTCTTCCGGCGCGGCGGCGTCTTCTTCGCCCTCGCCCCTGCCCAGACCCACCCAGTTGCGCAGCTTTTTCCAGCGCCACCAGGAACGCGCCTTGTTGGCCGCTATGCGCAGCAGCCAGGTCTTCAAAGAGCTCTCGCCGCGGAAATCCTTAAGATGCTTCCAGGCGGCCATGAAAGTCTCCTGGGTTATGTCCTCGGCTGCGTCCGCGCTGGCGGTCAGCCGGAGGGCCACGGCGAAGACCAGGCGCTGGTGCTCTTCTATGAGCAGGGCGAAGGCGTTTTCGGGATCGCTCCCGGCAAGGCTTTCGGGCCCGGTCTTTTTTTCGTTCTCCATTAAGTTTTCCACGCTAGTACTGACGCCTGACGGCTCTAAATGGTTTAGTCCCCGCCTTTATTATATTAAGAAACCGGCTAAACCTTTTTGGCCCGCCGCGCGTCTGCATTAGCGGGTCATGGAGGCCTTATGACAAAGCGCATCCTGGTGGTTGAAGACGACGAAGCCTTGCGGCGCGTCTATGCCCGGCTCCTCGGGAGCTGCGGGTACTCACTTACCCTGGCCGGAGGGGCCGGCGAAGCCAGGGCGCTGCTGGCCGCCGCCTCCTACGACCTGATGATAACCGACTACGAACTGGGCGACGGCAAAGGCACGGAAATAATAGAAACCGCCCGGGCCGGGGTGGACGGCGGCGGCAGCATCATCATGATCTCCGGCTCCCTGGAAACGGCCGAAATGGACCGCCTGGCCGAACACTACCGGCTGGCGGGCTGCTTTCCCAAGCCCTTCAACCTCGAAGCCCTGCTAAGCAAGATAAGCGAAACACTCTCCTGAGCGACTCAGTGGGAATAAAAAGGCCCCGCCTGCGCGGGGCCTTTTCTTTGCTCCAGGTCCTTTAGAACTTGAAGGTAAGGCCAAGGTCGTAGGCATCCTCGGAAAGTTCGGACTTTATGCTGCCGTCCGAAGAGTTTTCCGTGATCGACTTGGCGAAGGCCTTCTTGTAGCCCACGTTCAGGGCGAACTTGGGAGAGAACTCGTAGCCGGCGCCCAGCGTGAGGTGGTGCTCCACGATACCGGGAAAACCGATGATGCGGAAGTATTCGTAGTTGTAGGTACTCATGGTCTTGCCCTGCACCACGGTGGTCCCCATCGGATTGAAATTATCGTGCTTCTTCAGGGGATTCTTGCCGTAGTTCCAGCCGGCGCGCAGCGTGAGCTTGTCGGTAGTCTTGTTCTGGACGCCCAGGCCGAAAACGGTCTGGCTCTCCCAGTCGAAGTCGCTGTAGCCGTCGGCGTTGGCCCAGTCCACGTATTTCACGTCCGCGGAAAGCACCCATTTGTCCAGGCCTTTGTAGGAGACGCCGGCGCCGTACTGGGCGGGGTTCTCCAGCTTCAGGTCGTCGAAGCCGTTATAGGTGCCGGAAAGGCCTTCCCCGTCGAAGTCGTACACGCGCTCGTGATTGACGTTCTGGGGAGTAACGTAGGTCAGGCCGAAGTTCCATTTGCCGTACTCGTAACCGGCGCCGAGGCGCACGCCGAGGGCGTAGTTATGAGAGAGGCCCTTACCGAAGTCGGCGGCCTGGTAGTCTATGTCGAGGCCGGCGCCGTAGGACAGGCTGCCGTACTTATAGGAGAAGGCCGGCACGAACTTCATGACCGACACCTTGGTGTTCATTTTGCCGCCGGTGTCCTTATTGCGGTAATCCACGCCCATGCCGGACACGCCGTAGGCGGCGATGCCGAAGGTGAGCTTGTCGTCTATCTTGCTGGACAGACCGATGGCCGGCACGGCGTAAGCCGCGTCCTGGCTCTTGCCGCTCCAGTTGCCCACGGGCATACCGGCGGAACGCACCGTGGCCTTCACGGTAGGCGCGAAGTAAGTGCCGGCGAAGTTGAACTGTGAACCCTCCAGTTGGGAAAGCCCGGCCGGGTTGGTGAAGATGGCGCTGATGGCGTCCTGGGGGGCAGCCATGCCGGTGCCGCCCATGGCGCGCGAAGCCGGGCCCACGCCTATGAGGTTATCGCCGTTGGTGGCGAAAACGTTCACGGACAGGCCGGTGAGAACCGCAACCGCCGCTAACACTTTTACCGATTTTTTCATTTTTCCTCTGTTTAATTTTCCGAGATCAGATGAACAGCGAAGACTTGCTGCTGCCGGCCTCGGCCAGGAACTTGGCCACGCCGGCGCTCTTGAGGTTGGGGTAATCTATCATCTCTTCCATCTTGTAGCCCATCAGGTCCATGCTCATCTGGCAGACGTAGATCTGCACGCCGGAATCGGCCGCGGTCTTCATCAGCTGCCCGAGCGTCATCACGTTGTGCTTCTTCATGATGCTCTTTATCATGGCCTTGCCCATGCCGCCCATGTTCATCTTGCTGAGCTTGGTGCCGTCGGCGCCGTTGGGCAGCATCACCTCGAACATTTTGGAGACCACGTCCTTGGAGACGGTCTTGTTGGGGTCCTTCAGCGCCGGGATGGACCAGAAGGTAAAGAACATCACCACCTTCTCGAACATCGCCGCCGCGCCGGTGGCTATAATGAAAGAGGCCAGCAGCTTGTCCATGTCGCCGCTCATTACCACCATGGAGAGCTTGTCCTCCGGCGCGTTGGCCTTCAGGGTTTCCACGTCGGCCTTGAGGGCCGCTACCTGCGCTTCCAGTTCTTTTATGTCAGCCATAATTCTCCTTAATGCGTGTAGTCCAGGATCTTTACTTTATCCCCCACTTTCTTAACTATAGCCTCTTTCATCGCGTCCGCGTGAGGGCAGGGGAAACAGAGCGGGTTGCCGTTCTTTATGCAGGACGCGAGGGCGATGACCTCTACGCCGCGGGCCACCATCTCTTCCGCGCGTATCACGGCCCGCTTGCCGGGGCAGCCGCCGCAGGAGACGAAGGCCGTCATCTCCACCGGCCCGGTCTCGGCGAAAGCGCCCTTGCCCAATTGCGCGAACTTGAAGTCCGTGGTGCCGGGGCAGATATCCTCGGTCTGCTGACAGCGTATTACGCCTGCTTTTTTCATATTAGTAGGAGAGCACCGTTTTGGCGGAAGTTATTTCTTCTATCACCTTGGCGGCGCCGACTATCCTGGCATTAGGCACCAGGTCTTTTTCGTCGAAGCCGCGGGCCTTCAGGCACGGCGAGCAGACCAGCAGCTGGCCGCCCATTTCGGCGTAGGACGCGGCCAGTTTCTCCAGCGGGTCGAACGGGGCGTGATTGATCTCGGCGGTCTTGCCTTTAACCGCGAGGTTAACCCCCTCGCCCTGCACTATGATCACGGGGTCAACGTCCATGGCGTAGCTGGCGTTAGCCAGCACGAAAGGGATTATGGCCTTCTCCGGGGAATCCTTGAAATGCGTGGCCACGTAAACTATCTTTTCGTTGTTGTCCATTATAAACTGAAGGCCGTGCCGGCCTCAGCCTCCTTTTTAACGTGCTGGAAATAGACCGCGAGCGGGCGGAAGAAGATGTGGATCCACTTGGTGAACGGCACTATGAGGATTATCCACACCGTCTCTATGGCGATGTTCAGGCGGTAAACCTTGGCGAGCAGCGGGTCCCCCGGGCCGTAGGCCACGTTGAGGTAATGCGTGAAGAGCAGGCTCGCGCCTATCAGGAACATCGTCACCACGAACAGCCAGTCGCTCGGGTGCGAGAACTTGCTGGACTCGGCGCTCTTGAAGACGCGGCGCAGCGACATGACCCCGCCGCCGACGAGGATACCGAAGCCCGCGTACCAGACCAGCAGGCTCACCGGGTGGAAAGCGCCGTAATGCTTGTCCAGCGGCGCCAGCAGGTGCAGGTTGGAGATGAGCAGCGTCAGCACGTAGCCGCTCATGACCAGCAGGTGCGCCGCCCAGCGCACCAGGTCGGTCTCCTCGCAGCCGTTGAAGTTCTTCTGCGTGAAGCCGTGCACCAGCGTTTCGTAGATATGCGCGGGCTTGAGCGAGGCCTTTATGCCGCCCAGCGGTTTCACCACCGCGTGGCGGTACATATTCAGGACGTAGCCGCCCAGCGCTACGGTGACATAGACGGGGAAGGCCAGCTCTATTTTCCCGGCGAGGGCCCCGAAATCCCCGGTGTAGGAGGCGTAGAGCCAGTAGAAGAAAGCCAGCATACCGAGTGCCAGCCAGGTCTGCAGCCAGCCGGTCTTGTAGAAGATCTTGGACAGGCCGGTGATATCGTATTTGGCGATGAGGTAGCGGCGCAGGGCCATCATGTACTCGCCGGGCTGGGCCTCGCGCGGGCAGGTGGCGGAGCATTCGCCGCAGTAGTAGCAGTGCCAGGGCTCCAGGGCGGAACCTATCTTTTCCTCCATGCCCACGTGGCCGGCGCGGATGAGTTTGCGCGGGAAAGAGGCGTCTTCCTTGGACAGCGGGCAGACGGCTGTGCAGTTGCCGCAGTTAAAGCAGGCGGAGATGTCGAAGGCGCCGTATTTCTTGATCTCGTCTATGAGTTCGGGGTTCACCTTCATTTCGCGTCCCCTCCCTTCAGTTCGTATTTGGGGTAATCGCCCTTACCTGGCACGTCGGCCAGCTTGCCATACTTGCGCAGGGCGGCCACGTACCAGATGGCCTTCTCGTGCGTGAGGCCGGCCGCGGCGGCCAGTTCGGGCGCGGTCTTGGGGCCGCTGCCGAGCGCTTCCAGAATGGCTTTCTGCGCCTTGTTCTGCGCGGCCACCTGGTCGCGCAGGGCCTGCGGCACCGGGCCGCGGAGTTCATTGAGCTTTTTGAGCTGTTCGGCTAGTTTCTTAGCGTCGGCCATATTATTCCTTTGCGATGGCTTCCACCATGGCGTCGAACTGGTCCAGCGTCCAGCCGGCCACGTTTATGGCGCGGACCGGGCAGACCGCCACGCAGGCGCCGCAGCCTTTGCAGAGCGCCGGGTTCACCACGGCCAGTTTCTTGCCGTTCTTCTCGGTCATCATGAGCGCCCCGTCGTAGGAACACTCGGGCGGGCACAGGCCGCAGCCGGTGCACTTGTGTTCGTCCACCACGGCCACGAAAGGTTCCAACGGGATGTCCGGCTCGGCCAGCAGGATGGCGGCCTTGGCCGCGGCGGTGCCGGCGGAAGCCATAGCCTCGGTGACGTCCATGGGGTACTGGGCGGCCCCGGCCACGAAGACGCCGGAGTTGGCCAGTTCCACAGGGCGCAGCTTGGGATGCACTTCCTGCAGGAAGCGGTCGGCGCTGGCGGGCAGCTTCATCTGCGACCTGATAAGCGAGATGTCGGCTGGCATCATGCCGGTGACCAGCACCACCAGGTCCGCCTTGAACTCCAACTCCTCGCCCCAGGTCAGCACGTCCTTCACCTTCACGGTGTGCCCGGTGCGGTCGGAAACGACCACAGGCTGGTCGGTTTCGTTATGGCGCATGAACAGCACGCCGTCCTTGGAGGCCTTGTCGTAATAGTCTTCATGCTGCATGCCGTAGGTACGGATATCGCGGTACACGTCGTAAACGCGCACGCCGGGATATTTCTCCTTCAGCTGGTTGGCGGCGTAAAGCGCCGAGGTGCAGCACACGCGCGAGCAGTAATCGTTGATCTTGCCGTCGGCCTGGGGTTTGTGCACGCCTTCCACCTGGCGCGAGCCCACGCAGTGAATGAGGGCCAGGCTCTTTATCTCCCGGCCGCCGTATTCCAGCCGGCCGGCCGGCAGTTTCTTCATGAGCGAGATGAATTCCGGCAGCGTGAGCACGTTGCCGTCTTCGCCGTAGCCGAACTCGCCCTTCGCGGGCTTATAATGCTCGTAGCCGGTGGCCATTACCAGGGCGCCGGCTTTCACCTGCTGCGAACTGCCGTCTGGCTTCTTGAAATTCACCTTGAAGTTTCCCACGAAACCGCTGACGAAGTCTATTTCGGCGCCGGTGTGAACCGTTATTTTGGGTTCGGCCAGCACCAGGTCTTCCAGCTTTTTGGCCACGGCCGGTCCTTCCTCGCCGGAAGGGTACATTTTGCCGAGCTCCAGCAGCCGGCCGCCCAGGCGCGGGGCCTTCTCTATGATGACGGCTTCAAGGCCCTTGCCCGCGGCGGAAAGCGCCGCGCGCATGCCCGCTACGCCGCCGCCTATCACGGCCACCCTCTGTTCGGCCGCCACGCGGATAGCGTTGAGCGCGTCCTTGCGCAGCACCTTCTCCACGCCGGCCTGCGCCAGCTTTATGGCCTTGGCGGTGGCGCCGTCGTGGTCGGCCTTATGCACCCAGCTGGCCTGTTCGCGGATATTTATATGTTCGTGCAGGTAGGGGTTAACTCCGGCGCGCTGCAGCACGCCGCGAAAAGTGAGCTCGTGCAAGCTGGGCGAGCAGGCCGCCACCACCGTGCGGTTGATGCCGAGCTCTTTGATGTCCTTGGTTATGAGGTCCTGGCCGTTGGAGGAGCACATGAAGGCGTACTCGCGGGCCACCGCCACTCCGGGATACTTGGCCAGCGCCGCGGCCACGGCTTTAACGTCGATGATATCGGAGATGTTGCCGCCGCAATGGCACACGTAAACGCCGACCTTCGGCTCCTGCCGGTAATTGTCTTTAGACGCGGCTTCCGTTATTTTCTCGTCCATCACAGTTTCCTCATGTAGTTGGCTGCTTCCATGGCGGCCGAGCCAGCGTCCACCACCGAATCGGGGATGTCGCGCGGCCCCTTCACCACGCCGGCAGCGAAGACTCCGGCCCCCGCGGTTACGGCGGAGGAGACCATTTCATCTGAGAGCTTAACGAAGCCGAAGTCGTTGTTCTGCGTGCCGAGCCCGAAAGATGAGGCGTCGTGGCCGGGGACCAGCCCCTGCGACAGGATTACTAGCTCGTGCTTAACTTCCTCGGGCCCGGAGGTCCCTTCCTGGCGCTCTATGCGCAGTATGGGGTTATGCTTTTCGTCCTCGGTGATCCGGGCCACCTTGGCCTTCACGAAGTTGATGCCCATGGCCCGGGCGTTGTTATAGAACTGCTCGTAGCCCTTGCCGAAGGCGCGGATATCCATGTAATAGATGGTGATGTCGGCTATGGGCAGCGAGCCGGAGAGCAAAATGGCCTGCTTGATGGCGTACATGCAGCAGACGCGCGAGCAATAAGGAATGCCGATGCTCTTGTCGCGCGAACCGGCGCACTGCACGTAGGCGATAGAGCCGGGCACCATGCCGTCGGACGGGCGCAGCACGCGGCCGTAGGGGCCGTGAGGCGCCAGCAGGCGCTCGGCGGCCATCGGGGAAATAACGTTAGGCAGCTTGCCCAGGCCGTACTGCTTCTTGGCGGTCATGGGCGTGGTCTCGTAGCCGGTGGCGAGTATCACGGCCTTGGCCTTGATCTCCACGGGGGCCGGCTCCTGCAGGAACTCAATGCAGTCCTTGGGGCAGGCGCGCGCGCAGGCGCCGCAGCGGATGCAGTGTTCGGGATGCATCACGGGCAGCTGCGGGATGGCGTTGGTGAAGGGTATGGAGATGGTCTTCTTGGCGCCCATGCCAACCTCGTACTCGTCGGGCAGCAGCACCGGACAGACTTCTTCGCAGCGTTTACAGGAGATACATTCTTTTTCGTCTATATAGCGCGGCTTGCGGGTGACGGCGGCGGTAAAGGTCTTGCCTTCGCGCTTGATGGCGTCCACGGTGCTGTAGGTGAGGGTGGTGATGCGCGGGTGGTGCGAAACGCTGGCCATGCGCGGGGTGGTGATGCAGCTGGCGCAGTCCAGCGTGGGGAACACCTTGCTGAGGCTGATCATCTTGCCGCCGATGCTCGGGGCCTTCTCCACAATGGCCACGGAATAGCCCTGGTCGGCCAGGTCCAGGGCGCTCTGCAGCCCCGCTATGCCCGAGCCCACCACAAGAGTATCGACTTCTATCTTTTCAATGGCGTTCATACAGCAGCCACCGCCTTTTCCATTTCGGAGATCTCTTTGAGGAAAGCCGCCCGGCAGACGGTGCAGATGGTGGTGAGCTTGAGGCGGTTTGCCGCTATGCCCTTGGCCCGCATCTGCTCGTAAACCCTGGCTATGCGCTTGGAAAGCCGCTCGTAGGCGCCTTCATAGGGACAGTCGGAGCCGGAGGACATGATGATGATGCCGGCTATGCCTTTGTCGAAGGCCCGCATGTAGAAGTCCTCCGGGAACATGACGGGGTCCGGTACACGTATTACGTAGGTGTTGGCGGAGTACCCCAGCCTGGCCTGCCCCACGGCGTCGGCCCCGGGGTAGGAACTGTGGTTAGTGGTTATAATCAATATTTTTTTCTGAGTCATGCGCAATTCAAAGAAACCCTTTGAACACTCCGGAGGGAGGGCAAGGGCATGGGTTCCGAGGGCCGTCGCGCAGGCCGAGGCTTACGCAAGCGACGAGGCCGAGCGACGAGGCGCGGGCACGGTGTGTCCCGACGCCGTGCCCGAGGGGCCCATGCCCTTACCCTCCCGACTTCACATCCAGCGACGGCGGCTTTTTACAAATTACTTCTTGCGGGTGACGAAGAGGCTGTCGTAGCCGTCCCTTTCGAGGACGCCCAGGTATTCGTGGCCGGACTTGGCGCACCAGGCCGGGATGTCCTCGCGGCTGCCCTTGTCGCCCGACTGGATCTCCAGGATGCCGCCCACCGGCACGCCGGCTATGCCTTTTTTGGCTTCCAGAAGCGGGCCGGGGCAGGCCATAGAGCGCGCGTCCACCGTTTTGGCTGCTTTCACTTGGCTAAGGTCCATAGTATCCTCCTGCTGAATTAAAGGTCGAAATTGGGGCAATAAAGCTTCTTGATCCTGGAGATCAGGTCCTCCAGGCGGGGGTCTTTGATGCTGTAGAAGATGCGGTTGCCGTCGCGACGCTTTTGAATAAGCCCGCGGTCGGCAAGGACGCGCAGATGCTGCGAGATGTTCCCCTTGCTCGTACCCAGCTTCTCTATAAGCTCGTGCACGAACATTTCCCTCTTCAACAGCATACAAATTATCATAAGGCGGGAGGGATGCGCAATACAGGAAAGCATGCCTGCTATCCCGTCCGCCTTGGCGAGCATGGTCTTGTTCATGTTGTATAGTAGTTTAGGATATACTAAACTAGTTGTCAAGGGCCTCCAGGCCCAGGGGAATAAAAAACCGCCGCGGCTGGCGGCGGTTCTTTCCCGGGTGTGTTTTCCTATTTCTTTATCATGCTCTTCAGGTCGTCCAGGAAGCGCCTGGCGTTCAGCAGGGCCCGGGCGAACGGGGACATCTTGAACTCGCGCACGTCCTGCAGGGTGCGCGGCGAGGAATCCTGCCGGGAGCAGAGCCTGAGCTGGTAGGCCACTATGTCGCCCAGGAAATTGCCCTTGAACTCCTTCATGCCCTTTAGGGCCTCGAAGTGGACCGCGGCCGGACCGAACCGGCCCAGGCGGCGCAGCAGCTCCCCCTTCATCAGGTTGGCGTTCTCCCACTCTTCGTCGTGCTCCTTGGCCAGCCTTATAGCGTCGCTGAAATAGCGCAGGGCCAGCTCCTGGTCTTCGGCGAGCAGCTCGGGGTAGAGTTCCTCCTGCCAGGAGGCCTTGAGGAAATTGTTGGCTATGGCGAAAGGCGGCTTCTCCAGCCGCTCGTAGATGAGGCCGGCGCGGTAATAGGTGCTGCGAACCAGGATCTTCTTATAGTCGGCCGAGTTCACCATGGCCCGGCTGCGGGCCAGTTCCTGCTTGCTCAGGCCAGCCTTGAAAATGATGAAGCCGCACTTGGGACATTCCGGCAGGCGCCAGGGGCCCGCCTCTATGCCCACCGGCCTGAGGTCCAGGCGCATCTCGTACTGCGATTCGGCCAGGTCCAGCTTGGTATAGAACTCCGTGCCGCAGACCGGGCAGGCTATCTCACGCTCTATCACGGCCTGCGCGGCGGCGGGGCCGGCGGCGGCGAAGAAAAGCAGGAGCGGGAGCAGGAGTTTTTTCATCATCGATGTCTCACGGGCAGCAGGACCGGTTATTCCGCTTTGGCGGGGCCGGCTATTTTCTCTTCCAGGACCTTCACCGCGGCTTCGAGGGCGGCCACGCGGGCCTCAAGGGCGGCCGTTCTGTCGGGTCCGGCCTGGGCGGGCTGGACCGCCGGCGCGGCCGCCTGGGGCCCGGCCTCGGCGGCGGGGCCGGCGCCGAAAAAAAGATGGCGATAGCGGCTTTCCTTCTGGCCGGGCTGGCGCGGCAGGCGCGCCGCCATGGGTTCGGCCGCGGCGCAGAGGCCCTGCATTATCCCTTCCACCTCGGCGGTGCTTTCGAAAGAGCAGAGGCGGTCGGTGCGGTTCTTTATCTCGCCGGGGGTCTGCGGGCCGCGCAGCAGCAGCACCGTCATGATCCCTATGACCTTGGCGTCGTCGGAACCCAGCAGTTTGCCTATGTCGTGGCGGAACTTGGGCACCCGCTCGCCGGGCGCCTGCTGGCGCTCCACCAGGCCTTTCTCTATGAGGCCCTGCACGGCGCGGCCGAGCGAGTCCTGGTCCAGGGTCATTATGGGGTCGCGGCTGCTTTTCTGGTTGCAGGCGGCCAGGAGGTAATTGAAAGTAAGCGGGTACTGTTCGCGCGTGGTCAGGGACTTTTCAACCAGCGAGCCCAGCGCCCTGGCTTCGTCCAAAGTAAGGTCCGTAAGCATGAAGATATTTTACTTAAATTCAGGCGCGTTAACAGGCGGGCCTTTAGCTCGGAATAAAAACCGCCGGCGCGAACCGGCGGTTCTCATTTGCGGCCTTCGCCCTTAGTCCACGCCCAGCAGTTCCACTTCGAAGAACAGCGTGGCGCCCGGCGGGATCACCGAGCCGGCGCCGCGCGTGCCGTAGCCCAGCTCCGGCGGGATGATGAGCCGGCGCTTGCCGCCTATGCGCATGCCGGCCACGCCCTCGTCCCAGCCCTTTATCACCTGGCCCACGCCCAGCTCGAACGTGAACGGCTCGTCGCGGTCCACCGAGCTGTCGAATTTCTTATTGCCGCGCAGGGTGCCGGTGTAATGCACCGTCACCTGCTTGCCGGCCACGGCGGCCGCGCCCTGGCCCACTTCCACGTCTATATACTGCAAACCCGATCTGGTAGTTATTGGTTCAGACATAGTTCCTCCGGTAGTTTTCTAAAAATCCAGGTTGGGGGCGGCGCCGCCGCCCGACGAGCGCAGGGCGTATAGCAGCGCCGCTGCCGAGAGGATGGCCAGCATGCCGCCGGCCTGCAGGAACAGCCGCGCCGAATCGGAAACGTCGGCCTTATAGGCCTCGTAGGCCAGGTCCGACACGGTTTCGGCGCCGTGGCCGAAGAAACAGGGCGTGTTGGCGCCGCCCTCCTGCTCCAGCTTCACCAGCGCGCCCATGAGGTCCGACGGGATATTGAGCTGCGAGCCGCCGCGCACGGCGGCCAGCACCACGGAAAGCGTAACGGGGGTCCCGATGACGGTGACGTTGTCCCCCTCCAGCAGCACCTGCTCGGTCTTGCGCACGTCGCCGGCGGTTTCCAGCAGGCCGGTGGTGTCGTCGCCGTACTCCGGGCGGCTGAAATCAGGAGAGGAAGCCGACGGGAACACCAGCACCCCGCCGGAACCGTCGTCCACCTTGAAACCGCCCACGGCGTCCAGGCCGCTCTTCACCCAGCGCGAATGGGCGCCGCCCTTGCGGCCGTGGCTGACCTCCAGCCTTTCGGTCTGCTCTAGGTAAAAGATGCAGGGTTTTTTAGAGACCGGCGCCGTGAAGGAGGCCAGGCCGGCGGCGGGGCCGCTTATCAGCTGGCGCTCGCCGGGGCGCAGGTGGCCGGTGGCGGTGCGCTTGTAGCCGGCCAGGCGGCCGGCTTTATACCGCTTCAGGAACCCGATACCCAAAAGGATCGCGCCGGCCAGCAGGCCGAGGCCGGGAAAAACCAGGTTATTAGGATCGCCCATTACCGCCTATCTTACCAAAAGGCGAGCCGGCAAAAAATGACCCGCTGTCAGTCCGCGCAATAGCCTTTACCTTTCAGGCCGAGCCGGTAATGGGCCTCAAGCTCCTCCGCCGGGAGCGGGCGGCCGTAAACGGCAACCTCGTCTATATAGCCGTCCAGCGGCGAGTGGTAACCGACCACCGCGTAGGGGTCCCAGCCTATTATCCCCGGTTTGGCCGGGTCGTTTACCATTCTGCCGGGCGCGGCCAACGCGGCGTCCAAGCGGCCGTCCAGGTAGATCTTTATGCGGGCTCCGTCGAAGGTAAAAGCCACATGATGCCATTCGTCAGGCGTAACGGAGGCGTAGCCGCGCCGCCAGTCAGCGGGGCTGGTGCCATCCACGAAAACGGAAAGATTGTTCACCGAATTGCCCGGACCGCCGATGGTAAGGCAGGCGGAAGGCCCCTTACAGAAAACCCTGGCCCCGGAATTACTGTGATCAAGGGTGCGGTATTTTATCCACGCCTCCACCGTAACTTTTTCCAGAGAGTCCAGCGCGGTAAGGTGCTGGAAAAGGGCGTAACCGGAATTCTGCATTTCCAGGCCGGAACCGGCGCGTCCCTCAGAATACCAGGCCGGCCCGTTAAGGAACTCCGGCGGCCGGCCGGCCTCGGGTTTTTCGTTGAAGTTCCAATAAGCCAGCATTCCCTCCGGACAGCCTTTCCCGGCGCGGCGGCCGGCGGAACCGCACCCGCAAAGGACCAGCAGACAGGCGGCAGCCCAAAAGTTCATAGAGATATTTTTCATGGTCGTTCCCCCCGCTTTATCTTACTAAAAGCGGGAACAGGAAAGAACGAGCGGTTGATTTTAGCGAATGACGCGCCTGCGGACCGCAGGGCGGGGCGCGGGGCGCGAGGGCGGCGGGCCGTAGCGGTCCACGGTCTCGTGGTAGACCACGTCCCACTTGAAGCTGACGCCCAGGTGGTGCGTGGGCCCCAGTTCGCCCATGGTGCGCAGGGAATAGTCGAAAGCGGCCGACGGCAGAGACAGACCGAAGCCCACGGAGAAGCCGTTGATGCCGCCGGTGTCGCTGGCGGAAGTGTTGTAGCCGGCGCGCAGGACCATGGCCATGTCGTCGCGCAGGAAAGAGGTGTACTTGCCGCCCACGGCCAGCCACGGGCTGGAACCGCGGGTGATATTGATGTCGAACACCGCCAGCAGGTCGCGCCCGTAGGGCAGGCCCGCGCCGAACTTGAAATTGAGCGGCAGGGGATATGTTTCGCTGCCGAACTTGAGGCCGCCGCCCAGGTTCTGCACGGAGGCGCCCACCACGCCGCGCCCGGCCCGGCGGGTAATACCGGCGTCGGCCGCGAAGGCGGTAGCCGAGCGCTTTATGCGGGTGTTGATGTATTTGAGCGAGAACCCGGCCGAGGTGGCGTTGTCCAGGTCGGTGCCCCAGCCGGCTTCAACGGCCAGGTCGCGCGGCGAGAGGCTGCCGGCGGCCGCGCCGGTATTGTCCGTGGCGTCCATCTTGCCGTAGGAGAGGTGGCGCAGGCCCACGCCGGCCACGCCGCCGTAAGGCATGCGCACGGCCGCGCTCAGCACGTTAAAGGTGAGGGAATCGGCCCAGGCCGCGTGGGAGAACGAAGCGTAGCCGCCTTTCACCGAAGACAGGCCGGCCGGGTTGATGAAGATGGCCGGCGACCCGGCGGTAACGGCCACCCCGGCTTCGCCCATGCCGGCGCCGGAAGCGGAGGTGGGCAGGCGCAGGAAAGCGCCCGACACGGTGCCGTTGTCGGAAGCGGCCTGCGCCGGCTGGCAGGCGGCCAGCAGCGCGGCGGTTAATAGCGCGCCCAGGGTCTTCATCTTTCCACCGCCACTTTAAGCGTCCGCTCGTCGGAACCGGACTTTATGAAAGCCAGGTAAATGCCGCTGGCGGCCTTGTGGCCTTCGGAGTTGCGGCCGTCCCACACCTTGATGCCGCCGTCGGCGGAAGTCACTTCCATCAGCCGCACCAGCTCGCCGGTGATGGTATAAATCTTTACGCGCGCGGTGGCGGGCAGGTTGCTGAAGGTCACGCCGGCCGCGTCGAACCGGCCGCCGGCGCCGGGCTGCCACGGCACGGGGTACACCTTTATGGCGGACAGGCCGGAGGCGGGCGCGGCGAAGACCGAGAAGAAGCTGAAATGGGTGGTTACGCCGGTGATGGTCTTATTGGTCCTGTCCACCGAGGTGGCCAGCTGGGTCCAGGCCCCGCCGGCGTCGGGCACGGTATAGACCTTAAGGCGCTCCACCGAGGCCAGGGTGCCGTCCACTATGCCGTTATTATCGTCGTCCTTGTAGGAGAAGGTGAGGGCGGCGGTCTTGCCGGCGGCCAGCAGGCTCTGGCCGTTGGAGAGGTTCACCTTCACGGCCAGGTTCAGGGCGTCGGCCCCGGAGGGCGGCGCGGGCACTGCGGCCGGGTTGTTCACCAGCGTGAGCGCGGCGGTGGAATCGTTCACGGCGCCGGAGGGAATGACCACCTTGGAGACCAGCGTGGTGGTATCGTCGGCGGCCTGCACGGTGCTGGTCACGGTGTTGTTGATCTTCTGTTCCTTGCGCTGCTCGCCGGCCGAAACGCTTTCGCTGGTGTCGAAATCCACCGGGTCCACCACTATGGTGATGGCCGGCGCGGCCGGGTCGGCGACGCTGTAAATATCCGTGGCCACCGCGCGCAGGTCGTACGTGCCGGCGCCGAGGGCGTCGGCGTCCAGGTGCACGAAGTAGGGCGCGGCCAGGTCCGGGTTGGGATGGTTGACGTTGGCGGCGGTTATATCCGTCCAGGCGCCGGCGCCGCTAGGCGTGTACTGGAAGCGCACCTGCGCCACCTGCGAGAGCTGGCCCAGGATGATCTCCGCCACTATGGTGACGCTGTTGCCCTTTACGCGCTTGCCGGCCAGCGGCACCTTTATGGCGGCGCGCACGCCGCTGAGCACGCCCACGGCCTGCGCCGAGGCCAGCAGGGAAACGTTCTTCTCTTCGCTGCCGCAGCCGCCGGCCGCCCGCAGGGCGAACTTGTAGGTGCTGTTGGCGCTGAGGGCCGGGGTGGTCCACCCGGTCACCGTGGAAGTAAAGACGTTGAGCGGCGTATTGTAATCCACCGTGCCGGTGGCATTGTCGTAGTAGAGGCGGTAGCCTGCCACGGAAAGCGAAGGCGAAGGCTCCCAGGCCAGGGTGATGCGCGCGCCGTCCAGGGCCTCGGCGTAGAACCCTCCGGGCGCGGCCGGCGTGGAGGCCATGGTGGTGAAAGAGAGTGTGGGGCTGAAGGCGGTGTAAACGCCGGCGCCGTTGCGGGCCCGGGCCTTATAGTAGAAAGGCGAGCACTCGGCCAGGGCCGGGTCCGAGTACGCGGTGAGCGCGCCCTCATAAACGTTCTCAAAGGAAATATTATCGGCGGAGCGCCAGAGCTGCAGCTCGGTGCCGGCCGGGTTGCCGTTCAGGCCCAGCGTTAGCGCGGCGCTGCCCAGCACTATCTGCGAAACCACAGGCTCGGCCGGGACCTGGGCCAGAGTGTACACGGTGGCGGAAGCGGCCAGCGGCCCTTCACCCTTGTTATTGCTGCCGGCCACCCGCAGGATATTGGCAGAATTCGGCCCGAGGCCCGCCTGCGTATAGGCCGCCGAGGCGGCGAAAGCGGCGGTGCCCACTGATACGCCGGGATTATTGTAAAGCGCAAAGCCGTCCGCCGAGGCCACCGTGCCGACGTTCCAGGTCCACACTATGGAACTGACGCCTACGGCGGAGCCGGCCAGGCCGCTGACCAGGCCCGAAGGCAGCAGCACCTGCGTTATGGAGGGGCCGGCCGGGGAAACGTAGGCGGTAGCCAACGAGTCGCCGTTCACGGCGCGCACACGGCCGTAATAGGTGGCGCCCTGCAGCAGCCCGGTGAAGGCCTTATTCAGGGCGGTACCGGAACCGGATGAGACGAAAGTGCTGAAAATATTCGACTCGGAGATCTCGTACTCGTAAATGGTGCCGGCCGGGTTGCCGCCGTCGGCCCAGCCCAGCGTGGCGCTGGAGTAACCCACCGCGGAGAAATCCGGCGCCGCGGGCAGGGCGGCCAGGGTGTACACGGTGGCGGAATCAACGAGGGGGCCTTCACCCAAAGTGTTGCGGCCGCGCACGCGCAGCAGGCGCGGCGAGTTGGGCGTGAGCCCGGCCTGCTCATAAGCGCCGGTGGCGCCGAAAGCCGCGGTGCCCACGAACACGCTAGCCCCGTCGTAGAAGGCAAAGTAATCGGCGTCGGCCACGGTGCCGGCGTTCCAGGTCCAACTGACGGTGGTGGCGCTCAAGGCGGACCCTGCCAGGCCGGTCACCGAACCGGAGGGCAGTATAGGCAGCGTCAGCGCGTAGGTGAGGCCTTCAATGTAGGCGCTCTTGAGCCCGGCGCCGTTCACCGCGCGCACGCGGCCGTAATACTGCGTCCAGGAGGCGAGACCGGTAAAGTCAGCGCTGGTGCCCGGGCCGGAGCCGGAGGAAGTGAAGGCGCCGAAGTCGCTGCTGGTGGAGAGTTCGAACTCGTAAACGGTCCAGGCCGGATTGGCGCCGGCGGCCCAGACCAGGGTGGCGCTGGTATAGGCCACCGAGGAGAAGTCCACCCAGGCCGGCGCTGAGGCCAGAGTGATGCCGAAGCCGCTGGCGATAAAGCCGGAGCCGGGGATGGTGGAGACGAAGCCGTAGTAACTGGTATCTGGAGTAAGCCCGGTGAAAGTAATGGACGTTGTATCTGTGGAACCTGAGTACAGATATGGAGACTCAGCGGCCCAGGAGGATAGTCGCACCTGGTAAACGGCAGCGGTGCTGTGGGTAGTACTCCAGTTCACGGTCAGCGAGCTCACGCCTATCCCGCTGAAAACGCCTGGGCTCAGCGTACCGCCCGCCGGCAACACATAAGTGAAGGTGCTCGCCACCGGGCCCGGATCGGAAATATTGCCGGCTGCGTCGTAGGCGCGGACATTGAACAGGTAGGTAGTGCCGCTGGCCAGCGCCGCCTCGGTTATGCCGTTATAGTTCCAAGTTAAAGTGCCGGTGGAATTATTCCACAACGGGCCGGCGGCCCAGGCGGCGCCATTCCAGTACTGCCCGTCGCTTTCGCGCAGCACGCTTACCTGCACCTGCGCTATGCCGTGCGCGTCGGCCGCGGTGCCGGTCAGTTGCGAGAAAGAGCCGTAGGTGCCGGTAACAGGCGCGGTTATGGCCGCGACCGGCGCGGTAAGGTCATAGGTGAAAACGTTGGTGGCATAGACCACCGACCAGTTGCCGGAAAGGTCCATGGCCCTGGCGGTCACCACATAGGAAGAAGCTTCCACCCAGGCTGGCACATTGGTGTAAGTCCAGGACGAAGGCCACAAGGAGGCGTCCACCCAGGCGGGTGCGGCCCCCCACACGGAGCCGTCCCAATAAAGGCCGGACACCAGATTCAGCACGCTCAAAGTCACGCTGCCCACGGCCACATTGTCAGCCGCCGTACCCGAGAGCTCAGGCAGCGAATTCAGCACCGAATTATGCACCGGCACCATCACCGCCACCGTGGGGGCCGTGGTATCCGCGTCCACATACGTGAAATTGCGGGTGGAATAATTGACCTCAAAATTGCCGGTGCTGTCCACAGCTTTCGTGGCCAAGTTGAAGACTTTACCCGGCAAGCCGTCGTGAGTTCCTTCGCGCCAGGCGAAATTAGCGTTGCCGGGATTGGAAAAGTCAGAGCTGGTATAGGTCCAGGGATTCATCGTGGACTTGGGCCCGGGGGCGCCGCCTATCGCCCACCATCCCGTATCGGAAGCGGTCCAGTGCGGAAGCGTAGGCTGCCAGTAATATGTGGTGGCGCCAGAGAGGTACCACATCCTGATGCTTACTGAATTTATCGAGGAGGTAATATCAATGGAAGTGCCGAATATGGACGCCACGGCTGCGGACGAATAGGAAACGCCATTCAGAGGGAATGTAATCGCCGAAGACGGCGGAGTACTGTCAAAACTGAACGTGGAACTCACAACGCTCGTATTCCCCGCCCTGTCAGCGGCTTTCGCCTCAACACGCAATTCCGCGTCACGGTCAGGGAACGGCAGTGAGCTGGAGTCGTAGTTCCACGAGAACGTTCCCCCAGCGATCGAAGACCCCACGGCGATATTCCAAATATCCGGAAAACCGGAACAGTCCGAACTGACCCAACCAGGCAAAGACGCCGCGCCGCAGGATCCGGTCCCATCCATCCAATACTTATCCAGCGCCACATCATATATGCGGACCATCGGATAGTCGGAGCCCAAAGCATCACCGGCCGTGCCGTAAATCGACGGGAGCACGGATACGCGCAAAGCATCCGCCGGGGCGGATATGAAAGCCGTGGGCAGAGTGATGTCGTAAGTAAAAACAGACGTGCTGTAGACCGCGGACCAGTTAAAGGAACTGTCCATGGCACGGGCGACTATCGTGTAAGAGGAGGCGTCCACCCAGGCGGGCACATTGGTGTAGGTCCAGGACGAAGGCCACAAGGAGGCGTCCACCCAGGCTTGCGCCGCGCCCCACACCGCGCCGTCCCAATAAAGCCCGGTGTCGTTGCGCAGCACGGACACCGTCACGCTGCCGACCACCACATTGTCGTTAGCGGTGCCGGAAAGAGAGAGCAGCTGGCTGCGGAACGATGCGTTCACAGGCTGCAGCACCGCCACAGTCGGCGCGGTAATATCGGCCCCGTACCAATCCACGTAGCCGGCCGGATCGTTCTCATAAAGCGGCCCGGAGCGGGCTCCGGAATAATCGTACATCGTCACGCGCGACCCGGCGGCCAGCGCCAGGGAATTCATGTTGACGCTCAGGCCGGGACCATTGAAAGCGAAACCGGTAAAGGTGGAAACGAACTGCCCGCCCGTGAATTCGACCCCGGTGGAGGCTCCGGCCATGTCCCGGAAGGTAAGGCTGGATATCTCCAGCGAAGCCCCCGCACCCGGCAGCCCCAGCTGAAGACCGACTGCCGCGCCGGCTACCGTATTGGAGGTCACAACGAGATTTCCAAGGTTCCCTGCGCCGAGCAGTATGCCGGTGCCGGTGGAAACAACAGTATTGCCAAAAGCCGTGAAGCTCACTCCGGAATCCAGCCGCAGAGCGGAATAAGCAGGGATGGTGGCCACCAGCACGCTGTCGGCTACCACGGCCGCGGTGGAGTCGCGCACAAAGAGGCCGGCGCCGCCGCTTACGAAAGAATCCGCCACCAAAGCGCCATAGGTGTCGTCCAGGAAAGCGGCCCCGAACACAAGGCCGCCGCCTGAGATAGTGCTGTGAGCCACGGAATTGACGGCGCCGGTAACGTCGGTATAGGCCACGCCGGCCGGGTTAAGGATGATATTGTGTTCTACGCTGTTGGAGGAAACGCTGACGAGTTTCAGGGCAAAATACGAACCGGCCCCGGAAACCAGCGTGCTGGAACTGACATTATTGCCGTCAGCGCCAAAACCCAGGAAAGCGCCGTAGCCGGAGGGATTCTCAACGTAACTGCGCGTGAGGGTGTTCTGGTCAGAATTATCGGCGTGGAAAGCTATGGCGGTGGAATCCGCGGTTATGGTGCTGAGGTCCACCAGGTTGCGATCGGAATTGTTCAGCAGTTCCACGGCGCTGCCGCCCAGGTTAGAGAAGGAACTCCCGGTAACGGTATTGGAAGAGGACCCGGAAAGGTACAGGGTGGCGTAAGAGGCGCTATTGTTGCCCGCCGAGGTGCGGGCCACCAGGTTCAGGCCGCCGTCCAGCCTGATACCGTGGCTGAAATCCGCGGTCACTGCCGAGTCCGACACCTCGCTGAGCCCGGCCAGCCGGATACCGGCCAGGTTGATGTTGCCGGCGGAAACCACGGAGATGCTGGAGAGGATCACATTGTCGGAAGAAGCGTAGACGCCGTACGGGGTGGGGCCGGACGGGATAGCGTCGAACCCGGCAATGGTCACGCTGGCGTTCATGATGCGGAAGACGGCGGTAGAGGAGACCGGCGGACTAACCTGCGGCGAGCCGCCGGCCGGTTCGCGCATGATGATAAGGCGGTAGCCGTTATTGGTGAAGCCCTGCACCGTGACTTCCTCAGAATAGGAGCCGTCATTGGCCACTACTATGCAGGTGTCTCCTGCCAGGTCCTTGGACATGGCGTCCAGGGCGTCCTGGATGTAGAAATAACTGCCGCTGCCGCCGCTCTTTACGCTGATGGCGTCCGCGCAGCCGGGCGGGCGAGTGGCTCCGGCGAAGGTAAAGGTGCTGGCGCCCACTTCGGCAAGCTGGTCGTTGCCGGCCAGATCCTTGGCGGCAGCCACGGCGAAGTAAGTCCCCCCTATGGTCATGGCGGCCTGCGGCGGGCCGGCCCAGCTCCAGGTGACGGTGCCGGCGGCCAGGTTCCAGGATTGGGCCACGGTCCACTGCGAGGTGGCGCCGTTCCAGTACATATTGTCGGAAGCGCGGATAAGTTTCACCCAGACCTGCGCTATCCCGAATTCCGCGTCGGCGGCAGTGCCGCTGATGCCGCTGAAAAGAGCAGGAGCGGAACCGTTGGACGGGACCGTGACGGAGGAGACGGGCAGGCCGGTGTCGAAATGAAAAATGGCGGTGGAATAAGTTTCCGAATAGTTGAGGTCGCCGTCCTGCGCGCGGGAGATGACGGTATAGGAAGAGCCGTTCACCCACACGGGCAGGGTCGCGTAGCTCCAGTTGGGGTCGGCGAAAGAGGCGGCCAGCCAGGTCTCGGCGGCGGCGAAAGCCGCGCCGTCCCAGAAATAGCCGTCGGACTCGCGCACTATCTTGACCTCCACGGCGGAAACGGAGACGTCGTCGGCGGCGGTGCCTTCCAGGGAGGCCAGGGAGCTGTGATAAGAAGGATCGGCGGGACTTACAACCGCCGTTACCGGCAGGGTGGGGTCCAAAGCGGACAGGGGTGATTCCGCGCCCAAAGAAAAGACCAGGGCGCTGAGCAGGATAGAGAGTCTAAGCATAAGCCCTACCGTTATAGTATAACGGCTGATACGCGAATGCGCCATTCAAATAATTATCAAATTTTCCAGAAGATAAAATCATAAAAGTCGCAAATTGGTATCATATACCTATGAAATTCCCCGGCAAAAGAAAGAGCGAGCATTACTTCCCCGTGAGCGACAAAGGCCGCGAGAGCGCGGACCCGCATTTTGTGCAGGCCGAACCTTTCTACCTGGTAGGCATAGACCAGCTGCTGGTGGACATTGAGTGCGCGGTGGAGCCGGACTTTCTGGCGCGCTACGGCCTGAAGAAGGGCGAATCCCAGATCCTGGACGACAAGGCGGCCGACGAAATTTACCGCGACCTGAAGACCAGGAACAAGATCCTTGGCGAATACGCCGGCGGCTCGGTGGGCAACACCCTGCATAATTATTCCGTGCTCTCCGACGAGCGCTCGGTGGCGCTGGGCGCCATCAGCCGCAACATCACCCTGGGCGACTACGCTTTCAAATATATCCGCAATACCAGCTCCAAGGTGGACCTGGCCTACCTGCAGCCTTCGGACAACCCCATGGGCCGCGCCGTCTGCTTCGTCACGCCGGACCGGGACCGCACCTTCGGCATCAGCAAGGGCTGCATGAACGATCTGTCCCCGGACTATATCCCCGCGGACGTGGTGGAGAAGGCCTCGTCGCTGCTCATCTCGGCCTACCTGCTGCGCAGCGAGGCCGACCCCATCTTCAAGTCCACGGTGCACGCCTGCGAGATAGCCCTGAAGGCGCGCGTGCCGGTGGTAATGACGCTCGGCACCGCCTCGCTCATTGAGTCCAAAAAGGACTTCTTCCGCGATTTCATAAAGAAGTACGTGACCGCCGTGGCCATGAACGACCAGGAAGCCCTGGCGCTCACCGGCATAAAGGACCCGCTGCTGGCGGCCGAGAACACCCTGGACCTGGCCGACCTGGCCCTGCTCACCGTGGGCGAGCACGGCCTGTACCTGGCCGGCTACGTGGACGAGAACTACGCCCGCAAGACCACCCACAAGCTGCATACCAAGTCGCTGGTGGACTACAACCTCTACGAGTTCAGCCGCCCCATGCGCCTGGAAGACTGCAAGCACCCCATAAAGATCTACAGCCACATCAACCCGTTCCTGGGCGGGCCGGCCATCATAAAGAACACCAACGGCGCCGGCGACGGCGCCCTGGCCGCCCTGCTGCACGACGTGGGCGCGCGCAAATACCACCAGACCAAGGTGCCCAAGTCGCCCAAGAACTCGGTGAATTCCCTCACCTATTCCTCGCTGTCGCAGATCTGCAAGTACGCCAACCGCGTGAGCTACGAAGTACTGGCGCAGAACTCGCCGCGCCTCACGCGCGGCCTGCCCGAGCGCGAGGACAGCCTGCAGGAAGCCTACTGGGAAGCCTAGCCCGCCGCCGGGCAAAAAAAGGACCGCCGGGGCTGCCCCCGGCGGTCTTTTTACGCCTCCCTCAGCGTCCTACTCCGGTATCTCTTTCGTCAGGCAATGAACGGCGCCGTACTGCCTGCCCGCGCCGCCCGAGTTTATGGGTATCACTTTGTAGCCTTCCCGCTCGAACACCGATTTAGCCTGCAGCATCTTGTCTTTGACGTGGTCCAGGTACATCATGAACACCGTGTCGTTGACTATGAGCACGTTAGCCAGCGACAGGTGCACGTCGTAGGGGACCAGCCTGATGTTCTTCACCCCGGCCTCCTTAAGGGCCGGCACGAATTCCTGCTGGTTGGTGATGGCCGTGTCGTTCTTGAGGAACGTCACGTATTCGTCCGTGTGGCAGACGTCGGACCGGCAGGGAAAGGTGATGGTCTTTGTGCACTTGAAGGTGGCCTCGTAGAGCGGGTGCCTGAAGCCCGCCGAGTAGCAGCGGCCGGCCTCGTCCATTAGGATGTTGCCGCCGCGCAGCTGGCCGCCGGTCTCGCTCACGTCCAGGCTGTCTATGGTGCGCAGTCCGAAGCGCTGCTGCGCGAAGGCCAGGAGGTCGTTCAGCGGCTTGCCCCTTATGATCATGCTGATATTGTCCCAGCGGCCGGTACCCAGGTCCTTGATGGGCAGCAGGCCGTAGTCACGGAACCAAAGATGGTTCAGGTGGTAATCCTTCTTGGCGAAGGTCTCAAGGTTGGCCATGTTGCCGCCGTAGGATTTCACGGCCGCCACCGAAGCGCGCAGCTCCGGCCCCGGATTACCCACTAAAATGACCTTTATCCCCATCTTGGTGAGCTCGGCGGCGGTCTTGTCTATGGCCGCCATTATTTCTTCTATCTCCATCTCTCCGTAACCCTTGGAGTCGCGGCTGGGGTCGTACGGCGCCAGGAACACGGCCTTCACCCTGTCGAGCGAAGGAATATACGGCCGGTACCGGCCGGCATTGGGCTGATGGTTGACCACCGGCTGCTCCACATAGACGGGGCGCAGCGGCACCTGCAGCTTCTCCGGCTGGCCGGCGTCGGTCACCACAAGGCCCTTGGCGGTATCGGAGAAGCCGTCGAAGGCGAACGGGTTAAGGCCGCTGTCGGCCGCGAAGGCCTGACTTACAGACAGCAATAGTACCAGGACGCTTATTTTCATAAAAGCCTCTCTTGGGAGAACGGTCGCGCCAATAGTATACCCTCGCCCCCTTGACCTGTCAAGGGGTGCCGGAAGCGCGGTTTTCGGAATTATTTCAGCGGTTGGGAAAGGAGCCTGCCGGCCAGGTAGCGGCCCAGCGCCAGCACGGTCAGCGCCGGGGGACGGCCCCAGCGCCCCGGGATCACCGAGGCGTCACAGACATAGAGGTTCTTATATTTAGTCATCAGGCCGGCGTCGGTCACCCGGCCCACGGCGCAGGCGCCGCCAGGGTGCGAGGCCATGGGCCAGGACCTGAAGATGTCCCTGGCCCCGGCGGCGGCCAGCACCTCCTCGGCCCGCGCACAGCCGGCGGCCAGGCGCGCTTTCTCCGCGGCGGTAAAAGGCTTGGCGGGGCGGCCGGCGGCGCTGACGCTGCCGCCCAGTTCGTCGCGCGTCTTCACCATGATACCCAGCTGCCGCGGATAGGCGGCCAGCTTATTGGGGCGCCCGGCCCGGGCGGCCAGCACGGAATAATAGGCGCGCGGCAGGGCCAGGTCGGACAGAAAACAGTCGCTTTCAGGCAGCAGGGCGCCAAAGGCCATGGGGATCTCGCCGGGCGGGAATTTTTCCTCCGCGGAACCGAACACCACTACGAAAGGGTCGTAGAAGAAGGCGCCGCCCGCGCCGGGCACACCGCTGTTGAGCAGGAGTTCCGGAGAGCCGAGCCCGCCGGCGGCCGCTATTACCGCGCCGCCCTCGGCGTTCAGAGTTTTACCCTTAAGTACGTATTCCACGCCGCGCGCCCGGCCGCCGGTCACCAGCACGCGCTTCACCAGGCCCCCCGTTACCAGCTCGGCCCCGGCCGCCGCTGCGGCCAGGGCCAGGTCCCGCGCCGTGCGCTTGGCGCCGTAAGGGCAGCCGAAGGCGCAGTTGCCGCAGCCCGGGCGGCAGCAGGCGGGGTCTATGAATTTTTCCAGTTTCTCCCAGCTATACCCCAGGGCCCGGGCCCCGGCGGCGATCTTCCTGGCACGGGGGCCTATCAGCCGGTCCGGCAGCGGCGCGCAGGGGCTGTCCGCCCTGGCGGCCGCCACGTGCGGGCGCAGGTCTATGCCGCGCCGGTCGAAAAGGGCGTAGTCCGGCTCGTAAGCTACCGCGTGATAGACCACGGAACTGCCGCCCAGCGTCAGGGCGCGCGTGAGCGCCACCAGCCCGTCGGTCACGAACAGGGTTTTGCCTGGGGTGGAGATATAGCCGAGGCCCTGCACGGCCGTGCCTTTTACCGGGGCGCTGTCGCCACGCTCCAGGAGCAGCACCTTGGCCCCGCCCCTGGCCAGGGCGAGGGCGGCGGAGGCGCCTCCGGGGCCGGCCCCGGCTATGATCACGTCGTATTTTTTATTCATGGAAGGGCGTCAGCCCTTTAAGATCTTTACCCACACTTCGCGGCTGCGGGGGCCGTCGTACTCGCAGAGGTAAAGCCCCTGCCAGGTACCGAGCTGCAGGGTCTTGTCCTCTATGAAAACCGTCAGCGAGGGCCCGACCAGCACGGACTTGATGTGCGCCGGGGAATTGCCCTCCCCGTGGCGGTAGTCGAAATCCTCCGAAACGGCGTCGTCCAGCTTGGCGATGATGTCGCGCTTCACGTCGGGATCGGCGTTCTCGTTGACGGCCAGGCCGCAGGTGGTGTGCGGCACGAAGACGTGGCAGACGCCCTCGGCGGCTCCGTTCTCGCGCACCAGCGCCTGCACTTCGCGCGTGATGTCGCACATCTCGGACCGGGCCGAGGTCTTGACCTTGAATTTATGTATCACCGCTCCCCCCTAAGGGCGCAGGCTGCGCCGCAGCAGGTCCATGTCGGACCTGAAAGTCTTGTCTTCCTTGAGCGCCTTGAACACCTCGTCGCCCAGCCGTTTGCCGGCGGCGGTGTCGGTAGGGTGGTGCACGCCGCCTATGACGCGGTTGAGGGCGGCCTGGTCGGCGTAGGCCATGAAAACGGAGGCCTGGGCGGGGCGCAGTTCGGCCAGCATCAGCCCGAAGACCCGGGCCACGGTGGAGTGCCCGCTGGGATAGGCGTAGCTGTCCTCTTTTTCCACGCAGGGCAGGATATTGATGTCTCGCAGGTAGGGGCGGGGCCGCCGGTACTTGCGCTTGAGCAGATACATCACCGAGGCCGCGTCTATTCGCACCCGCTGGAAGATCTTGGCCACGTTGTCGGGCGCGGGCCGGGCGAAAGGCGAAACGGCGCCGAAGAAGGCCTCGTAGCCGGCGTCCTCCTGCAGCCAGGCGGCGGCGCACTGGTCGTTGGTGCGCACGGCCTGCCAGCGCTTCAGTTCGGCGAGGTCGCGCAGGTCCTCGGGCGAGCCGGGCGCCGGCGGCGGCTGCACCACGGAAGTCTGCACCTCCCAGGGCGCTATGTAATTGATCCTGTCGTAAGGATCGGCTTCGGGTTCGCCCAGCGGCAGGATATCCGCGAAGCCGAGTTCGGCTCCGGTAAAGGGATTGCGGAACGGCGCTTCGGGGCCGGCGGCAAAGGCGGAGGCGGCTAAAGCCAGCTGCAGGGCCAGCAGGCGCCTGAGAAGAAAGCTTATTCCTTTCATACGGTTATTTTAGCGGTTTTTGCGGCCAGCCTGCACGCCCGGTGGCGGAAACAGGAGACCAGATGGTCGTTCACCAGGCCGGTGGCCTGCATGTGGGCGTACATGATGGTGCTGCCCACGAACTTGAAACCGCGCCTCTTCAGGTCGGCGCTGAGCGCGTCGGATTCTTTGGAAACGGCGGGGATCTGCCCCAGGCTGGTCCAGCGGTTGACCTTGGGCCTGCCGCCCACGAAACCCCAGATATATTTCGAGAAGGAGCCGAATTCTTTTTGTACCGCCAGGAAGAGGCGGGCGTTGTTCACGGCCGCGTTCACCTTGAGGCGGTTGCGCACTATGCCGGGGTCCTTCAGCAGGGCGGCTATCTTCCCGGCGCCGAAGCGCGCCACCTTCTCCGGGTCGAAGCCGGCGAAAGCCCGGCGGTAGCCTTCGCGCTTGTTGAGGATGGTGGACCAGCTCAGCCCGGCCTGGGCGCTCTCCAGCGTGAGGAACTCGAACTGCCGCCTGTCGTCCCACACCGGCACGCCCCACTCCTCGTCGTGATAGGGCACATAGAACGGGCTGGCGCCGTAAGCCCAGGAACAGCGATCTTTTTTAACCATGCCTTTACCTGCCCACCTGGCCCAGTACTCCGGCGGTTTTGGGATTTTGGGCCATGGCGGACATTATGGCCGGATTGGAGATCACGGTGACTATCCCGGGGTTATCCCTAATTACCTCTCCGAGCAGTTTCTGGTCGGCCAGCAGGGCTTTGCCGCCGGGGCTGTCCAGCAGGGCGCCCACGAGTTTGGAAGAAGCCATAACGCCGACAAGCTGCTGATCATTCAGCCCGCGCTGCACCACCGGCTTGGCCATGAAGGCCGAAAGGTTGGCGGGGTTCTTCAGATAGGCGGCAAGCGCGGCCTTGTTGGCCGTGGCCCCGCGCACCGTCTCGCGGGACATGAAGCCTTTCACCACATAATCGTTATTGAACAGCGCCGCCAGGGCCTTGGGATTATCAAGTAGTTTTTCGGCGGCTTTGCTGAGCGCGTTTTTAACCATGCCGAGCTGCCTGGATTTTTTGGTGTCCGCCGGAGAGGCGGCGGGGGCGGCAGCGGCGGGGACGGAAGTTCCTTTAGAGGCTCCGGGGGTTTTTCCCCAGACCACCGAGGAGTCCCCCTCCTGCTCGTCGCCAGGCAGGTCAAAATGCGACTGGTCGCTGACCGTGGCGGGAGCCGCAGCCGGCGCCGGCGCCGGGGCCGGGTCGGGGGCCGGAGCCGGAGCGGCAGCCTGTTCCACCGCGGCCGGCCGCGGGCCCAGTACCCACTTTACGGCCAGCGCGCCAACCGCCATGCTCACCAGCACCACCAGCACCCATACCATCCAGTGCGTTCCTTTTTCAGCGTCCTGCATTCGTCCTCCGTGGCGCCGCTTTCTCCGGCACGGCCGATAAGGCCGGCGCCAGCAGGCAGAAAAGAAAGCAAGCGGGCCGCATGAAGGATATTATACCTTTAGCGGCCCGCGCAGCGGCCGGGTCAGGGCGCCTTGGCCGGCTCCTTTTTTTCGGCCGCCTTTTCCTCTTCCTTATCGCCTTTGATAAGGCGCCGGAAACTGGCTATCTCCATGGGGTGCAACTCCCTGTCGCCGGGGTTGCGGATGGTGAAATTTATCCGGTAGCCTTCCGACATGGAAAGGTTGGCGTACTGCGCCTCGTTGGGGTTCAGCGCCAGCACCAGCGCCCGCACGCCGCCCTTGTCCAGGGTGGCCAGCACCAGCAGGTTCTGCAGGATGGTGGCCGTCACCAGCTCCTTGCGGTCGTCCTTGAGCAGGGCGCTGAAGGTCACCGTCATGTCCAGCCGGCTGCCCGGCTTTATGAAGGCCAGCTCGGCCTTCTCCACGGGCACCACCACGGCCCTGTAGCCGGGCGGCACCGCCAGCTCCGCCGCGAACCCGAGCCCCGCGCCAAGGGAAAGTACCGCCGCCAACGCCAGCATCTTCAAGGTCTTCATATGTCCTCCTGAGGGTGAGTTTTACCGTCCGTTGATTAGTGCCCCCCGGCACCCGGAAAGTTCACTCTAAATTTCCTAAAATATAGGGATACGAGCTTTCCGAGGTATCCAAATGGCTAAAAACAAAGTTCTCCTGATAATCCGCGACGGCTGGGGCATGTACCGGCCAGACAAGTTCAACGCGGTGCGCAACGCCAAGACGCCCGTGATGAAGCGCCTGCTCAAGCAGTACCCCAACACGGTGCTGGAACCCGCCGGAGAATCCGTGGGCCTGCCCAAGGGCTACCAGGGCTCCTCCGAAGTGGGCCACCTCAACATAGGCGCCGGCCGCATAGTCATCCAGGAGCTCAAGCGCATCAAGGACATGATAGAGGACGGCACCTTCTTCGGCCGCCCCGCCCTGAAAGCCGCGCTCGATAACTGCGTGGCGAAGGGCTCCGCCCTCCACCTCATGGGCCTCGTCCAGGACGAGGGCGTGCACGCGCACCAGGACCACCTGTACTCCATCATGCGCGAGGCCAAAAAGCGCGGCATAAAGAAAGTGTGGATACATTTCTTCTCCGACGGCCGCGACACGCCCCCCCGCTCCGCCCTCGCTTTTGTGAAGATGCTGGACGAAGTCATAAAGGAGACCGGCAACGCCGCCGTGGGCACCATCATGGGCCGCTACTACGCCATGGACCGCGGCGAGAAATGGAGCCTGGTGGACCAGACCTATAACGCCCTCACCAAGGCCGAAGGGGCGAAGGCCGCTTCCGCCGAAGCCGCGCTGAATTCCGCCTACGAGACCCTCAAGAACCCCAACGGCCAGCCCATAGTGGACGAGTACATCCCGCCCACCATCATAGGCGATTACCCCGGCATGAAAGACGGGGATTCCGTCATTCACTTCAACTTCCGCCAGGACCGCGCCATAGAGCTCACCAAGTGCTTCGTGGAGGACAATTACCCCGGCAACCGCTGGAAGAAACTGGACGTGGTGTATTGCGGCCTCACCCGCTATTACGACGAGTTCAAGTTCAGCGCCCTGCCGCCCATGGACGAGGGCGGCGGCATGGACAACCTGCTGGGGCAGGTGATCTCGGCCGCGGGCCTCAAGCAGCTGCGCCTGGCCGAAACGCAGAAGTTCAAGCACGTCACCTCCTTCTTCAACGGCAAGCGCACCGAACCCTACAAGGACGAGGACCAGGTGGAGATAAAAGGCACCTGGGACCCGGCCACCTTCGGCGAGCACCCCGAGATGGACGCCCCGAAAGTGCGGGAACGCGCCCTCAAGGAGATAGCGTCGGAAAAATACGACTTCATAGTGGTGAACTTCGCCAACTGCGACATGGTGGGCCATACCGGCATCTACGACGCCACCGTGCGGGCCGTGGAGATCACCGACGTCAGCGTGGGCATGCTCGCCGACGAGGCTCTGAAGCGCGGCTATACCGTGATGATCAGCTCGGACCACGGCAACGCCGAGGAGATGTGGGACTACAAGATCAATATGCCCAAGACCTCCCACACCGTGAACCCCGTGGAATTCATTTACGTGGCCAAGGACGCGGACAAGGTGAAGCTGCGCCCGCACGGGATACTTTCGGACATCGCGCCCACGGTGCTGCAGGTGCTGGGCCTGCCCCAGCCCGCGGACATGACCTCCAAGTCGCTCTTGGCCTGATGTTCATAAAACTGAAGGTGCACCCGGGCGAAAGGCGGGACAGGATCCTCAAAAAAGCCGCCGACGCCTACGAGATCTGGACCAAGGCCCCGCCCGAGCGCGGGCTGGCCAACGCCAGCGCCATCCGCCTGCTGTCGCTGACGCTGGGCATAAACGCGAAAAAGATACTGCTTATAAAGGGCGCCACGTCTCCGGCTAAGATAGTTAAAGTGATATAATTTCGCCTATGACAGACACCCGAACCGGCCGTAAACTGGCGCTGGCCGCCGCCCTGATTTTCTTCTCCACTCTTGCCGTGCTGCTGGCGCGGCAGTTCAGCCTGGTCCCGGACAAGCCGGTGCCCGCCTGGCGCACCTTCGGGCCGGAGACAGCCCAGGTGAGGATAGTTGAATACACCGATTTCGCCTGCCCGGCCTGCCGCCACGCCTCGGGCAAGGTGGATGAAATGCTGAAGGTCTTTAACGGCGGCCTGCATGTCACCTTCAAGCATTACCCGCTGCTCAACATCCACCCCTGGTCGCTGCACGCGGCGGCCTACGCGGACTGCGCCGGCGAACAGGGCAAGTTCAAGGAATACGCCGACCTGCTGTTCGAGGGGCAGGAGAAATGGGGCACGGCCAGGACGATGCCCGGCGAATTCGAGGTTTACGCCAGGCGGCTGAAGCTGGATTGGCCGGCCATCCTGGCCTGTTCCGAAGCCCCCGCCACGCTCAAGCGCCTCAAACTGGAGATCGCCGAGGGCGAAATGCGGGGCGTCAACGCCACTCCCACCTTTTTCATCAACGGGCGCCGGGCCGTGGGCTCGGCCCAGCTGATAGACCAGGCCATGAAGTTCGACAATATCCTCAGGGGCTCGGCAAAACCATGAACGAAAAACTGACGCGGCAGGACATAGGCGGGCTGATAGCGCGCCTCGCGGTAGGCGGGGTCTTCATCTACTCGGGCCTCATCAAGGCCCTGGCCCCCGCCGAGGAATTCGCTTTCGCCATAGAGAGCTACAAAGTGGTGGGGCCGCAACTGGCCCTTATAGCGGCCAACGTGGTGCCCTGGGTGGAGCTCTGGGCCGGCCTGCTGCTCGCGGCCGGCGTCTTCACCCGCCTGACCGCCGGCTTCATAGCGCTGATGCTGGTCTTCTTCGAACTGCTGCTGGGCCAGGCCTGGCTGCGCGGCCTGGAAATCACCTCCTGCGGCTGCTTCGGCGCGGCCGGGAGCAATTCCCTGGGGCAGGAGTTCGTACAGAACCTGGCCCTGCTGCTCATCTGCGCGGCGGCCTTCAAGCACGGCCTGGGCTTTTCCGCCGACAGGGCGCTGGAGAAGCATGAAGGGTAAGGTTTTACTGCTGGCGGCCTTAACGGCCTGCGCCCTCAGCCTGGCCGCCTTCAGGCCATACAACGAGCGCTCCAGGGCCAAGACGGCCTGGATGACCGTCTCTTCCATAAAGACCGGCCAGGAATTCTACCTGGAGGTTTCCCAGGACGGCAAAGCCGTGCTGCGCGAGGAAACGGCCCGCACCCTGGTCACCCGGCGCGGCACCATAAAACCCCAGCTCGTGAAGGACTTCTTCCGCGAGATAGACAACTCCGAGATCATCAATTCCCAGAACGTGAAGGAGAGCAAGCTGGTCTTCTACCGCGGCGACATGCTCAAGATCTCCGCCTATATCAGCGGCGAGCTCAAGCGCACCGACGCCCCCCTCAACAATTTCGGCGAGGCCTTCTCCTACGCCTTCGGCGAGGTGAAGAAAGCCGTGGCCGCCCTGCCGCAGGACAAGAACCTGCCGGCCTTCCTGCGCGCGGTGCCGGTGGAGGGCGAAGACCTGGCCTCGTTCCGCGACAAGACCGCCGTGGACGGCGAGGTGAAGAACATAGAGACCGGCGACATCAACCGGGTCAAGCCGCTGATGGCCGCCATAAAAGAGCCCTACCGCCTGGTGCCGCTCGAGACCGAAGCCGCGGTGAAAGAACTCCAGGATTTCGTTTCCAAACGGCAGCTGCACGGCCTGCGCACCCTTTTCTACGTACCCAGTACCCGCGGCACCTTCAGGTGCGAAGTGGTGAACACTTTCAGGGCGGCGACCCCGGAGCCGGAAAAAACCCCCGCCCCGGCCCCCAAAAAGAAACGCTAACTGGCGGGATTTTTTTGTTAGAATAAGCCTATGGCAGACGAAACGCGCATAAAAGTGGCCGCCGTCGACGACGACGAGACCATCCTTGAGATCTACGAGACGGGGCTGGCTTCGGCCGGTTTCGAGGTCATGACCTTCTCCGACCCCAAGAAAGCCCGCGAATTCTTCGCCGCGGCCAAGCCCGGCGCCGTGCCAGACGTCATCCTGATGGACATCATGATGCCCGGCGTGGACGGCATCAGCCTCATGGGCGACATCCGCTCTCACGAGGCGGCGGCCCATATCCCGATCATAGCGGTCAGCGGCCTCAACGACGCCGCCACCCTCAACGACGCGTTGCTCTTCGGCGCCATGGACTACCTGGTAAAGCCGTTCGACCTGGACGCCCTGGTGTCCAAGATCAAGAAAGCCGCCGAACTTTCCAAGAAGCGGTCCCAGAAACCCTGAAGCGCCCGGCATGCGCAGACGCTTCTTCTTCCTGGCGCTGCTGTTCCTCCCCGTCTTAGCCGCCTACTGGCCCGTCCTCGGGGCCGGCTACACCAATTGGGACGACCCCGACTACACCTACAATAACCCCGCGGTAAACCGACCGACAGCAGCCAACCTTCTCAAAACAATTACCTCGCCGCGGCTGGGCCATTATCACCCGCTCACCGACCTGTCGCTGGCGGCCGAAGCCGCCGTCTTTGGCGGGCGGGCCGGGGCGCATCACGCGGGCAATCTGCTGCTGCACCTGGCCAACGCCGCGCTGGCCTTCCTGCTGCTGTCCTTTCTGCTGGGTTCGGACTGGCTGGCGCTGGGCGGGGCCCTGCTCTGGGCGCTGCACCCGGCCAACGTGGAATCGGCGGCCTGGCTGGCCGAGCGCAAGAACCTGCTTTACGCCTTCTTCTACCTGCTGGCCCTGCTGGCCTACCTGCGCGGCCGCGAGGGCCGGGGCCGCACAACGCTGGTAGCCGGCCTTTTCCTGCTGGCGCTGCTGGCCAAGGCCTCGGCTGTGACCCTGCCGCTGGCCCTGCTGGCGCTGGACTGGCGGGCCGGCCGCCCGCTGGACCGCCGCAACCTGCTGGAGAAGGCCGGGCTGCTGGCCCTGGCCGGGCTCTTCACCGTGATCGCCGCCGCGGCCCAGGCCGACCGGGGCTCGCCGCTGGCCGCCCCCTGGGGAAAGCTGCTGTCCTTCTACCTGCTGCACGCCGCCTGGCCGCTGCGGCTTTCGGCCCTCTACCCTTACAAGGAAACCCTGGCCGAACTGTCGTCGAAGCATTTACTCTACGTGCTGCCCGCCCTGGCCTTTGCCGGCGCGCTGGCCCTGGCGGTGAAGCGCGGCGCCAGGCAGGTCTCCTTCGGGCTGCTGTTCTTCCTGGTCAACATCCTGCCTTTCGCGGCCGTGATCCCCATAGGCCCGGCGCTGGCCGCGGACCGCTACCTGTACCTGCCGCTGCTGGGCCTTATTATCGCCGGGCTGGCGGCAGCGGCGGCCCTCCTGCCCGCCGGCCGCAGGTGGCGCGCGGCGGCCGCTGCGGCCCTGTGCCTGCTGCTCGCCGCCGAGGCAAGCGTCACAGTTCCGCTGATAAAGACCTGGCGCTCCAGCGAAACGCTCTGGACCGCGGTGCTGGAGCGTTTCCCCGCCAGCGAGACCGCCAACCTGAACCTGGCCCAGGCCCTGCTGGAGCGCGGCGCCCCGGCCGCGGCCGCCCCGCGCCTGCTGGCCGTGCTGCGGATGAACCCCGACAACGCCGACGCGCTCTACAACCTGGGCACGGCGCTGGCGCGCGCCGGCCGGCCGGCCGAGGCCCTGCCGCTGCTCCGTCGGGCCGCTTTCCTTAAGCCCTCCAACCACATGGCCTGGACCAACCTGGGCCTCACCTTCCTCGCCCTGAAACAGCCAGGCGAAGCACGCAAAACTTTCCTTACCGCCGCGGCCGCCGACCCCGCCTACGTCCCGGCGCAAGCCGGGCTGGCCGAGGCGGACAGGTTGCTGCGCCATACCTCCCGCTAAACCCCGTCATTGCGGGAACCGGTCAATTTTATTAAGATATAAATACGTTAAGCCAGCGAGGATCCACGATGATAAAGACTCTTGTCACTGTTTTCACCCATAAGACCCACGAGGGCACCACGGAGCGGCTGCTGCAGCTTTCCTTCGGCTACTTCGGCCTCTACGTGATCACCGGCTTCCTGGCCAAATATTTCGACAAGGTCATAGGCATAGGCGGCACCACCTACACCGTCTTCAACACCATGGGCAGCATGCTCATCCCCACCGGCATCGTGCTGCTGCTCGGTTGGTACAAGTTCAAGTCCACCAACTACATCAAGGTGCTCGGCATCAGCATGCCGAAAGAATTCCTCTATATCGTCCCGTCGGGCCTCTGCACCGCGGTGGTGATCCCCACCACTACGCTCATGTACACGCTGCCCATCTCGGTGATGGTGGCCATGATCATCATGCGGGCCAGCATCATAGTCATCAGCCGCATCATCGACGAGGTGCAGATCCGCCAGGGCATCCTCACCAAGAAAGTGTACTGGGAGGAGAACATCGCCGTGATCATTGCGATAACCGCCGTGGCCCTGCAGATGCTCAACTTCAAGGGCGCCGCCGCCGCGGCCCAGGCCTCCGGCGCCGGGGCCGCCCTGTCCGCGCTGTTCGTGATAGACAAGGCCAATTTCGACTTTATCGGCAACGCGGCCGCCATGACGATCCTGACCTTCTACCTGGTGTCCTACACCATCCGCATCTACATCATGAACTACTACAAGAACACCCGGCCCAAGGGCGCCATCTACGACACCAAGGGCTTTTTCGCCATAGAGCAGGTAACGTCCTTCACGGCGCTGGTCCTGTCAGGCTTCATCTTCTTCCACGTGGTCAATAAACCGGCCGAACTGCCGTTCCTGCCGGTGGCCGCCCCCGCGGCCGCGGCTACCGCCACGGCGGAAAAGCAGGCCCTCTCGGCCTCCATGCAGAAGGCGCAGGACCTGCTGGTCTCCGACACCTCCAAGTTCACCCCCGCCGAACGCGCCGAAACAGAGGAAGCGCTGGCCGCCGCCTCGGCCCTGCTGGCCGCCAAAAAAGCCAAGGCCGAAGACCTGACCGCCGCCGCGGCCGCCCTGAACAAGCCGGTGAAGGAAGTAACGCGCTCCTTTAAATTCCAGTTCTCCAACGCCTTCAAGGGCGCCCCGGACCGGTGGAAGCTTGCGATGTTCTCCGGCCTGCCTTTCGGCATCGCCGCCTTCTTCTCGGTGTTCCTGTTCATGTTCAAAGGCCGCACGGCCACCTTCGCCGGCCTGGTGAACCGCCTCACCTCGCTCATCGCCGGCACCGTGGCCACCCTGTTCGTATTCTGGTTCATCCCCGGGCAGAAGATCCCCAAGACCGAGGACTGGGTGGGCCTGGTGCTGATGTTCATCGCCATCTATTTCATAGGCCGCTCCGAGAAGAAGCGCGCCTGCGAACTGGCCCGCGCCCACGAAGTGGAACCCGAGAAGGACACCGAAGTCTGCGCCGTCGAAGGCGGCCCCGAAGTGGCCAAAGCCGCCGCGAAAGAACAGAAGTAACCCTTCGCAGCCAAAGCAAAGAACCGGCCGGGACTCCCCGGCCGGTTCTCTTTTACCCCAAAGAAAACCGCCCGCGGCAAGGCGGGCGGCTTCTTTCGGGAACTCTTCCCCAGGCTTATTTCAGCCAGTCTATGAATTCGTCCCAGTTGGAGTACTTGGCCCACTGCAAGTCGGCGTAGTGCGCCGGGGCGGCGCCGCCGGGCAGGTAGGCCGCTATGCCGTGGGAGTTGTCGTAGAGCTCCGGGCCCCACCAACCGCCTTCGCTGTTGTTGGTGCGGTTGTGGGCTATCAGTTTGGTCTTTATGAAGGTCATCAGCGCTTCGGCCTTGGCCTTCACGTCCGCGTTCCTGGTAGAGGCGGCCACGAGCTGGGCGAAGTGATAGACGTCCTTGTTCTCGGGGTAAGCGTAGCTCTGGGCGGCTTCCATGGCGGCCCGGGCCGTTTCCTTGTCGCCGGCCTGCGTCACGGCGTAGGCGAAGGCGTTGGAGGCGTCCAGGTAGCCGGCCAGCTGGCTGGTGCGCAGGTAGCTCTGGGTGGAAGCCTGGCCCAGCTTCTGGTAATGGTCGCTGTAGGCGTCCACGGCGAGCTTGGCGAGCTCCGCCGGGCCCATGTTCTGCTTGGCGAACAGCGGGCCGAGCAGGGTGTCGTAGGTGTAGCCGTCGCCGGGCTCGGTCTCTTCGGAGCCCACGATGTAGGTGGCGTGGTCTTTCAGCTCATACACCACTTCGGCCATCTGCATCAGGCAGGCGTCGGAACCGTACACGTCCACGCCGCCCATTTCCTTGAGGGCCTGGCCCAGCTGCACGGTGGTGATGTGGTTGCCGGTCTCGTCGTCGTAGGAAATGCCGCGGGCGGCCTTGCGCAGCGGGACCTTGATCCAGCCGGCGCCGTGGTTCCAGACTATGAGCATGTACTTCCTGGCCGGGTACTTGGCCTTGGACCAGTTCACGAACTCCACCAGGTGCTTATAGTCGCCCATATCGGCCTTGGGCAGCTCTTCCACTATGGGCGAGGTGACCTTGCTGACGTCGGCGTCCTTCTGCACCAGGTAGCGGCGGGAGGTTTTCCAGTCGCCGTCCGAGGAATCGAAACCCTCTATGCGGGCCAGCTCCACCACGACATTGTACTTGTCGCCGGAGCCTATCATTTCCATCTCGTTCATGTCCTTGAGGCCGTACTTCTCAAGGTTGTTCTTGGCGTTGATGAACACCATGATGGTCCATTCTTTGTCCGGGCGGGCCTTGGACACGGCCGCTTCGGGCGCGGAAACGTCCAGCTTGGCTATCTCGGCTTTGAGGTCGAACTTGCCGCCGTCGAAGTTCACGCCGGCGAACGCCGCCTGGGCGGAAACGGTGAGGGCAAGTACCGCTATGGCTAATCTCTTCATTCACTGCCTCCAGCGGGCCCTTCCGGGCCCTTAATAGGGTAACTTCCCTCAAGATTATTATATTTACCCTCCCAACTCAAGGTTTTTGGGCATGGCAGGCCTGCAAGTGCGCGGGTCCTGTCGAGGGTATACCTTCCTCGGGCACACGGTCGCGCACACCGTGCGCGCCGTTTATCCCTCAGCCCTCGCGCTTACGCAAGCTCGGGCTTCCGGGAAATCCCTCGGAAGGCACACCCTCGCCACCCGCTCCTGTTATTCGGCCTGCCAAGGCAAAAAAAGAGGCCGGCTGGTTAGGCCGGCCTCTTCTCTTAAGCCCGATCTGTTAGCGCTGGTTCATCCAGACCCCGAACTCGTCCCAGCGGGACACCTTGGCCCAGGCCAGGTCGGCGTAGCCGTCGCCCAGGGAACCGGCGGGGAAGTAGGCCGCCATGCCCTTGGAGAGGGTGTACTGCTTGGGCTCGCTCCAGTAACCGCCCTTGCTGTCGCGGGCGCGGCTGAGCAGCACCAGGTCGCCGGTTATGAAGTTCATCAGGGCCTGGCCCTTGGCCTTCACGTCCGCGCTCTTGCTGCCCTCCACCACGCGGCGGGCGAAGTCGTACATGTCGCGGTTCTCTTCCATGGCGTAGTTGATGGAGGCGTCCCGGGCGCTCACGGCCAGGGTCTTCTCTTTGGCGGCCATCACCGAGTCCACGAAGGCGTTGGTCAGCGTCAGCAGCTTGGTCACGGAGGCGGCCTTGGCCACGCTCTGCGTGTAGCCCTGGTCTATGCGGTCGTAATGGTCGCTGTAGGCGTTCACGGCCTGCTTGCCCAGGTCGGCCGGGAGCATGGCGGGATTTTTCACCAACGGGCCCAGGAAGGTGTCGTAGGTGTAGCCGTCGCCGGGCTCGGTCTCTTCGGAACCCACTATATAGTCCACGGAATCCTTGATCTCGTACACCACTTCGGCCATCTGCATCAGGCAGGCGTCGGTGCCGAATACGTCCACCTTGCCGATCTCTTTGAGGGCCAGACCCAGCTGCGGGGTGTTGATGTGGTTGCCGGACTCCTCGTCATAGGAGATACCCTTGGTGACCCTGGGGATCTCTATGCCTTTCTCCCAGCCGGAGCCGTGGTTGGAAACTATCAGCATGTAGCGTTTGGCGGGATAGGCCTTCTTGGCCCATTTGCCGAATTCGGCCAGGTTCTTGTAGTCGCCCATGTCCTTCATGCCCAGGTCCTGCAGCATCTTGGACCCCATCTTGGAGGTATCGTTGTCCTTCTGGATCAGGTAGCGGCGCACGCCTTTCCAGTCGCCGTCGGTATCGTCATAACCGTCTATGCGGCCCACTTCGGCCACTATATTGACCTTGTCGGAGGAGCCTATCTTCTCCATCTCGTTGAGGTCCTTGAGCAGGAAGGGTTCCAGGTCGTTCTTGGCGCTGGAGAAAACCATTATGGTCCATTCGGCGGGCTTCTTCTTGCCGAACAGCCAGTCGGTCAGCAGGCCCTTTTCCAGTTCCGGCTCGGGCACCGCAACCTGGGCCTCGGCGATGGCGGCCTTGATGTCGAAACCGCCCCGGTCGAAATCCACCTCAGCGGCGGCGAGCGAAGCGAACATGGAAACGGCTAAGGCCGACAGCGAAATGCGTCGTATCATGGGAACCTCCGTGATCCTGCGCGTGATGCTTTTCATACCAATAGTTTACGGCACAGGCGGACCCCTCACAAGGGGCGCTGGGCCCAGAGGCGCCTGGGCCCAAAGGGAATAGGGGACGTTCATTCCTAATTCCTAATTCAAACCAACGCAAGCGCCTCAATAAGGCCCCGAATTAGGAATTAGGAATGAACGTCCCCTAAAAGAAAGGGCCGGCGGTTAAGCCGGCCCTTCCTTATACAGGCGGTTGACTTATTTAGCCTGGTACCACTTTATGAACTCGTCCCACTGGCCGTCGCGGGCCCAGGCCAGTTCCATATAGTCTCCGTTGAAGGAGTAGCTCGGCATATAGGCGGACATGCCGTGGCTGTTGCCGTCCGTGAAGTTGCCGTTCACGCGGTTGTGCACTATCAGCGTGCCGTCAATGTAGCTCTTCAGGGCGAGGGCCTTCATCTTCACGTCCGCGTTCTTGGTGGTGGCGGCGTAGCGGCTGAAGAAGTGGGCCATGTCCTTATTGTCGTACACGGCGTAGCTCTGGGCGCCGGAAGCGGCGGTCTTCACCAGCGCTTTCTCATTGGCGTCCATGGCGGTGGCCACGAAGTCGTTCACCAGCACGTTGAAGTCCTTCAGCGCGGAGGTCTTCAGGAGGCTCTGGGTGGAGGCCTCGCCGATCTGCTGGTAGTGGTTGCTGTAACCGTCCACGGCGGCCTTGCCGAGCTCGTAGGAGGTCATGTTGCCCTTGGCCACCACGGGGCCCAGCCACAGGTCGTAGGTGTAGCCGTCTCCGGGTTCGGTCTCTTCGGAACCCACGATGTATTCGGCATAATCCTTGATCTCGTAGGTCACTTCAGGCATCTGCATCAGGCAGGCGTCCGAGCCGTACACGTTCACGCCGCCCATTTCCTTGAGGGCCTGGCCCAACTGGGGGGTGGTGATGTGGTTTCCGGTCTCATCGTCGTAGGAGATGCCCTTGGTGAGGCCCAGGGCGCGGGTCTTGTCCCAGCCGGAACCGTGGTTCCAGACTATCAGCGCGTACTTCTTGGCGGGATAGGTAGCCTTGGCCCACTTTACGAAGGCTATCAGGCTCTTGTAGTCGCCCATATCGGTCTTGCCGAGGTCGGCCAGCACAGGGGAGGTTATCTTAGAGAAGTCATTGTCCTTCTTTATGAGGAAGCGGCGGGTGGTCTTCCAGTCGCCGTCGTTGGTGGCGTAGCCGTTGATGCGGCCCATTTCCACTACCACGTTGACCTTGTCGGAGGAACCGATCTTCTCCATCTCGTTGACGTCCAGGAGGCCGTATTTCTCCAGGTTATTCTTGGAGTTAAGGAAGACCATCACGGTCCATTCCTTGTCTATTTTGGCTTTTTCCTCCACCGGGGCGGCCACGGGCACGCTCAGGTCGAGGGCGGTTATTTCCTGCTGCAGGGTGGTTTTGCTGGGGGTGTCGAAGCTGATCTGCGCGGACACCAGGTTTGCGGTTACGAACAGTATCGCGAAAACTGCGGCGGCTTTCCTTAACATTACTCCTCCAGAACTGCGGTTTGGTCTGACAACGCTAACCTACACCTATAGTTTAGCTGTCCATTGATTATAATCAAGACTAAAGGACCTAGTCAAATCGAAGTCTTTGGGCCTATTGCTTTTTGGGCCTAAAGACCCATAGACATGTCAAGTCTTCATAGGAGAAAGGCCTATTTGGGGACCAATTCCGGAAATTCACTTTTTTACCGCCCTTGCCGCGGCAAAGCAAAGGACCTAGGCCTTAGGCCCTCAGGGGCCTACGCGGGCCGGGCCATTTTCCAGCAAAAAAGAGGGCCGTTAGCCTCTAAAGCGAATTCAGGTTTCTTTTGTATCCTAACCCTAGACAGCCAGCAAAGCAGAAGGAGATAAAGAATGAAAAACCTTATTACCGCCATAGCGATAGCGCTGATGCCCGGCCTGGCCGGAGCCTCTGACTTCGCCGACCTGCAGAAACTCACCCCCGCGGGCATTTCCAAGGTAAACCCTTTCCCCAACCCCGGCAACCCGGACAGCTGCTACCTCACCGGCCTGAAAGACGGCCTCTGCAACTTCAAATGCTACAGCGGCGAATCCTTCCAGGTGAAGCCCGTGAAGCCGGAAGCCGCCAGCGTCTATGAGAAGTGCGGCGGCGGCGACTACCGCGGCGCCGACAAGCAGCAGATCCCGGACGCCGGCTCCATCCTGGCCCAGATCAACGGGCAGAACCACTTCCCCCCGCAGCCCCAGACCACCCTGGACACCTGCCTCTTCACCGACTTCAAGAATAACAAGTGCTACTTCAAATGCCAGAGCGGCGCTATCCTGACCGAGCCGGCCGTGAAGCCCGATTTCTCCACCGGCGAACCGGCCGGCGCCTGCGCCACCGCCATCATCCGCCCCACCCAGTCCCCGCTGTTCAAGGCCGCGACCGCCGCGCAGACCTACCAGAGCTACGGCCGCTACCCCTCCTTCGAGAAGGCCTCCTCAGCCCTGAACTGGGCCCTCAACGACCTTAAGCTGGCCAAGATCCAGGTGGTCTCCCAGAAAATAGTGGTGTTCGGCCTCGCCGACTACCGCTACGAGGTCTCCTTCAACGCCGCGCAGCCCCTGGTCACAGAACCCTCGCCCAGCTACCAGAACGAACTGGACGCCTATGAGCGCATGTTCGACGCGGCCGCCCGCCTGGAAGGCCGCGGCGCCACCGTGGTATTCCAGGAAGTGCGCAGGGACGGCTACGATTCCTACTCCTTCTCCATCGGCTTCTTCCCCGGCTCCTCCGACAAGGGCATCACCGTCAACATCGGCAAAGAGCAGGCCTTCAACAGCTACGGCTCCTACGCCACCGAGGGTCAGGCCCGCGTTCAGATGGACAACGTGGTGAAGAGCCTCAACGCCCTGAAGGGCACCAAGGTGCTGGATTACCGCACCGTCAAGAACTCGCTCATCAGCTACTCCTTCGAAGTGAAGTTCCGCTCCCTGCAGACCCTGGGCGTGTACCGCCACGACGGCGTGTTCCGCACCGAGGACGAGGCCGCCGAAGCCATGGTGGGCATGGCCGAGAGCCTGGAAGCCTCCAAGAAGAACACCGTGGCCCTGGAAGTGACCCGCGAGGGCTTTAACAAGTATTCCTTCACCGTGGCCTACCTGAGCCTGGAGATCAACATCCCCTTCCCCACCCTGAAGGCCGGCGAGAAGACCGCCTGCTTCTTCAACGACATGCAGGGCAACACCTGCGTGTACAAGTGCACCAACGGCACCACCTACACCATGCCCGCCCAGCGCCCCAACCCGGCGGACGAGTTCCAGGTGGCCTGCCCCCAGTTCGTGTTCCCGTTCTGAACGGTCGGACGACATAAAATAAAACAGCCGGCTAAAAGCCGGCTGTTTTGTTTTGGGAGGACGCGCCCTAGAAATTCCAGAGCCGGTGCACCCTGCCCACTACGAAGAACCCCGCGGATTTCTTGGTCTTCACGGTGGTATTGAAGGCGTAAGAGGCCTCCACGCTGGACTTCAGCATGGGAAAAAAGCCGCGCAGCGCGTCGGCGTCGGCGCGCACCATGCCTGAGGTACCGAATTCCAGCGGACTCTCGTCCTCCAGCCGTTTATAATAACCTCTTATCTTAGCCAGCACCCCTTGCGGGAAAGCGGGCCCGGCCGGGTACTCCACCAGCTGGCCGACCATCCTGGACCGGTAGCCGCCCTTACCCTCGGCCTTTACCAGGCCCACCTTCAGGAAACTTTTGAGCGCCTTATCGGCTTCGGCTTTCTTTACCCCGAGCGCCTTTGCCATGGCCTCGGCCGTCCAGACCCCGGAGTCGGCTTCCATCACGAAGAAACATTTGTAAGTCTCAAAGCTGGCGACGCTGGCCAGGATCTGGTCAGCGGTGATGTGGAATTTCTTCTCGGCCAACGTACGCCGCAACGCCTCTTCCGCGGGGGAAGTGGTTTTTGCCGGCGCGCCCTGGGCGAGCAGCGGTTCCAGCATATCCGCGTAGGCTTCCTCGCCGGCCATGGTCCTGAGCCAGGCCAGCGTCAGCTCCCTGGCCTCGGGCGTGCGCTCCGGGACGCGCATGCCCATTATTATGCGAGCCAGGCGCCCCAGTACCGGCAGGTTGCGGCCCTGCTCCATCATGAGGTAATTGCGGTAGGAGACCTTGAAGAAAGGCGCGCCGCCGTTGTCGTGGTAAAACCGGTACGCCGTGGGGAACCCCGCCCCTTTGCGCAGCCGCGTTAAAGTCTCTGAAAAAATAGTGGCCATGGCCGCTCCTCCCTGAACTTTCTCCGGCTATTCTAACAATTTTTAACCACTAGAGACTCGCCGCATCACTAAAACCGCGGCGCGCCGATCCGGCGCTTCGTAAGCCGGGCGGGCAAAACAGGTAGGCAGGAATACGGCTGGGTCCCGGGCATTCCGCCTCAAGCGGAATTCGGGCGTAACCGCTAGACTATAACCATAGCCCGGGACGACCCGGCCCAAGGAGAGAAAATGACCAAGACTTACGCGATGTTCCTGATACTTGCCCTCGGCGCCCCCGCGGCGGCCGAACTCAGCGCCCCGCAGCTGCCGCTCATTGACGCGGCGGCGGTGCGCTCGCAGCCGTTCGAAAAGGAGAATATCAACATAGGCGCGGCCTTCCCCGGCATGCAGGCCTGCAAATTCACAGGCGTCCAGGGCGACACCTGCAGCTTCGCCTGCAAGGACGGCTCTACCGTCAAGCGCCCCAGGCTGAACTCCTCCGTGGCCCAGAACGGCGGCTGCCCCATCATGGTAATGATGCCCGCCGGCGCCCCCAAGGCGGCCGCCCGGCCCTCCATAGCCGACGGCAAGTACGTCAACGGCTCCGGCTGCCTGGTGGAGGCCGAGAACGGCGCCAACGGCACCGTGCTGTACGTGGAAGAGCGCGGCCGCCGGGCCATGCTCGGCGTGCTTAACAACTTCTCCGGCGGCGACATCGCGGCCTTCTGCCGGCCGGCCCAGGCCTCCTTCTCCGGCGGCGTGCTCGCGCTCGGCTGCCAGGAACAGAACAACGGCGGCTACGCCACCAGCGGCTCCGCGGAGCTGGACCTGCGCGGCGGCCTCAACGCGGTGCGCGTGCGCGGCGAAGTGAGGAAAACCCTCGGCTGGCGGACCGACACCAACATATCCTGCGAGGGCCTGCGCCCCGCCGGCGCGGCCAAGTAAGGCCACTGGCCGCTTCTTAAGGAAACTAAAATGAACAAGACCTACGCGATGCTTCTTATCCTCGCCCTCGCCGCCCCCGCCGCGGGAGTTATTTTTTACCCAGAACCTGTCCGACTTTCTCCAGAAGCACGTCCGGCGAGAATGGTTTCTGCAGATAACCGGTCCCGTCACCCAGGATCTCCGCCAGCTCCTCCTGCTTCTCCTCGTATCCCGACATGCACAATATCCGGATGGAAGGGTATTTGGCAAGGACCTCTTTAGCCAAGCCGATGCCGTCGAGCTCGGGCATCACGAGGTCGGTAAGCAGCAGAGAAACGGAAGCGGAACTCGCTTCAAGAACGCGCAAAGCTTCTTTCCCGTCAACGGCCTCCAGCACCTTGTACCCGGCGCCGGAAAGGATCCGCTTGGAAATGCGCCGCATCGTTTCATCGTCCTCTACCACAAGGACCCCGGCGCCGGCCGGCGCTATCCCGGCCGGAGCCGCCGTCGGAGCCGCCGCCAGCGGCAGGTAGATGGCAAAAACGGATCCCTCGCCCGGACGGCTTTCCGCCTTTATCTCTCCGCCGCTTTGCTTGATTATTCCATATGCGGCGGAAAGCCCCAGCCCCAGGCTGTGGCCGGGGCCTTTGGTGGTAAAGAACGGCTCGAATATCCGATGCAGGACTTCCGGAGCCATGCCGCAGCCCGTATCCCTGATGCTCAGCACGAAACAAGGCCTGGCCGGACCATTCTCCTCCGACTTGACCTCTTCGGCCCTGGTTGAAAGCGACAGTGTTCCGCCGTTCCCCATGGCGTCGCGGGCGTTCAGGGCCAGATTCACTATCACCTGTTCCATCTGGCCGGAGTCCACCTTAACATGCCCTGCCCCCGGGTCCAGCGCATACTCCAGGCGAAAACGCTCTCCCATGATCCTGCGCAGGACCCCATCAAGGCCCTTTATTACCGAGTTGAGGTCCAGGACCTTCGGGCTCAGCTTCTGTCTGCGGCTGAACGCGAGCAACTGCCGCACCAGGTCCGCGGCCCGCGCCGCCGCCTTGGCTATCTCGTTGATATCCTCAAGCTGTTCGCCGCCGGCGGGCGTGCTCTTGCGAAGAAAATCCGCGTAGGCCAGTATAGGGCCCAGGATGTTGTTAAGGTCGTGCGCTATCCCGGCCGAAAGGAGGCCGATGGATTCGAGCTTCTGTGCCTGCAACAGCGCCTCTTCCGCGCGCCGCTGGGCGGTAACGTCCAGCCCGGAGAACAGCACCCCGGATATTGCCCCGGAGTCGTCGCGGATGATCGAATTATGGAAAGCGATAGTGCGCGTCTCTCCGCTTTTGGTGAGCACCTGGTTCTCGTAATACTCCACCGGGGCCACTTCTCCGGACATGAGTTTGTCGAACACTCCGCTCACCTCGGCCCTCAACTCGGGAGGCAGGCAGGTATGGAACCAGTTCTTGCCCTGCAGCTCCCCTTCTCCCCAGCCCAGCACTGAGGAGCCTTTTTTATTCACCATCGAGATCCGCCCGTCACGGTCCAGGGCCACCAGCATCACCCCGGCCACGTCCAGGTACATCTTCGCCTGATCCCTCTCGAGGCGCAACTCGCGTTCCTTTTCGTACAGTTTGCGGGACAGAACGCTGACATACTCGGCCGTCACTTCGGTTCCGGTCGGAAGAGGCGCGGCATGGGAGGCCTTACCGGTACCCACGCTAATTATCTCCTCCTGTATGGCCTCCAGGAGCGGGGCCGTGCCGTTAGTCTTGACCAGCATCCTGGCGGCTCCGAGTTTTTTCGCCAGCTGCTCCTCCCCGGCCCCGCTGCGCGTAGCCGTATAAAGTATGACCGGGATATTTTTAAGAGCGGGCGCGGCTTTGATCTCCTTACAGAGCATGAAGCCGTCCATCTCCGGCATCATAATGTCGGAAACGATAACGTCTGGCAGCCAGCCCAGGGCCTTTTCCAGGGCGGCCTTGCCGTCCAAAACGCTCTCCACCGTATACCCGCGCTTTTTCAGGACTGTCCCCAACATAAGGGACAGGTCCTTGTCGTCTTCGGCGATAAGTATTTTCATATCTCCCCCGCTACATTCTAACAATTCAGCGCGGCCTTTACAGTGTCCGCGTGGATGCGGACGGTGTCCGCGAATTTTTTGGCGTAGCCGCCGCTGAGCGTGACCGTTACCGGTACGCCGCGGCGGCGGCATTCGGCCAGCACGAAGGCGTCCCGTTTTTTTATGCCGCCCAGGGTGAGCTTGAAACCGCCCAGCAGGTCGCCGCGGTACACGTCGGCGCCGGCCACGTAGAGCGAGAAGTCCGGCCGGAAGCGGTCCAGCAGCCGCGGCAGTTCGGCGCGCAGCACGGCCAGGTAAGTCCTGTCCCCCGTGCCCGGCTTCAGGCCGATGTCCAGCGAACTCCGCTCTTTCCTCTCCGGGTAGATCTCCTGGTTGTGCATCGAAAAAGTGAAGGCCCGGCGCTCGCCTTTTAAAATGGCGGCCGTGCCGTCGCCCTGGTGGGCGTCCAGGTCTATCACCAGCGCGCGCTTTATGCGGCGCTCCTTCAGCAGCTTCTTCACTACCAAAGCTATATCGTTGATCAGGCAGAAACCGGCGCCGCGGTCCCTGAAAGCGTGGTGCGAACCGCCGCCGCAGTTTATCCCCACACCGTTCTTCAGCGCCAGCTCGGCCGCGGCCAAAGTACCGCCGGCGTTCATAAGGTGGGCGCGCACCACCTGGCGGGTTATCTTCAACTCGGCGGCCGAAGAGTCTTCTTTTGAAAAATTGAATTCCAGGTTCTTTTTGACCCAGCCCGGGGTGTGGGCCAGCAGCAGGTCCTGCCGCGAAGGCAGGGCGGGGGCCAGCACTTCCCCGCGGGAAACCGCTCCTTCTTTAACGAGCAGCCGCAGGGCGGCCTCGAACTTGTCCGCCCTGAAGACGTGGCCCGGGAGACGGGCCGTGTAAGCTTTGGAAAAGACTATTTTTTTCACACGAATAGGACCGCCAGCGCGAAGGCGCCCACCGCCAGCAGCACGGCCAGCGAGAACCAGTGCCCGTAAAGGGTGAAGAAGGACTGCCCGGTATTCACCGGCACCCCCGCTTCCAGCACGGTCCGCTCGTTCAGGGCGGTCTTCGCGATAACGCGGCCCCAGGGGTCTATCACGCCGGAAATGCCGTTGTTGGCGGCGCGCGCTATGGAGCGGCGCGTTTCAACCGCCCTGAAGATATTGGCCGCGAAATGCTGGTAGGGCGCCGAGGTGTCCAGGTACCAGCCGTCGTTGGTGATGTTCACGAACAGGTCCGCCCCGGCGGCCGCGTCGGCGGCGAACAGCGGCGGGAAAATGGATTCGTAGCAGATGGCCGCGCCCAGCCGGAAGCCGCGCAGGGCGAACAGGCGCTGCCGCGGCCGGCCCGGTTCGAATTCCCCCAGCTCGGCCACCGGCTTTATGTAGCGGCCGAGAAAATCGCGCATAGGCACGTACTCGCCGAAAGGCACCAGCTGGCGCTTGTCGTAGGAAGCCGTTATCTCCCCGGCGCCGTCCAGCAGGAAGGCCGACACGTGCTTGCCCTCGCCCTTGGACACCGAGCCCACCAGGCTGGCCCCGGCGCGCGGCGAGACCGCTTTCTTCAGCCACCCGTAGCACTCCGCCTCGTCCAGCCAGCAGGGCAGGGCGTTCTCCGGCCAGAGCGCCAGCTCCGCGCCGGCCGACCGCGCGGAAAGGTCCTGCATGATCTTTTCAATGCCGCCGGCCTGCGAGGCGTCCCACTTGGCGTACTGGTCTATGGACGGCTGCAGCAGCGCCACGTTGAGTTGCCGCACCGGCGGTTCCGCCTTGGCCAGCTCCTGCCTGCCGAAGAGCCACAGCCCCGCCAGCAGCAGCACGGCCGGGCTGAACCGCAGCGCCTTCTTCCACCCGGACTCGTCTATAAAGAACAGCGAAGCCCCCAGCGCCCCCGTAAAAGCCATGGCCGCGCTCAGGCCGTACACGCCCGTAACCGAACAGATCTGTATCAGCGGCGTATAAGCCCACTGCGTGTAGCCCAGCATGAACCAGGGGAACCACACCGCCTTGAAACTCAGCCACACCTTGCCGTACTCCAGCAAAAACCAGCCCAGCGCGAAAACATAAGGCCACACCTTCAGGCCCGCCCTCCTCAGGTAAAACCCGTAAAGCCCCGCCAGCAGGAACTCCAACCCCAGCACCAGGCTCAGCAGCAGCAGTCCCAGCGCCGACACCCCGGCCCCCACCCCGCCCGCCCGCATAGTAGGATAGATCCAGTAAAGCACCCCGACATACATCGCGAACCCCGCCGCCAGCCCCCCCAGCGCCGCCGCCCTCCGCGACCGCACCTTCAACAAGTAATAGCACAGCGGCCCCAAAGCCCCCCAAGCCAGCCATCCAAACTCAAATTTAGGATAAGCGAGGACAAGCAGAACAGAAGTAATAAGCGGAAAAACCAAAGGTGGGATCTTTTTGAGCATCTGGTTCTTGCGGGAGCCGGCATGTTCCTGAGGCCGCCGTTAGGGCGCAGGGCCAAGTGCCGGAGCGGACGGCCTATCATTATGGCCGCGGCGGCGCTGTCCGACGAGCGCACTGCGTGCGCGAGGAGTTCGACGCCGGCGCAGGCACGCCGGCCCTCTTCTGCCGCGCCCGCTTAGGCGGACGAAGGAATATGCCGGCTCCTAAGCGTTAGCGCCGTGGCACTTCTTGTACTTCTTGCCCGAGCCGCACGGGCACAGATCATTGCGCCCTATCTTCGCGTCCGCGAACTTGTTCGCGGGCTTAGCCGGCGCCGCCTGCGCCTGGACCTTGGCCTGCGCGGGCGCGCCCGCCGTCACCGCCTGCGGCACCGGCCGCGCCACCGGGCGCGGCGGCAGCTGGATACGGAAAACATATTCCACCATCTGGTCTCGCACGCGGCCCAGCATCCCCTCGAACAGCGCGTAGGACTCCTTCTGGTACTCAATCAGCGGGTCCTTCTGCCCGTAGGCGCGCAGGCCCACGCCCTTCTTCAGGTGGTCCAGCTCGAACAGGTGGTTCTTCCAGATGTGGTCCATGATCTGCAGCAGCAGCACCCGCTGCAGCTCGGCGAAATTCACGTTGCGTTCCTCGAAATCCGCGAAGCGCTTGGCGTAGGCCTCGTCTATCTTCTTCATCACCTCGTCCTGCAGCACCGCCCGGTTAAGAACGTGCGCATCTTCGGGCGAGTAGACCATCTCGAACCCGGCCGTCTTCTTGAGGTAAACGTTCAGCGCTTCCATGTTCCACAGCGAAGACGCCTGGTCCTGCGGGGCGTGCAGGTCCAGCTGCTCCTCTATGGCCTCGTGGATCATGCTCTTCACCCGGTCCGGCACGCCCACCCCGTCCAGGATGGCGTTGCGCAGCTCGTACACCGCCAGGCGCTGCTTGTTCATCACGTTGTCGTAGTCCAGCAGCTGCTTGCGGGCGTCGAAGTTCATGCCTTCCACGCGCTTCTGGGCGCCTTCTATCTGGCGGCTCACCAGCGAGGACTCTATCACCTCGCCTTCCTCCATACCCAGCTTCTCCATGATGGCCGAGATGCGCTCGGAACCGAAAAGCCTCATCAGTTCGTCTTCCAGCGAGACGTAGAACACCGACGACCCCGGGTCGCCCTGGCGCGCGCAGCGGCCGCGCAGCTGGTTGTCTATGCGGCGGCTCTCGTGGCGCTCGGTGCCTATCACGTACAGGCCGCCGGCCTTGTTCACGTACTCCTGCTCGCCCGGCTCGGGCGGGTTGCCGCCCAGCACGATGTCGGTACCGCGGCCGGCCATGTTGGTGGCTATGGTCACCTGGGCCTTGCGGCCGGCCTGGGAAATTATCTGCGCCTCCATCTCATGGTACTTGGCGTTGAGCACCTGGTGCGGAATGCCCTTCACGCGCAGCATGGTGGCCAGCTTCTCCGATTTCTCGATGGAGCGGGTACCCACCAGCATGGGCTGCCCTTTGCGCCAGTGCTCGTCCACCTCGGCCACTATGGCGTTGTTCTTCTCGCGCTCGGTGCGGTAGATGCGGTCGGGGGTGTCCTTGCGCACCAGCGGGCGGTTCGGCGGGATCTCCACCACGTCCAGCTTGTAGATCTCCCAGAATTCGTCGGACTCGGTCATGGCCGTACCGGTCATGCCCGAGAGCTTGTTGTAGAGCTTGAAATAGTTCTGGAAGGTGATGGTGGCCAGCGTCTGGTTCTCTTCCTTGATGCGCATGTTCTCTTTGGCTTCGATGGCCTGGTGCAGGCCGTCGGACCAGCGGCGGCCCGGCATCAGGCGGCCCGTGAACTCGTCCACGATGATGATCTCGCCGTCCTTCACCACGTAAGCCACGTCCCGCTTGAACAGGTGGTGCGCGCGCAGACCCTGGTTGAGGTGGTGCGCCCACTCGCTGGAAACGTCGTCGTAAATATTGCCCACGCCCAGGATCTTCTCCGCCTTCTTCACGCCCTCTTCGGTCATGGTGGCGGTGTGGGATTTCTCGTCTATGATGGCGTCGTAGCCCACGCCCAGGTCGGCGCCGTCGCGCTTGGCCTCTATCTCTTCCTTCTCGGTGATGAACCGCACGTTAAGGAGCGGGATCACGCGGTTGACGATGTAATACTTGTCGGTGGATTCCTCGGCCGGGCCGGAGATGATGAGCGGCGTGCGGGCCTCGTCGATGAGGATGGAGTCCACTTCGTCCACGATGGCGAAGTTGCGGTCGCGCATCACGCGGTCTTCCTTGTCCATCACCATGTTGTCGCGCAGGTAGTCGAAGCCCACCTCGTTGTTGGTGATGTAGGTGATGTCGCGGTTGTACATCTCGCGGCGTTCCTCGTTCTTCATGTCGTGCTGCACGGAACCCACGGTGAGACCGAGGAATTCGTGGACGGGGCCCATCCACTGGCTGTCGCGCTTGGCCAGGTAATCGTTCACGGTCACCACGTGCACGCCCTTGCCGGTGAGGGCGTTGAGGTAAGCGGGCAGGGTGGAGACCAGCGTCTTGCCTTCGCCGGTGCGCATCTCGGCGATCTTGCCGCGGTGCAGGGTGATGCCGCCTATGAGCTGCACGTCGTAGTGGCGCATCTTCAGCACGCGCTTGGACGCCTCGCGCACGCAGGCGAAAGCCTCGGGCAGCAGGTCGTCCAGGGTTTCGCCCTTGGCCAGGCGTTCTTTGAATTCGGGGGTCTTGCCTTTGAGCTGTTCGTCCGAAAGCTTGGAGATCTCTTCTTCCAGGGAGTTGATCCTGTCGACTATGGGCTGGATAGTCTTCATCGAGCGCTCGCTTTTGGAGCCGATGATGGATTCAAGGAGTTTTTTGAGCATATATTCACATTAAACAACTTTTAAACGCGCTTATAAAGCGGCAGGGGACGCTGATGATTATTTAACTATTTGCTGTTCTTACCCCTGAGGCTCTCTTGCGCCGCGGCCCGAATAAGCGGATATTCTTCGGAATCGTCAGCGATGCGCTGCAAAGTTTCTGCTTTGGCATGGTCAATGACCATTTTTCTAAACACCACTCCGTATGACTTGTCAGCCGCCATGTCCCCCAACAAATTCCCGATGAGCACAGGGTCAGATTCAAAAGGGGCAACAAAATGCGGCATTATGAACATCAGAGCCTCCCATGACTCATCGCCTTTCTTTGATGGGAAAGCGGCGAGAAAATCATCGATTTTCCTGATAAATCCCGGCCAATCTTCTTTTGGAAGCGACTTCATCTTTCCGACTATCTGCTCATAGCGAGGCCCGCGCCACACGATATTGTCAACAAGATCCCACAAGTCTATTTCAGATAGCTGCTTGCTTTCGCGCTTCGCTTTCTCCACCTGTATTTTTTTAGTCGTCTGCCTGGCCAACCATTTAATTTCAGGGTCTTTTTCCTTTTTTGCCACTCTGGCTATCTCCGCAAGATGCCCTTCATCCCGAAGGACTCCCAATGACCCAATGGCGAGTTTTCGCACATCCGGTGAATTGTCATTCAGCGCCTTCGAGAGCATTTGTTTTGCTCTGTCGCCACCAATCCGCCATATTGCAAATACGGCATTAAGCCGGACGGACACATCGGCATCGGCCAACAGCTCGCTCAAAAAATCCAAAGACCCGGGACTCCGCAGTTTCCAAAACGCACTCAATATTTTGATCCGGCGAGAAGGCTCCGATTTTTTATACACCGCCGTGAATGCGCCGGCAACGGCCTCATCGCCTCCATACTGCGCCAATCTATCAAGCAGCGCTTCGCCCGCATTCCGGCCGACATCGTAATTCTTAAGAATCCGTATCAGCAGCGACTTCTCCTCCTCTCTCGTTTTTCCGTGAAAACCATCATTCAATACGGCCGGCCACAACCGTATCGCTTCCGCGTAGCTTTTTTCAGATTTGTCGCTTTCCCCCAATTTGGAGTACGCGAATCCCCGCGTAAGATGGGTCTGGTGGAGCGAAGGATTAACTTTCAGCGCCTCTTCAGTGTCGGCAATTGCCGAATCGTAATTTCCCTTAAGGGCGTACACCTGCCCCCTGCTAGCATAGGCGCCGGCCTGCCCCGGGGCAAGTACAATAGACCTGGTAAAATCCTCTATTGCTTTGTCAAATTGCTTCGCATACATCCAGGAAAAT
>MGTV01000014.1 GCA_001799635.1 Elusimicrobia bacterium GWA2_62_23
GTGGGAGGACGGCGGGTGAACTAATCACCCGCCTCCTACCCGATTTATATCGCCTATGTGGGCGCGGGTTTCGGCGGCTATTACGGGGGCGAGCAGCAGCAGGGAGATCAGGTTGGGCACGGCCATGAGGCCGTTGAAGATGTCCGCGAAATTCCAAACGGCGGGCAGGGCCGCCACCGAGCCGGCCAGCACGGCGGCGATCCACAAATATCTGTAGGGCTTTATGGCGCGCGCGCCGAGCAGGTACTCGGCCGCTTTCTCGCCGTAATATTCCCAGCCGATAATGGTGGAGAACACGAAGGTGAGCAGGCCCAGGCTCAGCACCGTGGGACCAATATAAGGAATATGCGAGAAGGCGCTCTTGGTGAGGGCCGCGCCTTTAAGGCCGCTCTGCCAGTCGCCGGCGCTTACTATCACCAGGCCGGTTATGAGGCAGACCACTACCGTGTCCCAGAAGGTGCCGGTGGAACTTACCAGCGCCTGGCGCACCGGGTTGGTGGTCTGCGCGGCGGCGGCCACTATGGGCGCGCTGCCCAGGCCTGATTCGTTGGAGAACAGGCCGCGCGCTATGCCGAAGCGCATGGCCTCCTTCATCCCCGCGCCCAGGAAGCCGCCCACGGCCGCCTGGCCGTTAAAGGCGGAGTTGAGGATGAGCGTTATGGTGCCGGGGAGCTTTTCCCAATTAAAGAAAAGTATGACCGCGCAGCCCAGCACATAGAACACCGCCATGAAAGGCACCAGGCGTTCGCAGAAGCGGGCTATGGATTTTATGCCGCCCAGGATGACGAAAGCGGTGAGCCCGGCCATGACCAGGCCGGAGAGCCACACGGACAGGCCGAAGGATTCGCTGAGCATCTGCGAAATGGAGTTGGCCTGCACCATGTTGCCTATGCCGAAGGCGGCCACGGCGGTGAAGAAGGCGAAGACCAGCCCCAGCCAGCGGGCGTTGAGGCCGCGCTCCAGCACGTACATGGGCCCGCCGGAGAATTCCCCGGTGGAGGAAACCACGCGGTATTTCACGGCGAGCAGCGCCTCGGCGTACTTGGTGGCTATGCCGAATACGCCGGTGAGCCACATCCACAGCACGGCGCCCGGGCCGCCGGCCGCCACGGCGGTGGCCACGCCCACTATGTTGCCGGTGCCTATGGTGGCCGCCAGCGCCGTGGTGAGCGCGCCGAAATGCGAGATGTCGCCTTCGCCCTCCCGCTTGGTGCTGAAAGAAAGTTTTATGGCCTTCCACAGGTGGCGCTGCACGAAGCCCAGGCGGAAGGTGAGGAAGATATGCGTGCCGAACAGGAGGATGATCAGCGGCGCGCCCCACACCAGGGCGCCGGCCTTCTCGAGCATAAGGTTGAAATTTTCCATGCGTGAATTTTAACTTATTTTACCCCGACACTACGCTGTCGGGTTGAGGTGCTAGGCTATTAGGGTAAAATCCAAACAGGAGGGGGCGGTATGGGGAACCTGAACAAAGTAATGCTGATAGGCCGGCTCACGCGCGAGCCGGAGGTGACGGAGTTCAAGAACGGCGGCAAGGTGGCCAACCTGGGCTTTGCCGTGAATAACCGGCGCAAGAACGCGCAGACGGGCGAGTGGGAGGAGGTGCCGGTGTGGGTGAGCATGAAGGCTTACAACCACGAGCACGGCCGCAAGCTCGCCGACCTGGCGGCCCTGCTGCATAAAGGGCGCCAGGTGTACGTGGAGGGCCACCTGGCGCTGGAGCAATGGACCGGCAAGGAGGACGGCAAGCACCACTCCAAAACGCTGGTGTACGTGGACGCCATAGAGTTCCTGGGCGGCGGCAAGCACGGCGAGAGGGAGGGCGGCGCCGGGGCCGACGGGCCAGCCGTTCCCGCCGACCACCTGCCGGGCGAGCACGTGGCCGACGCCGGCTGGCCGGAGGAGCTGCCTGAGGAACCGGCCGAACCGGCGCCCAAACCGGCCAGGGGCGGGCGCAAAAAATAGGCGCCTCGCAGTCAGGCGGGAAAGGACCGCGGGCGGGAGGCCGCGGTCTTTTCTTTTGCCGCCCCGGATTTTGTAGACTTTCTGCAGGTTCGGGGGGGCATGTGAAAAAGAAGAACAACGGTTACAATTCGGAAGCGGAACTGGCCAAGGGCGCCGAGCTGACGGCCTCTTCCTACGACAAGACGCAGGGGGTGGACGTGACGGCCGCCAAGGTGACGGTGGGCGGCAAGGCCGGCGTGGCGGAATTCACCGGCACGGCCACCGGCCGCGACGGGGCCGGCATAGACGGCACCATGAGCCTGTGGCTGTCCATCTTCCGCTATACGCGGCCCGACGGCACCGTGAACCACGTGGCAGGCTGGAATATAATGCTGGCGCTGAAGCCGGGGCAGACCGCCCTGGACACGGCGCAAGCCTTTGAATCGTACATAAACGCCGGCAAGCGTCCTTATCGGGCGAAGGCCTCCGGGGACGGAGATAGGGCAGCGGTCTCCATTACCTACAAGGAATAGCAACATGAAAAACTATATAGCCGCTTTCTTCGCTTTTCTGCTCGCCGGCTGCGCCACCACGCCGCCCAAAGGGGTGGAGGTGGTGACCAACTTCGAGCTGAACCGCTACCTGGGCGTCTGGCACGAGATCGCCCGCCTGGACCACAAGTTCGAGAAGAACCTTACCAGCGTGACCGCCGAGTACAGCCTGCGCGAGGACGGCGGGGTGAACGTGGTGAACCGCGGCTACAACCTGAAGGAGAAGAAGTGGAAGGAGGCCAAAGGCCGCGCCTACTTCACCGGCCCGGCCAACGAGGGCGCGCTCAAGGTGAGCTTCTTCAGGCCTTTCTACGGCGGGTACAACATCATAGACCTGGCCGGCGACTACAGCTACGCGCTGGTGGCGGGGCCTTCCCGCGAGTACCTGTGGATCCTGGCCCGCACGCCCAACCTGTCTTTCGCCACGCGCGACATGCTGGTGACCAAGGCCCGGGTGCTGGGTTTCCCCGCCGAGGAAATGATCTTCCCCGGCCAGCGCGCGCCGCTGGAAAAATAACCGTTCTGTTGCCGGCGGCGGGAATTTTTGTATAGTCAATGCAGAAGCCAATTTACAAGGAGTCTATTATGAAAAAAGAAAAAGTCATAGGGGCGGGCGTCGGTCTGGCGGCCCTGGCCGCGATAGGCGCTTACTTCCTCACCGGCAAGCGCGGCGCCAAGAACCGCGAGATCATAGCCGGCTGGACCCTCAAGATGAAAGGCGAGATCCTTGAGAAGGTGGAGAAAGTGAAGGCCATGGACCGCGAAGACTACGAGAAGATCGTGGACGACGTGGCCGCCAAGTACGCCAAGCTGGAGAAGGTAGGCGCGGCCGAACTGAAGAGCCTCAGCGCCGAGCTCAAGCAGGGCTGGGCGCACCTCGCCAAGAAGATGAAGTAAGCCGTTCCCTGCGGCAGAGCAAGGCCGCCCGGGCGTTCCCGGGCGGCTTTTGTTTTGGGCAACGGAGTTATATAATTGGAGATATGGTAAAACTCACCGATGTAAATTCAAAACTCCTTAAAGCCCATTACGCCGTGCGCGGCAAGATAGTGAACCGCGCCCAGGAACTGGAAGGCAAGGGCCGCAAGATAATTTACTGCAATATCGGCAACCCGCAGGCGCTCAAACAGAAGCCCCTCACCTTCGTGCGGCAGGTGCTGAGCCTGCTGGAGTACCCGGCGCTCATGGACGCCCCCGAGAGCGCGAAACTTTTTCCCGCCGACGCGGTTAAGCGCGCCAAGGCCATACTGGCGCACAACCCCAGCGGCACCGGCGCCTACACCCAGAGCGCGGGCATTCCCTTTATCCGCAAGGCCGTGGCCGACTTCATTCACCACCGCGACGGCATCCCGGCGGACATGAACCGCGTGCTGCTCACCGACGGCGCCTCCAAGGGCGTGCAGGCGGCCTTCACCCTGCTGACCAATAAGGAGGGTGACGGGTACATGATCCCCATCCCGCAGTACCCGCTCTACAGCGCCACCATAGAACTCTACGGCGCGAAGCAGATAAATTATTTCCTGGACGAAAAGGCCGGCTGGCAGCTCAACGAGCACGAACTGAACGCCAGCTACGAAGGGACGAAGAAGAACGGCATTAACCCGGTGGCCATAGCGGTCATCAATCCCGGCAACCCCACCGGGGCCCTGCTGTCGCACGAGAACATAGAGATGGTGATCCGGTTCGCGCGCAAGCACCGCCTGGCCATCCTGGCCGACGAGGTGTACCAGGAGAACGTGTACGCCCCCGGCAAGAAGTTCGTGTCCTTCGCCAAGGTGATGCACGACATAGGCGAGACCGAGACCACGCTGTTCAGTTTTCATTCGGTGTCCAAGGGTTTCCTGGGCGAGTGCGGCCACCGCGGCGGGTACATGGAAGTGCGCAATATGTCCGACGACGTGTACGCCGAACTGGTGAAGCTGCAGAGCATAGGCCTGTGTTCCAACGTGGACGGCCAGATAGTGACCTACCTCATGGTGGCGCCGCCCGTGAAAGGCGACGAGAGCTATGAGCTTTACGTGAAGGAGCGCGACGGCATCCTGAACGACCTCAAGGAGAAGGCCGAAATACTGGGCAGGGGGCTTTCCGCCATCCCCGGCATGCACATAGACGTGCCCCAGGGCGCCATGTACGCTTTCGTGCGCTTCGAACTGCCCGGTCAGGCCGGCGCGGACCCCGCCGCGCTCGACAACGATTACTGCATGAACCTGCTGGAAGAGACCGGCATCTGCGTGGTGCCGGGGTCCGGCTTCGGCCAGGCGCCGGGCACGCTGCATTTCCGCACCACCTTCCTGCCGCCCAAGGAAGACATCAAGGAGCTGGTGGAGAAGATGAAGACCTTCCACGCCGGCTACGCGGCCAAGCTGGCAAAAAAATAGCCCGCCTTTAAGACGGGCAGATCACCGCCGGGCAGTCCCGGCGGTTTTCTTTTAGGCCGGTTCACAGGCCTTGGGGTCCTTCATGCTTTCGTAAAGGGCTTCCAGCTGCGGGGCCACCTTTTTGAAGACCTCCAGCACCTTCGGGTCGAAGTGCTCGGGCTTGAGGCGGTCGTCGCCTTCGGTGATTATCTTCACGGCTTCGTCGTGGTCGTAGCAGGGCTTGTACACCCGGGAGTTGCGCAGGGCGTCGTAGCAGTCGGCTATGGCCACTATGCGCGCCTCCAGCGGTATCTCCTCGCCTTTGAGGCCCTTGGGGTAGCCGGTGCCGTCCCATTTTTCGTGGTGGGAGAGGGCGATCTTCTTGCCGCTCTCCAGGTGGGGGTGGTCGCCTATGATGAGCGCGCCGAAAGCGGGGTGCTTCTTCATCTCCGCCATCTCTTCGTCGTCCAGGCGGCCCGACTTCTTGAGGATGTGGCTGGGCACGTGCACCTTGCCCACGTCGTGCAGGGTGGCCTGCAGGCGGATGTTCTCTATGTACTTCTCCGGCATACCCAGCTCGCGCGCTATCAGCGCGGAGAATTCTCCCACGCGCAGGATGTGGTTGCCGGTGTCTATGTCGTTGGCCTCGGCGGCGCGGGCCAGGGAATGGATAAGGTAGGTGAAGGCGTCCTCGTAGGCGCGGGAGCTGAGCATGTTCTTCACGCGCAGCAGCAGCTCGGACGGGTCTATGGGCTTGGCCAGGAATTCGTCGGCGCCGGCCGAGATGCTCTTTAGCTTGTTCTCGCGGTTGTCCAACGAGGTGATCATGATGACGGGGATATGTTTCAGGTCGCCGTCGGAGCGGATGGCGGCGCAGAGTTCGTGGCCGTTCATCACCGGCATGTTCACGTCGGCCAGCACCAGGTCTATGTTCTTGCGGCCGAGCTGTTCCAGGGCGGCTTTGCCGTTCATGGCGGAAACCACCTCGTAGCCGTGCGGGGTGAGCAGGGTTTCCAGGAGCTCCAGGTTGAAGTCCTCGTCATCCACGCAGAGTATGCGGTAGGCGCGCTGCATTCTTTGATTCTACCTTAAAATTGATATCATTGGCTCATGGCCGGCTTCTTCGAAGACCTGAGAAACAGGCACCATAAACGTGTTTACGGCGCGCTTGAACTGGTGAAGTATATAGGCCCCGGGCTGCTGGTCACCGTGGGCTTCATAGACCCGGGCAACTGGGCTTCCAACCTGGCCGCCGGTTCCACTTACGGTTATACCCTGCTGTGGATGGTGACCCTGTCCACGCTGATGCTCATCATCCTGCAGCATAACGTGGCGCACCTGGGCATAGCCACCGGCCTGTGCCTGAGCGAGGCCGCGCGCAAACACCTGCCCGCGGCCGTGTCGGGGCCGCTGCTCTGGTCGGCCATGGCGGCCTCGGTCTCCACCTCGCTCGCCGAGATCCTGGGCGGGGCCATAGCCCTGCAGATGCTGTTTAAGATCCCGCTGAAGCTGGGCGCGGCCATGGTGACGGGGCTGGTGGTCTTCCTGCTGCTGTCCAACACCTACCGCCGGCTGGAGAAATGGATAATAGGGTTCGTATCGCTAATAGGTCTTTCCTTCATCTACGAACTGAAGCTGGCCCCGGTGAACTGGGGCGCGGCCGCCGCCGGCTGGGTGACGCCGGCCCTGCCCGACGGCTCCATGCTGATAGTGATGAGCGTGCTGGGCGCGGTGGTGATGCCGCATAATATTTTCCTGCACTCCGAGGTGATCCAGAGCCGGCAATGGAACCTGGAGGACGAACGGGTGATCCGCAAGCAGCTGAAGTACGAGTTCGTGGACACGCTCTTCTCCATGCTGGTGGGCTGGGCCATAAACAGCGCCATGATCATAATGGCCGCGGCCACCTTCTACGCGGCGGGCACGGTGGTGACCGAGCTGCCGCAGGCTCGCGAGATGCTCATACCGCTCCTGGGCGGGAGCGCGGGCCTGGTGTTCGCCCTGGCCCTGCTGTTCGCCGGGGTGGCGTCCTCGGTAACGTCGGGCATGGCGGGGGCTTCCATCTTCGCCGGGCTGTACGGCGAGCCCATGAACCTGGCCGACAACCACAGCCGCCTCGGCGTGTACATCTCCATGTTCGCGGCGCTGATCGTCATCTTCTTCGTCACGGACCCGTTCAAGGGGCTCATTTACTCGCAGATGGCCCTGAGCGTGCAGCTGCCTTTCACCATTTTCCTGCAGGTTTACCTCACCTCCTCCAAAAAAGTCATGGGCCGGCACGCCAACAGCCCGCTGGAAACGGCGCAGCTGCTGGTAATAGGCCTGGCCGTGGCTTTCCTCAACGTCAAGCTGCTGCTGAGCCTGCTCGGCGCATGAACCGGGCGCAGAAAGAGCTGGAAGAAAAACTGCTGGCCGAAGCCGCCGCCGTGCTGGGGCTGCCGCCGGACCAGGTGCTTTTCCAGACCGGCCACGAGCCGGCCAACAGGGACCGGGGCCGGCGCGCCGCGGCGCTGGCCGAACTGCGGGCGGCGGTTTTCCTGAAGGAGCAGGGCTTTACGGCTATCCGCCTGGTGCCGCCTTCGAGCAGGCCAACGGCCGACCTCCTGGCCTCCCGCGGCAAGCGGACCTACGCTTTCGAGGTGCGGTGCGTCACTAAGGAGAGTTCCTTCTCGGCGCCCGACGCCGCCAGGGCCCCGGAAGCGGTGCTGGCCGGAAAATTCCGCGCCAAGGTGAAGCAGGCCGGCGCTTTCAGAAAGCGGGAAGCCCTGGACGCGCTCGGTGTGATACTGGTGCTGGGCTCCGGCGGAGGTGACCTGGCGGCGCTGGCCCGGGCCGCCTACGGCAGCGCCGGCTCCCCGGCCGGGGCGCATGTGTGCGTGTTGGCCGGCGCGGAATTCGGGATCTGGCCGCCCTGGGCTTGACCTCGGTCATAGGTCCAAAAACCGCGGCCGGCTGGGCCGGAAGTCTCTTTGTTTTTTTTGTAACAAATGTAACAATAGTTACATAGCCGGGGGGCTATGGGTGAGGGCATGATGAAGTTAGGGGAGCGAACATGCCTGCAAGAATACTTATCGCCGACGATGATACCGCCATGCTGAAACTTTATCGCCGGATCTTCGCGGAGTTGGAGCATTCCGTCACGCTGGCGGCCAGCGTCGCCGAGGCTTCCGGTCTCATTTCTTCCAACAACTACGACCTGCTCATCACTGATTTCGACTTCGGCGACGGCACGGGGGCGGAATTGATAGACCTTTTCAGCCGCAGGAAGGCCGGCGCCAAGAGTTTTCTGGTCACCGGGTCCTCTTCCGGCGGCGACAAGACTAAGCTGGAAGGTCTGGCCGGATATTTCGAGAAGCCCTTTAATATCAGGCAGTTCGTGACTGCGGTAGAGGAAGCCCTGGCCTGACGGCCCCCGGGTGCGAAAAGCCGGTCCTGGCGGGCCGGCTTTTTTATTGTGCGCGCGGCATGCGCGCACGCTTGGGGGTGAAAGTCCCCTGCGGGGGTTGATAGAACCTACCGCTAGCCAAAGGC
>MGTV01000015.1 GCA_001799635.1 Elusimicrobia bacterium GWA2_62_23
GGGCGGCGGCAGCGGCGATCCCTGCTGCGACGATCCCACCATTCTCTGCTACGCGCCCTGCGAGCCCGAGCCCATGCGGGTGAAGAGCGGCGGCAGCACCGGTTTCGGCGAGCTGGCCCGGTATTACCTGGCCCAGGGGAAGATAAAGAGCGCCGTGGCCGACTACTACAACGCCATCTGCGACCAGTCCTCCGCCCTGGCCCTCGCCGATAAGAACGTCCGCGTGGCCGCCTCCAACGGGACCGTGCTCGTGATCCGCGGCGGCTCCCAGGAGCGCATAGCCGACCGGGCCCTGGCCGCCAGGGTGAACGCGATAGTGCACCCCGAGGGGCAGCAGAAGATAGTTATGGAAGGCACCGCCATCATCATAGGCTGCATGTCCAGCAAGGATTGCTGGGACGCCGTGGGCGACGGGGTGTCCGCCGTCTCCGAATGGCTGAACAGCTAAGCCGGGGTAAAAGGGGAAAAATATGAAAATTGAAACCAGAAATCAATTGATAGGAGTGCTGATAGGCGCGGCGGTGGGGGCGGGGATAGCGGCCCTGCCGGGAATAGCGGGAATAAGCAAGACCTGGGTCCTGATAGGCACGGCGATCGCGGCGGCCGGAGTTCTGAAGTACCTCCGCAGGAAGTATAAGGGCAGCGTTCCCGGGCTTATCTAGGCTGCGGGGGAAACAGGGGAAGGCGGGTTAAGAGCCCGCCTTCCTCTTTTTTGCGCCTTGGCCGGGGCCGGCGAGGCCGTTGGCATAAAAATTGCTCTGTATTGGGTGTGAGCGGGCTGTTCAAGAGGTGAAGTGAGGGAAGAGCGGCCCGCTCCAAGATTCAAAGGATACGGAGAACTAAAATGAACAAGCGGATGATAAAGACGATGAAACTGGGCCTGGCGCTGGCGGCAATTTTCGCCGCGGCCCCGGTCCGGGCCGAGATCAGCATAGAGATGGGCGTAGAGGGCTACGTTCCCGGCGCCTACTCGAGGGCCGCCGAAGTACGCGCCGCCCGGCTGGAGAGCCTGGCCGCCGCCGCGCAAGCCCTGGAAAATTCCGGCGACGCCGCCGGTTCCGAGGTGCTGCTGGCGGGCCTTTATTCCGGCTCGGTAGCGGCCGAGAAAGTGGTTCCCGTGTACGTGGAGCCCCGCGCCGCCCTGCCTGCGGTGAAAGAGGTTAAGGTTAAAAGCGTGAAGTCAGCTATAGAAGAGATAGGGGCCGACGCCCCCACCGCCGGCGACGCCGGTTCCGTGGCCGCCGAAGACGCGGACGCCGGCAGCGAAGTTTCCGCGGGATCTGATTCCGATACCGAGGACGAGGACAAGCCCACGGCCGGCAGCATGCTGCTGGCTACCCTGATAGTGGTGGCCCTGGCGTTCCTTCTGCTCTACGCGCCGCTGCTGCTGGTGGCGATCTAAGATCAGGAGAGTTTGGAGAGCGCGGCCAGGGTCCGGGTTATCTCTTCGGCCGCCGCGGTCATCAGGGCGAGCATTTCTTTCTTCTCCGCCGCCGAGCAGTTCTTATACAGCTCGGCGGCGCTTTTGAGGCTGGAGCACTTGGATTTGAGGTCGTGAAGAAGTTTGGAAGCGTCTGCGGTCATTTTTTCTCCTCCGGAAGTTCGCCCATGCGCCTGAGCGAGGCGTAAAGCAGTCTGGTGGAGATCTTCAGGTCGGCCAGGGTCTTGGTCCGCACCCCGCCGTTCTCCTTCAGGTTCCTGCCTATCAGTTCGTCGGCTACCATGTCCAGCGCCGCTTCCAGGCCGCGCGAGAGCGCGTCGGTGTAGACTTCTTCCAGGCCGCCGGCTACGGACGCCGCCCGCACCGGGGAGCCCTTCAGGAGTTTCTGCACGGTCTCCAGCCCAACGCGCCCCTCGCCGCCGCTCGAGAGCAGGTCTATGAACTTCTTGAGCTCCCGCACATTGCCCGGCCAGGAGTAATCCGCTATCCGCTGGCGGGCTTCGGCCGTGAAGGAAAGCCTGCGCCCGGCCTTCATGAAATGCTGGGCCAGCAGGAAGACGTCGGCCGGCCGCTCGGAGAGGGGCTTGAGGTCCACGGTGTAGCCGTGCACGCGCTGGAACAGGTCGAAGCGCATTTTTCCCCGGCTTATCAGTTCCTGCGGGTTCTCCAGCGTGGCGCTTATGATGCGGAAGTCGGAACGCTCGGGCTTCTCGGAGCCCAGCGGGTAGAAAGACCGCTCCTCTATGGCCTTGAGCAGCTTCATCTGCATGTTGAGGCTCATGGTGCCTATCTCGTCGAGGAAAAGAGTGCCCTTATGGGCCTCCAGCAGCCGGCCCTTGCGGGCGTCGGCCGCGCCGGTGAAGGCGCCTTTGCGGTAGCCGAAGAGTTCGGCTTCCAGCAGGTCCTCGGTGTAGGCCGAGCAGTTGATGGCCACGAAAGCGCCTTCCCTGCCGGAATGCTCGTGCAGCACCTTCGCCAGCGAGGTCTTGCCGGTGCCGGACGGGCCCAGCAGCATGAGGGGCAGCTCGGAAGGGGCGTACTTCAGGGCCTCGGTCACGGCCTCTTTCAGCGCCGGGTCCCCGGTTATGAAGGCGGCGGAGAAAATATCGGAGGCCTTGGCCGCTTTCCGGCCCTGGGCGAACTTGCGCAGGATCTCCGCCACGTTGGATTCCTCGTTGCCCTTGGCGTAGAAATCCCTGGCGCCCAGTTCGTAGGCGCGGTCTATGATCTCGTTGGAATCGGAGCTGGAGACCACCACGGCGTAGACGCCCCGGGCGGCGGCGGCGGCGATGGCCTTAAGCCCTGAGTAATCGTCGGAGGGGCCGAGCATCAGGTCGAAGAAGCCGATGTCGTAGCGGGCGGTCTCTAGTTTTTTAAGGGCGGTTTTCAGGTCGCCGGCTATCTCCACGCCGTGGCCCGCCAGCTGGGCCGCCATCACCTTCTGCGCCAGTTTATCGTCTTCCAGTACGAGGATATTCAGTTTTTCCATTGTTTTCCCCTGAAAATAACATTTTCAAACGAAAATATGACAACCCATATTATACCGAAAAGTCGGCGCCGATCCGGAGATAATGTGCGGCGGCGTGGCATAAAAGTTGCTCTGAACTTTATATAAGCGGTACAATATCGCCTGGAGATCCGCTTATGAAATTCAAACTGCGTGCCGGCGCCAAGGCCAAGGCGAAAACTTCCACCGCGCTCATGGGGGCGCTAAAACTCGCGCACCTGGCCGGGATGTCGGAAGAGGAATTTGAAAAAACGCTGAAGGAACTGGAGGGCAGCCGCTTCTTCGAGCTGCTCAAGACCAGCGGCGCCGTGAACCTGGCCGAATTCCCGTCGGCCCGCTACGCGGCCCGCCGCTACGCCGGCTACGGCCTGAAGCTTTCGGGCGGCGGCCTGCCGGAACTGGCCGACGGCACCGGCGACCTGGTGGCCCTGATGCAGGGCATAGGGCAGGAGAAGTTCGAAGCCTGTTTCCTGCGCGACGCCGAGCTGAGCGACGTGGAGCGGGCCGAGGAATGCGACATTACCGTGAAGGACGCCGAGCGGCTGCGGGATTTCGTCAACAGGGCCTTCATCCAGGGGGAATTCGAGGGCGCGCCGGAGGCCCCGGCGGCGCAGGTGTACAGCGCCGTGGCCGGGGTGGAGATAGACGGCGGCGCCCCGGTGCTGGCTTTCTTCCACCGGGAGATCTGGAAGGGCCGCTACAAGGTGGACCAGGCGAAGCTGGACACGCTGACGGCCGGCCTGGCCCCGGCGGAGCGCCAGGGAGTGGAGAAACTGGTGAAGCGCCTGGAATTCGCCGACAAGCGCAAAACCACCCTTTACCGCGCGCTGGAAACGCTGCTAAACATCCAGGCCGAGTATCTGACCACCGGCGAGCCGGGCCGCCGCCGGCCGGTTTCGCAGAAGACCCTGGCCGGGAACCTGGAGGTGCATCCCAGCGTGATGAACCGCCTGGTCTCCAATAAATCAATACAGCTGCCCTGGGGCACCGAGGCGCCCATGGACGTGCTGCTGCCCAGCGCCAAGGCGGTGAACCTGGAGCGGCTTTACTCGCTAGCCGCGGAGAACCCGGCGCTCAGCGACGAGGGGCTGAAGAAGGCTCTGAAGAACCGTTACGGGGTGGAACTTTCCAGGCGGTCCGTGACTCAGTACCGCAAGGATCTTTCGCTGGCGGCGGCCGGCCGGCGCCCTCCCGAAGCGCATTGAAAGGGCATTCCGGAATTGCTAGAATAGGGGTTCGGTCGCGGCAACAGATTTACGGGCCCATAGCTCAGTTGGTTAGAGCAAGCGACTCATAATCGCTGGGTCGTAGGTTCAAGTCCTACTGGGCCCAGTTTTTAGGCGGCAAAAAGGCCGTCCGGCTTCTCCGGGCGGCCTTTTTTGCGCGTCTGGACCTTATTTCTTTATTGCTTTCCCGTCTTTGAAAATAAATTCTTTTTCAATGCTCCCATCGTAGGAAAAAGTTCGCAGGACTTTTAGGCCGTTGTTCTCGAAGACCAGTTCTCTCGCCAGTTTCCCGGACCAGTCAAAGGCTTCTGTCGCGGAAGCTTTCTGACCGTAACTGCGCGCAAATTTCCCTTCGGCGCTGTAAACTTTTGCCACTCCGGCAGGGATCTTGCCTTCCAAGTTGATTATGTTGAAATCCCTGTCGAGCTGCAATTTCCCTATATACTTGCCGTTAAGATGGAAGGAAATTCTCTCGCCTCTGGCGAGTATCATCATTTTTGTGGTTACCAATGATTCGCTTTCCTTAGCCGGTTCCACCGGGGCCTGGACCTTGGGCGCTTCCGCGAGCTTATCGTCCACGTAGTAAGCTTCCGACTTCAGGACGCCGGCGGGGTCGAATTCTTTTTTCCAGCCGTTCAGGCGGTCGTCGCGGTAGGAGGCCTCCATCATGGGCTTGCCGTCCTCTGCGAAGTACTTGAAAAGGCCCTCGCGCCGGCCGCCGAGGTAATAGGCCTCCACCTGCACGGCGCCCGAAGGGTAATAGGTTTTAAGGGTGCCGTTGGCCTTGTTGCCGAGCGTGGTCTTTACGGTCTTAAGGGCGCCCTGGTCGTAATACTCGGTGTAGGTGCCGTCCTTTATAGCGCCCTCCAGGGAGAGGAGCGCCCCGTCGGCGCTGAAAGTCTCGGTAGCTATGGCCACGCCGTTCTCCGAATAGACCAGCAGCCGTGAGGAGGTGCTGGGAACTACGGTGGAGAAAGTGAGCTTTACCTGGGGCGGTTCGGGCGCTGGCTGCGCGGCGCCGGTGGAAACGGCGACGGCCGCGGTAGAGGCCTGGGGCGGCAGGGCCGGGGCCGGCTGGGCCTGCAACCGCTCCTGCACGTCGGCCTTGTTGATGGTCAGGGAACCATACTTGGTCTGCACCAGCAGGGTATTGTCCATCTCCCCGGTAACCTCGCCCTCCAGCCTGGCGCCGTCCTTCAGGATGAAGGTGTCCGCCTGCGCGGCGGCGGCGAGTCCCAGCATGAGCACGAAAAAAGATCTTGTCATTGTTTCTCTCCCTTAACCTATATTATGTCAATTTTGGGGCCGTTGACAAGCGGGGCCCCATGCATTAGACTATACCCGCGCCTCTCTTATGAAAAAAACACTGCTTGCCGCTGCGGCCGCGGCTTTATTCCTGGCCATCGCCTCCCCGCTATTCTTCAGTTACGGCAGCCGGCCGCATCACGCGGCGGAACTGGCCGCGCTGGCGGCTTCTCTGACCGTGTCCGCGGCGCTGGCCTGGGCGCTGCTGGCCCGCAAGCGCAGCGATACCGAGCGGGAATTCGCCGCCATGGCCCTGGCTAACGCTTCCGACCTGGTGGCCGTGGTGGACCTGGAGGGCCGCCGCATCTACAACAGCCCTTCCTACGCCCTGCTCAACGATCCTTCCAAACTGAAGGGTACCGACTCTTTCAACGAGATACATCCGGAAGACAGGGAGAAGGTAAGGGAGATCTTCCGCCGCACCGTGGAAACGGGCAAGGGCGAGCGGGCCGAGTACCGCTTCATGCTTCAGGACGGTTCCGTGCGCTACATCGAGTCCCTGGGCAACGTGATAAACGGCGACGACGGCAAGCCGTACCGGGTGGTGATAGTTTCCCGCGACGTGACCGAGCGCAAGACGCTGGAGAGCCAGTTGCGCCAGGCCCAGAAGATGGAAGCCATGGGCCACCTGGCCGGCGGGGTGGCGCACGACTTCAACAATATAATAACCTCGCTCGCCGCCTACGCGGACTTCATAGCGAGGTCGCCCGCCGCCGCTGGACAGATCTCCGAGGACGCGGCTGAAATTAAAAAGGTCTGCGAGCGGGCGGCAGGTCTTTCCAGGCAGCTGCTGGCTTTCAGCCGCAAGCAGCGGCTGTCGCCCAAAGTGATGGACCTCAACGGCATAGCCGGCGGCGTACAGAAAATGCTTTCCCGCCTGATCGGCGCCAACATCGACCTCGTCATAGAAAGGCATACCTCGCCCGTTCCCGCCCTGGTAGACCCCGGCCAGATAGAGCAGGTGCTGATGAACCTGGCCGTGAACGCCCGCGACGCCATGCCCTCCGGCGGAAAGCTGCGCGTGAAAGTATTCCCCTGCGAATACACCGACTACCTGCTGGGGTCGGACATCCTGCCCGGTAAATACGCGGTCATTTCCGTGTCCGATACCGGCACGGGCATGGCGCCTGAGGTTAAGACGCGGATCTTCGAGCCGTTCTTTACCACCAAGAGCCCCGGAGCCGGCACCGGCCTGGGGCTTTCCACGGCTTACGGCATAGTCCGGCAGAGCGGCGGGTATATATCTGTGGACAGCGAGCCGGGCAAGGGCTCGGTCTTTTCGGTTTACCTGCCGCTTTCCGAGCGTGACCCGGAGAACGCCGCCACCTCAGGGTCCCTGCCCGCGCTGCGCCGCGGCACGGAAACGGTCCTGCTGGTGGAGGACGACCCGGTGCTGAGGTCCGTTACCCGGCGGACGCTGAAAGAGAACGGCTACCGGGTGCTGGAAGCCGCCACCGATAGCGAGGCGCTGCTGATAGCGGAAGAACGAGAGAAAGGGAAAATAGACCTTATACTTGCCGACATCGTCCTGCCCGGGATGAACGGTTTCGACCTGGCCGAGCGGGTGGCGGCCTCCAATAAGGGGATAGCGAAGGTCTATATGTCCGGCTATACCGACCCGGAAGTGATAAAAGCTGAATTCATAACGCCGGAAACCCCTCTGATACAGAAGCCTTTTACCACCGACACGCTGCTTTTCTCGCTGCGCGGCGCCCTGGAAGCCAGAAAAAACCGCAAGTAACGCCCCTCCCGGCCGGCAGGGCCGGGGTATTCGTGTTGACAGAATGATACCATTGTGGTATCATTAGTGATACATATGAACCTTATAAACAGAGACGTGGATTACGCGGCCCGGGCCCTGGTTTTCATGGCCAAGGCCAACAAGCCTACGGTTTCGGTGACGCAGATGCATGAAGCCGTGGGGGTTACCAGGCCTTTCCTGCGCAAGATCCTTCAGAAACTGCATAAGGCCGGCCTGCTGCAGGCCGTAAAAGGCAAGGGCGGCGGTTTTGCCATGGCGCGCCGGCCCGAGGCCATAACCCTCAACCAGCTGATAGGGGTGCTGCAGGGTCCGCTGAAGCTTAACGACTGCGTTTTCAAGAAGAAACTCTGCCAGAACCACGGCGCCTGCGTGCTGCGGCACAAGATCGCCGCGCTGGAACACCGGCTGGTGGCGGACATCGCCGGCATAACCATAAAGGACCTGATATGAAGACCAAGCGGCAGATGGTGAAGATAGACGAGAGCAAGTGCGACGGCTGCGGCAACTGCGTGACCGGCTGCCACGAGGGCGCGCTGCAGGTGATAGACGGCAAGGCCCGGCTGATCAGCGACCTGCTGTGCGACGGGCTCGGGGCCTGCATAGGCGAGTGTCCGCAGGGCGCCATAAAAATAGAGGAGCGCCTGGCCGAACCCTATGACGAGGCTAAGGTGATGGCCGGCATGGTGAAGCACGGCCCCAATACCATAAAGGCGCACCTCAAGCACCTCGCCGACCACGGTCAGAAGAATTTTTTAAAACAGGCTTTCGACTACCTGAAAAAGCACGATATTCCCAATCCCCTGGAGGAAGAGATGAAAAAAGAGCACAAACACGGCGGGCATGAGCCCTGCGGCTGCCCCGGCGGCCGCACCATGGACCTGCGCGACAATTGCGGCTGCGGCGACGACGGCGCGGATCCCGCGGCCAAATCCCAGCTGCGCCAGTGGCCGGTGCAGCTGCACCTGGCCTCGCCCATGGCGCCTTATTTCCAGAAGGCCGACGTGGTGATAGCCGCCGACTGCACGGCCTTCGCCTACGGCAACTTCCACAACGACTTCATTAAAGGCAAGGCCATAGTCATCGCCTGCCCCAAGCTCGACGACGGGCAGGAACTTTACGTCGAGAAGCTGCAGGGGCTCATAGAGGACGCCAAAGTGAACACCCTCACCGTGGTGACCATGGAGGTGCCCTGCTGCGGCGGGCTGCTGGCCATGGTAAAGCAGGCCGCGGCCGCCTCCAAGCGCAAGGTGCCCATAAAGAGCGTGGTCATAGGCATACAGGGCGGAATAAAGAGCGAAGACTGGGCTTAAGCGGGCCCTGAAAAAAGAAAAGGCCGGAGAGCTCTCCGGCCTTTTTTCGCGAGAAGGGGTCAGCGGGCCGCGGCGGCGGACAGCTTTACCAGGCGGGCGTAACGGGCGTTGAAATCGTTCATGATCTCAGTTTCGCGCTGCTGGTGGGCCGTGGTCCAGGCCAGGTACGCGGCGTCCTTCTCCTTGTCCACGCAGCTGGGGCAGGGCAGTTTGAGGGCGTTGATGGCGTTGGCGTAAGAGTCCTGCAGTTTAAAAAGCTTTTTCGTGTAGCCGCCTTCTATCCCGAAACCTTCCGGATCCAGGCCGTCGGCTTCTATCTCCGTCAAAAAAGCCGCCTGTTCGGCCCGGTGGGCCTCCAGCAGGCGGTCGGCCTCGGCGCTCTGCGCGGCGAAGCTGTTCTCCGAGGCGGCTGCTCCGGCGCCGGTTCCGGCGCCGTCCCGGGCTTTGAATTCCCATATGGCGGCCGCTATTCCCAGCAAGGCGACAACGGCGAGCAGCAGCGGCTTGACGGCGCTGACCATGTCCGGCCGCGTCGGCGGCGGTGGCGCCGTGGTCTGAGATGAGGCTGCCTCGCCGGCGCCCTGTTTGTTAAAGGGTTCGTAGCAGAGCCCGCACCACCCGGCTTCGGGGGCGTTCCTCTCATAACCGCACTTGTGACATTTCCTGCCTTTTCTCATGGATTTCATGATACAAAATTCCGGCCGCGTCTCACCCCTTAACTAAGGGTGCCTCTTTTTGATAAGATATTTTATACGGCGCGGTGGCCAAGTGGTAAGGCGGCAGTCTGCAAAACTGCTATTCGCGGGTTCGATTCCCGCCCGCGCCTTTCTTCTTTTTCAACTATAATCTGGAGGAGGGGGAGATCCCCTGAACGCCCATGAACCTCAGCAGATTAGCCCTGTCCCTCGGCCAGTCGGCCACCCTTAAGCTCAACGAATTAGCCAATAACCTCAAAGCCGAGGGTAAGCCCGTCGTCCACCTGGGCGGCGGCGAGCCCGAAGAAAAGATACCGCGCGGCGCGCTGGAAGAGAGCGGCAAGATGCTCGACGCCGGCTTTGTGCGCTACACGCCCACCTCCGGCACGGCGGCCCTGAAGAAAGAGATAGCCGCCTATACCGAGCAGTACTACGGCGTGAAGCCCGGCCCCAAGAACATCGTGGTGGCCTCCGGCGCCAAGCAGGCCATCTACAATTTCCTGGTTTCCGTGGTGGACCCCGGCGACGAGGTCATTTTCCCGGCGCCGTACTGGGTGAGCTACCCCGAGATGGTGCGCCTCGCCTACGGCAACCCCGTCATAGTGAAGCCCCGCGAAGGCGAGCTGCTGGCCAAGGCCGCCGACATAGAGGCCCACATCACCAGCCGCACTAAGGCCATCCTCCTCAACAGCCCCAATAACCCGTCCGGCCAGGTCTATCCCGAGGACTTCATCCGCCGCATGGTGGAGATCTGCGAAGCGCGCGGCATCTACCTGCTGATGGACGATATCTACAACCGCCTGGTCTTCGACGGGCTCAAGGCGCCTTCGGCCTTCACCTTCTCCAAGAAACCGCTGAACGAGTCCGTGATAGTTTCCATCAACGGCGTATCCAAGACCTTCTCCATGACCGGCTACCGCATAGGCTGGGGCGTGGCCAATGAGGCCATCACCCAGGCTATGATAAAGGTGCAGGCGCAGGTGTCCTCCTGCCCGTCGGCGCTCAGCCAGGCGGCGGCGGCCGGCGCCCTGCGCGAAGGGAGCGGTTTCGTGGAGACACTGCGCCAGGGCCTGGAAAAAAAGCGCGACGTTATGGTGGCCGAACTTTCCAAACTTAAAAAAGTGAAACTGCACAAGCCGCAGGGCACTTTCTACAGCTTCGCCGATTTCAGCGCTTACGAGAAGGATTCCGCCAAGCTTTCCGCCCTGCTGCTGGAGAAGGCCATGGTGGTGGCCGTGCCCGGAGTGGAATTCGGCATGGAAGGCCACCTGCGCCTTTCCTACTGCGGCGCCGAGAAGGACATAATAGAGGGCGTGAGCCGCATCCGCAAGATCTTGGACTAAGGAGACGAGACTATGTTAGAAACCAAAGAGAGACCCGCCATGAACGAGATAAAGACTTCCAAAACTGTTTACAGGAACCTGTCCGCGCCCGCGCTCTATGAGCACGCCGTTTCCAAAAAAGAAGCGGTGATTACCGCCGGAGGCGCCCTGTGCGCCCGCACCGGCAAGCATACCGCCCGCTCCGCCAACGACAAGTTCATAGTGAAGGAGCCTTCCAGCGAAAAGCACGTGTGGTGGGACAATAACGCCGCCATAGACGAGGCGACCTTCGACAAGCTCCACGGCAAGGTGCTCAACTACCTGGCCGACAAGGAGATCTACCAGCGCGATTGCTACGCCGGAAGCGACCCCAAGAACCGCCTGAACGTGCGCGTGTATACCGAGCTCGCCTGGCACAGCCTGTTCGCCGGCCACATGTTCATAGAGCCCGCCGCCAAGGACCTGCAGAATTTCACCCCGCAGTTCACCGTCATAGACGTGCCCGGCTTCCACGCCCTGCCGCAGATAGACGGCACCCGCGGCGCGGCCTTCATCCTGCTCAACTTCAAGAAGCGCATAGTGCTGATAGGCGGCACCGCCTACGCCGGCGAGATCAAGAAGTCCGTCTTCTCCGTGATGAACTACCTGCTGCCGCTCAAGGGCGTGATGCCCATGCACTGCTCGGCCAACGTAGGTAAGGCCAAGGACACGGCCATCTTCTTCGGCCTGTCCGGCACCGGCAAGACCACCCTTTCCTCCGACCCGCTGCGCCGCCTCATAGGCGACGACGAGCACGGCTGGAGCGACAACGGCGTGTTCAACTTCGAGGGCGGCTGCTACGCCAAGGTCATAAACCTCAGCGCCGAGGCCGAGCCCCAGATCCACGCGGCTACCGGCCGCTTCGGCACCATCCTCGAGAACGTGGTGTACGACAAGCATACCCGCGCCCTGGACCTCAACGACGGCTCGCTCACCGAAAACACGAGGGCGGCCTACCCGCTGGAATTCATAGACAACGCCATAAAGGGCGCAGCCTTCCCGCACCCTAAGAACATCGTGATGCTCACCTACGACGCCTTCGGCGTGCTGCCGCCCATAGCGCGGCTCTCGCCCGAGCAGGCGATGTACCATTTCATCTCCGGCTATACCGCCAAGGTGGCTAATACCGAAATGGGCATCAAGGAGCCCAAGGCCACGTTCAGCACCTGCTTCGGCGCGCCTTTCATGAGCCACCACCCATCGGTGTACGCCGAACTGCTGGAGGCTAAGATGAAGGCCTCCAAGGCCGACTGCTGGCTCATCAACACCGGCCTGTGCGGCGGCCCCTACGGCGTAGGCAAGCGCATGAGCATCCAGCACACGCGCGCCCTGCTCAACGCCGCCCTGGACGGGAAACTCGCCAAGGTGAAGTTCACCAAGGACCCGGTGTTCGGCTTCCAGATCCCCACCAAGTGCCCCGGCGTGCCAGCCGAGGTGCTCAACCCGCGCGAGGCCTGGGCCGACAAGAAGGTCTATGACGCCAAGTGCAGGGAACTGGCCGGCCTGTTCGCCGCGAACTTCAGGAAGTTCAACGTGACCAGCAAGGCCATAAACGGCGCCGGCCCGAAAATATAGGGTCTACCTTATTCCTTGACAGCTCCAAGGGAAAATAGGTTATATGTATTCAGTAATTTGGAAGTAAACACCATAGGAGGAAGTACAATGCCCGCTGCTAAAGCAAACTCGAAGTTCATGGCTCCCATAACCCCTAACGACACCCTCGCCGCTGTGATCGGCCCCAAGCCGGTTCCCCGCACCGAGATCGTGAAGAAACTGTGGGCCTACATCAAGAAAAACAACCTGCAGGACAAGAAGAACAAGCGCAACATCAACGCTGACGACAAGCTGCTGAAGCTGTTCGCCGGCAAGAAGCAGGTCACGATGTTCGACCTGGCCAAGATCATCGGCAAGAACGCGAAGTAAGCCGGTTGCGTTTAGTTAACGCCGTCCGCTTTAAACCCGGACGGCGTTTTATTTGGGGACGCTGCACAATAACTCAATAACTCCAGTTATTGAGTTATTGTGCAGCGTCCCCTATTTGCTTGTGGGTCTTAAGGCCCAGGCGCGGCTGGGCCCAAGAGGTATTGACATTCGTCAAGTCATACCCCATACTATAGACAGGTAACCTTATGAAGCCCGCGACCACCATATTTGCGCTGCTGAGCCTGCTCCTGGCGGGCGGCGCTCCCGCGAACGCCGGCGGCCCCAGGGACGGGAACGCCATGGACGTTTCCTATTACGGTGAGAACGACCAGGTGGACCTGTACCAGGCAGGCGTGCTCAAGGCTTTCGCCGACTCCTCGGTGGCCCTCTTCTCCGACCGGGCCGTGGTCAAGAACGAGGCTTCCGGCAATTTCGATCTCAAGAGCGTTTCCCTTAAGGACAAGCTCAACCTGAAGCCCGGCCAGCCTTTCGAGGGCCAGCCCTCCGGCGCCTATTGCTCGGGCGTGCTGGTGGGCCCCGACCTGGTGCTGACCGCCGGTCACTGCTTCCAGCCTGACGAGCGCGGCGGCCCCTGCGACCGGGTCCGGCTGGTCTTCGGCTACGCGGTGACCCGGGCCGGCGAAACCCCCGCGTCCTTCCCCGCCAGGAACGTCTATACCTGCAAAAAAATAGTGGCGCAGAAGGTGCAGGACGAGAACCACAATTTCACCTGCCGTAACGGCAGTTGCTCTAACGCCGGGCTAGTGGGCGATGGTCCCGATTACGCGCTGGTCAAGCTGGACCGGCCCGTGGCCGGCCGCCTGCCGCTGGCCGTCAGCCGCCAGAGCCCCGCCGTGGGCACCGAGGTGGGCGTTATAGGCTACCCCAGCGGCCTGCCGGTCAAGGTGCAGGAGAAGGGCGCCGCGGTGCGCGAACTCAAGGAGCGCGGCTACTTCGTGACCAACCTGGACACTTTCCGGGGCAATTCAGGCAGCCCGGTGTTCGACATGCGCACCCTCAAGATCATAGGGATAATTTCCCGCGGCGGCGCGGACTATGCCTACGAATCCGAGGAGGGAACCACCAATGACCCCCGCCGGCCCTACCTCTATACCCCCGGCAGCGCCGTGTACCACCCGCAGGACGGCGGCCGCGGCGAAGACGTGACGCTGATCTCCGAGATACAGGGCCTTATCCCTTCCACGCAGGCCGAGCGCTCGCTGGACGCCGCGCTCAAGGCCAAGAGCGGCAGCAATAACCGGGTGCCTGCGGTGCCCGCCATTTACGTCCCAGGCCAGGACGGCGGCGGACGGCTGCAGCCGGCCATTTACACCATGCCCGACGCCGGGGACCCGGTGCCGGTAAGGATCTGACGCCGCGCCAATAAGCGGCCAGTATGAAAGGAGCGCCCCCCGCGGGGCGCTCCCTTCTTTTGTCCCGTCCGCGGGTCAGTCCTTGCGGCGGTCCACGATATAGTGGCTCTTGTCGGCGGCTTTCGCGCCTTTCTTCAGCTCGGTGCCGATATTGCTCACCTGGGCAAAAGAGTGCAGCGGGCGCGTCTTGTTCTGCACGATGCCTATGGAGATGGAGAGGAAGGGGAATTTTTTGATATTACCCTGGCGGTCCGTGGACACGATGTGGCCGCGGTCTCGGTCTTCCTTGCTGTAGAAGGAGGGGGCGATCTCGTCGAAAGCGGAGGCTATGCGGCGGGCCAGGTCCTCGGAACGCTCGTAGTCGGTGACCACTATGAAGTCGTCGCCGCCGATGTGGCCTATGAAGTCCTCTGAATTCTCGTTCTGGATGGTCAGCTTCACCAGGAGGTTGGCCGTAGCCTTAAGTACCCGGTCGCCGGCCTCGAAGCCGTAGGTGTCGTTGTAGGCCTTGAAATTGTTGAGGTCCAGGTACAGCACGGCGAAGATCTTGCCGCGCTGGATCTCGCGCTCCACCCGCGCCTGGATGGACGGGTTGCCGGGCAGCTTGGACAGCGGGTTGGTGTCGAGCACCTGGCGGTTGCGCTTGAGGATCATGCGGATGCGGGCTATCAGCTCGTCCGCGTCCACGGGCTTGATGAGGTAATCGTCTATGCCCATGCCCAGGCCCTTGAGCTTGGCGTTCTTCTCGCCGAAAGCGGTCACTATCATGATGGGGATGTGGGCGAACAGCGGGTTGTTCTTGAGGTCCTGGGCCACTTCCAGGCCGTTCTTGCGCGGCATGTTGTAGTCCAGCACTATGATGTCCGGGTTGGTCTCGAAGACGGCCTTCAGGGCCTCGGCCCCGTCGCTGGCGGTGAACACTTCGAAGCCGGCGTCCTGCACCATCTCTTTCATCAGCATCAGCAATTCGGTCTGGTCATCGGCCATGAGCACGCGCGGCCGGGCGGCTTTCTGCGGCTCCAGCGCGGCCGGGGCGCGCACCTCGGGAGCGGTCTGTTCGGCTATGAGCTTCAGGAGCAGGTCGCCGGGGATATCGCGCGAGATGATCTCCGGCAGTCCGGTGATGATGCCGCGCTCCTGGTAATTCTCCAGGCGCAGGCCGCTGACCACTATTATCGGTACGCCGGCGGTGTCCGCCGCTTCCTGCAGCTCTTCCATGATGGCGAAGCCGTCCTTGCGCGGCATCATGATGTCGAGCAGGAGGGCGTCCGGCTTTTCGGACCTTACGCGGTCCACCACGGCCAGTGGGTCGTTCACCACTACGGCCTTGTAATTGTTGGCTTCCAGGAACATCTTCACCAGGTCGGAAAACTCGGTGTCGTCGTCGGCCACCATCACGCAGGCCTGGCCGTCCTTCGCCGGCAGCGCCTGGTGCAGGGCCGTCTTCAGGGCCTCGAAATCCACCGGCTTGGTGATATAGGCGCGCACCTTCGGCGCGGGGCCGGTCACTATGCCGGCCTTGCTGGTCTGCGAGAAGATCACGATGCGCTGGGCTTCGGTGAAAGGGTTCTTCTTGAGGTCGGTGAGGAAATCCAGCGGGTTGAAGGACCGGATAAGAATGTTGAGGATGACCAGGTCCGGCTTCCAGTTCTGCATGGCGGTGAAGGACTGCTGGTAATTGGTCACCATCTGCGCGTGGTAACCGTTCTTTTCCAGGAAAGCGAGCAGCCCGCGGGCTTCTGGGGTGTCCGTGTCGATGATGAGTATCTTCTTGCCGCCGGGAGCGTCCATAATCCCGATTCTAACATTTTTCTCCGATTTGTTTGGGGACGTTGTTGACTATTTGACTATCTCCTAGGCAGCCAAATATTCAGCAATGTCCCTGTCTTCCTCAAAATTCCATTCCCACGGTATTTGTGGTGCAATCTTTTGGTTCTGGTGGCGCGCCGGAGTTTGCATCGAGAATGCAGTATATCCAATAACTATCATTATTTGCGTATTTAGACCCGTCTATGCGCCAGTGAAGTTTTGGAGTTGAGGATGAATGCTTGATTTCCAGTTTAATCGAGTTTACTTCAACACGGTGAAGAGTATCTCCCGTTCTCCAAGTGCTGATAGCAGTTTCTGACGCGGTGGTTGAGCTGATTTTGGGGGTGGTATTTATTGCTTTCCACGTGGAGGTGTCTATCGTGTTCGGAGCTATGCAAGATAATAAGTAGTTCTTGTCAGGGATTGAATATACGGAAAGATTGGTGTTTGAAATATCAATGCCTTGCCATGTCTGGACAAAGTTTAAAGAATCTTTAAGGGTATAAAATCTAATTTCATTTTTAAATATCCCAAATAAGTCCGAATTCTTACGGATAAAAACTTTCCAATCTTTGGTTATACTCTCTAGTTCCGGAGCGCATAGCCTGGAAACCTTTCCCTCACTGCATTCAAATTTTATGTTTTCGCTGCGTTGCTTCAGCGAAGAGAGGCGTTTCTGGATATTGGGCTTACAGTCGGAAAGGTTGTCGTTTGGTGGGAGAGGCTTTATTAGCTTTTTTAACCAGGCTTCTGTCGGAATTGGTGCCAGTAGTAATAGTGCGCAGGATAATGTGCCGATAAATAGCCTTCTAAATATCATATACGCCTAGGATAGCAGAAAGTTCAGTCATCGGTATAGAAGGGCTGGAACTATCCTGGGACAAAAGTAATACCCTCGGGAATCTTTCTGTTCTGGTGGACTCATGCGGGGGCGGTGTGGTGGGCCGGGACGTTGTTGACTGTTTGCGCTGTCCCACAAACCGACCCCGATAATCATCTAAAGGTCCCCTCCCACAGGTTGTTGTAACATTGCTTTGTCTAGAAGCAATTACAAAACCGAAGGAGGGGACACATATGAGATTATACGCGGCAATTGACCTGCATTCCAATAACAGCGTGCTGGTGATCCTGGACGAAGAGGACCGTGTCGTCTATGAACGGCGCCATCCGAACGAGCTGCCCGTCATTCTGGCGCAGCTTGCGCCGCACCAGCGGGACATCCAGGCCATAGCGGTGGAATCCACGTACAACTGGTATTGGCTGGGGGACGGAATCTGGAACATCCTGGGGATGACCATCATGTACGAGGCGGGCGACATGTCGCGCTTTAAGAAGGCGGGGAACTTCGCTTCATATGCGCGCTGTGTGGGCAGTTCGCGGTGGAGCAATGGCAAGAAGAAGGGAGAGGGCAACCGGAAGAACGGGAACAAATACCTGGGGTGGGCGTTCGTCGAGGCGGCGCATTACGCCATTCGCTATAACGAGCGCATCCGTAGCTTTTACCAGCGCAAGCAGGCCAGGACGAACAAGATAGTGGCGATCAAGGCGGTGGCGCATAAACTGCCGCGGGCGTGTTATCATGTGCTGAAAGAGTAGGTGGCGTTCGAAGAGGCGCGGGCATTCGCGTGAAGATCGCGGTGAAGGAAGCGAGCTATGCGTAGTGTTGGCATAACCAGGCGTCCCGATTAGCAGCTTCCTTCACCCTTCGTTTTAGGCGAAGACGCCTCTGTCGCAAGCCAGCGTAGCGTTGGCCGGGTGGGGTACCCGAAGCCAAGAACCTGAAGGCGGAGCGATCCGCCGCCAAGTGGATGCGGCAGAGAACCAAAGGTTTTCTGGGCCTTCGCAAGAAGGCAGGGGCCCCGGCGGGCAAGTATAGCCTCGGCCTTGAACCTGATGAGTGACTGGTGCGGCTTCGTCCGACGCCAGAGAAAGAGAACCCGGCAGCGAAGACGCCTTGAACGGAGGGAAGGTCGGAGAGGATTTTTAGGCAAAAAGAACCACTAAAACTGTGGGAGGGAGCCTTTTTTCTTGAAAAAAGGACCTTTAATGAGCGACACTACGCTGTCGGGGTCGTTTGTTATGCTATCCTCGAAGCGAAAAAAGGGGGGGGGCTTATGCCAAGACAGGCGAGAATAGACGTTCCGGGGCAAGTCTACCACGTTATGGCGCGCGGGATAGAGCGTGGATCTATCTTTTGCGACGAAGCGGATTATGCCGATTTTTTTAAGCGCGTTTCCATATGGTTTAAAAAGTCGGGCAGTAAATGCCTTTCGTGGTGTTTAATGCCGAATCACTTCCACTTTCTCATTCTGCGCGGCGAGCGGCCGCTTTCTGAGACAATGCACCACACCATGACCGGATACGCCGTGGGGTTCAACCTGCGGCATGGGCGCGTGGGGCACCTCTTCCAAAACAGGTATAAGGCTATAATTTGCGGTCTAGAGGAATACTTTTTGGAACTTGTGCCATACATCCACCTTAATCCGTTGCGTGCGGGGATGGTTAAGGACCTTTCAGAGCTGGAGGGGTACAGGTGGTGCGGGCATGGCGCCGCTATGGGGTCTTCGCCCGCGGAGATACTGGACCGCAACACTCTCTTGGCGCACTATGGCGCCTGCGAGAATGAGGGTGTTGAAAAATATTGGCAGATAATATCAGAGAAAGCGGAAAGGATACTGCAGCAGAAATTTGGGGATACGATGCCGGGAGGCGACAACAGTGTGGACGGCGCTTTTCCTCTACTCGGGGCCGGGAAGAAGGAGTTTCCGGACCAAAGGATACTCGGAGACAGTATTTTTGTGGAGTCCGTCCTGCATTCTGCCGGGGAAGCTATGAAAAAAGGAAGAAAAAGCCCTTCGCAGGTCTTGGAGGAGGTGGAAATTTTCACCGGGGTTTCCCGCGTTGATATCTTCAGGCGCACTCACGAGCCGGCGCCGGCTCGGGCGCGTGCGGTATATTGTTATTTATGCAAAGAGGAAGCCGGATGTTCCGGTGTGGAGTTGCGGCGTGCGCTGAGAATAAGCGATAGCGCTGTTTCAAGGCTGGCCGCTAAGGGGCGTATTATTTTTGAAAGCGTTAGAGATAGTCAAATAGTCAACAACGTCCCCTAACTAAAAGATATTTTTCGCCGCGGAAATCAGAGGCGCCAATAATTGTAGAATTGAAGTGATGAGAGACGACTACCTCAGGCACGCGCAGATAGGGCTGGAGCTGGCGGCGGCGGTGCTGCTCGGCTTCTGGGGCGGCTACAAACTCGACGGCCGCTTCGGCACGGCGCCCTGGCTGATGCTGGCCGGCGCGGCGGCGGGGCTCGCAGCCGGGTTCTACCTGGTGCTGCGCGAGCTTTTCGCCAAGGAAGAGGAGGGGAAGAAGTGATAGCCTCTCCCTGGGCCGCTCTGCTTTGGGGCGCCCTGGCCGGCGCCTGCACGGGGCTGGCTTCGCGGCTGGCGCTCAAAAGGGCGCTGGGCGCCCCGGACCCGGTCTTCTACTCGGTTTTTGTCGGGGGCATCTTCGCGCGCCTGGCGCTGGTGGCGGCGGCGGTTTGTCTGCTCCGCCATGAAAAATATATAATTATCATTCTGTTCGCGGCCGCGATGATACTCGTGCAGATGCTTTTTGAGGCTTTTCCGCTGAAAAAAAATGGGTCTGAAAGAGATACTTGAACACCACGTAGTCGATCACGTCTGGACCTGGGCGGCCCTGGGGCCGCTGCGCCTGCCGTTCTCCAAACATCTGCTGATGATGGGCATAGCTTCGCTCATCCTGCTGGTGGTCTTTCCTCTTATAATCCGCAGCCGCTCCGCCGCCCTGGCGCCGTTCCGCGCCATGATAGAGATCATAGTGCTGTTCCTGCGCGACGAAGTGGTGGTGCCCAACATGGGCCACAAGGGCGCGGCCTACCTCGGCTATTTCTCCACCTTGTTCTTCTTCATCCTCATCATGAACCTCATAGGCCTGGTGCCGTTCGGCGCCACGGCCACCGGCAACCTCGCCGTCACGGCGGGCCTGGCGCTCACCACTTTCGCCCTTATCAATTTCTCCGGCATAAAAGAGCAGGGGTTCTTCGCCTACTTCGCCCACATGGTGCCCAAGGGCATCCCGGGCTGGCTGTACCTGCCCATGTTCGTCATAGAGCTGCTGGGTTTGTTCATAAAGACTGCCGCGCTCTGCATCCGTCTTTTCGCCAACATGATAGCCGGGCACATCGTCATCCTGGTGTTCATCAGCTTCATTTTTATCTTCGGTTCCTTCGGGGTGGCCGTGGGGCTGGGCGTGGCGCCCGTGTCCGTGGGGCTGGTGCTGTTCACGCTGCTGCTGGAGCTGCTGGTGGCGTTCCTGCAGGCTTACGTTTTCGCCATGCTGACGGCCATCTTCACCGGCGCGGCCATGCACCCGCATTAGGATTTTGGCGGTTTTTAACATTACACGGAGGTAGTACACAATGAACGACATGACATTCATCGGTCTCGGCTACATAGGCGCCGGTCTCGGCGCGGGCCTCACGCTCATAGGCGCGGGCCTGGGCATAGGCAAGCTCGCCTACGCCGCCCTCGAAGGCACCGCCCGCCAGCCCGAAGCCGGCGGCGCGCTGCGCACCACCATGATCATCGCCGCGGCCCTCATAGAAGGCCTCGCGTTCCTCGCGCTGGTCATCTGCATGCTGGCCGTGATGAACTTCGCGCAGCCCAAGCCGGAAGCCCCGGCCGCCGCCGCCCAGAGCCAGGCGCAGCACTAATAACCGCCGGTTAAAGGGCCGCGGGAGACAGCTCCCGCGGCACTGGAGACATTATGGAAGCGTTGATCAGGCCGGAATTCGGCCTTACGTTCTGGACGATAACCTGTTTCGTCCTGCTGGTGCTCGTGCTGTCCAAGACCGCCTGGAAGCCGCTGATGCACGCCGTGGAAGAGCGCGAGCGGGCCATAAAGCACGACCGCCACTCAGCCGAAACGGCGCGCGCCGAAGCCGAAAAGCTCAAGGCCGACCTCGAGGAGCGCATGAAGTCCTTCAAGGCCGAACTTAACGCCCGCGCCGAAGAGGCCCGGCAGGCCGCCAGGAAGGAGACCGACCTCCTGCTCGCGGAAGCGCGCCGCGCCGCCGCGGTGATAGTGGAGACCGCCACCAAAGAGATAGAGACCCAGAAGGCCGAGGCCGCCCGCGGCCTGCGCGAGAAAGTGGCCGAGCTGTCCGTGCTGGCGGCCGAGCGCATCCTGCTCAAGCAGATAGACCACCGGGCCAACACCGAACTCGCGGCCAGGTATCTCGGCGAGCTGGAAAAAGAAAGGCCCGAGATGAGGCTGGAGAACAACTGATGGATTCCAGCGGGAAAATACTCGCCAAGCGCTACGCCAGGGCCTACATGGGCCTGGACGGCAAGGTGTTCGGCACCGCGCTGGAGAAGGCTTCCCACGAGAAGCTCGAAGGACTGCGCCGGGTTTTCGAGGCCGCGAGGCCCTACCTGAAGACGCTGACCCACCCCGTGGTGAACAGCTCGGTCAGGATAGAGGCCCTGCGCAAGGTCCTGGGCGACAAGCACGCCGGGTCCGCCGCGGATTTCACCGAACTGCTGGTGAAGCGCGGACGGTTCAACCTGCTGGAGGAGATCATGCAGGAGTGCCTGCGCCTCCACGACGATTTCTGCGGCCTGCTGAGGGCCCAGGTGTTCAGCCGCTACCCGCTTTCCCCCGGGGAGATGCAGCGCATAGAGGCCATGCTGGCCGCCGTTTCCGGCAGGAAGGTGTCGGCCAGGAACATCACCACCGAGCGCGTCCTCGGCGGGTTCGAGATAAAGGTGGGGGACACCGTGATAGACGCCACGGTGCGCGGCCGGCTGGAGGCCATGAAGGCCGAACTGGCCCGCAGGTAGTTCAGGAAAGACCGCTGTTTTAAAGGCAAACCTATGATAAGACCCGAAGAGATCACCGAGATAATCAAAGGCAGGATCGAGAAGTTCGTACCCGAGGCGCAGCTCTCCGAGACCGGCCAGGTGCTGCAGATAGGCGACGGCATCTCCCGCATCTACGGCCTGAACAGCGCTGTGGTGGGCGAGCTGATAGAATTCGAAGGCGGCGTGGCCGGCATGGTGCTCAACATCGAGCGCGAGAACGTGGGCGCCGTGGTCATGGGCTCCGACACGCTCATCAAGGAAGGCGACCGCGTGAAGCGCACCGGCCGCGTGCTGGAAGTGCCCGTGGGCCCCGAACTCATCGGCCGCGTGGTGGACGCCCTCGGCAACCCCCTGGACGGCAAGGGCCCGCTGAACGCCAAGAAGAAGCGCCCCGTGGAAGTGATCGCCCCCGGCGTGGTGGAGCGCGCCCCCGTGAAGGAGCCGCTGCAGACCGGCCTGAAGGCCATCGACGCCATGATCCCGATAGGCCGCGGCCAGCGCGAGCTCATTATCGGCGACCGCCAGACCGGCAAGACCGCCGTGGCCCTGGACGCCATCATCAACCAGAAGAACGAGCCCGCCGACAAGCGCCCCATCTGTATTTACGTGGCCATAGGCCAGAAGCAGTCCACCGTGGCCCGCGTCGCCAAGACCCTCGAGGACAACGGCGCCATGGAGTACTCCATCATAGTTTCCGCGTCGGCCTCGGACCCGGCCTCCATGCTTTACCTGGCTCCCTATACCGGCTGCGCCATCGGCGAGGAGTTCATGTGGCAGGGCAAGCACGCCCTGGTCATCTACGACGACCTCTCCAAGCACGCCCAGAGCTACCGCCAGATGTCCCTGCTGCTGCGGCGCCCGCCGGGCCGCGAAGCCTACCCCGGCGACGTGTTCTACCTCCACAGCCGCCTGCTGGAGCGCGCCTGCAAGATGTGCGACAAGAACGGCGGCGGTTCGCTTACGGCCCTGCCCATCATCGAGACGCAGGCCAGCGACGTGACGGCCTACATTCCCACCAACGTCATCTCCATCACCGACGGCCAGATCTACCTGGAGAGCAACCTGTTCCACTCGGGCATTAAGCCCGCCGTGAACGTGGGTATTTCCGTGAGCCGCGTGGGCGGCTCGGCCCAGGTGAAGGCCATGCGGCAGGTGGCCGGCAAGCTGCGCCTGGACCTGGCGCAGTACAACGAACTCGCGGCCTTCGCCCAGTTCGGTTCCGACCTGGACAAGGCCAGCATGGACATGTTAAAGCGCGGCCAGCGCATGGTGGAACTGCTCAAGCAGGACCAGTACACGCCCATGCCCGTGCAGGAGCAGGTGGCGGTGCTGTTCGCCGGCACCCGCGGCTACCTCGACGAGGTGGAGCTTGAGAAGGTGAAGGCCTTCGAGGCCGGCCTGGTGAAGTTCCTGCGCGATTCCTACGCCAACCTGCTCGCCGACATCGCCGACAAGAAGCAGCTGGACCAGCTGCTGGAGCAGCGCCTGGCGGACGCCATAACGGATTTCAAGAAGAGGTTCTGACCCGATGAAAAAATACCTGGTTACCGGCGGCGCCGGCTTCGTGGGCTCCAACCTCGCCTTCGCGCTGGAGCATGAGCGCAAGGCGAAGGTGACGGTGCTGGACAATTTCTCTTCCGGCAACTACAAGAACCTCGCCGGCTTCTCCGGGGACGTCATAACCGACGACATCAATTCCCGCGGCTGGTTCGACACGGCCGGCAAAGTGGACGCCGTTTTTCACCAGGCCGCTATGGTGGACACCACCGTCAGCGACCAGAAAGCGATGATGCGCGACAACGTGGACGGTTTCCGCAACGTGCTGGAATACGCCCTGAAATTCGGGATCAAGCGCGTGGTCTACGCCTCTTCGGCCGCCGTGTACGGCAATTCCAAGTGCCCCATGCACGAGGGGCAGACCCCCACCCCCGAGAACGTCTACGGCTTCTCCAAGGCCATCATGGACAACGTGGCGCGGGAGTTCGCCGAGGCGCATAAGGACATGGTCCTGGTTGGCCTGCGCTACTTCAACGTTTACGGCCCCCGGGAATACTACAAGGGCAAGATGGCCAGCATGATGTTCCAGCTTTACAACCAGATGAAGGCCGGCAAGCGCCCGCGCGTCTTCAAGTTCGGCGAGCAGATGCGCGATTTCGTCTACGTCAAAGACATTGTGCGCGGTAACCTCAACGCCCTGGACGCGGAGCGCTCCTGCGTGTGCAACCTGGCCAGCGGCAAGCCCGGAAATTTCAACGAGGTCATAGAGGCCCTCAACAAGGCCCTGAAGACCGACCTCGCCCCCGAGTACATCGATAACCCTTACGCTTTCTACCAGAACAAGACCCACGCCGACATGCGGCAGGCCAAGGCCCTGATAAACTACCGGCCGGAGTGGAGCCTGGAGGACGGCGTGGCCGATTATGTGAAAGTGCTGGAGAAGACCCGGATCTAAAATCCAACTATGGCCTCACTGCGCGACATACGCAAGCATATCGACTCTGTAAAGAGCATCAAGCAGATCACCTACGCCATGAAGATGGTGGCGGCGGCGCGCATCAAGCGGGCCCAGAGCTCCATCCTGGCTTCGCGGCCTTTCGCCGCGGAGATGGACCGCCTGATAGCGGACCTGTACTGCGAGCTCGGCGAGGACGACATCGCCGGCACGCAGGCGAAGGAACTTTTCGCCGCGCGCCATAAAGGCGGGGCCGTCTGCCTGGTGCTGGTGACGGCCGACAAGGGGCTCTGCGGCTCTTTCAATACCAACCTGCTCAAGGCCGCGACCGCCTGGATCAAGGGCCACCGCAACCGCAAGATCTACGTGGTGGCCGTGGGCCGCAAGGGCCGGGATTTCATAAAGCGCCTCAAAGGCCTGGACCTGGAGATGGCCTTCGAGCTGGTGGGCATCTTCCCCAAGGCCGGCTACGCGCACGCCCAGCTGCTGGCCGACAACATTTTCAAGATCTACCAGACCCTGCCCGTGGAGAGCGTTACGCTGCTCTATAACGAGTTCAAATCCATGATGGCCCAGCGCATAGTCACGGACCAGGTGCTGCCGCTGACGGCCCATATCTCCGGCTGCGGCGTTAAGGGCCGGACCCGCGCTGATTTCGCTTTCGAGCCCGGCAAGGCGGAACTGCTGGGCGCCCTGCTGCCCCGCCACGTCGGGGCGCAGCTTTACCGGATGCTGCTGGAGTCGCAGGCGGCCGAGCTGGCCGCGCGCATGAGCGCCATGGAGTCAGCCTCCAAGAACGCCTCCGAACTGATAGACGGCCTCACTTTGAAGATGAACAAGACGCGCCAGGCGATGATAACCACGGAACTCAACGAGATCGTGAGCGGCTCGGAAGCCCTGGGCGGTTGATTTAAGCAAGGAGCAAGCATGAACACCGGAAAAATAGTTCAGATCATAGGCCCCGTGCTGGACATCGAGTTCCAGCAGGGCCAGCTGCCGCGCATCCTCAATGCGCTGAAGATAAAATACAAGGAAGACGGCCACGAAAAGACGCTGGTGGCCGAAGTGGCCCAGCACCTGGGCGACAACACCGTGCGCGCCATCACCCTGGGTCCCACGACGGGCCTTGGTAAGGGCCTGGAGGCCAAGGACACCGGCGCTCCCGTGAAAGTGCCCGTGGGCGACGCCTGCCTCGGCCGCCTGATGGACGTGCTCGGCGAGCCCAAGGATTACCGCGGTCCCATCGAGACCAAGGAACACCTGCCCATCCACCGCGACCCGCCCCCGCTTACCGAGCAGAAGACCGTGCCCGAAGTGTTCGAGACCGGCATCAAGGTCATTGACCTGCTGGCCCCGTTCATGAAGGGCGGCAAGGTCGGCCTGTTCGGCGGCGCCGGCGTGGGCAAGACCGTGGTCATCATGGAGCTCATCAATAACGTCGCCCGCGAGCACAAAGGCTGCTCGGTGTTCGGCGGCGTGGGCGAGCGCAGCCGCGAAGGCAACGACCTGTGGCTGGAGATGCAGGAGTCCAAGCTGTCCGACGGTTCCACCGTGCTGTCCAAGACCGCGCTGGTGTTCGGCCAGATGAACGAGCCGCCCGGCGCCCGCGCGCGCGTGGGCCTGACCGCCCTCACCCAGGCTGAATATTTCCGCGACCAGAAAGGCCAGGACGTGCTGCTGTTCCTCGACAACGTGTTCCGCTACGTGCTCGCCAACGCCGAGGTGTCGGCGCTGCTGGGCCGCATGCCCAGCGCCGTGGGCTACCAGCCCACCCTGACCACCGAGATCGGCTGGCTGCAGGAGCGCATCACCTCCACCAAGAAGGGTTCCATCACGTCGATCCAGGCCGTGTACGTGCCGGCCGACGACCTGACCGACCCGGGCGTGGCCAACGTGTTCACCCACCTGGACGCCACCGTGGTGCTGTCGCGCTCCATAGCGGAACTCGGCATCTACCCGGCCGTGGACCCGCTGGACTCCACCTCCCGCATCCTGGACCCGCGCGTGATCGGCGCGGAGCATTACAACACCGCCCGCGGCATCCAGAAGATCCTGCAGCGCTACAAGGAGCTGCAGGACATCATCGCCATCCTCGGCATAGACGAACTCTCCGACGAGGACAAGAAGACCGTGAACCGCGCGCGCAAGATCCAGAAGTTCATGTCTCAGCCGTTCTCCGTGGCCGAGAAGTTCACTGGCCGGGCCGGCAAGTACGTGCCGCTCAAGGAGACCATCCGCAGCTTCCAGGAGATCCTCAGCGGCCGCCTGGACGACCTGCCGGAGCAGGCTTTCTGGATGGCCGGCGGCATAGACGAGGTCATAGAGCGCTCCAAGCAGAAGTAGGCTTATGGACGAAAAACCCGTTATCCTGCTCACCGTGGTGACCCCGGAGAAGACCGTGCTCTCGGAGCATCCGGTGGACTTCGTGGTGCTGCCCGCCTTCGGCGGCGAACTGGGCGTGCTGCCCGGCCACGCGCCCGAAGTGGTGCAGCTCAAGGAAGGTTTCCTGCGCTACTCTTCCGGCAAGGAGAAGGAAGTTTTTTCGGCCCTGAGCGGTTTCGCCGAGATCTACGATAACAGGGTGCTGGTGCTGGCCGAGGCGGCCGAACTCGCCAAGGAGATCGACGAGGAGCGGGCCAAGCAGGCCTGGCGCAAGGCCAAGGACGCCATCGCCCTGCAGGGCGACCAGATAGATATCGACGAGGCCCAGGCCTCGCTCAAGCGCGCCGCGGTGCGCCTGAAACTGGCCGAGTACCGCAAGAAGCACAAATAGCCCGGGTGTGGGGAATGGGGTCAGGTCTTTACTTTTGACCTAAGAGGTCAAAAGTAAAGACCTGACCCCATTTTATTTTACGGCGGTGTGGACGGCGACGGCGCCGGGGCAGAGGACGGCGTGGGAGGCCGACGCGAAGCCGGCCTCCAGGAGCACGGCGTCGAATTCCGACGCCGGGTAGAAGTTGAGGATGGTGTTCCTGAGGAACAGGTAGGAAGAGCGGCTTTTGGGGGAGAGCAGGTTCAGCAGGCCTATCACCGAGCGCACATAAACGCCCATCAGCAGGCGCAGGGCGGGGTTGGCGGGCCTGGTGGTCTCCACCTGCAGAAAAACGCCGCCGGGCCTGAGCACGCGCCGGAATTCGCGCAGCGCGGCCAGCAGGAGCGGTTTATCTATGTTGAGATTGCGCGTGGCGAAGGAGATGGTGACCAGGTCGAATTTGCCGTCGGGGAAGGGCAGTTCCTTCGCTTCCGCTTTCAGGAAGGTCACACCGCCGTTCTTTTTCCGCGCGGCCGAGAGCATGGCCTCACTGAGGTCCGTGCCGGTGACAGCGAGGCCCGGGCCGAAGGCCTTTCGAAGGGCGATAGAAAAGTCCCCGGTGCCGCAGCAGACGTCGAGCGCCTCGCGCGCGCCGGGGGCGGCGCGCAGGGCCAGGCGCGCGGCCCGCGCGCGCCAGTAGAGGTCCAGGCCTAAGGTGAGGAGGGAATTTACCGTCTCGTAAAAAAGGTAAATGCCGTCATAAAACCCGGCTATCGCCAGCTCTGTTTTAGACGGCATTTATCCGCGGAGAGAAAGAAACTAAAAACTATTTCTTCTCTTCTTTGTTGTCGTTTTCGGCCACGAACTTCTTGATCTCTTCGAAGCCCTCGATGATGAGGCGGGCTTTGGAGAGGCCGAAGGAGAACGGGTACTTGTCGTTCTCGTTCCGCTTGAGGATAAGGACGGGCTGGCCTTTGTATTCGGTTCTTTCTACGATCATAATTGGCTACCTCCGCGCATAATAGCGCTTAAGCCCTAATCCTAGCACAAAACTTCTATATATTTCAATATTATTTATTTTATTACATATTTATCTGACATAGGGCCGGTCCGGTTGCGGCCCGCCGGTTTAATTTTGTAGATTCGGGATATGGACAAAAAAGAACTGGCGAGGACGCTGCTGGTAAAGGCCGTGAAGACCCTGGTGGTGCTGTTCACCCTGTTCGCCATGGGCTGGTTCGTGGAGCAGCTGCCGTTCGCCCGCGAACTGCCCTTCCTGAGCCCCAAGCTCCCGGTGAGCGTGTTCGTGAACGCCGTGGTGGCGCTGCTGGCGGTGGCCGCCTTCGTCAATTTCGGCCGCGAGGCCGGGCCTTCAGTGGCGGGCCTGCTGGATTTTGTGCCGAAAGCGGGGGAGATCTTCGGCAACGCCGTTAAGATAGTCGCGCTGCTCTTTTCCTTCTACGCCTTCCAGGACGCGGTCTTTCCTTTTGTCGGGGAGTTCGAGTGGGTCTACCACTCGTTCTTTCTCGGCCTGACCCTGTTCTTCCTCGTGCGAGCCGGCCTGCTTATCTACGCCGCCAGCGAGGAGATAAGCCGTTATCTCGTATCGGTCCTGAACCCGCCGAAACAGTAACTTGCCCCGGGCTCTACAGCGGCACGGCGGAGGAGCGCAGGGAAGAAGAGTAATAGGCGTTCTTGAGGAGTTTTACGCAGTAGCGTGAGTTGCGCAGCGACGAGCCGGCAGGGAGTTCCCGGTTTATTTCCTTCACAAGATCCTTCAGTTCCGCCGCCAGCAGTTCCGGGCGGCCTTCAGCGCCGCACAGGCCGTCGGGGTAGCGCACGCTCTCCGGCGGCCCGCCTTTAACGTCGATGCGCAGCAGGTCGCCGTCCAGGTCCAGCCGGCCGCCGGGGCCGGCGGCGGAAACGCGCGTGCGGTCGGCGTGAAAGCCCGCGGCGACGTGGGCTTCACCGTCGGCGCCGCCGAAATGCACCAGGAAAGAGCCGGAAGAATCGGGGCGCGCCGTGCCCTGTTCGGCGGCGGGCAGCAGCCTGGCCGTCAGCGCCGTGGGGGGGCGGCGGGCTATCGCCAGGAGCATCGCGAAAGCCCGCCACCCGTCGGCGGCGGTCTCGCCGCCGGCGGGCGCGGGACCCGCCCGCAGGATCTGCGCCTGCACCCGGAAGATGTCGCCCAGCAGGCGCTGTTCCAGCGCCTTTTCCAGGGCGCCCCAGGCCAGTGTCCGCTCCCACGGCTGCAGCGCGCCGAGCGAGAGCTTGCGCTCGGCCGCCGCGGTTCGCAGCGTTTCGAAGTCGGTGGTGGAAAAGCAAAAAGGCGTCTCGCAAACGGCGTGCGCCCTGTTTTCCAGGGCCAGCAGGGCCGCCTTGAAGCGGGTTTCCGGGGGGCCGGAGACCAGCACCAGGTCCAGCCGCTCCTCTTTTGAGAAGAGTTCGGCCTGGCCGGGATAATAGGCGGTTTTCGGCGCCAGGCCCTCCGGGCGCGCGGCCGCCTGTCCGGCGCCGCAGGCGGCGGCCAGCTCCAGGCCGGCGGCCTCTAAAGCCTGCCGGAAATACCCGGCCCGGCCGTCCCCAAGACCCAGAATGGCTGCTCGCATAGTGATATTTAATCAAATATAAGGGGGGGCAAAAACACCCCTGATCAAGTATCACAAAACGCTTGTTGACTTGTAATAATTATTTAATATAATTGTTCTATACTGAATCTTGTGCGCTAAAAAGCGCAGCGGGGTGGGGCGGTACGGAGGGCTTTTAAAAACGGATGCTTTCAAACCTGGCTAAAATGATGTTCCCGCCTAAAGACGTCATAGGCATCGACATCGGTAATTACGCCGTAAAGGTCGTCTGTTTCACCGAGGAGAAAAAAGTCCTGAAGCTCAAGGACTGGGGCTATATCCCCCTGGCCATAAAGGCGGACGTCCCGCCAGAAGAGAAGAAGGCCATAATCTCCGGCGAGATCAAGACCTACCTGAAGAAGAAGAACATCCAGGCCCGCTACGCGGCGGCCTCCATTTCCGGCAACTCCGTCATAGTCCGCTACGTCAAACTTCCCAAGCTCTCCAAGAAAGAGCTCGCCCTGACCATCAACGTGGAGGCCGAGCCGTTCATCCCGTTCGACATCAAGGACGTCAACCTCACCTATTACATCCTCAACGACGCCTCGGAAGAGGGCGAGCCCAAGATGGACACCGTGCTGGTGGCCGCCAAGCGCGAGGCCGTGCAGGACAAGATCGACATCATCTCCGGCGCCGGCCTGGAGCCGCTCATCATCGACGTGGACTCTTTCGCGCTGGAGACGCTCTACGAGCGCCTCGCCCCCAAGGGCGAGAACAACTCGGTGCTGCTGCTCAATATCGGCCAGAAGGTGACCAACCTCTCTATAATTTCGCAGGGCGTGACCCGCGTCGTGCGCGACATCTTCATAGCCGGTTCCACCTTCGACAAGGCCATCGCCAAGGCCCTTAAATCCGACCCGGCCGCGGCCGACGCCGCCAAGAAAGGCCACGGCGTGATAGTGTCCGACGAGGACAAGGCGGCCGCCATCGAGTCCTTCGACAAGCAGGGTATCGCCGTTTCCAAGGCTTCCTCCGGCGTGCTGAAGGACCTCTATACCGAAGTGTCGCGCTCCATAGACTTCTACCTCTCCCAGGGCGTGGAACATTCCATCTCCAAGATCATCGTCTCCGGCGGCATGGCCAACCTGGGCAACATCACCAAATTCCTCGCCGCCGAATTCAAGGTGCCGGTAGAGCTGGCCAACCCGCTGGCTTTCCTGGCGGAAGCCCCCAAGAACATGCCTAAGGACGTGCTGCCCTCGCTCGCGGTGGCGGCCGGCCTGGCGCTGCGCAAGCTCAAGGACTGGGAAGAATGATCAGAATAAACCTCATTCCACCCGAATACATAGAGCGGATAAACCGTAAGGCCGTCATTGCCAAGGCCGTGCTGGCCGGCGTGATAGTGGTGGCCAGCGTGGTGCTGGTCTCGGCGTGGCACCTTACCCGCTCCAAGACCATAGAGTCCACGCTCGCCAAGCGCACCGAGGAACTGAAGGTGCTGCAGAAAGACGTGGACCAGGTGAAGGCCATAGAGGCGCAGATCGCCGAGGTGCAGCGCTACCTGGACTCCATCAGCAGCATCAACAAGAACCGGTTCATCTACACGCATTTCCTGCAGGACCTCACCAGCGACCTGCCGGCCACGATCTGGTTCAACGGCCTGACCACCAACCTCAGCGGCGGGGTCATAAAGGTGGACGTGGTGGTCAACTCCAACTCCGCGTACGACCTGGCCTACTGGATAAACTCGCTCGAAACCTCCGGCCCTTACTCCGAAGTTGGCGTCGGCGGCATCGCGGTGTCCGAGACGGAAGACGGCAAGCGGTTCTCCGCCCCGCTTACCCTGAAGTACTCCAGGTAAAAACATGGACAAGATACAACTGACAAAAGAGCAGATGGGCCAGATAGCGGCGGGCCTGCTTTTCGGCGGGCTCTTCATCTATGGTTACCTGTTCTATTTCTGGCTGCCCACGGCCAAGAAGATAGAGGAGAACACTAAGAAGGTCGCCACCATTGAGGCGGACATCAACAAGGCCAAGATGCAGAAGGCCAAGTACAAGAACCTGGAAGCCAAGCTGGTCAGCCTGCGCGAGGAGAAGGACGCCGCCCAGAAGAAGCTGCCCCGCGACCGCAAGCTGCCGGACCTTCTGCGCACCATCACCGCGCTCAGCAAGAAGCATAAGATCAACGTGCAGGCCATTACCCCGGCCGGCAGCGCCCCCGTGGAATATTTCACCAGGGTCTCCTACATCATTTCCCTCAAGGGCAACTACCACGACGTGGGGCGGTTCCTGACGGCGCTGGGGCTCGAGGAGCGCATCATGACCTCCGAGAACCTCACCATGGGAGCCACCAACGCCCCCGAAGCTTCCGTCAACGCCCAGTTCACGCTGGTCGCTTACCAGTACAACGGCTGATAAACTATGAAATTCCTGATCACCGCCCTGCTGATGTCCTGCGCCGCCGGCGCCGCCGCGCAGATCGCGGTTTCCACGCCGGCCGCCACGGTGGAGCAGATGTACAGGCCGGTCAACCCGCGCGATCCGTTGCTGCCTGCCACGGTGTTCGGCGACCAGAAAGGCCCCGGCAAAACTTCCGCCGCCGCGGCCGCCTCGCCGTCCCTGGAGAAGGGAACGTTCACCGTTTACGGCCTGGTGCTGACCGGGATACTGGAAGATTCCAAGAGCCGTCAGGCCCTTCTGCGCGACCAGTCCACCGGACTGCTCTACACGCTGAAGGCCGGGCGCCTGCTGGATTCAAAGAAGAAGGCCGTGCCGGGCGTCTCCGGCGTGGTGAAGGGCAAGCAGGTCATACTGATGACCGAGGATAAGAAGGTTCACCAGCTCAACCTTCGCGAGAAGGAATGAACGAGGTAAAAATGAAAAAGCTAATTACACTGGCCGTCACAGCGGTATTCCTGCTCCAGAACGTGCCGGTGGCTTACGCCGTTGAGGCAGCCACCGTCAAGTCGGTCCGGGTCTCCGCCGACAACGTCTACATCGCCACCGACCGCCCGGTGCAGTACAAGGCTTTTACCATGGAGCAGCCCCCTAAGCTGGTGCTGGAGCTCATGGATTCCCGGATGCAGACCCTGCAGGACATCCCCGTGAACGGCGCGACACTGCGCAAAGTGCGCACAGGCCAGTTCAAGACCAGCCCGGTCAGTATTTCGCGCGTCGTGATGGACCTCTCCCAGAAGACCGCTTACGAGATCACCCGCCGAGGTACCGAACTCATAGTCATGCTGGGCGCCAGGCCCGCCGCCGTCGCCGCGCAGCCGGTGAAGGACGTTCCCGCTTCTCCCGCCGCGGCTCCCGCCGTTTCTCCCTCCGCCGTCACCGTCATAACCCCGGACGCCAAGCCTGCCGATAAGCCGATAGTGATGACCCTCGAGGCGTCTCCCATAAAGCCTTCCGACCTGGGCCGCGAGTCCGCGCCCGTCCCTTCGGCCAGGAAAGCCTCTTCCATCGGGTCCGCCAAGGGCATCCTGGACAGCCTGCCCCGCGAGCCGATCACCCTGGATTACAGCGAGGCCGACGTGCGCGAAGTGCTGGACATGATGGCGGCCAAAGCCAACATCAACATGATCTACGGCGACGACGTCAGCGGCACCCTCACCATCAGCCTTTCCAAGGTGCCCTTCGACGAGGCCTTTAAGACCATTCTCAACGTGAAAGGCCTGGCCGGCCAGCAGGTGGGCGACAACATCCTTCGCATAGCCGCCCCGGCGTCTTTCCTGGCCGAGCAGAAAAAAGCCATGGCCCAGACCCGCGTGTTCTTCCTGAGCTACGCCAAGGCCGCCGAGGTGAAGGTGCAGGTGGACGCCGTGGCAGTGGCCGAAGGCCGCACCAAGGCCAGCTGTAACTCCGACGAGAACAATAACGCCCTTATAGTCACGGACAACCCCATAGGTTTGGACGCCACCTCGCGCCTGATCCGCTCCCTGGACCGCGTGCCCAAGCAGGTGCTGATAGAGGCCAAACTGGTGGAAGTCTCGCTGGATAATTCCCTGGACTACGGCATTAACTGGTCCGGCTACGCCAACGACAGGCAGGGCGGCTACATCGGTTCGCAGAGCGTGAACGCCGCCACGGAGAAATTGGGCGGGCAGGCCGCGGTCATGACCCCTTACGGCGCGGCCGCGGGCGGCACCGGGGTTAACCTGCCGGCCAACCTTGTTTACGGCGCCTTCCGTCTGGGCAAGGTGGCGTCCAACTACATGTTCGACGCGGTGATCACCGCCGCGGCCAAGAAAGGCAAGGCCAAGGTGCTCAGCGACCCCAAAGTGGCCACGCTCAATAACAAGGAAGCCAACATCAACATCACCACGCAGGTCCCGTATACCACCACGGAGACCACGGCTTCCACTCCCCCGACCGCCACCACCAAGGTCACCTACCTGACCACCGGTATAGTGCTGAAGGTCACCCCCACCATAAATTCCGACGGGCGCATCTCCATGAAGATCAACCCGTCCATCAGCCAGGTCTCGCCCACGATCACCCCGGTGGCCGGCGGCGCCCCCGGCATAGACACCAGGTCGGCCGACACCAACGTGATAGTAAAGAACGGCGAGACCATCGTGATAGGCGGCCTGATCTCCGACACGCAGTCGGAGGCCGTCTTCAAGGTGCCGATACTGGGCGACATACCGCTGCTCGGCTATCTCTTTAAGAAGAAATCCATGACCCGCACCCGCATGGAGCTGCTGATCTTCGTGACCCCGAAGATCATCGAAGACTAAGACGGGCGGGCCCGGACGGCAGGGACCTGGGATAAGCCCCGGTCCCTGCTTTTTTTAGACCATGACAGGCTATATCTTTTCCGCGGTATTGCTGCTGGCCCCGCCGCTGCAGGCGGTCTTCGACCTGCCTCTGCAGCTGGCGTTCCAGCAGGCCGTCCTGCTGGGCTGCCTGGCCTGGCTGGTCCTGCGCGTCCGCGCGGGCGGGTTGCCGGGCGGGCTGGGCGACAGGCGGTTCTACCCGCTCTGGGCCGCCGCCGGGCTTACGCTCCTCGCGCTGCTGGCCAGCCCGTTCCGCGGCTACGTTTTTCAGGAATGGGGCAACTACGCCGCCGGGCTGCTGATCTTCGTCTTCTCTTCTTTTCTCGACGAGCGGGAACGGGGGCTGGTCCTCCGTTCGGTACTGCTTTGCGCCTGGCTCATTTTCGGCGTTTCCCTGGTCCAGGCGTTCGCCTTCAAGAATTTCGCTTCGCATCCGCCGCTTACCAACCTTAACGCGCTCGCGCTTTTCGCAGTCATGCTGGTGCCGCTGGCCCTGGAAGGGCGCCGCTGGGCGCTGGCCGGGGCCATGATAGTGCTCATAGTCTGGACGCAGTCCCTCGGGGCCGCGCTGGCGGGCCTTGCCGCCGCGGGCGCCTACGCGGCGTCCAGGATGAAGAGCGGGGAACTGCGCGGCAGCGGGTGGCTGCTGGCGGTGCTGGCCGCCGTGGCCGGATTGTCCCTGTGGCTGCTGCAGTCCGACTCCGTGGCCGGCCGGCTGGCCTGGTGGCGCAGCGCGTGGGAAATGTTCCTGGCCAGGCCCCTGACCGGGTTCGGCGCCGCCGCTTTCTCCTGGGCGCAGACCGGCTTCCAGGCCGGCGGGTCAGCCGTGGAGCATTCCATCTACGCGCATAATTATTATCTGGAATTCCTGGCCGAGAACGGCCTGTTCGCCGCAGCCGCGTGGTTCCTGCTGCTCTTCACGGCGGCCCGCCGCGTGACGGGGCTGGCCAGATTCTCCGTGATAGCCGCCCTTGCCCATTCGCTGGTGGATTTCGGCCTTTCCGTTCCCGCTAATTTCTGGCTGTTCTGCTTCCTGCTGGCTTCCCCGGCCGCTCCCGCCCCCGCCGTGGAGGTGAAGCGGCCGGCGTTCCGGTCGGCCCTGCTGTTCGCCTGCCTGCTGGAAGCCGCCCTGCTCTGCCTCTGCTGGCGCGGCGTCGCTTTCGATCGCGCCAAGCGGCAGGCCCTCGCCGCTTTCGCCGCCGGAGATCCAGTCAAAGCGGAACTGGCGCTGCGCCCGGAGCTGGGTAAAAAACTTTTCAGGCTACCGGCCCTGGAATTCCTCGGCCGCCTCAACCTTACGGCCCGCGACGGCGGCGTCAGGGCCGCCGTTTATTTCGAAACCGCCCTGCTGGAGAACCGCTACAGCGCCTTCTCCTGGCGGGCGCTGGCCAGGATCTACTCCGTCTCGGGCCGTCCCGAACTGGCGGCAGGCCTGGAGCGCCGCCGGCAGGAGGTCTTTAAATGAAGGCCGCGCTACGCCCCGGCTGGGCGCAGGTCCTGGCCCTTCTCCTGGCCGCCGCGGCCGGCGGCCTGCGTTCGGAATTGTCCTGGCTGGCCTTCGCCGTGCTGGTCTCGGCCTGGTTCATACGCTCCGGGCCCGGCCTGGCAGTGGCCGGGCGTGAGGCCGCCGCGCTCTTCTTCTGCTGGCTGGCGGCCGCCTCGGTCTTCTCCCCGGACCCGGCCCTGTCCCTGCCGGCGCTGGTAAAATACGCCCTGGCCGGACTTATATTTTTCTCCGCCGCCGCCTCGCCCGACGGGCGCCAGGCGTGGCTGAAGTGCGTTTACGCCCTCGGAGCCGCCGCGGCCGTCACGCTGCTGGCGCAGCGGCTCTCCGGCGGCTGGGTCATAGGCCTTATCGGCCAGAACCCCAACTACTCGGCCGCCTTCTGCGCGGCCGGCTTTCCCGCCGCCCTGCTGGGCGCCGTTCCCGACGGTGGAAAAAAGGAGAAGGTTTTAAAAGCGCTGCTGGCCCTCCTGCTCGGAGCCGGCGTGATAGCGTCCGGCTCGCGCGGCGCGCTGCTGGCCGCCGTGGTAGCCGCCGCGGCCGGGCTGGCCGCTTCCCGGCGGTGGACCGCGCTGCTCGCTTTCGCCGCCGCGGCGCTGGGCGCCGCCGCCCTGTTGCCCGGCGAGACCTGGGCCGGGTTGCTCAAGTTCTCCGACCCGCGCGCCTTCGCCAGGCCGCGCCTGTGGGGCGCCGCCCTGGAGGCCGCCGCCGCCAGCCCCCTGCTGGGCTGGGGCCCCGGGCTTTTCAGCCGGGCTTTCGAAATTTTCAAGTTCCCGTTCTTCGACGGGATCTCCTATTACGGCCATGGCACCCTGCACGCCCACAGCGAAGCGCTTAACCTCGCGGCCGAGGCCGGTTTCCCTGCCGCGCTGTTCTTCCTGGCGGCGGCCGCCGGAGGCTTGCTGCGCCGCGGCGGCAGCCTGCCGCTGAAGCTCTGCGCTTTCGCCGTCCTGGCGCAGGGTTCGGTGGACATGATCTTCTACTCGGGCGCGGTGGCGCTGCTGTTCTGGGGGTCGCTAGGCTTTGCCGGGGCCGGGGACGGCCAGGCGCTTTACCCCGGCCGCGGCTGGCGCCTGGCCGCCGGGCTGCTGCTGCCGGCCGGCCTCCTCCTGCCGGCCCTTTCCGCCCTGGCCCCCGCGGGCGCCGCTTTCGCCGCGCAGGCCGAGGCCGCCGCGGTAAAGAATCCGGCCCTGGCCCTGGCCCTGGTCCGCCGCCAGGGGCTGGACTATCCCAAAGATCCTTTCCTTAAAGAGGCCGAAGGCCGCTTGCTGGCTTCGCTGAACGATCCGGCGGGGGCCGAGGCGGCTTTCTCAGCGGCGCTGGCCCTGGAACCCAGGTTCGCTGCCGCGCGGCTGGGCCTCGCGGGGGCTTACGCGGCTAAAGGCCGCGCTGCCGAAGCCTGCAGGCTGCTGGCCAAGCCGGAGCTGGACCCTATTGCGCAGTTGCGCACTCCTTACCAGCGCGGCCTGGCGCTTTACGGCGATAAAGCGGCCCTGGAGTTAAAAAAGAAAATATGCGGGAAAAAGAAGACTGGCGGCGCTACTGCGCCTGGCCGGAAAACGCGCTGAGCGGCAACGAGGCCGCGCTGCTCCGTGACGGGGAAGAAGCTTTCCCCGCCATGCTGTCCGCTATCGGCGGGGCCAGAGACTTCATCCTGCTGGAATTTTACGCTTTCTCGGACGACTCCATAGGCCGGGCCTTCGCCGATCTGCTTAAGGAGAAGGCACGGGAAGGGGTGGGGGTTTACCTGATCTACGACTCGGTAGGCTCCATCCTCACCGACCGGGACTTTTTTCTGGAGCTGGCCGCGGCCGGCGTAAAAGTGGCCGAGTTCCGCCCTGTCATTTTCTGGAAACCCTACTGGAACTGGATAAAGCGCGACCACCGCAAAACGCTCTGCGTGGACGGGAACCTGGCCTTCGTGGGCGGCTTCAACATAACCGAGTACGACGCGCCGCGCTCCCTGGGCGGGCGCGGCTGGAAGGACATGCAGGCCCAGGTCCGCGGGCCAGCCGTGACAGCGCTGGAAAAACTTTTCTGGGAGGCCTGGGAGGCTTCCACGCCGGTGGCGGGCCCCAGGCTGCCACCTCTGCCCGCCCCGGAGCGGGCCCAGGCAGGGGACAAACCGGTTTCCGTGCTGTCTGCCGGCGGCATACGCCACGTGCGCTCCATCCGCCGCAGCTACCGCCACGCCATAGACAGGGCGCTGCAGTACATTTACATCACCAACGCCTACTTCCTGCCCGACCGGCTCGTTTACCGGCGTCTGATCAAGGCCGCGCGGCGGGGCGTGGACGTGCGCGTGATCGGCCCCATGGATACCGACCACCCGTACGTGCGCTGGGCGTCCTGGGCCATGTACGCCCACATGATAAAGAACGGCGTGAAGATCTACGAGTGGCAGGGGCCCATCCTGCACTCCAAGGCGGCCGTCATAGACGGAGTCTGGTCCTCGGTGGGCAGTCACAACCTGGACCACCGTAGCCTCCACTATAACCTGGAGGTGAACCTCAACGTGTACGATCCCGCCTTCGGCGCGGCGCTGACGCGGGCCTTCAGGGACGACCTCAAGAACTCTCGCCTGGTGACCATGGCCGAAGTTAAGGGCAGGCCGTGGACGTCCAAGCTCGGCTCCAAGGTGCTGTACCTGTTCCGCTCATGGCTATGACCCGCCTCCTCCTGCCGCTCCTGCTCTTCGCTGCCGCCGGGCCCGCCATGGCCCAGGAGATAGCGCCGCAGCGCGTCCAGGCCGAGGAGCTGGCCCAGGTGCGTGACCGGCTGATGACCAGCCTCTTCTTCCGCGGCGAACTGGCGGACCTGATGCTGGCCGCCGGCGAGGCCGGGAAGTTCGTGGACCTGGATGAAGTGGAGACTAATTCCGAGGCGCGCGGCCTGCTGCTGGGCTGGATAAAGAGGCACCCGTCCGAGGCAGCAGAAGTCTACCTCCACCTGCGCGGCGGCGGCCGCTCGGCGGACAAGGTGGAGATCTACAGGACCTCTTACGAACTCAACGCCAACTTTCTCGCGCTCATCAAGAACCTGAACGCGGCGGCCGGCGATAAGGGCGTGCCGGCGGAAGCGCTCGAGTTGGCCGCGCGGCGGCTTTACGAGGGACCGCAGGCCCAGGCCGAAGCCCCCGCCGTAACCGCCGGGGCCGGCGGCGGGTCCTTCTTTCCAGGGGAGTACGCGGACCACCGGCTGAACAAGGCCGGGCTCAGCAAGGAACTCGCCGCGGACGGCGCCTGGCTGGACGCCCTGCGCGGCCCCTCTGGCAGGGGGCCCGCCGGTCTGGAAAAATATTTCGGGCAGGCCCTGGCAGAATACGCGGCGTTCGTGACAGCCGCGGCGGCGGTCAAAGGGCGCGGCGCCATTACCGCCGAGGAATCGCGGGCGCTGGAAGCGCGGCGCGCCTTCCTGCGCGGCCGGCTGGCGGCCCTGGGCATGCGCGCCCGGGCGTCGGAACTGAGGGCGCTGCTTTCCGCGCTGGAGAAAGCCCGCGGGGAGCCGGGTGCCGAAAAGATCCTCGCCGCCCTGCGGGCCGCGGTCTCGGCGCTGGAGGCGCGCGCGGAGGGTATAGAGGCCGGCGGCGCGGCTATCGGGGAACTGGCGGGCCTGGCCCGCGCGGCCGAAAAAGAATTCTCCGCCGCCTATCTCCGGGCTTCGGTCTATAACGGGCTGCTGTCGCTCAGGCGCAGGGCCGCCGCCCCGCGCTTCTCCTGCTTTTACGATTATGTTTTCTTCAGGTACCTGGATAAATTCTTCCCGGCGTCGCCCTACCCGAGGGCGCGCGCGGTCCTTTTAAAAGCGCCGGCCGGGCTGGAGGCCGCCCTGGCGGCAGCCGGGGCCGGCGACCTGAACGCGGCGCTCGCGGCCGCCGAGGGGGACGCGCCCGCCATAGCGGCGGCGGCCGTTACGGCCGAGCGGGCAGCCAGGCTCAATCGCAGCCTGCAGTTCTTCCAATGGGGCCTGCTGGCGCGGCCCGTGGAATACAGGTTCGCCACGGGCGGCGGCCGCCCGGTCTTCACCTTCGCTGATATTTTGATCTCGGGAAAATAAGCGCGCCGCGGTTACGGCAGCTTCTTCAGAAGGTCCAGTATCTCAAGGTCGCTGGCGTAGGCCAGGATACCGTCCGCCTCTTCCAGGGAACACCACTTCATATCCACTATCTCTTCGGGCGTCTTCGGCACGCCGTCGCCGCCCTCGCGGCGCATCAAAAACCAGAGCACGTCCTTTTCCACGGGCGTATCCCCGCGCATGAACGAATAGTTGGCCGTGAACAGGGGCCCGGTTATAACGCAGTCCCAGCCGGTTTCCTCGGCCACTTCCCTGACGGCCGCCGCCTCGGGCGTCTCGCCGGGCTCGATGTGGCCTTTCGGGAAGGTCCAGACCTTGTCCCCTTTGAGGTTGCGCATCATGATGAGCAGCAGGCAGCCGTTCTCCAGGATCACGCCGCCGGCCGAATGTTCTTTTTTTATGGCGGTCATTCGGGCCTCAGATGGGCTGCAGGGGCGCGTATTTCAGCATGAAGGTCTGGCGCACGCCGCTGTCGAACACCACCGTGACCTTGGCCAGCTCGCCGGACCCTATCTGGTCCACCACGCGGCCGGGCCCGTGCACGGGGTGCATGATGCGGCGGCCCTTGCCCACGCGCGGCATAGCCGGCGGCGGCTGGTAGGAAGCGATCACCTGCACGTCTTCCTCGCCCTGGCGCGGCGCGGTCTCCTTGGCCACCTTGCTCTCGAAGATGAAGCGCGAAGCCAGGTTGGGGTAGGTGGTGCCGTAAACGCGGCGGGTGTTGGCCCAGGTGAGGAACAGGCGCTCGCGCGCGCGGGTCATGCCCACGTAAGCCAGACGCCGCTCCTCCTCCAGGTCCTCTTCGGAGGAATTGGCCGCGTTGATGGGGAAAAGGTTCTCTTCCAGGCCGGTCAGGAACACGGCGGGGAACTCCAGGCCTTTGGCCAGGTGCACCGTCATCAGGGTGACCGCGTGGGAGTCGGTGTTCATCTGGTCAACCTGGCTGGCCAGCATGACGTCTTCCAGGTACTTGTGCAGCGTGGGGGCCTGCCCGTCGCGGGTGCAGCGCTCCTCGAATTCCTTTACCGCGTTGACGAGTTCCTGCAGGTTGCCCAGGCGCGCCAGGGACTCCTGCGGGTCCTTCTCGGCCTCGTCTTCCACCATTTTCCAGTAGCCGGAGTTGGTCAGCACCTTCTCCAGCATCAGCGACGGCGTGGCCGAGAACAGGTCCGACTTCACGCCTTCGAGCAGGTCTAAAAATTCCTTTATGCCGCGCCGCGCGGTGTTGGTGATGTCCGGCACCTGGTCCGCCGACACCAGCGCGTCGTAGAAGGGCATCTCCTTCTGGCGCGAATAGCTCATGACGCGTTCCACGGCGGTCTTGCCGATGCCGCGCGCCGGCACGTTGAGCACGCGCAGCAGGCCGACGGTGTCGCCGGGGTTCACCAGCAGCTTGAGGTAGGACAGCGTGTCCTTGATCTCCTTGCGCTCGTAGAAGCGCACGGAGCCGATGAGGCGGTAAGGCAGGCGCCGGGTGCGGAAAGCCTCTTCGAAGGAGCGGCTCTGCGCGTTGGTGCGGTAGAAGACCGCGATATCGTTGTAGCCCAGGCCGCCGCGGCCGGTCAGCTCCTTTACCTGCTCGGCCACGCCGCGGGCCTCGTCGGTTTCGTTCTGGTATTCCAGCACCTGCGGCGCCTCGCCGTGCTCGGCCTTGGTCCAGAGGTTCTTGGGGCGGCGGTTGCGGTTGTGCTTGATGACCTCGTTGGCCGCGTGCAGGATGCGGGCGGTGGAGCGGTAGTTCTGCTCCAGCACCACGGTGGACGCGTCGGGGAAATCCTTTTCGAACTCCATGATGTTGCGGATGTCGGCGCCGCGCCAGCCGTAAACACTTTGATCCGGGTCGCCCACCACGCAGAGGTTGCGGTGCTTGGCGCAAAGGGTCTTCACCAGCACGTACTGGGCGTGGTTGGTGTCCTGGTACTCGTCCACGAGGATATACTGGAAATTCTCCTGGAAGTACTCGCGGACCTCGTCCTTTTCCTTGAGCAGTTCCACGGTGCGCACTATCAGGTCGCCGAAATCCAGCGCGCCGGCCTCCACCAGCTTCTTCTGGTAGCGGTGGTAGATCTGGGCGGCCTTCAGGCGGGAGGGGTCGTTGACCGCCTGCGCGTTGATGAGGTAGCTCTGCGAATCCAGCAGGTCGTCCTTGGCGCGCGAGATGATGGACAGGTACATGGAGGCCTTGTTCTTTTCCGCCTCCAGGCCGAGCTCTTCCATGGCCAGGCCGATGAGCTTTTTCTGGTCGTCGTCGTCGTAAATGACGAAATCCGGCTTAACGCCTATCAGGCGGCCGTGCTGGCGCAGGATGCGCGCGCCCAGCGCGTGGAAGGTGTGGATCCACATGCCGCCGGAATAGGGGACGAGCTTGCCCACGCGGTGCTGCATCTCCTGCGCGGCCTTGTTGGTGAAAGTGATGGCGAGCACGCGGGTGGGGGACACGCCCGAGGCTATGAGCAGCGCGATCTTGGAGGTGAGCGTCTTGGTCTTGCCGGTACCGGCGCCGGCCAGGATGAGCAGGGGGCCGGCGAAATACTGCACGGCCTCGTCCTGCTTGGGGTTCAGGCCGAGCTTGGGCAGCAGCGTGGGGTTAAGGTTAAGTTCGAGGCTCACAATATGATTTTATAAATTTACGGAGGCCGCGGGGGTTTTGGCCGCCGTCAGCGCAGGAGCCGCCGCAGGAGATCCTGGGCAAAAACGTTCAGGTCGAAGCGCGCCAGCGCCGAGCGGCGGGCCGCCTTGCCGGCCCCGGGGCCGGCGGCCAGGGCGCGCTTTACCGCGGCGGCCAAATTCTTCGGCTCGGGCGAAGCGTAGAGAAAGGCGTCGTGCCCGTCCGTGAGGTAGCGGGCCACGGTGGGGTTGCTGCCTGCGACCGGCGGCTTGCCCATGGCCAGGGCCAGCAGGGCGGCGGTCAGGCCGGCGCCCGGGTTGCCTGCGTCGCGCTTCACCGGCAGGACCACGGCGGCCGCCCCGGCCAGCAGGTGTTTCATAGCGCCCAGATCAGCGGGCTCAGGGCGGACTTCCACCCTGCTCTTAAGGGCCGGCGGCACAGTGACCGGCAGGTCGGTGAAGATCTTCAGTTTCAGGCCGGCGGGGAAAAAGGTAGCGGCCTTTACCAGCGCCGCGTAATCCCTGCCGGCCCTGCCGAAAGAAAGAACGTAACCGCCGCCGGCGCCGGCGGCCGGAGCGTAGTGCGCGCAGTCCACGGCCAGCGGGCGGGCCAGGAATTTGCCGGGCCGGCCGAAACGTCTCCAAAGGTTAAAGGAATGCTGGTCCACCACCGCGGCGGTCTCGAAGGCCCTGAAAACCTTCAGTTCCTCCGCCATGTCCATGGCGAACAGGTGGCCGCGCTGCAGCAGGTTGTCGTTGGCCAGGAAGTGTTTGGCGCCGCCGGCCCTGAAGGCCAGCCACAGCCAGGGCGGCAGGGTTTCGTCCTTGTAAGGCAGGTCCAGCAGCAGCACAGCCGAATAATCGGTGAGGCCGGCGAAGGCCTTGAGGTTGTCCATGCCGGAGTACTTCACCCTGAACCCGCCGGCGTAGGGCCGCGGCAGGCCGCGGTCGCTCTCGAAAGCGTGCACCACGTCCAGCGCCGCGCCGCGGTCGGCCGCCGCTTTCAGCAGGGCCAGTTCCAGGTGGGCGTTGGCCGCGCAGTCGCGCAGGTTGGCCACCAACAGCTTTTTTTTGAAAGCGCGGTTGCGCAGCGCCAGCACGCGCCGGAACAGCGGCGTATCCATGAAAAAAGGATAGCCGAGGGCGTTGTAGCGCTGTATCGCCGTCTTTAGTTTGTCCACGCTGCCGTCCTGGTCAGACGTTGAATTTGAAGAAGCAGATGTCCCCGTCCTTCATGACGTATTCCTTGCCTTCGGAGCGGATCAGGCCCTTTTCCCGCAGGACCTTCTCTTCCTTGTACTTCATGATGTCGTCGAAGGAGTAGACTTCCGCGCGGATGAAGCCTTTCTCGAAATCGGTATGGATGCGGCCGGCCGCCTGCGGGGCCTTCAGCCCGCGGCGGAGGTTCCAGGCGCGCACCTCGTCCTCGGAGCCGGCGGTGAAGAAGGAGATCTGGTCCAGCAGCTTGTAGCCGGCTATGGCCATCTTCTCGAGGCCGGTGTAGTCCTCGCCCAGGTCCTTCAGGAAGACCGCTTTTTCCTCGTCGGGCAGCTCTATGATCTCGGACTCTATCTTGGCCGAGATCTCAACCAGGATGGCGTTGCGGGCCTTGATGAACTCGCGCAGCTTGGCGATAACTTCCTTGTCGGGCTGCTCGGAGGTGTTGGCCACGAAGAAAACGGGCTTCACGGTGAGCAGGTTGAAATCGCGCACCTCGTCTACGGTGTAGCCGGCCTCGCGGGCGGGCTTGCCGTCAGCCAGCAGTTTCTTTATGACTTCCAGGCGCGCCTTTTTTTCCTCGGCGTCCTTGGTGCGGGCTTTAAGGTCCCGCCCGTTCTTCTCTATGGCCTTGTCCACGGATTCCATGTCGGCCAGCATCAGCTCGGTCTCGATCACCTCAATGTCGCGGATGGGGTCCACGTCGCCCAGCACGTGCACCACGTCGGGGTCCTTGAACACGCGCACCACCTGCACTATGGCGTCCACCTCGCGGATATTGGCCAGGAACTTGTTGCCCAGGCCCTCGCCCTTGGAGGCGCCTTTCATCAGGCCGGCGATGTCCACGAACTTTATGTAGGAGGCCACTTTCTTGGGCGGTTTGAACAGGTCGAAGAGCGCGTCCAGGCGCTTGTCGGGCACCGGCACCACGCCCACGTTGGGGTCTATGGTGGTGAAGGGATAGTTGGAGGAGGCGGCCCCGGCGCGCGTGAGCGCGTTGAAGAGGGTTGATTTGCCCACGTTGGGGAGCCCGACGATTCCGATTTCCATGAAGTTGTCCTTGTGCCCGTTCCGGCGAAAAATCCGCTTAAATTATACAATTTTACGGCCCCGCCCGCCCTTACGGCCCCCGTCCCAAAAAAGGTAAAATAGCCCTGATATGGAAAAAAACGCCACACCCTCAAAACCGGCCGATAAAGCCGGACTTCCCGCAGGCTACCTGCCCGCCTCCGTAGAGCCGGCCAGGTGCGAGAATTGGGAGCAGAGCAAGGTCTATTTCTACGACCCCGCCCGCCCGCGGCAGGAGACCTTCGTGGTGGACACCCCGCCGCCCACCGTTTCGGGCGCGCTCCATATCGGCCACGTTTTCAGCTATACGCAGACGGATATCCTGGTGCGCTTCCAGCGCATGCTGGGCAAGAATATTTTTTACCCTATCGGCTGGGACGACAACGGCCTGCCCACCGAGCGCCGCGTGCAGAACCTCTTCGGCGTGCGCTGCGACCCCGCCCTGCCCTACGACCCGGCCTTCAAGCCGGAGCCGGTGGAAGGCAAGAAGGACCTGAAGGATTACCGCCACATCTCCCGCCGCAACTTCCTGGAGCTCTGCGAGTTGCAGACCGCCGAGGACGAGAAGCGCTACGAGGCGCTGTGGCGGCGACTCGGCCTGTCCATAGACTGGCGCCAGACCTATTCCACCGTGGGCGCCTACTGCCGCAAGTCTTCGCAGGCTTCTTTCCTGGACCTCTTCAATAAAGGCCACGTTTACAGTGCCGAGACCCCCACCCTGTGGGACACCACCTTCCGCACCGCCGTGGCCCAGGCCGAGACCGAGGACCGCGAGGCGGCCGGCTTCTTTCACGATATAAAGTTCGGCGTGGAGGGCGGCGGCGAGTTCATTATAGCCACCACCCGGCCCGAGCTGCTGGCCGCCTGCATAGCCGTGGTGGCCCACCCCGACGACGAACGCTATAAGCCGCTGTTCGGCAAGACCGCGCTCACCCCGCTCTTCAAGGTGCGCGTGCCCATAATGCCGTCCGAGCACGCCAACCCGGAAAAGGGCACCGGCATCATGATGATCTGTACCTTCGGCGACATCGCCGACGTGGAATTCTGGCGCAAGCACAAGCTGCCCATGCGCCAGCTCATCCACAAGGACGGCCGCCTTAACGCGCTCACTTACGTGCAGGAATTCCTGGACAGCGCGGACCTGGAAACCGCCAAGAACAATTACGCCCAGCTCGCCGGGCTTTACGCCAAGCAGGCCCGCACCAAGACCGTGGAGCTGCTCAAGGCCGCCGGCGCCCTCGTGGGCGACCCCAAGCCCACCAAGCAGGCCGTGAAGTACTACGAGAAAGGCGACCAGCCGCTGGAGTTCGTCCCGGCCCGCCAGTGGTACATAAAGATCCTCGCCAACAAGCCCGCGCTCCTCGAGCAGGGCAAAAAAGTGAAGTGGCACCCCGAGTACATGTTCAAGCGCTACGAGCAGTGGGTGGAGGGCCTTAACCAGGATTGGTGCATCAGCCGCCAGCGCTATTTCGGCGTGCCGTTCCCCGTGTGGTACCCGGTGGACGCCGCCGGCAACGTGGAATACGACAACCCGATAGTGGCCGCGGCCGACCGCCTGCCGGTGGACCCGCAGACCGACCTGCCGCCCGGTTATACCGAGGAGCAGCGCAATAAGCCGGGCGGTTTTACCGGCGACAACGACGTAATGGACACCTGGGCCACTTCCTCTCTCACGCCCATGATCTCCTCCCACTGGGTGGACGACAAGGCCCGCCACGAAAAACTCTTCCCGGCCGACCTGCGCCCGCAGGCGCACGAGATCATCCGCACCTGGGCCTTCTATACCATCACCAAGAGCTGGATGCACGAGAATTCCGTGCCCTGGCATAACGCCGCCATCAGCGGCTGGGTGGTGAGCCCGGACAAGGGCAAGATGAGCAAGTCCAAGGGCAATACCATAACGCCCGAGGGGCTGCTGGCCACCTATTCGGCCGACGCGCTGCGCTACTGGGCCGGCAAGGCCAAGCTGGGCCAGGACACCGTGTACGACGAGAGCGTCTTCAAGGTGGGCATGCGCCTGGCCACCAAGCTGTTCAACGCCAGCAAGTTCACCATGATGCAGATGAACGGCCCGGCCATGGCCGGCGCCCCGGCGCTCACGCCCGCCAGCATCACCGAACCGCTCGACCGCGCCTGGGTGGAGCACCTGAAGAAGATAGTGGACGCCGCCCGCGAGGACTTCGCCAATTACGACTACGCCGCCGTGCTGCTCTACGTGGAGACCGCCTTCTGGGACTTCTGCGACAATTACCTGGAGCTGGTGAAGAACCGCGCCTATTCCGGTACGCCGGAGGCGGCCCGCTCCGCCTGCGCCACCCTGGACTGGACGCTCTCGGTGTTCCTGCGGCTGTTCGCGCCTTTCCTGCCTTTCATAACCGAAGAGGTCTGGGGCTGGTCCTACGCTGCCGCCCGCAACCAGCCTTCGGTGCACAAGGCGCCGTGGCCGGCCTCCGCCGAAATGGCCGCCGTGGCCGGGGACGCGCACGTGATGGATTCCGCCCGCAAAGTGCTGGAAGCCGTCCGCACCAAGAAGGCCGCCGAAAAGCGCAGCGTGAAATGGCCCGTGGCCAAACTCTCCGTGGAATGCGGCCCCAAGCGCGCCGCCGCGCTGAAACTCGCCCTCGAGGACGTGCTGCTGGCCGGCTGCGTGGACAAGGCCGGCTTCTCCCTGAAAGAAACCGGTTCCGACGACTCGGACCCTGTGGTAGTGGTGGAGCTGGGCGCCGCCTAGGCGCGTGAGGGGACCGGAACATGAGAACTGTATTTTCGGAAACGCTGACGCGGCTGCGCAAGGAAGGCGGCTTTCTTACTGCCTATCGCTTTTATCATGATAATGGCGGCGGTCCTGTACTGAAGGTTTCTTACCGCAAATACCTGCTAATGGAGCAGGGCAAGAACCTGCCGGGTGTGGAGCGGCTGCCGAAACTTCTGGTGGCCCTGCGGCTGCCCCAGAATACTCCGGCCGCCAGGGAACTTGTGACCGCCTGGCTCAGGACCATGGCCGGGGAGGAAGTTTATTCAGACATCTTTGACCCGCTGCTGGCGAAAGCCGAGGCCGCGGCGGCCACGCCCGCTGAACAGGCGCTGCGTCGGTCTATCGCCGAAAAAAAATATTACCTGACCGAGGCACAGGTGCTGGCCACTCTCTCCAGTTTTGAAGCTTACAAATGCGCCTTTATCCTGGAGAACGACTGCGGCGCCTGGACCGCGGAAGAACTGGCCAAGGTCCTGAAGATAAAGAAAAGCGAGGCGCAGCGGGCGCTTAAGGCCTTTACCGAGGCAGGGCTGGTGAGGGAATTGAAAAAAGGCCTTTACAGGTCCAGGATGGCCGGGCAGATGGTGGAATATCCTTCCGTTCTGGCCATGCAGCTGGAAGTGCGCGAGAAGGTTCGCGGCTACATAAAACGTCTCGAGCAGGAGAGTCCCGCTGAGTATTCCGCAATGGGCCTGTTCCGCGCGGATTCCCTCGCCCTCAAGGGGTATTATCCCATGCTGAAATCCACCGTGCAGGCTTCCCACGCCTACTCTACTGTAAAAAAGACGGGCAACTCGGCGGCCTTCTTCGTGATAGGGCGGGTGCTGAAAATGTGGGACTTCTGAACTTAGGAAGATAGAAAAGACCGCCGGGTAGTCTCGGCGGTCTTTTTTTTGTCCGCGGGCAGTGCCGCGTTCAATCTTTGGGGTAAAGGATGCCGTCGAGCAGGCTGCCAGGGTCGTATTCCGGATTGCAGCCGGGCTGTATGCCCTGCGGCATGGGCAGGTAGAGGTCTTTGCGCGGTCGCAGGAAGCCCAGCATGGAGTGGTTGGCGGACGTCATGTCGGAATCCCGGGCCGCTATTATGATGACGCGGAAATCTTTCTTCTGCACGCCGCGGTAGATCAACTCCCCGGGAATGCGCGTGTTGGCGGTAGGTTTATTGAAGTTGTAGACCGGGTTAACGTGCGCCAGGCCGGCCAGCACCATTACTCTGGCACCAGGCTCCTTTCCCAAAATACTCATGATCTGTTCCGTCATGTAGGAATCCATGGCGTTCATGCTTTCCCGCGCGGAAGCGATAGCTCGGGTGGTATCCTCCGGCCCGTTCACGTTTATCCCCCTGACTTTGAGGCCTGCGGCTTTAGCGGCGCTTACCAGGCGCTCGAACGGTCTCATGTCCCACTTGCCGCTGCGGATCAGCCGGCGGTTTATCTCTTCTGGCGTCATGCGGTCCGTCTGCAGTTCAGAGGGGAGGAATTCCAGCGCCAGGTGGGTTATGCCGGCCGCCTTCAATTCCGGGAGCAGGCGCGTCAGCGCTACTTTTACCCCCGCGCTGTCATGCACGTCGCTGAACAGGACCAGGCGGGTCTTGCCGAGTATTTTGGAGAATTCGGGAGGGGCGGCCCGTTTGGCGTATTCTTTGGAGGGTTCCACGACATTGTTGCAGTCTGCCGTGCGCAGCGCGGACGCGGGGCCGGCTGATTTTTCCAGGCTCAGGGAGACCTCGGGGGCTGACAGGTCCTGGACGCCACCAAGGGTTTCAAGGTTAGAGAAAGCCGCGTTGTCGTTGGGCGCGTCGCGCAGGTCCCCGGGCGGCACCGGCTGGGCTTGCGGCGCCAGCAGATAAAAAGCCGCAACCGCCGCGCAAAAGACGGCAGTTCCGGCTATAAAAGTCTTGCCCCGGGATTTTGGGCTCATACTGTAGTTTACAGCCGGTCTTTCCTTTAGTCAAGGGTCCCCGGGCCGCCCGGCCGCTTGCGACCCTGCGGGTCACTAAAATCCGTTTTACGGAGCCACTGCCGCCCTAAGCCGGCAGGGCAAAACATATAAGCACAAATAGGGAGAGGCGCTGGGCACCCGGCCTCATGCCGCGCTGCGCCGCAACCTGTAGACTATACCTGATGGCTGAAGAAGCCGCACCGGGCGAGGACCCAGAAACAACCCGGAGCAGACAGGGAAAGGGAGAAAAAATGAAAAACTTAACAATACTTACGCTGACGCTGGCGCTTTGTGCCGGGGCCGCGAACGCCTTGGAGTTGGAAAAGATCGGCGCCAGGGAGGCTGCCGCTCTCGCCTCCGGGATAGAGCTGCCCGCCGCCGGTCCCGTTTTGGCGGACAGGGGGCTGGCCGCCGGGCAGCACATACAGAAAGAAGTCGGCTTCAAGAACCGGGCCTTCGCGGAACTGCTGGTGAGATCACTTAAAACCAAACCCGTGTTCGAGCAGATGTTCGGTGGGCAGCGCTATGCTTACAAGGTGGGCGACGGCCTGGCCTGCTATCGGACCTTCGTCAATGACGCTCATGTGCCGGGCCAGCCGGTGGACGCCGGGCATTATTGCTCCATACTGCCTACCGGCCGGTGGAAGTTCATGGGAATGGAATCCTACGGGTCCGGCGACGACCAGGAATTTTCCCTGGCCCTCTTCGAGGCCCTGAATGTTAAGGCGAAGAACGAAGGCGGGATATACATAAAATCCATAGAGCTGGAAATGCCCGACCAGGCCGGCGGCACCGAGCGCAATCAGCTGACCTGCATGAAGCCGGGGCCTCAGGCCGCGGCCATGGGGTTCAGGCCTACCTGCCAGTTCATGAACGGGCTGTAAGCGGCGGGCACGTGTAAACTTCGGATAAAAAGGGGAATCAATAATGAAAAAGATAATGATCATGTCGGGAGCGATGCTGCTGGCAGCTGCCGGCCTGGGGTTCGCCGGCGGGCTGGAAGAACTGCGCGGCGCGGCCGGGCCTGAGGCCGAGGCCGCCGTAGAAGCGGGGCTGCCCGCGCCGTCAAGGGCCGGTTTCGTAGCTACGGAGGATTACGGTACGGCGCGCATTTTAGTGACGGCCCAAAACGGGATCAGGGCGGTGGCTAGCGCCGCTTACGCGGCCAGGAAAGATTCTTATTTCTGCACCGAGGTCTCCTGGAACGAGGGGTCTATGGAGAGGGTACCTAAGCGGACCTATCCTGAATTCGAGGCCCAGAACGGCCTGGTAACCATTCCCGGCGTCCTGGGCGGCGGCTGCGACTATGCCAGGGTCAGCGAAGGCAGCATAAGCTTCTCCATCCCCGGCCGCGCGGAAGCTTATAATTCCGTGGCGCTCCTGCGGGGCGGCGTCTCCGGAGAGGAGCAGAGCGTGGTGTGCGAGGTCATAGAGGCCGGCAACTCCGCTGGTGAACAACTTTACTGCCGCGGGGACGTACGCCTTGACGCCTCTGGCCAGGCCCGGGTGCGCGTGACCTTAAAAGGATCCGGCAAGTCCAAAGCCGCCGAGGCCCTCGGGGTTCCAGAAGACCCCAAGGACATTTCCGGCGACAAGCTGGTGCAGTTCGGCTCGGTCTGCGAACTGGGGCAGAACCAGGCCGACGCGGTAAGCCGCGCCTCCCTGCTGCTCAACGAGCCTTTTGTCCGGCTGCGCACCAACGTGAACGTGTGGACCAGCGCCGGCACCTTCTCCGGCACCTACGTCCGTGCCCCCTACCGCGTGATCGGCGAGGCTACGGTCTCCAGGATCTCGTCGATGGCCCGTTACAACTGGCTGGCCTGCATCCCGGTGCAGGGCAGCGCCCGTTAATTGCTTTCAGGATAATAACAGGAGAATAAAATGAAACTTGCGCTAATATTGGCGGCCGCGGTCTCGCTGGGCTCTTTGCCCCTGAACGCCTTCCAGCTGCCCTCCATAGGCGCGGCCGAGGTGGCGGAATTGTCCGGCCAGGCCGGCCTGCTGCCCGAGCCTTTCTTCGCCGCCGCCGGCGGAGCGGAAAAAGGGGAGGCGCTGATCCCGGAGAAGGCCATACAACTGCTGGTTCTGCAGGATTCCGTGGACCTGTCCGCCTACACGGCAGAAATGTCGGTGCGCTGTTCCTATAAGGCCGGCCTGATCTGGCCCGAGTCGCGCAGCTGCGGCCGCCGCGAACTGGCGGCGGAGATAACCAGGGGCAACAGGCTGCTCATCCCGGCCGTGGAGGCGTTCGAGGGATTCCGGGGGCGCGACCTGAAGAACTTTTCTATCAGCGTAGTCGTGCGCGGAAAGAACGATGAGAGCGGCTACCTGTTCTCACTGAGCGCGCGCGGCAAAGAGGCCCTCAAGGCCTACGCCGCCGAGAAAAGCGGCTATACCCTCCTGAAGATGGCCCCGGCGCGCGTGGAGGTGCTGTTGGAGGGCTTGCCTTTGTCCGACTCACCCCTGGCCAAGGACCCCAAGGCCAGCCTCATGAGCTTCGTTTCCATCGTGCGCGGCGCTGAGCCGCCCGGCATCGTGCTGACCACTCCCCTGGAGGAAAACTACAGCTTCGATAACCGCGGCGGGAACGCCGACGGCGTATTGGCGGATTTCCGGGACCTGCGCCTGTCCGGCGGCGTCCTGGTGGAAAAGGCGGGCGAGAACGCCAGGCTGGGGCTGGTGGCTAGGCTGCGCCTGGAGGGGCCCGAGGGTGAGACCACGTTCTGGGACCACCGGGTCGAGATAGAAAAAACGGCGGCCGGCCTTGCCGGGATAGGCCGGGCGGACTTAAAGAAGCAGAATTGAAGTTTAGGCCAGGCGTATGAAGAAAAGCCTTGCCGGGGCATATAAAGGCAGGGCTGTCCCAAGAAAATCCGTTTAAAAAAGAGAACCCTCCGTTAATGGTAAGAT
>MGTV01000016.1 GCA_001799635.1 Elusimicrobia bacterium GWA2_62_23
GCCATGCACGGCAAGCTGGGCCGCGATCCGACGATGGCCGAGATGGCCAAGCACATGCACTGGAACGCCAACCAGGTGCGCACCGCCCTGAACGCCAGCGAGATCGTCACCGGCCTCTCTTCCATAGAGACCCCCATGTCCTCCAGCGGCGAGTCCGAGGACACCATGGGAGACACCCTGAAGGACGCGGATTCCTCCACGCCCGACAACCTCATCTCCATCCTGCGCCTGCACGACGAGCTCAAGGACGCGCTGGTGGAGATAGGCGAGCGCGAGCGCATGATAGTGGAATACCGCTACGGCCTCACCGGCCAGACCCCGATGACCTTGAACGACATCGGCAAGAAGCTGGGCCTTTCCCGCGAACGCGTGCGCCAGATAGAAGAGCGCGCCCTGCTGCGCCTGCGCCGCGTGGCCGCCAAGATGGGCCTCATAGAACTCGGCCGCAGGCCGGACCACACCAACCTGCAGCCCGGCTGGCACCAGCCCAAGGTAAAGACCGACATCCTGGGCGACGCCATCCCGACCAAACCCTACGAGCCGCGCAAGCCGCAGAAGGGCAAGAAGTAAAGAAGGACTTATGACGCAAGCCGCCTCCTCGGCCTTGGCCGACAAACTCAAGAGCATCATCCGCGACGTGCCGGATTTCCCCAAACCGGGGATAATCTTCAAGGACATCACGCCGCTGCTGGCCGACCACGCGGCCTTCTCGGAACTGGTGAAGGCCTTCGCGGACCATTACCGCGCGGCGGGCGTGACCAAAGTACTGGGCATAGAGGCCCGCGGGTTCCTGCTGGCCGCGCCCATAGCCCTGGCGCTGGGCGCTGGCCTGGTGCCGGTGCGCAAGAAGGGGAAACTCCCCTACAAGCGCGTCAGCGCCACTTACTCCCTGGAATACGGCACCGACACACTGGAGATGCACGAGGACGCCGTGAAGGCGGGCGAGAAGGTGCTGGTAGTGGACGACGTACTGGCCACCGGCGGCACCGCCGCGGCCGTGTGCGAAATGGTGGACAAGCTCGGCGCCAAGGTGGCAGGCGTGGCCATGCTCATAGAGCTGGAGTTCCTCAAAGGCCGCAGCCGGCTCGGTAGCCGCGAAGTCCACTCTTTGATAAAATATTAGTCTGTTTTTTGCGCCCTCTTAGTTCAACGGATAGAACGGGAGTTTCCTAAACTTCAAATAGAGGTTCGATTCCTCTAGAGGGCAGTCAGATCTTAAGCGTACTTTCCAAGGAGCAATATGCCCGAAACAACATGGATAGCCAGCGGTAAGCCCGAAGCGGCCCCCGACAAGTTCGACCTGGCCCTGGCCTGGATCAAGAAGAACCGCGAGACCTTCATAGGCTCCGTGGTCATTCTCCTGGCCGCGGCGGTCTTCGGTGTGTACTTCTTCATCCACTACCGCGACCTGCGCGACACCGCCTGGAAGAACCTCTTCATAGCCCAGCAGATAGGCTACCAGGGCAATATCCCCCAGGCCCAGCAGCAGCTGGCCTCCATAGAAACTTCCTACGGCAGCACCAGCGCCGCGCCCTACGCCACCATGACCAAGGGCGACATTCTCTTCGCCCAGGGCAAGTTCAAGGAAGCCGGCGACGAATTCGCCAAGATAGTCAACGCCAAAGAAATAGGCGCCTTCGCGCTCTACAACCTGGGCAAGAGCAAGGAGTCGCTGGGCGACCTGGCCGGCGCGCAGGCCCAGTACTCCGAGTTCCTCTCCAAGAGCCCGGAGCACTTCATGGCCCCCGAGGTGCACGCCTCCCTGGCGCGCACGCAGGAACTGGCCGGGGCCAAAGACCTGGCCAAGACCACCTACGAAAAGATAGCGCTGCTCTACCCCGAGACCGCCTGGGCCATGCAGGCCAAGGCCCGGCTGGCCCAGCCCGCCGCTCCCGCCAAGAAGTAAGAACAAGCCTCTCAAGAAGGCCCGGCCCGACGAGGACCGGGCCTTTTTATTTGTCCCCGTATATGACATATGTCAAGTTTTTTGCCATGCCTGACATATAAGGTCCTATATATAAATAATATAGTTGACAATGCGGGGTCTTTTTGTAATAATAATTTTGCTCTGTAGAGGAGGCTCCCCGAGTCAGAAAAGGGAGACCGCCAACCCCGGGGTTAAAGGGGGGAAGCGGAGCGCCAATTTAAGGCGCTTCTCCTGAAGGGACCCGAAAGGGACCCAGCAAGGCCGTAGGCCCCGAAAGGGGCAGGCCCTGACTGCCAGGGCTAGCCGGTGCCGCACTAGGAGTTCTCTCCGAGTCTAGCTAAGGCAAACCCGGCAGTGAGAGTGTAGTACCGGACCCGTAAGGGACCGGAACTAAGCCCCGGAAACGGGCTTACGACAAAGCAAGGAGGAGTACTGAATGAAAAAAGTAATAGCGATGCTTGCGCTGGTCGCGCTCACTGGCAACATTGCCAGCGCCGAACTGCTCAAGAACTTCAAGTATGACGGTAAGATCGAAGTGAATGCCTGGCAGATGAATGACAGGGATTACGTCGAGACCACCACCGACAAGCGCAACGACGTCGACACCCGCGTTCAGCTGAACATGGGCTTCGACCTCAATGAGGACGTCAACGCCGTTGTGTCCGCCGTGAAGGCGAACCGCCAGGCCGGCGACGCTTCAGAGGACATGAACGACGTGCAGAACAACGTGCTCTTTGAGCAGGCTTACATCAACCTCAAAGGCGTGCTGGGTCTGGACCACAAACTGGGCCGCCAGTATTACGGCAACGAGGGCGACCTCAATGTGTATTACGGTCCCCAGAGCTGGCCTTTCATGGCCGACCACGCTGTTCAGGGCAATGCCCTCAGCGTTAGCGGCATAGACGGCTGGTCCTCTGCCTACAACTGGGGCAAGTGGAACTTCGGCGCCGTGCTCGCCAAGATAGACAACAATCAGGCCGCGGCCGACACCGATGAAGACCTCACCGGCATCACCGCCAAGTACGACCTGATGGAAGACCTGAAGCTGGGCGGTTACGCTTACCGCTACAATGCCCAGGCCGGCGCCAACGCCGGTCCGAACGACCACCTGGACACCATCGGCGTGAAAGCCGACGGCAAGTTCATGGGCGTCGAGTACAACGCCGAAGTGGCCAAGAACATGGGTCTGGCCAATGAGAACGTTCACCAGGCTGTTTATGGTCTGGCCAACGCCTTCTACCTGCCCAACAACACCACCGGCGATTACTCCGGCATGGCCTTCAAGGCCAACGTAAAGTACGGCATCGACCTGCTCGGCAAGCTCTCCTTCATGGGTGAGTACGCCATGGGCTCGGGCGACGATGACGCCACGGACGACAAAGTTGAGGGCTTCATGGCCGCCAACTCTGACTACCGCCCGGGCATCATCTGGGGCGGCAACCACCTGAACACCATCGGTGGCAACGGCCTCTCCAACCTGACCACCTTCAACGTGGGTGCGATGTGGAACCCGTCCAAGATCGAGAAGCTGACCATCGGCGCGAAGTACTTCAACTTCGCCCCGACCGAAGCTCCCGCTGCCTACGACGTGTACGGCAACGAGCTCGACCTGTGCGCCAACTGGAAGCACAGCGAGAACGTGGGCGTGAAAGCCTACTACGCGATGTTCATGCCTGACAGCGACTACGCTGCCACCGTGACCGCGCCTGACAGTGACGACGCTACCAGCGTGCTGGGCGCGGCGTTCACCGTGAAGTTCTAATAGCCGAAAGGTTACTAGACATAAGAGCCCCGGGGCCTCAAAACCCCGGGGTTTTTATTTGCCCTTAAAGGTAAGCTTTAGTTTTTTGTTATAATTAAAACGATGAAACGACGGATCCTGATCTCCGCCCCGCTGCTGCTGCTGGCCGCCCTGCCGGCCGGCGCCACCAAGCTGGACCTCTTCTCGGACGTGGAGGTTAAAGCCTCCAATTACCAGCACCTGCCCTACGGGGACGGGCGCGTTTCGCAGGCCATTTACTCCGAGAACGCCAAGCTCGGGTTCATCATAAAAGGCATCCGCCTGGAGAAGACCCTGGACTCCACCATGGACGTGGGCATAGTGCTGCAGAGCATAGGCGCCGGGGCCTCCTCCAACACCGTCACCGCCCCGCAGTTCACCGACGCCGCGGCCCGCCTGCAGAACAGCACCGGCGCGCCCTACGTGAAGAACGCCTACGTAAAGATCTACAAGTTCATAAAGCCCAATGTCACCGCCACCTTCGGCCGCCAGGACTTCGTGCTGGGCCAGGGCATCACCCTTAGCGGCGGCGACCTGGGCCTGCCCGGCGGGCGGCTGGAAATAGCCAACGCCTGGCGCGGCGTAAAGACCGACCTGTTCTTCTTCCGCCAGTTCAAGACCGACCGCTATATCAAACTCTACGGCGGCGCGGCCTACTACCCTGCCAGCGAAGGCCTCTGGCAGGTCTATCATTTCTGGGAGGTCGACGACGGCGACGGCTCGCCCTCGCAGGACATCCTCTTCAACGGCCTGTCCAAGACCAAGAAATTCACCGGCCTGCGCTACGTGCTCACCCAGAGCCAGCTCTCCTTCGACGGCGAAGCGGTTATCCAGCGCGGCTCGGCCGAGCTGGCGGCGGGGGGGACCGGCAAGTACGAGGCCCACGCCTTCATGCTCAAGGGCGCCTGGACGCAGAACGTCACCTTTTTCGGGCGCTCCAAGCTGCGCCTGGGCTACGGCCGCTCTTCCGGCAACCCCGGCGACTCTTCCAATACCGACAAGGCCTTTTTCCCGGCCTTCGGCGCCAGGAACAGCGGCCTGGAGCGCAAGGGCTACGGCGCTATAGCCGGGGCCTCGCTCTACGACATGATCAAAACCTCCTCCACCCTCAACGGCATGCCGGCGGGGGTTTCGGGCCTGAACGTCATCAATATAGGCGCCGACCTGCCCTACAAGAAACTGCTCCTTTCGGTGGACATCTACAAGTTCCGCGCCTCCAAGAACGCCAGCGGCGGCTCCCTGCAGATAGCCAGCGAATACGATATAAAGGCCGCCTACGCCTTTGGCGAGAACCTCTCGGTAAGCGCCATTTACGGCGTTTTCACTCCTTTGAGCCTGTACCCCTCGGGCAAGCAGGCAAAACTCATTAGCGGGGCCGTCTCGGCCCGTTTCTAACCCAGCCAGTCTCAACTGCGTTGTTTTTTACCGCTTAACCGGCCAACCAGGCCGGTTTTGCTATTTTATTCGGGGAAATAAGCGAAAAATGGGCCGCCAGGGCAGCCCGAAACAGGCCGCGCGCGGCACAGCCGAGCAGCCCCACAAAGGCCTTCCCATGGCCCCCGGAAGGCCCCAAAGACTGGCAAAAGGGCGGGGGGAGGGGGCAAAACCTCGCCCCGCCTCCCCTCCTCCCCCTCCGGAATTCAAAAAAACAGGCTCCGGACCTCGTCGGAGAGCAGGAGTTATCCACCGGTTATCAACAAGTGTTGACATATGCCTGCCATATACTCGCCATATATTGACATATAAGCAGTTATAAGATAGAATTATGCCATATCCAGCACTAAAGGCGGCGGCCATGAACTATAAGCTCAGAATAAAACACCCTTCAGGAGCGGAATTCGAAGCCGAGGGCCCGGCCGAATTCATACAGACGGAGAAGGAAGGCTTCCTGCGCGGCCTGCCGGCCGCCGCGGCTCAGGGCCGGGAGCCCGGAAAACACCAGGAAGAGCCGGCCGGAGAGCCCCGGTGGGCCGCCCTGGCCGAAACCAGGAACTGCCTGCTGGTGCTCAAGAACAAGCACCACGGCCTGCGGGCAGCCGACGCCGCCCTGCTGATCCTGGCCGCCGAAAGGCAGCTGAACGCAAATGCCTCAGTAGGCGCCATAACCCTCTCAAAGGCCATAAAAGCCTCCGGTTATGCCCCGGAACGCATAGACCGCCTGCTCACCAAAGCCAACCGTGAAGGCCTGGTAAAGGCCTCCGGCACCAAGCGCAACAGGGCCTACCAGATCACCGACAAGGGCCTGGAAAGGGCCTGGTTGGAAGCCCGCAAGCTGCAGTAAAGAACCCCGCCAGGGGAACCAGCACAGGCACAAGCGCGGGAGATCAGCGGCCGAACAGAAGCCGGACCGGCAACCGAGCCGCCGCACCCGGACAGTAGCCAAGCAAAGCAAAAACGCCACAAAACACCCGGAATCGCCAGATCTCCGGGCAAGAGTTATCAACCCTATCCCCAACTCACGATAAGATATATTATGTTAACTTAACAATCCCACGCAATGGCGAACGCTATTCAACAATTCATAGCAATATATTTCAAATAGTGCTTATTTTGCAAGCATTATTTATGATTATCCAATACCATTTATAGGTTTTTATAATTAGCAGGCCAATTCCCGCCTGGAGCACGGGGCAAGCCCGGAACTCAAGCTCCGAAAATTCAAAAATCAGCCAACTTTTTTGAGATCAGAAAACGGAGAGAGTCAAAAATCAGCCAAAAACTACCCCCTTAAAAAATACCATGAGGAGCCCCAAAAGGCCAGGATCTGCAAAGTTCAAAACTTGCCAACTTTCAGGAAACCATTAAACGGGGGGCAAGGGGCCAGGGCAGCCAGGGACCCGGGAAGATATAGGATCCCCCCAAAACAGCCCCCCTCCCCAAAATACCATCAAGCGGGGGACCCCGGAGGGGCCAAAAACAGGCAAAGATCAGGCTGATTTTAAGGAATTTAAAAATACCAAGAGGCGCGGAAGGAGGCAAAAAGAAGGAAAACAGGCCGATTTCGGGCAGGCCTGAAAATACCATGAAGCGGCAAAAAGCCGGACCAGGGCGGCCAGGCAGCCCCAAAAGACCAGGAAAAGGATTTTACGAGGAGCCCCAAAAACACCATCAGACCCCTCAAAAGACACAGCGGCCCGGGAAGGTTTCCCCCTGCAGGTGGGAGCGGGGGCGAAAATACCGTCAAAAAGCCTTTCTGGAAAAGCCCATGAAGGCCGGGAAAGGCAAGATCCGCGCGCGCGGGCGGGGGTAGGAGGGCAAATCAGGCGCGGGAAGGCCGGCCGGACACCTGAAGGCAGGGTTTGGCGGGTTAATCGCGGTAAGTAGCAGAGATAGCGGGGATTATAAGCAGGTAACCGGCAAGCAGAAAGACAGGAGAGAGCGCGGACCAGCCGTTCCTCCCCCCCGGATCCGCTTTTGTAAGGAAAAAATAACCGAAAAAGATGAGGATGAAGGCCGAGATCCAGAGCAGACGGACTTTGAGCGGGCTTCCCCCCTCTCTTTGCTCCGGCACCGGGCGCGGCAGGGTTTCCCGGGAAGGTTTAGACGCCTTCTCCCCGTCCTGCCTGCGCTGTTTCTTAGCCATGGCGGGCCGTCAGGGCTTCTTCTGGGAGGCGAGCCGGGCCGCGAGGCGCTGCCGGGTAAAGTCCAGCATGCTCTTGTTCACCGGATTCTGCTCGGCGGCGTAGAGTTCCTCTATGAACTGCAGGCTGCGCTTGTCGCCCACGGCGCCTATCACTTCCAGCGCCTGGTTCTTGAGGCTCATGTCCTGTGACTTCACGAATTCGTAAGCGGTAACAAGGCCGGCGGCGTTGCCGAGCTTCGCCAGGGCCAGGGCGGCTTCCACGCGCACCGAGGCCTCTTCTTCCTTGGCCAGACTCTTCTCCAACTCTCCGGCGGCCGAGGCTTCGCCTATGGAGCCGAGCGCGCGCACGGCCTCGAGGCGGGTGTACTTATCCCCGTCGGAGAGATACTTGAGGATCTCGCCGGCGGATTTTTTGGACTGGAGCTGGCCCAGCGCGGAAATGGCCACGCGGCGCATGCCGGGATCGGCCAGCAGGCCGGCCAGCTGGTCTTCGGCCGGCGCGTAGCGCATGGAGCCGAGGGTGTTGGCGGCGGCGTAGCGCACGGCGGGCACGTCGTCCTTGAGGGCTTTTACCAGGGCCGGGCCGGCGCCCTGGTCCGCCATGTAGGACAGGGAGCTGGCCGCCTGCTGGCGCACCATGGGGTCCTTGTCCTGAGTGAGCATTTCTGAGATCCTGGCTACGGCGGGCCTGTGCACCAGCTGGCAGAGGCCGTCCACGGCGGACGCCCGCACGGCGGCGGCCTCGTCGGAGAGGGCCTTAAGGAGGTGCGGCGCGGCCTTGGGATCGCGGCTCTGGCCCAGGTAGTCGGCGCCCTGGCGGCGCACCGACGGCTCCTTGGACTTGAGCTTTTCCAGCGCTTCGTCGAACGGCGGCAGCACCTTGGTGACGGAGGCGGGCTGCGGCTTGGCCGCCGGCTGCGCGGCGGGCTTGGCCGCCGGAGCCGCCGCGGGTTTAACGGCGGGCTTGGCGGCGGGTTTGGCGGCGGCTTTTTTAACGGCCGGCTTGGCCGCTTTCTGCGGAGCGGTCTGCGCGGTGAGCAGCAGCGGCGCGGCGAAAATTAACAGCGAGGTTACGAGCGCGGTTTTGATCTTATTCATAATCTGAATTCTAGTATATTCCTCCATATCCGTCAAAAGCGGTTAGAACAGCGGCCCCAGGTAGAAATAGAAGAGCTTCCCCCCGTCGGAGGTGCGCACCGCGTAGTCGAAGCTGAGCACCAGCTGGAAGGCCTGCAGGATGAAGGTGTGCACGTTGATCCCGGCGCCCACGGAACTGCGCACGTCGGAGACGCCGAAGGAGCCTATTTCGGAACTCCGGTCCCAGCCGTACGCGGAGTCCACGAAGACCTTCGCGTACACGCTCTTGAAGTAAAAATCCGGGAACATGTACCACATGTAATAGTTGAGGTCCTTGAAGAGGGGCACGCGCAGTTCGGCGTTGTTGAGCACGAAGCCCGGCCTTTCGGTGCGCTCGGACGAGCCCGCGAATCCCCTCACCCCGCCCAGCCCGCCGTAGCCGTAAAAGCGCCGATCTCGCCCGGTGCTGCGCCCCGCCGTGAAATTATTTACCAGGGCCGCCCGCTTTGAGAGCGGAAAATACTTCAAGTACTGCAGCACGTAGGCGTCGTACTTCAGATTGCCGCCCGAAACTTCGGCGGCCTTGGTCCAACTCAGCTCCGTGCGCGAGCCGCGCACCGCCGTCAGGTAGAGCCCGTCCACGGTGTCGCGCACATAGGAGGTCTGGGCGGCGCGCGTGCGCAGGCGCTCCGTGTAATCTATATCCGTAAAGTCGTTGGTCTCGTTCTTGGAGATGACGAAGGCCTGCACGCGGTTATAGCGGTCGAAAGGCCAGGCCGTGCCGGCCGCGTGGCGCGAATAGCGCTTGTCGTATTCCAGGCGGTCGGAGTTCATGGCCCCGCCGTAGGTCAGGGCCGTGGTCTGCAGGAAGAGGGGCATGCGGTAACGCGCGTAGGAATAGTTGGCCTGCAGGCTCAGGAACTCGGCGCCGGAATTGTAGTTGAGGTACAAGCCCAGGTTGTGGTTGCCCAGCATGTCCGAAGCCTGCCAGTAGTTCATCCAGAAGAGGCCGCCGGGCGAGGAGAACATGAACGCCGGGAAGAACAGGTCGGTGGACGCCTTGAACTTGTACGGGTTCACGGGGCCGGTGGCCGGCTTCACTTCAAAACTCTCCTGCGGAGCTGCGGCAGGCGCCAGGAGGGCCTCGTACAGGAAATTCTCGGGCGGGGCGGCGTGCACCTGCATGTTGCCGCGCCGGAAAGCGGAGAACCAGACTTTCCCGGCGGCCGCGGCCGGCGTGAAAACGCCGCCCATGCTCCTGGTCAGGCGCCGGGAAAGTCCCGAAGCCAGGTCCAGGGCGTAGAGGTCGAAATCATAGCCGGCGTCTGAAATGTAATAGACGGTTTTCCCGTCTTCGGAGAAAACGGGGTCGTAAACGCTGCCAGGGGCAGCAGGGACGGCGTAAGGGGTCTTCCCCTTGGGCAGCAGGCAAAGGGCCCTCACGGGGCCGCTGGAGGCCTCTATCTCGCAGGAATAGGCCAGGCTGCCGCCATCCGGGGCGTAGGCAGGTGAAGCTTCGTCCTGGGGGCTTGAGGTAAGGCGCAGGACCCTGGAGGCCGGCAGCCGGCCGCCCGCCGCCAGGAGTTCCACGGGGGCCTCGTAAATATCGTTAAAGGCGCCGCTCATGCCGATGAAGGCCGCGCTTTTCCCGTCCGGGGAAAAGACCGGCTGGCGCACTTCGTCCAGCCCTTCCACGGAGGCCCGCGTAACGCGCCCGGAACCCGGCTCGTAGAAGTAGAGGTATTCGCGGTGGTTCTTCTGGCCGCTGAAGGCGAGGTAGCGCCCGTCGGGCGACCAGGCCAGGCTGCGCAGCGGCTTGGTGAACCGGCCGTAAGGCACGTTTTCGGCGCCGGCCTCCAGCGCCGTCAGCGCTTTTTCCCGGCCGCTGGCCAGCTCCAGCACCCTGACCTCCGGCGGATGGCCGCGCCGGGTGGAGAGAAAGGCCACCCTGCCCCCGTCGGGAGAAACGGCCGGGCTCATATTGAACTCCGGGATGTTCTCCGAACCGCGCGTGAGCGCGGGGCCGTAAATTTCCGGTTCCTGCAGGTTGCTGTCTTTGGCCTCTGCCAGGTACTTCAGCTCGGTATATTCCTTGAATTTTCTCTCGAACCCTTCCAGGTCCGTGCCTATGAGCGGGTTCAGCACCGCGCCTGCTTCGTAGCGGCTGCGGAACAGTTCCAGCATCCGGCGCGGCTTGTCGGAGCCGTACTGCTCGGCGAGGAACCGGATAGCCTGGCCGCCGGTCTTGTAGGCAAGCGTGGTCTGGTGGGGCTTGAGGTGGCCGAACTGGTTCAGACGCGAGAGCGGGATCAGCCCGCCGGACAGGGCGGCGTCGCGCACGTACATCTTCTCCACGGCGTAGTCGGCCAGGCCGGTCTCGTACTCGGCTATGCCCTCCATCATCCAGAGCGGGTAAATGAAAGTCTTGAGGATGCGCGCGCTTTTCCAGAAGCCGTCTATCAGCACGCTGAACTGCACTTCGTGCGCGAACTCGTGCTCCATCACGTCCTTGAGCCAGCCTTTGGAACCGTCGGACCAGACCATGAAGCGGTCTTTGAAAGGTTCGGTGAGGCCGCCTATGCCGTCGGAAACGTCGGCCACGTTGGTCTGCTGCATGTCGTTGATGGAGGCGTAGAGGAAGAACGGCAGGCGCTTGGCCAGGGCCGGGTTCAGGTCGGCGGCCTCACGCTTGTAGGCGGCCTCCAGCACCCCGGAGGCGTAGTCCACCCAGGGCTCCGACTTGTCGTAGTAGTGGATGTCGAAATGCTCGGTGGCGCGCACCTGCCACTTGAAGTCCCGGATGAGGACCTTGTTCTGCTCCAGGGCGCGCAGGGGCGCGGCGGCGAGCAGCAGGGCGGCCGCGGCTAAGGTCTTATGGCAGAACTGGAGTCGCATCAGGCAAGGTTCCGTCCCCCCGGGCGGGCTTACTTCTTGGTCTTGGCTTCTTTGGCCTTGGCCGCCTTTTCGGCGGCGAGCCGGGCCTTCTCGGCGGCGGCGCGCGCCTTCTCCAGCTTGGCCAGCAGGCTTCGGCCTTCCTGGTGTTCCGGGGCCGCTTCCGCCAGCTGCTTCAGCAGGGGATAGGCCCCCTCCGAGTCCTTGGCCTTGTAGGCCGCGTCCGCGGCCGTCCAGAGCAGGGCGGTCCGGTCGGCGAAACCGGCGGCGGCTTCCGGCGCGGCGGCCGCCCGCCTCAGCAGGGCGGCGGCGCGGGAATGGTCTTTGAGTTCGTAGAGGATGCGGCCTTCGGCGTAATCCGCCAGGAAGGCCCCGACGCCGCCCTGTTCGCGCATTTTAACGAGGGTGGCCGAGTAGTCCTGCTTGTTCTTCCAGCGCGCCAGCGCCAGGTTCTCCAGCAGCACGGGGTCTTCCCCGCCCTTCAGGAGGGTTTCATACTCGCGGATGGCGCCGGGAAAGTCGCCCGCGGCGTAGCAGAGCTTGGCCAGCAGCATCCTGGCCTCGCGGTCGTCGGGGAAATTATTGAGGAAGCGCTTGTATTCCTGGGCCGCGAAGTCATAAAGGCCCACCGCCTGGTACATTGCCCCGAGGTAATAGAAGGTGCGCGCGTCGGCCAGACCCAGGGCGCGGGCCTTTTCCAGGTCGGCGATGGCCTCCACGTAGCGCGCGGCCCCCAGCTGGTACTTCAGGCGGCCGGCTTCCGCCAGGGCGCGCATGTCGTCGGGATTGGCGGCCAGCAGGGCCTGCAGCTCGGCGAGGCGGCGCTCGGCCTTACCGGCCTGCATGAAATCAGAGGTGGTCCTGGGGAAATCGGGCGGCGTGCGGTTCACGCTGCCCATATAAACGTAAAGCGCCGCCAGCATGAAGAACAGGAACATGCCCAGCGACGCTCCGTACGAATGAACCAGCTTCCTGACCGCGCCCCTTAAAGCGTGGGCGCGCGGTTCATAACTCACCTTCGTCCTCCGAATTCTCCAGGAGGATCTGGCCGAGCGTCAGCGACGGCGCGCCCTTGAGGTACTGCGCCATGCGCTTGCGGTCTTCCTGCTCCTCGGCCTTGCGGACGGAGATGATGAGGCGGAAATTCTCATGACTGATGGCCACGACCACGCCGTTAAGCTCCTGCCCTTCCTTGGGGGCGCCTTCCGCGCCGTAATCCTCGGCGGAGACGTAGCCTTCGGTGTGCTCGCCCACCTTCACAACGGCGCCTTCGGGCGCGACGGAAACGACTTTGGCTTTCACGCGGGCAAAGCGGGCGAACTTGCGCTTGAGCATGTCCACCGGGTTGGGCATCAGCTGCTTGAGCCCGAAGACCATGCGCTCCTTCTCCTTGTCCACGGAGAGGATCTTGCACTTCACGCGCTGGCCGCGCTTGTAGCCCTTCAGGGCTTCCTGCGGGTCCTTCCAGGCGAGGTCGGCGAGTTTCACCTGGCCCTCTATGCCCTGGAAACGCACGAGCAGGCCTTCCTCGGTGACCTTGGAGACCACGCCGCGCACGATGCGGCCGGGGGCGATCTCGGTGAGCACTTCGCCGCGGCGCTGCTTTTCGTCTTCCTCGAGCACCTGGCGGCGGGAGACCACCACCTTGCGGTCCTTCTCGTTGAAGTCGGTGATGTAGAACTTGATCTTGGCGTTGAGCGGCAGGTAATGCTTGTGCGCGCCGCCCAGTTCGGACAGCGACAGCGGCATGAAGGCGCGCATGCCGGAAATATCGACGATGTAGCCGCCCTTCACGATCTCGGCCACCTTGCCCTTCACCCGTTCCTTCGCCTCGAAAAGCTTCTTGGTGAGCTCCCAGGCGGCGCGCTCGCGGGCGCGGCGGTGGGAAAGCATGGTATAGCGGCCCTCGCCGCCCTTCTTCTCCAGCACGGCCTGCACCTGCTCGCCGGCCTCGGGGGCCTTCTCGTCCTGGAAGTCGGCCAGCGGGATGGCGCCTTCTTTCTTTTCGCCGATGTCCACCAGCACCAGGTCGGCGGTGACCTGGACCACCTTCACGGTGACCACGTCCCGGGAGTAGATCTTTTCAGAGACCGCGGCCTCCGCCTTCAGGAGGTCGGCCATCGACATTTCCTCGTCGGCGCCGGGAGCGGCCGGCTTCAGCTCGCCGTCCTGCTCTGCTTTGTGCGGGGTCTCGTTGATTTCCATGGGGCTACTGCTCCTCTGTTATCGAAAAAATATCCGACATGATAGTTTCGGAAAAACGGGCATACGCGGCTTTCAGGTCGCCGTCCGCGGGAGGCTCGAAGCGCCTGATACCGCCGTATTTAATAGTTATTTTACCTAATTTTAAGAAGTTTTCGCTGTTAAAAATGCGCACGCAGAGCACCGGCGCCCCCGACTTGTGCGCCAGCAGCGCCACACCGGCCTTGGGCTTGAGCACCCGGCCCTTGGCCCGGGTCCCCTCGGGGAAGATGCCCAGGCAGCCGCCGCGCTTGAGGGCGGTGAGGCAGCCGCGCAGCGCCCCCAGGTCGCCCCCTTCCCGCGCCCGGTCCACGGGGATGGCGCCCCAGCTCTTCAGGAAATAGCCCACCGGCCAGATATCGAAAAGCTCGCGCTTGGCGATGACGTTGGGCAACCGGACCAGGGCCACGTGGGACAGCAGGGCGGGCGGATCGGCGTTGGAGAGATGGTTGCTGGCCACTATGAGCGGCCCTTCGGGAGGCAGCTTCTCCAGGCCGATCACCTCGATGCGGTTGAAGAGGCGGAAAAAGGCGCGGAAAAAGGCGTAGACGAACAGCAGCAGCAGGGGTCTTTCTTCGTGGGGCGAGGCGGGGGGCATCAGGCTTTATCGGCGCGGGACCGTTCGAAAAGTTCGACTATGGACTCCACCACTTTTTCCCGCGGCATCACGGTGGAATCTATATAATGCGCGCCGGGGGCCTTCACGAGCGGGTTGTTCTTGCGCCCGGAATCCTGGGCGTCGCGCTTTATTATGAAGTCCAGGATCTCGTCGTAATCGGCCGGCATGCCGAGCGACTTCAGCTGGGCCACGCGGCGCTCGGCCCGGGCCTGCGGCGAGGCGTCGAGATAGACCTTGAGCTCGGCGTCGGGGAAAACGTTGGAGCCGATGTCGCGGCCTTCCATTACCACGCCGCCGTCGAGTCCGGCCTGGCGCTGCATGTCCTTCATGAAGAGCCGCACGCCGGCGAGGCGGGCGATGCCGGAGGAAGCCTTGCTGACGCGCTCTTCGGAAAGTTCACGGTCGAGGCGGCGGCCGTCCAGCGAGACGTCGGCCTCGGGGCCGGCGCCTTTGGGGAACTCCCACTTCAGGCCGCGGGCCAGCGCCACCAGGGCGGCGTCGTTCTCCAGGTCCCCCCCCGTCTCCAGCGCCTTCCAGGCGAGGGCCCGGTACATCTTGCCGGTGCTGACGAAACTGTAGCCCACCTTCGCGGCGACGAGCTTGCCGACGGTGGATTTGCCGACCCCGGCGGGGCCGTCTATGGCTATGACTATGCCCTTCGGTCGCTTCATTTTACCAGGGCGGGCTTATTGGGCAGGTTGGCTTTATTGTCGATGCCCATCTTGCGCAGCGGCCGCACCCACTTGGTGAAATGGGAGGGCTTGAGGGAATACTCGTGCACCAGGCGCACCACCTCGCTGATGGGCTGGTAGGTTTCCCAGTTCAGGCGCAGGATGCGCACGCCGGCGTCTTCCATTTCCTCGATGAACTCGTAGTAGTTCTCCTGCAGGCTCTTGAGATAAGCCGGATCTATGGCTTTCTCCATGTTGCGGCCGCGGGATTTGATGCGGGCAATGGAGGTCTCGACGCGGCAGTCGAGGAAGATCAGCAGCTGCGGGAACACCAGCTCGCGCAGGACCATGTTGTCGAACAGGTCCAGGTAGGTGTTGTAGTCCATGTCCGAGATGATCTTGTCGGGGTGTTTATTGAGCATGCGCGCGAAAATGGTGTCTTCCCAGATGGTGCGGTCCTGCACCACGCCGCGGATCTTGCCCAGGCTGATGCGGCTGACGAACTCGCGGTGCTGGCGGAAGCGGTGGTTGAGCAGCCAGACCTGCATGATGGTGCCGAACTTCTTCATGTCGCCGTAGAAGCTCTCCAGGTAGGGATTGCCGCCCACCTCTTCGAGCACGGGCTCGAAGTTGAGCGCCTTGGCCAGTTCCATGGTAAGCGTGGATTTCCCGACGCCTATGATACCCGCTATGCCGATATAGCCTTCAGCGAACATAAATACCTTCCTTTGTGTACCGAGATCCGAATCTTGTCCGGCCGCTACTTGGTCCGGCCGGGCTCTATCTCCTGCTCTATGCCCTTGATCGCCAGCAGCACGTCGTCGGGGTTGGAGGCGGCCTGCAGGATGTCTTCCAGCTTCGCCAGCCCGTCCTTGTGCATCTTCACCAGGGACTGGTTGAAGGTCTGCATGCCGTAGAAGCCGCCCTTGGCGATGGCCTGGGTAACGGCGTCCAGGGTGTTCTCCGCTATCATTTTCTTCACGTGCGCCGTGGCGGTCAGTATCTCCACGGCCGGCAGGCGGCCGCCCTTGGAGCAGGGCAGCAGGCGCTGGGAAATTATGGCGCGCAGGCTTTCGGAAAGCTGCATGCGCACCTGGCCCTGCTGGTGCGGCGGGAAGAGGTCGATGATGCGCGAGAGCGTCTGCACCGCGTTCATGGTGTGCAGCGTGCCGAACACCAGGTGGCCGGTCTCGGCGGCCGTGATGGCGGCGGAAACGGTCTCCAGGTCGCGCATTTCGCCCACCAGGATGATGTCGGGGTCCTGGCGCATGGCCGCGCGCAGCGCGTCCACGAAGCTGGTGGTGTCGGCGCCGAGCTCGCGCTGGCTGATGAGGCACTTCTTCTCGGTGAAGGAGAATTCGATGGGATCCTCGATGGTGATGATATGGGCGTCCCAGGTCTGGTTCAGGTACTCTATCATCGCGGCAAGCGTGGAGGTCTTGCCGGAGCCGGTGATGCCGGTGACCAGCACCAGGCCGCGCTCGTTGGTGAGGATCTTCTTGATGGAATCCTGCGGCAGGCGCAGTTCTTCGAAGGTGGGGATCTTCAGCGGGATGTGGCGGATGGCCACGCCGGTCTTGCCCTTGTGCAGAAAAACGTTGAAGCGGAAGCGGCCGAGTTCCCCGCCTTCGAAGGAGAAGTCCACCTCGTGCTTTTCCTCGAAGATCTTCTTGAGGCGCCCGGTCAGCAGCGGGGCCATCATCTCCTGGACTTCCTTCTCGGTCATGTTCGAGGAGTTGATGGGCGTGATGTTGCCGTTGATGCGCAGGAAGACCTGCGAGTCGCCGCGGATGTGGGTGTCCGAAGCCTTGTTCTGCACCATCACTTTCAGCAGGAGATTGAGATTAATGGCCATAGTTCCCCCCCGTAATTCACTTCAGGCGGCGCGAGCCGCTCTGCCTGCGCAGGTACGCGGGTTTTTCCACGTCTTCGTCCCGTCCGCCCGACGAAGCCGGGCCCTCGGGCAGGAAATCGTCCTCCAGGCGCCGGGGCCTGTTGCGGCCGATGCCGCGCAGGCGCGCCAGGTCGCCGGCGAGTTCGCCGCGCTTGGACGGGAACCCGGTGGCGATCACCGTGATCTTGAGTTCGTCGCCCAGCGATTCGTCGAAAGCCTGGCCGTACTTTATGAAGACCTCGGGATTGGCGTGCTTTATGATGTACTCCATCGCCTCGTCCAGCTCCACCAGCTTGATGTCGCGGGAGCTGGTGAAGTTCACCAGGATACCCTTGGCCCCGTCTATCACGGCGTTCTCGAGCATCGGGGAGTTCACGGCCTCTTTGGCCGCTTCCATGTGGCGGTCCGGGCCGGCGGCGCGGCCTATGCCTATGAGCGCCTCGCCGGACTTGGTCATGATCTTCTTGACGTCCTGGAAGTCCACGTTGATGGACCCGGCCTTGGTGATCACGTCGGAAATGCCCTGAATGGCCTGGCGCAGCACGTCGTCGGCCTTGCGGTAGGCGTCCTCGCTGGAGGTGTCGCGCCCCACCACGGAAAGGATGCGGTCGTTGGGGATGACGAGCAGGCAGTCGGCGTGCTTGCGCAGCTCGTGGATGCCGGCCTGGGCCTGGTCGGAGCGGGCCTTTCCCTCGAAGCCGAACGGGCGGGTCACCACGCCGATCACGAGGGCGTTGGGGTTGGTCTCCTTGGCGGTCTGGGCCACCACGGGTGCCGCGCCGGTGCCGGTGCCGCCGCCCATGCCCGCCGTCACGAAAATCAGGTCCACGTCGGCCACGGCCTCTTTCACCAGCTCGTAGGATTCGAGCGCGGCGTCCTTGCCCTTGGCCGGGTCGCCGCCCACGCCGAGGCCCTTGGTCAGGTTCTCGCCGATCTGGATGCGGTTGGGGGCCTTGCTGCGGCGCAGGTCCTGCGCGTCGGTATTGACGGCCACGAACTCCACCAGGCGGATGTCGGCCTCCACCATGCGGTTGACGGCGTTGCCGCCGCCGCCGCCCACGCCGATGACCTTGATGACCGCTTCGCGGTCCTGAAAATCGTTGTTGTAGCGTATGCGCGTGTCTGACATTAGTGGTCCTTAGAACAGGTCCTTGAGCCAGCGCCACACCTTCTTCTCCACGGAACCGCCGCGGGCCGGGCCCTGCACGTCGGTATTCCAGGCTTTCAGGTGCGGGTAGCAGACCAGCGCGACCGCGCCGAGGAAAGGCTGCGTCATGTACTCCTCGGGGCACTGCAGCAGTTCCTGCGCCGGCAGGCCCAGGCGGGCCTGGCTGAGGTCCAGCAGCTGTTCCGCGGCCTCGGGCATGCCCTTGAGCAGGGCCGCGCCGCCGGTCAGGATGGCGCCGCCGGGCAGCTCCGCGTAGTTGGAGCCCTGCACGGCCTGGTTGATCTTCTCGAAAATTTCCTCGGCCCGCGGCTGGATGAAGTCCAGCAGTTCGCGCGGCTTCACTTCCTTCCTGGTCCTGGCGTCGAGTTTGGTGATGTTGATGGTCTTGTCGTCCTCGAGCATGTTGGAGAACACGGCGCCGTACTTCTCCTTGATCTCCTGCGCCGCCGCCATGGTGGTGCCGAGCCCGTAGGCGATGTCACGGGTGATATGGTCGCCGCCCACGGCTATCTCGCGGGAAAAATGGATGCTGCCCTCGGAGTAGATGCCGATGGAGGTGGTCTGGCCGCCGGAATCTATCAGCAGGCAGCCCAGGTCCTTCTCTTCCTCGGAGACCACCAGCTCGCCGACGGCGAGCAGGGTGTAGATGGTATCCACCACGCGGAACCCGCCCTTGGAGACCGACTTCATCAGGTTGTTGATGATGGGGCTGGAAGCCGTGACTATGTGCACGCCCACTTCCAGGAGCGAGCCTTCCATGCCGATGGGGTTGGGAACGCCGCGCTGGCGGTCCAGGGAAAAGCCCTGCGGGATCACGTGAAGGATCTCGCGGTCGGACGAGAGCGGGACCGTCTTGGCGTTCTCTATGACGCTGGAGACGTCCTCGCTGGTGATCTCTTTGTCGGTGCGGGCGATATTGTAGCCGCCCTTGTTGTCGAATGCCTGGATGTGGGAGCCGCGTACGCCGAGGTAAACTTCCCCTACGACCTCGTTGGCCTTGCTCTCGGCCGCGTCCATCACGTGCTCGATGGCCCGCGCGGTCTCCTCGATATTGACGACGACGCCGCCCTTGAGGCCTTTGCAGGGCGCGGAGGCGCCGGCCAGCACGCGGATCTTGTTGTGCTCGTCGTCGCGCTCGGCGATGACGCAGGTCACCCTGCTGGACCCCATATCAAGCCCGGCGATGATCTCAGATTTTCCCATAGTGAAAGCTCCAGAAGTAAGGCGGCGGCGCCCGGGAACGGCCGAAGGATAGTCGCCGCTATTTTACCGAGGAAACGAAAATTTTCCCTTCCTTGAAATACCGCATGTCCACCCGGAAAGGCGCGGTTTTTTTCAGGGCCGCGTCCTGGGCTACTTCGTTCAATCTTAATATTTTTAGACGGGTGAATTCAAATCCGCCCCAGAGCACCGTGGAACCGTCCTCCAGGCTGAACCGGCAGGCCCAGTCGCGCCCCGGGCACTCCAGCAGGCGCGGCCGCGAATAGAAGAGCGGCACCAGCGGCCCTATCTCCCGCAGGAAAGCGGCCAGGGCCGGCGCCTCCCTGGCCGGCCAGCGCACCTCGGTGACGAACCCCGCCGCGGCGGGGCCGGAAAGCGTTTCAGGCATGAACCGCCCGGTCACTCCCAGGTAGGCGGTGGCGCCGTTGAGCAGCACCGGGGCCACGGCCTCTTCGGGCTCGGCGGTCACGGCGGCCTTGCCGGTGAAAAAATTGCGGGAGACGCGGACCGAAGCCAGGCCCGGGTGCTGGCGCCTGATCTCCGCGGCCAGCTCCGCCGCACGGCCGGCGGTAAGGGGCTTGCCCACCGCGGCCGAAACCTTTTCCTTTATGGCGGCCAGGGCCTCCGCGGGGGCGGAACTCACCTCGAAAGCTTCGGGCCTGAACAGCAGGCGGTTCTCTATGAACCTCCCGGAGCCCTTGACGGCGGAGTTAAACAGCCAGACCGAGACCAGCAGGCCGGCCGCGACCCCGGCGGCGACGCCGCCGCGGCGCAGGATCTTGTTGCGGACCTTGCCGCGCACACGGACCTTGTATGTCTTTCTCACCGCCATGCCGGTTATATTACTAAATTTGCGGCCGGGTGTTGACCCCGGCGGGCGGCCGCGGTTGCGCCTTTGCGATTATTTTGTATAATAAAATCGCGGTCATTAAAAGCGCCCGTAGCTCAGTGGTAGAGCATCCGCCTTTTAAGCGGGTGGCCGCGCGTTCGAATCGCGCCGGGCGCACACTCTTGAACCTTGAGAAAGGGGGTAGTTAAAAAATGACGAAGAACAAGAAAGGCTTCACGCTCATAGAGCTGCTCGTGGTCGTGCTTATCATCGGTATCCTGGCCTCCATAGCCATCCCGCAGTACTTTAAGGTCGTGGAAAAGGCCCGCGTTTCCGAGGCCATGTCCATCATTTCCAGCGTGAAATCGGCCCAGGAAAGGTTCCTGGCCCGCGGCGGCAGCTACACCCAGGACTTCACCCGGCTCGACATCTCCTACGCCGGCATGACCGCCTCCGCCATCCCCTCCAAGTTCTACGGCGCGTCGGCGTCCGCCGGCAGTTGCGCGAGCGGCCCCTGCTACGTGCTGACGCTCACCCGCCACACCAACAGCTCCAGCGTGGCCGCCCGCTACGGCAACTACTCGCTCAACGTCAACGTCCCGGACAAGCCCGCTGTCACCATAGCGGCCTGCCCCGGCGGCGGCGCGAACTGCAACGAACTCATAGACTAAACCCATGATCGGCGCCGGCCGGCAACCCCGGCGGCGCCGGCCTAAAAAACTTCAGTAAAAGGACCACATGAAAATCAACAGAAAAGGTTTCACGCTCATCGAACTGCTGGTGGTCGTGCTCATCATCGGCATCCTGGCTTCCATAGCCATCCCGCAGTACTTCAAGGTCGTGGAAAAGGCCCGCGTTTCCGAGGCCATGTCCATAATCTCCAGCGTGAAATCGGCCCAGGAAAGGTTCCTGGCCCGCGGCGGCAACTACACCCAGGACTTCACCCGGCTCGACATCTCCTACGCCGGCATGACCGCCTCCTCCATCCCCTCCAAGTTCTACGGCGCGTCGGCGTCCGCGGGCACCTGCGCCAGCGGCCCCTGCTACGTGCTGACGCTCACCCGCCACACCAACAGTTCCAGCGTGGCCGCCCGCTACGGCAACTACTCGCTCAACGTCAACGTCCCGGACAAGCCATCTGTCACCATCGCGGCCTGCCCCGGCGGCGGCGCGAACTGCAACGAGCTCATAGACTAAGTTCCCGCTGTGGGACAAAAAAAGAACCCCGCTCCGGCGGGGTTCTTTTTTTGTCCGGCTCCGGCCTAATCCTGCCGGACCAGTTCGGCGCGGCCCGCCTCGGTCAGTACCGGGAGACCGTCCCTGGCCAGCCACAGCCGGCCGCCGCGCCAGGCGAAAGCGGAGAGCGGATAACCGGCCCGCAGGGTTTTCAGCGAGAAGGTCCCGTCCGGCGTGAGCCCGCTGTCGAGTTTGTGCCTGTACACCAGGCCGGTGGAAGAGACCGCGGTCCACAGGTATTTGCCGTCTCGGAAGAGCTGGTCCGGTTTTTCCGGCAGCCGGAAAGAGACCGCGGGGGTAAGTTCGGAATCCGGCCTCCTGAGCACGGCGTTGCCGTCCGCGTCGCAGGTCCATAGATACTCGCCGTCGTAGAACAGCGCTGACACCTTGCCCGGCATCGGGAAGACCTTGAGCAGCGGCAGGCCCTCGGTTATCTGGCGGGCTTCTATCACTTTCCGCCAGGCGTCGGCCACGTAGAGGGTGTCTCCGGCCGCAGCCAGGCCGCTGATATGGGTCTTTTCCAGCGGGAAGGATTGCTCCAACCTGAGCCCGTCCGGGCCGGTGGAATAAACGAAGACCGCGCGGGACAACCAGTCGCCGGCCACGAGCTTGTCCCCCCTCCAGAGCATCGCGGAAATATTGCCGGCGGCGCCCTGGTACTCGCGGTAATAGGCGTTGCGGGAATTGGCCACGTAGGCGTAGAACAGGCCCGCGGCCAGAATTACGCCGGCGAGCAGCGCGGCCGCCACCGGGCGGCGGCGGGGCGCTGCGGCCGGCGCCGCGGCGGGAGGAACGCCGAACCGCACCGGCGCGGGCTTCTCCTGCTCCCGCACGGGCACCGCGTAAGAGCGTTTGGGAGGCGGCACGCTATGGGCGAACCGCTTCACGGTCTCCACCAGCTGGGCGTTCTCGAAAGGTTTCTGCAGGTACTCGCTGGCCCCGAGCTTCATCACGTCCACGGCCGACTGGATATGGCCGTAGCCGGTGATCATGACCACGGGCAGCGTATCGTCTATCTTCTTGAGGGCCTCGAGCACCTCTATGCCGTCCATGCCCGGCAGGCGCATGTCGAGCAGGACGAGGTCGGGCCGGCTCTCCTTCGCCAGCTCCAAAGCGGCAGGGCCGTCCCCGGCTTCGAGGATGTCGTAACCGCGCAGCCGCAGGACATTGCGCACCGCAAGGCGCATGTCCGGCTCGTCGTCGACTATCAGGATGCGTGACATAGCTCTTTAGACCTCTGGCAGCGTCAGGACCGCCCTGACGCCGCGGCCCGGTTCGCTGAAAAGTTCCAGGTTGCCGCCGTGGGCCCTGGCCACGTTGCGGGCCAGCGTGAGCCCCAGGCCCATCTTGCCGGGGCGGGTGGTGAAGAACGGGTGAAAAATAGCGGCCAGGTTCTTCTTCTCCACGCCTTCGCCCGGGTCCTTTATCTCCAACAGCTGCCTCCCGTTGGAGGAGGAAACCCTCAAGTTTATCTCCCCGCCCTTCGGCATGGCCTCGACGGCGTTGACCAGGAGCTGTTCCAGGGCCGCGGCCAGGCGCACCCGGTCCACGCTGATGGCCTGCAGTTTGTCTTCGGCCTGTACGCGCACGGAAGCCTTGCCCAGCCGCCCGGAAACGCGCAGGGACTCCAACACCTCCCTGGCCACGGCCTCCAGGCGCTCCGGGGAGCGCTGCGGGATGACCGGCCTGGAGAAGTTCATGATGGTATCTATCTTTTTCTGCAGGGCCACGATGTTGCGCACTATCACGCGCAGGGACTCCCTGGCCCCTTCCGCGTCCGGCGAATCGACGCAGAACTCCGCGTGGCTGCGGATGATGCTGATGGAATTGGCTATCTGGTGCGCCACGCCGGCCACCAGTTCCTCGAAATCGGGCAGATAGCCGGGGCCGCCCGGCGCCTGGCCGCGTTTTTTGAGCTCCTCGAAATCCCCGCCGAGCTTCTGCATGCGCGAGCCCAGCTCGGCCAGCATCTTTTCCTTGATGGCCAGCTTTTCCTCGGCTTCGCGCAGCATCGCCCGGTAGGGCTTGGCGCGGAGTTCCTCGCGCAGCTTGCTCTCCCGGCCCTCCAGGTCGGCTTTCTCGGCCTTGGTCCGCTCCAGCTCCAGGCGGAGGTCCAGCATGCGCTTTTCCTTCTCGGCCAGCAGGCTCTCGGTCTCGGAGATCTTCGCGGAACCTTCGGGGACGGATCTTTTGCGGACGAGGGAAAGCAGGTTCTCTTTTTCCTTCTTGAGAGCGGCCGCCTCCTCGCGGAGGGCCTCCTCCTCGGAAGTCAGGCGCGAAATGACGGAATCGCGCTCGACCACCTTTTCCTGGGCCCGGCGGATCATTTCGTTCTCGGCCTCTATCTCGGCGGCGTATTTCTGGCCGAGCGAGACCCGGCTCCTGCGCAGGAGTTCGCACTCCTGCTCTATGCCGGAGAGCGCCGCCTTGGCCTCGTCGAGCTCGAATTCCTTCTTTTTGAGCATCGCGTCGGCGTTGTGCACCCGTTCGGAAAGCTTCGCGAAGCGCGCCTTCTCCGCTTCGGCCGCGCCCGCGGCCTCCGCCTCCGCCGCGTCCAGGCGGGCGCGCAGGGCGTCGGCCTCGGCCCTGGCGGCGTTCTTTTCCAGGCCGGCGGCCTCATTGGCCAGCGCCAGGGCGTCGTACTTCTTTAAAAGTTCGGTATACTTGGCCGCCTGCTCCTCCAGCGCGGAGAAAAGGCCCGCGGCCTCCCCGTCCCTGGCCCGGGCTTCCTGGGACGCGAGCGAGGATGCCGCGGCCTCCGCCTTCATGGCGGCGGCGCGCAGCCTTTCGCACTCGGCCTCCAGCGTCTTCATGCGGCCTTCGGAGATCTCGGCGGAGTTCTCCGCGTCGCGCAGCTTGGCCACGGCGTTGTGAAGCTGCATGGAGGCGAACTTCCACTTCTCTTCGGCTTCCTGCACCTGCTTCTGGAAAGACTCTTCTTTGGCGCGCAGGGAGGCGTTCTCCTCCTCCTTCTGGCGCAGCGCCGCCTGGGCGTCGCTAAGGGCGGTCTGGGATCTGCGGAAACGGTCGAGATGTTCGGCGGAGTTCTCGGCGAGGGCCTCCTCCAGCTCCTGCACCCGCGCGGTAAGGGACGCGGCTATGCCGCGGCCGAGTTCCTCCGAGCCGCGGCTGCGGCCGGAGCGCAGGGCCTCCGCCTCGGAGACCAGTTCGCGGATCTTGGCGCCTGCGCCCTTCAGCATGGCCTCTTTCTCGGCCAGGGCGGTGCGCGCCTCGGCTAGCATGCGCTCCTTGTGGGCGACTTCCTCCAGGGCCTCATCCAGCCTGGAACTGGCGGCGGCCAGGGAGCGCTCCACGGCGGCGGTCCGCTCGGCCTGTTCCTTCAGTTCTTTTTTTACCAGGTCGATCTTGAGGAGGAACCCCTCCTCGGAACGCGCGGCGTCGCGGGCGCTTTGGGCCAGCTTCTGTTCCAGGGCTTCCTGGGACTTCACGAAGCGCTGGATCCTGGCCTCGCGCTCCGCCACGCCGGCGCGCTCGGCGGTGAGCTCGGCCTTGAGCTCCTCCATGGCGCGCCAGATCTTGTCGGATTCCGCCTCCTTGTCCTTCAGGGCGGAACGCGAACTCTTGATAAAAAGCTCTTTTTCGGAAGACCGGGCCTTCTCCTCGTCCAGCAGGCGGGAAACGGACTCCAGCTTGGCGGCAAGCGAGTCGCGCTCGCTCATCAGGTCCGCCGCCTTCGAGATCTCGGTTATCAGCGAAGACTTGGCCTCCTGGAGGGCCGCGGAAAGCGTGGTCTCCTGGGCGCTCAGGCGGGCGGAAGCGGCTTCCGCCTGCGCCCTCGCCGCGTCCAGCTGCGCCTGCAGGTCGCCGACCCTCACCGAATACACTTCCTCGCGGCCCTTGAGCTCGGCGAGGAAGCCGTCCAGTTCGGAGTTCAGCCCCTCCAGTTCGCTGAGATGGCTTACTTGGTCTTCCATAGCTTCATTTTTTCTTTGAGCTGCTCCACGAGCTGGCGGGTCTTCTCGGACTCCTCCGCCTTCTTCGCGGCGTCCGCGGCGGCCTCTTCGGCCTTCACCTCGGCCAGCGCGCGCTGGGTTTTCTCTTCTTCAAGGTAGGCGCGCAGGCGCTCCTCGCTGCGGGCGACGGTGTCGCACTTGGCCTGGAGCTGCGACAGGGCCACGTCCTTGGCGTTCAGCGCGTCCTTGAGGTCGGCCAGCTGTTTGGCGCGCTCCTTTTCCAGGGCGGTCTTTTCCTCTTCCTTGCGCGCTATCTCCAGGCGCCAGAAATCGCCCTCGCGCTTGAACTGCTCGATCTGCTTGTCCTTGGCGGCGCGCTGCTCCTCGGAGAGGCGCAGCTTCTGCATAGCGTCGGTATACTTGCGGTCGCCTTCCTGCAGTTCCGATTCGAAGGTGGTCTTGTATTCGGAGTGCTCCGTGCGCACGTCCCGCAGTTCCTTTTCCTTGGCCCCGATCCGGCCGACCATGGCGGCGTTCTCCGCCTGCAGCGAAGCTATCATGGCCTGGCGGTCCTCGGAGATCTTCTGCAGGTGCTCGAACTTGGAGAGCGCCTCGGAAAGCTTGCCGCGGAAATCCTCCAGGGTCCGGCGGTAATTCTCCTCCTGCTCCTGGTGCATCTTCACGGCGGCGTCGCGCTCGGCGGCCGACTTGGAAAGCTGTTCCTTGACCCGGAGCAGTTCGGCCTCCCGGGCCGACGCTTCCTCGTCGAGGGCCCGCTCTTTTTCGGCGTAGAGCCGCTGCAGGCGCTCACGCTCGTGCATGAGGAATTCTTCGCGCTCCACCCGGGAAGTCTCCATGGCGCGGGAAAGTTCGTGGACCTTGGCGTCGCGCGCTTTCAGGGCGTCCTCGTAGGAGGACACCTTGTCGGCGGCCACGGCCGCGCCCCGGGCGCGCTCTTCGGCCACGGCGGCCTTGAGTTCCTCGGAGGCCTTCTGCCGCACCATCTTCATCTCCTCGCCGGCTTTCTGCAGCAGCAGGCGGAGCTCGTTAAGCTCCTCGTCCTTGCGGCCCAGCTCGGTGGTGAATTCCAGGCCGCGGCCCTCCAGTTCCTGGGAGGACCGCTGCTTCTCGGCGGAAAGGCGCTTCTCCCACTGCATGGCCTCTTCGGAAAGTTTGTGGTCGGCTTCCGCCTTCATGCGGGCCCGCAGGGAAGTCTGCTCCGCCTGGAAGCGCTCCTCCGCCACTTCCAGCTCCCGGCGCAGCACGGCCAGCTGTTCCTTGAAAGAGGTCTTGTCCTTGGAAAGGTCCTCCACCTCGCGGCGCAGGTGGGAGATCTCCTCCACCTTCAGGCGCAGGCTGTCCTCGTAGATGCGGCCGGCGGTCTCGATCTCGGTGCGCAGCGTGGCGGTGTGCTTCTCCATCTCCACCTTGAGGCGCACGTCGTATTCGGACTGCAGCTGCTTCTCGCGGAAGGAGAATTCCTCCAGCTTGACGTTGTACTGGTTCTGGGTCTGCTCCACCTTGTGCGAGAAAGAGTCCCGCTCGGACTGGAGGGTCTTGATGGTTTCCTCGAAAGTGCGCAGGTTGCGCTGCAGGTAGTCTATCTCGTCCTGGCGCTTGCCCATGTCTTCGCGGTAGTTGCGTTCGGCTTCCTGCAGCTTCTCCGCGAAACGGTTGCGCTCGTGCTCCACCGCTATCTTGAGGCGCTTGGGGATCTCCACCTCCATTTCCTTATAGCGGTTCTTCTCGGCCTCCAGCGCTTCGCTCATGCGGGCCAGGCGGGATTCGTAATCGGAGCCCTGGTTCTTCTTTTCCGACTCCAGGGTCTTTATGACGCCCTCCAGGCTCGCCATGGCGTCCTTGTAGCGCGAGAGGTCCTCGTCGCGGCGCCTGACGGCCTCGGGCAGGTCGGCCAGCTGCTTTTCCAGCAGCGAGACCTTCACCTTGTAATCGTCGATCTCCTGGTTCTTCTCCAGGACCTTCTTGTCGATCTCCAGCTCTTTCTGCTTGAGGCCGCGCTCGCGGTCCTCGGTGTCCTTCTGCCAGCTGTCCTTGGCCCACTTCAGGACGGCTTCCTGCTTGCGCAGCTCGTCGCCGGTGGCGCGCTCGCGCTTCTCCAGCTCTTCCACCTTGTTCTGGTAGGTCTGCTCGATGGAGGCCTTCTGGGAGGCCAGCTCGTCGGAGAGGCGTTTCTTCTCGGCCTCCAGGCGGCTGCCGTAAACGCGTTCAAATTCCTGCTGCTTGGCCAGCTGCTCCTGGCGCAGCTGCCACAGTTCCCCCTCCACCTGCGACCAGCGGCCGCGCAGCTCCTCGGATTTCTTCTGGTAATCGTCCTGAAGCCGGAGCTCCTTCTGCTTGAGCAGCTCTTCGCTCTTGGAGATCTTGTCTTCAAGTTCCTTCTCGCGTTCGGTCAGGCGCTCCAGGCGCGAGCGGAACTGGTACTCCAGGGAATCCTGGCGGGACTTCATCTCCTCTTCGTGCACGCGGGTGCCGCGCTCTATCTCGGAGTTCTTGGCCTTAAGCTGGTTCTCCAGGAAAGTGACCTGGCTGGACTTCTCCTGCAGGTTCTGGCGGGTCTTGAGGTCCTCCTCGTGGAGGCCGCGGATCTTGTCCAGCGCCCAGCGCAGCGCGAGGCGGGCGGTCTCAACGTCGTTGATCGCCTGCTCGTTCAGTGAAGCTTCGTCGAATTTCTCGTTCATATCTTTTCGCGGCCCTCGGCCGCGCCTCTGTGCCGGCGTCAGGGCAGCCTGAGCACCTGGCCGGGCTTGACCTCGCCGCCGCGGCCCACCACGCCGGTGTTGGCGCGGTAGATCTCCGGCCAGCGCTCGGGGTCGCCGTACACGGCGTTGGCTATGCTTTCGAGCGTGTCGCCGTCCCTGACCACGTAGGACCTGCGGGACGCGGGCTGGGGCTTGGCCGGGGCCGGCTTAACGGCGGGTTTGGCCTCAGGGCGGGCCTTGGCGGCCTCTATCTGGGTGCGCGACTTCTCGAGCTCGGTCTTAAGCTGTTCTATCTGCTTGAGGATATCCGGCTGCGCGGGAGCGGCGGCGGCCGGGGAACCGGTCCCCAGGCGCTGCTCGAGGGCGCGGATCTTCTCCTCCTGCAGGGCGGCCCGCTCCTGGGCCTTGCGCAGCTCGGCGGCTTCGGAAACGGCGAACACGTCGGCCTCGGGCCCGAAGCGGAAAGAGAAGGCGAGCCGGTGCGAGCCCATGGTGCCGGAGATGCCGCCTATGGGCAGGCTGAAAGAATAGTCGAACTCGGCCAGACCGAAGCGGCCGCCGAGGCCCAGGTTGATGTTGCGGCGGGAATCGTTGCCGGCGGCCAGGCCCATGCGCAGGGCGTAGCGGCGCTGGAAAGAATACTCGGCCCCGGCCGCCACGGTGTAGTCGGACCCGGCGAAAGAGGCGTCCAGGCCCAGGAGGCTGGTGCGCATCACGTAGGACGCGCCGGCGCGGATCTCCATGGGCAGGCGGTCGGCGTCGGCCAGGCCCATGTCGGGCTTGTTGATGTTCTTGAAGGCCAGGCCCAGCGCGTAGCGGGGCTGCGGCCGGTAGAAAAAGCCCAGGTCCGCGCCGAAGCCGGACTTGGAATAACCGCCGCTGAACACGGGGTCCAGCTCGGTGTAGCCGTCGGAAACGTAGGCCCGGCGCAGGTATTTAAGGGTGACGCCGGCGCCGACCCCGCGGTAGACCGCGGTGGCGTAGCTGACGGAGAAAGTGGTTTCGGAATAGGCCTCGCTCAGGCGGGTGTCGTTCCAGGAGAAGCCGGCCGCGCCGGGCAGGTAGCGCTTAACGGGGCCAGCGAAGCCGAAATAGCCCTGGCCGATCTTGGAGTCGTCGGTGAGGCCGGAATAGAGGCGCCCGTAAACGGCGGTCAGCTCGGGCGAGGAGGTCTCCAGCAGGGAGGCGGGGTTGGAGCACATGGCTTCGGCGCCGCCGGGAACGGCCGTGAAAGCGCCGCCCATGGCCGTGGCCCGGGCTCCGCAGGCGGAATCTGTAAACAAGGCGTAGCTGTTCATAGACGCAAATGACATAACGGAAAGCAGCACCGCTAGCGCTTTTATCACAGTTACTATTCTACCTTCCGCCTGTTTCATAAATATTACCTAATTATGCCGCCCGGCACGAGAGACGGGCGTCCGACCTTTACCTGGCCAGCACCACCGTCCCGTTGTGGATCTTGTCCCCTGCCTTGAACTGGTAGATGTAGATGCCGGCCGGGGCCTTGCCTCCGGACTTCCGCCCGTCCCAGGCCAGCGAAGCCTCGGAGTTGTAATTGCCGGGCCGCAGCGAGGCCACTTCGGCCCCGGAGAGGTCGTAGATCTTGGCGCCGGAGATCTCCAGGCCTTCGGGATTCTCGTAGAGGATATTGAATTCGTCCCAGATCCCGTCGCCGTTAGGGGTGAAGATCTTACGCGGCACGGTCTGCGTGATGCGGAAGCTCTGGGGCCGGATCACCTGCTTGACCTTGAAGACGCCGGTCTTGCGGGTGAGCACAGAGATGGTGCCGCTGGCGGGGTCCACGGTGCCGCCTATGCGCACGTCCTCCACGCCGTTGAAGTAGTACACGGCGTAGTCGTAAGCGGTATAGGAAGCCGCCGGGTTCACCGCGTTGATGGATACGGTGCCGGTGCGGGTCACCGGGATGGTCAGTGTGACGTCGGCGGGGAAGTCCAGGCCCACCCGCTCGTCGCCGGCGGAGGTCTGGAAGTAAAGCTTATAGGAGGCCACGGTCAGGCCGCTCTCGTACTGGGCCTGGTGCGCCAGCCTGGGGAACAGGCCCGAGGCGCCGAGCGCGGCGCCCACTTCCTGGGCGACGTCGGCGGCGGCACGGGCGTCGTCGGCCACAACGCGCGCCTGCTCGCCGGAGTTCTTCAGCCAGACCGAAGCGGCGCTGCGCAGGTTGTAGCGGTCCACGGATTTCACATAGTACCACCGCACGCCGGTTATGGCCTCGGTATACTGGAAAGTGGTGCTGGACGGCGAAGCCGCCAGTTCCGGCACGCCGGAAATGGAGGTGCTGCGGTAGACCTCGTAGCGCTTTATGCTGGTGGTGCCGCCGTACACGTCGAAAAGGATCTGGTTCCAGGAGAGGGTGAAGGAGGTCCCGGAAACGGTGCCGGTGACCACGGGCACCGCGGGCTGCGCCACGTTCAGCGTCAGTGCCAGCTCGCCGAGGTCGGAGTATCCTGCGGTCTCCACTCCGGAGCTGTTTTTAGCCTTGCCGCGGGCGTAATAGGTCATGTTGGTGTCCAGCCCCGTGAAAGCCGCGGAAGAGGCGGTGATCCACCCGGAGCTATGCAGGGCAGAGAAATCGACGTAACTTGAGATCTCCACCAAGTACTCGGTACCGGCGGCATTGTTGGCGGCGTACTCTACCGTGAAACCGTCGCTGCTCATGTCGGAGAAACCGGTAGGGGTGGGCGGGTAGGCCATGGTGACCAGGTTGGCTATGTTGCCGAGGCCGCTATAGACCGTCACGTCGTCACCGATATAAACCCTGGCGTAATAACTCACGTTGCCGGGAAGGCCCGACAGCCAGTAATACTGAGTGGTCCCCGCCAGCGCACTGGTGGAGAGTTGAGTAATATAAGTGGCGCTGGAAAAATTGTGAGCCGGGTTCGTGGAATAGTCTATGCGGACATACCCCGGACTGAAATCACCGGCATTCCCGTCGTCTCCGGTCATAGGCCAGAAGAACGTTAAAGAGCCCCCGGTGGAAGTTTGGATCTGGAGCGAAGTTACCGGGTCAGGGGCGATGGCCGTAGTGTAAAAAGTGGCCGCGGTGGAAAGCCGGCCGTAGATGCCGGCGCTGTCGCGCACGCGCAGGGCCGTGTAGTATTGCGGGCCGGGCACCAGGTGGGAGTAGGTGCTGATGTGGACGGTGCCCGTGCTCAGGGCGGTTACCGTCAGGGAGGTCACTATGCTGTCATAATTGGAATACGTCACCGGGAAAGTGGCGATCTTCACCACCACGTTGGCTGCCTGCCCGCGCATCCCATCGCGGCCCACCGCGGTCCAGCCCACCCGCACCTGGCCCTCGCCCACGGGCTGCGTGGTGGCTACCAGGTCGTAAGGCACGCCGGGGCTGTGGCTGTTGGAGGCATGGCCCGAGAGGGCCCTTTTGGAACCCGAGACCATTACGGGCCCGGAGATCTCCCCCACCACGGATTCCATGATCTTGGCGGTGCCGCTGGAAATGCCCAGCCCGCCGGTGACCGCTTTGGTCTCCAGCGTGCCGGCCGCGAACGCGGAAGCCGCGCCGCAAAGGATCGCGGCTGCCGCTATCAGGGATATCCGAGTCCTTTTGATCTCCATAATATAGTTACTACCTTCCAGCCGTTACCATGTGGTCAGCGCGTCCATGGCTATGCCCGCGTATCCCCCGACTGTCGTGCTGGTAGAGATGCTCAGCATGTGCTTGACGGAATCGTAGCAGAACTGTCCTTCGGCGGCCGGAGTAAGCGCGTCGCAGTCGGCGTCCACGAACACCAGCAGCCCCTGAGGCAGGCTCCCGGTAAGCTTGGAGGCGGCCATAGTATCGATCTTGGCATTGGTAACCGCGCTGTCGGCGATGGCCCCGGTGTGTACCGCGTTAACGCCAACGGAGGATACCACTACCGCCGCACTGAGGATGCCCACGCCGATATTCGCGGCCGGCACCGAGGAAGCCACAACATCAGCCCCCAGCGTACCGCTGGTAGCCAGCTTGCTGATGGCGATGGCGGCGGAACCGTTTATATCGGCGTCGGTTATCACGCCGTCCAGGATCTGGTTCTGGTCGGTTATCGAATTGACCACTATGGAAGACACCATCACGCTGGAGCCAAGCGTGCCGGTGGTGGCC
>MGTV01000017.1 GCA_001799635.1 Elusimicrobia bacterium GWA2_62_23
TAGTTCTGATGAACCGCCGTATACCGAACGGTACGTACGGTGGTGTGGGAGGACGGCGGGTGAACTAATCACCCGCCTCCTACCCGATTGGTATGCGCGCGCGCCAGGGTAAGGCGCAGGGTCTCTTTTTCCAGGTCGGCCAGCGAGTCGTAGCCGAGCAGCAGCAGCGGCCGCCCGGCCAGCATGGCCCGCAGGCCGGCGTTCTTGAAGGCTTGCGGCGCGAAAGCGGCGAGCTCGCCGCAGAGCACCCTGAAGTTCACCTGGCTGGAGTAGGTCTTTTTTTCTTTCAGGCCGGAAAAATCCAGGTCGTCCGAGGCCAGGCGCAGCCGGGCGCGGCCGCCGTTCAGCACCACGTCCATGTAGAAGGAGAGCTCCGAACTCTTCACGTCCTTCTTTACCTCGCGGCTCTTGCCCAGGCCTATGGGCAGGCCGGTGACGGCCATTATCCCCAGGCGCATGGCTTTGGCCCCGGCCGACGGGCCTTCGGAGGCGGTTACGGTGCGAAAAAATTCCTCTTTAATGGGCGCGGCGGCCAGTACCGAGAGATCGTCGGGCGAGCAGGAGACGGGCCCGGCCTCGCAAGAAAAAACTGCGGCGCCGTTCTCTATGACCACTTTTTTTACGGGGACCGGCACGGGCAGGGGGGGCGGGGCGTCGGCCAGTTTTATTACCGGCACCGCGAAAACGGCGCATTGCTCTTCTAGAGCGGCGGCGGCAGCGTCGTCCAGGCCGGCGCCGAGCAGGCCCCAGCAGCGTCGGGCGGCCAGCGCCGCTGTGTCGGGGTCGGTCTTGACGGCAGCGCCCAGCACCCGGGCCAGCACCTGCACGGGAGGCAGCTCTTCTCCCGCGGTGAATATGAGACCGGGCATGGCCTTATTCTAACAAATAGGCCAACTATGTATAATGGAAGATGGAAGACAGGAGAATCCCTATGACCAAACATATTTTCTGCGCCGCGCTCACGCTGGGCCTCGCCCTGCCGGCCGCCGCCAAACCGGCGGCCAAGGCCGCCGCGCCGGTTTACCAGGTAAAGAAGGTGCTGGTGGCGCCCTATTCCGGCGTCATCACCCCGGCCGCGGCCGAGTTCGTATCCAACGCGGTGGACAAGCTCAACGCCCCCGAAGGCGCCGACCTGCTGGTGATAGCTTTGGATACGCCCGGCGGCCTGGATTCCTCCATGCGCGTCATCATAAAGGCCATGCTGGCCTCCAAGAAGCCGGTGGCTGTTTACGTTTCCCCGCAGGGCGCGCGCGCGGCTTCGGCCGGCGTGTTCATTTCCATGGCGTCGCCGCTGGTGGGCATGGCGCCCGGCACCAACATAGGCGCCGCGCACCCGGTAATGCTGGGCGGCGGCTCGCCGCTGGGCGGGCTGGGCGGCAAGGACGAGAAAAAGAGAGAAAAAGAGCCCATGGAAGAGAAGGTGCTCAACGACGCGTCCGCCTACATGGAGTCCATAGCGCAGAAGACCGGGCGCAACGTGGCGTGGGCCATCAAGTCGGTCACCGAGAGCAAGTCCATCCCGGCGGAGGAAGCCGTTAAGACCGGCGTGGTGGATTTTGTGGCTGCCGACCTGCCGGAATTTTTGGCCAAGGCGGACGGTTTCAAGGCGGGGGACTTCGGCAAGCTCGTCACCGCCGGCGCCTCGGTGGAATATTTCCGCCAGACCCGCCGTCAGAAGTTCCTGGCCACCATCACCGACCCCAACATAGCCATGATCCTTATGAGCCTGGGCGCGGCCGGCCTGTTCATAGAACTTTACAACCCCGGGCTCATCCTGCCCGGCGTGGTGGGGGCCATGTCGCTCGTCATGGCGTTCTACTCTTTCCAGACGCTGTCGGCCAATTTCGCCGGCGTGGCGCTGATAATGCTCGGCTTCCTGTTCTTCATCGCCGAGATCAAGGTGGTGAGTTACGGCCTGCTGACGCTGGGCGGGTCCGTGTCCATATTGCTGGGCGCGCTGATGCTGTTCAACCAGCCGTCCATCGGAGGGTTGAGCGTCTCTATGAGCATGATACTTTCGACCATAATCGGCTTGATCGCGGTGGTGGCGGCGCTGGCCTGGGTAGTGGCCAGGGCGCAGCTGCGCACGGTGGTGACCGGCATCGAGAGCCTTAAGGACAAGCGCGGCCTGGCCAAGACCGACCTGAAGCCCAAGGGCCGGGTGCTGGTGGCGGGGGAGCTGTGGGAGGCCGAGAGCGTCTCCGGCGACATTCCCGCCGGCGCCGAGATAACGGTGACCGAAGTGACCGGGTTCCGCGTGCTGGTGAAAAAGGCCTGATGAAGGACCGGCTGGTGGCCGACTGGCAGGCCGAGATCATAGCCGACTGCGTGCACCGCCTGGGGCGCAAGCTGACCCCCAAGGAAGAATTTTTCGTCCGTTCCTGCGAAGGGCTGCTGGCCCTGGAATCCACCCACGACATGGTAAAGGGCCTCATAGGCCCCGCCCTGGAAAAATACCTCGCCTCGCCCCCGGCGAGGAAGCCTAATTAATTTATAATTTCATTCGGGGAAGTTGAATTGCGGGCCCCTCTATGTCATAATATATATTCGGCGAGGAGTGTATTCGCCGCCGTTTTCGCTCGTGTTTAGACGATTTGCATCACATACGGAGGAACTTACATGGGAACAAGATTTACCGACAGGGCGCAGCGGGTGATACTCATAGCCCAGGAAGAGGCCAAACGCCTTAACCACGACTACGTCGGCACCGAGCATATCCTGCTCGGGCTCATAGCCCTCTCCGAGGGCGTGGCCAGCCAGGTCTTCCAGAACCTGGGCATAGACCTGCGCAAGGTCCGCGCCGAGATCGAGAAGATAGTGGGCACCGGCGACAACATGATGCTGCTGGGCGAGATCCCCTTCACCCCGCGCGCCAAGAAGGTGCTGGAATACGCGGTGGAAGAAGCCCAGCACATGAGCCACTCCTACATAGGCACCGAGCACATCCTGCTGGGCCTCATCCGCGAGGAAGAAGGCGTGGCCGCCCGCGTGCTGGAGAACCTGGGCCTCAAGCTCGAGACCGTGCGCGAGGAAGTGCTGAGCATCCTCGGCGAGATGGAGCAGAAGGATTCCCCCAAGGAAGCGCAGGCCCCCGAGGCCAAGAGCCGCTCCCACTCCGGCGCCAAGAGCAAGACCAAGACCCCCATCCTCGACGAATTCGCGCGCGACATGACCCAGATGGCCAAGGAAGGCAAACTGGACCCCGTCATAGGCCGCGCCAACGAGATAGACCGCCTCATCCAGGTGCTCGGCCGCCGCACCAAGAACAACCCGGTGCTGGTGGGCGAGCCCGGCGTGGGTAAGACCGCCATAGTGGAAGGCCTGGCGCAGAAGATAGCCGCCGGCGAGATCTCCGACACGCTGCTGGGCAAGCGCCTGCTCTCCCTTGACCTCGCGTCCATCGTGGCCGGCACCAAGTACCGCGGCGAGTTCGAGCAGCGTCTCAAGGGCATCATCGAGGAGATCCGCAAGGCCAAGAACTCCATCATCATGTTCATAGACGAGCTGCACACCGTCATAGGGGCCGGCGCCGCCGAAGGCGCCATAGACGCCTCCAACATGCTCAAGCCCGCGCTCGCGCGCGGCGAGCTGCAGTGCATAGGCGCCACCACCTTCGACGAGTACCGCAAGCACATCGAGCACGACCCCGCCCTGGAGCGCCGCTTCCAGCCGGTGGTGGTGGAGCCCCCGAGCATCGAGGAGACCATTGAGATCCTCAAGGGCCTGCAGGACAAGTACGAGAGCCACCACAAGTGCAAGTACACCGACCCGGCCATCTTCGCCGCGGCCCAGCTGTCCGACAAATATATCACCGACCGCGCCCTGCCCGACAAGGCCATTGACCTGCTCGACGAGGCCGGCTCCCGCGCCCGCCTGAAGCTGAGCGTGGCGCCGCCGGAGTTCAAGGAGAAGGAGGCCGAGATAGAAGAGGCCTCCAAGAACAAGAACGCCGCCATCTACGGCCAGGAGTACGAAAAGGCCGCCAAGCTGCGCGACCGCGAGAAGGAACTGAAGAAGGCCCTGGAAGACTCCCGCAAGAAGTGGCGCGAAGGCCGCGACAAGGTTTTTCCGGAGGTCACCGAAGAAGATATAGCGCAGATAGCCTCCAAGTGGACCGGCATCCCGGTCACCCGCATGACCGAGACCGAGACGCAGAAGCTGCAGCACATGGAAGGCGAGCTGCACAAGCGCCTCATAGGCCAGGACGAGGCCGTGAAGATAGTTTCCCAGGCCATCAAGCGCAGCCGCACCGGCATGAAGGACCCCAAGCGGCCCATCGGTAATTTCATCTTCCTGGGCCCGACGGGCGTGGGCAAGACGGAGCTGGCGCGCGTGCTGGCGGACTTCCTGTTCGGCAACGAAGAGGCCATGGTGCGCATAGACATGAGCGAGTACATGGAGAAGTTCTCCGTGAGCCGCCTCATAGGCGCGCCCCCCGGCTACGTGGGCTACGAGGAAGGCGGCAAGCTCACCGAGCTGGTGCGCCGCAAGCCGTATTCCGTGGTGGTGCTCGACGAGATAGAGAAGGCCCACCCCGACGTGTTCAATATCCTGCTGCAGATCATGGACGAGGGCGTGCTCTCGGACAGCCTGGGCCACAAGGTGAGCTTCAAGAACTCCATCCTCATTATGACCTCCAACGTGGGCGCCCGCCTGATCAGCAAGGGCAAGACGCTGGGCTTCATGCCCACCGAGGACAAGGAAAAGGATTACAAGGAAATGAAGGACACGGTGATGGACGAGGTGAAACGCGTCTTTAACCCGGAGTTCATCAACCGCATAGACGAGGTCATAGTGTTCCGCCCGCTCACCGAGGTGGACACCGAGAAGATCCTGGAGCTGAGCCTGGTGAAGGTCACCAGGAAGCTCGACGACAAGGGCGTGAAGTTCGATATCACGCAGGCCGCCAAGACCTTCCTGGTCAAAAAAGGCTTCGACCCCAATTACGGCGCCCGCCCGCTGCTGCGCACCGTGCAGAAGTACCTGGAGGACCCCATGGCCGAGTTCCTCCTCAACAGCACCATGAAGAAGGGCGACGTGCTGAAAGTGGACTACAAGGGCGAAGGCGACGCGCTGGACCTGAAAGTCAAGGCGTAGGCCGCCGGGGCCCCGCGGCCCCGCCCCATGGAGTGACCGCTTGCACCAGCACCATCAGCACCGCCACTACAGCGTTCCCGCCGCGCCGGCCCCAGGGCCGGCGGGCGGCGGCGTGCCCGGGCTCTTTAAAAAATTCCTGCTCGCCCTGCTGCTCGTGGGCGGCGGTTTCGCCTTCTACTACATGGCGGTGAACCTGAAGTTCCTGCTGGAGCCCTCTATAGACAGCGCCAAGACGGTGGAGTCGCCCATCCGCGAAGAGGAATGGGCCGGCATGGTGGACGAACTGGGCAAAACTTCCGTGGCTTACCGAGGCCGGGTGGGCATCTACCTCAAAGACCTGCACACCGGCAAGACCTGGGAGTACAACGCGGACCGGCTTTTCCCGTCGGCCAGCCTCATCAAGGTGCCCATCATGGCGGCGGTGTTCGAGAAGATCAAGCTGGGCTCCATTACGCTGGACACGCAGATAAAGCTCACCCGCAAGGGGCGGGTGGGCGGTTCGGGTTCTTTGAAATGGGTGCGCGAGGGCACGAGCCTCTCGGTGATGGAGATCATCTACAAGATGATCACCGAGAGCGACAATACCGCCACCAAGATGCTCATAGATTACGTGGGCATGGATTACCTGGCCATGACCTTCGCCAGGCTGGGGCTGGAGCACACCAACATTACCCCGGAAGGCATGAGCCTGACCTCCGGCCGGGTGAAGAACGAGAATTTTACCACCGCCAGGGAGATGGCCGGCCTGATGGAGAGGATCTACCAGGGGGAACTGGTGAACCGGGATGCCAGCGAGTTCATGCTGGACGTGCTCAAGCACACCAAGAGCCGCAGCCGCCTGCGCAAAGGCCTGCCGCTCGGCTGGGAGATAGGCCACAAGACGGGGCTGCTGCGTAAGTCCTGCCACGACGTGGGAATAGTGTTCTCGCCGCGGGGCGATTTCGTGATAGCGGTGCTGACCTCCAACGTGCCGGATTACCGCAGCGCCAAGAATTTCATAGCCCGGGTGGCCAAATTGACTTACAGGTACTATAAGATAGACTCCGAGTACGCCGGTTCCGCCGAGGCTGGCAGGGCCGGATGAGGCGCGGCGCCAAGCCGCAGCCGCCGCGCCCGTCGCGGCGCTTCACCCGCCTGGTGCTGCTGCTGCGCCTGGCCTGGCTGGTCCCGGTGACCCTGATAGGGCTGCATTACTTCCTGAAGAACCTGCACCAGTTGTCCCGGGAGATGTACCTGCACCACGAGTCGTGGTCGGCGCTGACGGGCCCCATAACGGGGGCGGTTTCCGGAGGCGCGCTGCTTTTTTTCGTCTGGCGGATTTGGAAGAAGACCTGGCTGATAATAACGGACAGGCTTTACCCTGAGAGCTCGGCCCTGGCCTGGCAGATAGTGTGGATAGTCCTGCTGCTCCTGTTGCCGTACTGGATATACCGTGGATAACAAAAAATTGGAACTCCTGGCCCCGGCCAAAGACCTGCGCACCGGGATGGACGCCATAGACTGCGGCGCCGACGCCGTTTACATAGGCGCCGAGCGCTTCGGCGCGCGCGTGTCCGCCGGCAACAGCATGCAGGACATAGAGAAACTGGCCAAGTACGCCCACCGCTACCGCGCCAAACTGTACGCGGCCATGAACACCATAGTGTCCGACGAGGAGCTGCCGCGCGCCCGCCGCATGGTGCAGCAGCTCTGGGACTGCGGCGCCGACGCAGCCATAATCCAGGACCTGGGCCTGGTGGAAGCCGGCCTGCCGCCCATCCCGCTCATCGCCAGCACGCAGATGGACAATTCCACGCCCGAGAAGGTGCTGTTCCTGGAGAAAGCCGGGTTCAAGCGCGTGATCCTGGCGCGCGAGCTGACGCTGGAGCAGATCAAGGCCATAAGGGCCAAGACCGCCGTGGAGCTGGAATATTTCGTGCACGGCGCCCTGTGCGTGAGCTGCAGCGGGCGCTGCTACCTCTCCTATTTCATAGGCGGCCGCAGCGGCAACCGCGGCGAATGCGCCCAACCCTGCCGCAAACTCTACACGCTCAAAGACGGCGCCGGCGAGACCATCTCCTCCGGCAAGCACCTGCTGTCCCTGAAGGACCTCAACCTGTCGCGCCGCCTGGGCAACCTGGCCGCGGCCGGCATCACCTCCTTCAAGATAGAAGGCCGCCTGAAGGACCGCGACTACGTGCGCAACGTGACGGCCGCCTACCGCCGGGAAATAGACAAGCTCATAGAGAAGAAGGGCTACGAGCGCGCCTCCATAGGCAAGAGCTTCGCCGGGTTCGAGCCGGACCTCAACAAGACCTTCAACCGCGGCTATACCGAATATTTCCTGGACGGCAACCCCGTCAACGTGGCCTCGCCGGACACGCCCAAGTTCGTGGGCGAGGCGCTGGGGCCGGCCACCGAGGTGAAGAACGGCTCCTTCCGCCTGCGCGAGGCGGCCAAGCTCCACCCGGGCGACGGCATTTCCTATTTCGACCGGCACGGCGTGCTGGCGGGGTCGCTGGTGAACGGGGTGCTGGACGGCCGCGTGCGCGCCGACAACCTCAAGGGCATGGACAACGGCACCCAGATCTACCGCAACCTGGACAAGCACTTCCTGCGGTCCATAGAACTGGGCGCTCCGAAGCGCCGCTTCGCCCTGCGCATGGAGTTCTCCGATTATTCCGGCGGCTTCGAGCTGAAGGTGTCCGACGAGCGCGGCGGCGAGGCCGCGGTTAAGCTGCGCGGCGTAAAGAACAAGGCCGAAAAGCCCGAGCAGGCCCTGGAGACCATAAAGAAGCAGCTCTCCAAGCTGGGCGAGACCGATTATTATCTGGCCGGACTGGAGCTGAAGCTCTCCAAACCGTATTTCATCCCCGTGGGCGCCCTGAACGACCTGCGCCGCGACGCGCTGGCCGCGCTGGAGAACGCCCTGCCGCCGCTCCCCGAGCGCGAGCAGGTGAAACTGGAGCGCACCAGCCACCCCTACCCCGAAGAGAGCCTGCCTTTCAGCGCCAACGTGTTCAACGCCGCGGCCGCCGCCTTCTACCGGCGCCACGGCGTGAAAGAGATAGCTATGGCCGCCGAAGGCGGGGCGGACCTGGCCGGCAAGCCGCTGATGACCACCAAGTTCTGCCTGCGCCGCCAGCTCGGCCTGTGCAAGAAGGGCCGTGACGTGGAGCCGCTGTTCCTGGAAGACGCCGAGGGCCGGCGTTTCAAGCTGGAATTCGACTGCGCCAGGTGCGAGATGAAGGTTTACTTCGACAAGAAGGCGGTCGGGGAGTGAGCAAAAGACTCCTGCTGCTGGCGGCGCTGGTGGCGATCGGCGGCTGCAACCGCAGACCCAAACTGGACCCGCTGGTGCGCCTGGAGAGTTACGCCTTCAACGCGAGCGCCCCGCTGGAGAGCCGCATAACGGAGATCCCGGCGGAACTCCTGGCCTTCTACGCTTCCGAGGATAAGCGGCCCGACTACGCCGCCTACCGGCCTTCGGCCGCGGACAAGGCGCTGGTCATGAAGTACCTGCGCCTGCTGCCGCCCGTTTATGAGCGGGTCTTTGCCAAGCGCTGCGTGGGCGTCTATTTTGTGAAAGGGCTGATAGGCAACGGTATAACCAGCTGGGTGGCCGGGCCCGACGATAAGGTTTATTTCCATATCACTCTTAACCCGGCCATGCTGCAGCAGGACCTCTCCGCCATCATGACCGAGCGGGAACGCAGCTGCTTCAAGCCCAAGGCCGGCTGGGACGTGACCGTGGCCGCCGGGCACAACTATAAAGGGCTGCTTTACGGTCTCGTGCACGAGGCCGCCCACGGCCTGGACTACGCGGCGGGGATCTCGCCCTATACCGACGACACCATGCCCGCCTACTATTGGCCGCCCAAACAGCTTTCCGGCGGTTTTTTCTTCGACCTGTGGGCGGATTACCGCACCGCGCATTTGGAAGGCGACTTCCCAGGGCGCGACCGGATCACTTTCTATGGCCTGGGCGGAGGGCCGAAGCTGGATATCACGGAGGCCCCGGAGCTTTACAAGGATTTGGCCGCCTCCGGTTTCCCTTCCCTTTACGGCGCCCGCTCCTGGGCCGAGGACCTGGCCGAACTGGAGACTTTTTATACCCTGACGGTGAGCCTGAAGCAGCCTGTGCGCGTGACCCTCGCTTCGCCGGAGGGGAAATACAGCCTGGCTACCATGGACGGCAAGGCCCTGGGCCGCGCCGAGGAGTTGCGATCTTACATGGAGAAGATAGATGACGCTGCGCTGTGAACTGAACATCAACGGAGGCTGCCGGCGCGTGCTGATAATGGCCGGCGAGGAAGAGACGCTGGACCACGTGGCCCTGCGCCTTACCGCGGCCATCCTGTTCTTCGACGGCGAGCCGGTGGAGCCGGGCCCCACGGACCCGGCGGTGGAGGACATAGGCTTTGTGCCCGACCTGATGGTGCCCGACGGCGCCGGCGGGGTGGGCGTGTGGGTGGAATGCGGCAACGTGGCCATGAACAAGCTCACCAAGGTGAACCGGCGGGTGAAAGGCCGGCTGGTAGTGCTCAAAGAGGACGAGGACGGCGGGCGCCGCCTGCGGGAAGTGGTGAAGGCCGAGGTCAACAAGAGCGAGAAGATAGAGATCCTGGCCTGGCCGCGCAAGGATTTCGCCGCCTGGAAGGAAGCGCTGAAGGAAAGCAACTACGTTTACGGGGAGGCCTCGGGGCATTCGCTGAACCTGGTGCTCAACGACGCCGCGTTCTCGGTGCAGCTCACCAACTGTTAGCTACTCCATGCCCTCTTCCAAAGCCGCCGGCCCGGCGGCTTTTTTATTGGCCGGCTCCGCGCGCAGGAAGCGCCGCGAGAGCATCAGCGTGGCGAAGGCGTAGCACGTGATGGTGACGAGGAAGGGGAGGGTGAAGCCGAAGTCCATCTGCAGGCGGCCGCTGAGGCGCGTACTGGCGGCGAAGGTCAGGTTCCACACGGCGGTGTAGATGGAGCTGATAGCCTGGTGCTGGGCCGGGGGAAAGTGGCCAAGCATGAAGACGCTGTACACCGGCCAGCTGGCGTTCATGAGCAGCGTGCGGGCGAAGGCCGCCAGTACCGTGGGGATGAGGAAGCCCGAGAAGCCCATGGTGGCGAGGAAGGGGATGGACAGGCCCTGGAAGGCGATCATGGCCCGCACCTGGCCCACGCGCTTGACCAGCCAGGGACCTATGAGCCCGCCGAAGGCCATGGCCAGCGGCATGAGCGACATGCAGAAGCCCAGGCTGGCGATGCCCAGGGTGAACCCGGTCTTGAAGAAGACATTGAGGTACGGCATGATCATGCCGGCGCCGAAACCTATGATGAGCTGCGGCAGCAGCACGTGGAAAGCCTTGGTTATGTTCAGGCCGCCGAAAGCCCCCGCTTCCTTTTTAGCGTCGGGAAAGGCGGCCTCCTTTATGCCGGCGGCCGAACCCGCCGCGGCCAGCATAAGCAGACAGGCCGTGAGCAGGGTGCCGCGGTAGGCCAGCGCCCCTTCATCCCCGGAGAACAGCAGCGCGGCCCAGCCTTTGGTGAGCCAGCCCGAGGCCAGGCTGCCGGCGAAGGCGGCGGCGGTGCCCAGCGCGAACTGGAAACTGAAAAGGTGCTGGCGCTCGCCCTCGGAGGAATTGCGGGCCATGAGAGGGAAAGCGGTTATGGCCATGGCGGCGGCCGCGGCGCCGTTGAGCACGCCCAGCAGCATCAGCGGGACCCGGGCGGTTATCAGGGCCATGCCCAGCATGGCGGCGGTGGACAGGCCCACGGAGGCCAGCAGCAGCTTTCTCGCCGGGATGCCGGTGGTGAGCAGTGCCATGGGGATGGCGAGGGCCGCGATGGTGAGCCCGGGGATGGAACTCAGCACGCCCACGAAGTCCATGGTATAGCCGATCTTGAGGATGTAGAGGTTGAACACCAGCCCGAAGACGCTCTGGGCCAGCGAGATAAGGAAAGTAAAAGCCAGAAAGCGCCTGGCATTGAGCCTCAGCGCCTTATATGCCGCGACGTAATTTTTGAAGATGTCGGTCATGGTGTATAAACTTCACATAACTGGCCGCTGGAGGGACGGCGGGGGTATGGGTTCGGAGGGACAGCGCAGGCCTGAGCCTGCTTAAGCGCGAAGGCCGAGCCAAGAGCGGCGGCCGCTATGCGGACGACCGCGTGCCCGGAGAGCCCATGCCCCCGGCGGCCCGACTTGACTTCCCGCGGTCTTAGCGGCCAGGCGCTGCCGCAGGAGCGGTTGCGGTGCTGACCGCGGGCGTGGTTATTGTGTCCGTGCTGACGGCCGGGGCCGGTTCGGCCTTGGGCGGGTGGTTGATGTACCACACGTAGTTGGCCAGGTCCTTGTGGTCCTTGTTCAGTTTCTCGGGGCAGGCGCCGTCTTCGGTATAGAAAGAAGCCTGGCGCACGTCCTTCACGCGCGACTTCACCGAGGCGGGAATAGCCGCGTTGTGGACCACGTGGCCGTTGCCCGCCACCACCAGCACGCTCCAGCCGGGGTTGGCGTTGAGGAATTCCGCCACCTTGTTGCCCATGCCCTCGTTCCAGGCCGCCATGGACGCCAGGTAATTCTCCAGGGTGAACATCTTGGCCATGGGCGAGTCGCCGTGGCCGGCGAACGAGGCCTTGAGGTATTCGTTGTATTTCTTGTGCTTCGTTATCTCCACCTTCTCCGGCAGGAAAGCTTTCTCTTCGGGCGTCAGGCTGTCCAGCCCCGTGCGGGCTATCTTGCCCACCACTTTCTTGGGCACGTTCAGGGCCAGGCCCCGCAGCTTGTGCTCCACTATGAAATCGAACAGCGGCTTGTACATATTGAAGTCGAAGCCCCATTCCTTCTTCCAGTTCACCTTGTCCAGGAATTCCTCCTGGGTAAGCTTCCCGGCGGCGTAGTCGTCCAGGATGGGCTGCAGCGTCTGGTTGAGCATCTCGAAGCCCACCGCTATCTTGGAGCCGCGGGCTATCTTCATGGCCTTGAGCGCCTCGAACTGCGCCGCGTGGTCCAGCGGCTGGTCGTGGGTCTCGCCCACGTATACCACGTCGTTCTTCCACACCACGGACATAAAGGCCGCCTCGGTGTTGAAAGGCTTGCCGCTCTGCGCGCCGAAAATGCAGAAGCGCGGGTCCGGCTTGGCGGCTTCGGCGGGGGCTTCCCGCTTGTCCACGTTGGAGTTGAGCTTCTTGACGTACTTGGCGTAGGCCGCGAGGGGCAGGGTGAGGATTATAAGGAGGAAAATTAAGGTTCTCATAATTTAATTATAGCATAGCGGGAAATAAGAACCCCCGGGCCGGCCGGGGGTTCCTTCTTACCGTTTGATCACGGCCACGGCCTTGCCGTTTATGAGGAAGTCGTCGTCGGGGTGCAGGTAGATGGGCTCGTAGTCGTGGGAGGAGTCCGCTTTCAGGATCACCTGGCCGTTCTGGCGGTCGTCTATGAAGCGCTTGATGGTGGCCTTGTTGTCTATGATGGCCAGCACGATGTCGTTGTTGGCCGGCACGCGCTTGTTGCTGTCTATCACCACATAGTCGCCGTCCTCTATCTTCTTGCCGGAGATCTCGGCGCGGTTCATGGAGGAGCCGTTGGTCTTGATGGCGTAGAGGCCGGCCGGCGTGGCGCGGCCCACCAGCCGCCCGGAGACGCGCAGGAAACCTTCGAAGTTCTGTTCGGCGTAGATGGTGGCGGCGCCGCAGTTGGCGGTGCCTACTATAGGAATAGAAAATAATGAGGAGGCCTCTTTGAGCAGGCCGTGCGCCAGGCCGGGCAGCAGCTTGGCTTTTCCCATCATGCCCTTGGCCTTGTCTATGGTGAAGAAGCCTTTCTTCTCCAGCTGCTGGAGATGGTGCTTTATTTTCTGGGGGGATTCCTTCGGCAGGCCTATGGCCGCGGCCATCTCGCGCAGGCTGATCTGCGCCAGGTTGGTCTTCTTGGAAAGGGACAAAAGTTTTTCCTGTATGGGGTGCATATATAAAGGATAATATATTAAAGCGCTAAAGTCAATATCTCCTTAATACTTGACAGATGCGGGAAAATCGTCTATACTAAATGGGAATTCTGAGCAGGCTGTTTTTGGACGCGGCGGAGAAATGTTAACATAATGTACCGGCCGCAACCCGACACAACGGTGTCGGGATGAGTTTGTAGACTATTACGGTAAGAAAATTTAACGGAGGTTACGAATACTATGGCCAACGACGAAAAGAACAGGGCGCTCGAAGCGGCCCTCTCGCAGATAGAGAAGAGCTACGGCAAAGAAGCCATCATGAAACTGGGGGAACGCTCCGGCCGCATGAAGGTGGAAGTGATACCCACCGGCGCCCTGAGCCTGGACCTGGCGCTGGGCGTGGGCGGGCTGCCCCGCGGCCGCGTCATAGAGATCTACGGGCCGGAAGCCAGCGGTAAGACCACGCTGATGCTGCACGTGATAGCCGAAGCCCAGAAGAAAGGCGGCATGGCCGCCTTCATAGACGCCGAGCACGCGCTGGACCCGGTGTACGCGCAGAAGCTGGGCGTGGACGTGGACAACCTCCTTATCTCGCAGCCCGACAGCGGCGAGCAGGCGCTTGAGATCTGCGAAAAGCTGGTGCGCTCAGGCGCGCTGGACATCATAGTGATAGACTCGGTGGCGGCCCTGGTACCCAAGGCCGAAATAGAAGGCGAGATGGGCGACCTGCACGTGGGCCTGCAGGCCCGGCTGATGAGCCAGGCGCTGCGCAAGCTCACCTCCATAGTGTCTTCCACCAAGACCTCGGTGATGTTCATCAACCAGCTGCGCCACAAGATCGGCGTGATGTTCGGCAACCCGGAAACCACCCCGGGCGGCCTGGCGCTCAAGTTCTACTCTTCCGTGCGCCTGGACATCCGCAAGATAGAGACCATCAAAGCCGCCGACGTGGTGACCGGCGCGCGCATACGCGTTAAAGTAGTGAAGAACAAGGTGGCGCCGCCCTACCGCCAGGCCGAATTCGAAATGGTCAACGGCGAGGGTATTTCTACCGAAGGCTGCCTGCTGGATATGGGCGTGGAGTGCGGTCTGCTGGAAAAATCCGGCTCCTGGTTCATATACAAAGGCGACCGCATAGGCCAGGGCCGCGAAAGCGCCAAGGCCTATCTGAAGACCAACAAGGCCGTGACGAGTGAAATAGAGGCTGACCTGCGCGGGCGGTTCATGTCTCCGGCGCTTAAAACCGCGGCCGGCGCGGTGGGGCTTACCGAGGCCAAGCAGGCCGGGGTAAGGAACGCCCCGCCCGTTGAAAAAGTGGAGAAGAAGGAAAAGGTCGCTAAGAAGTAATGAGGCCTTTAGCGGCGGACTTCTCGCGTCATCTCGGCATGGAGCGGGGCCTGGCAAAGAACACCTGCCTCGCCTATGCCGGGGACGCGGAGGCCTTCCTGGCCTATTGCGAAGGCCGGAAGACGGACCCCGCCCGGGCCGAAGCGCCGTTCGTGGAAGAGTACCTGTGGTCGTTAAAGACCGTGCGTAAGCTGGGGCCGGCCTCCATCTTCCGCAAGACCGAGGCCCTGCGCGCCTTCTACCGCTACCTGCGGCTGGAAGGCAAGGCCTCCAAAGACCCCACCGCCAATTTCCGCGCCCCCAAGCTGCCCCGCAAGGTGCCGCGCTTCCTGGACCGGCGCGACATGGAGAAACTGCTGGGTTACCCGGCGGGCGACGCCTTCGCCAAGCTGCGGGCCGCGGCGGCCATAGAGCTGCTTTACGCCAGCGGCATGCGCGTGTCCGAGCTGCTGGGCCTGCGGCTGGAATCGGTGAATTTCCAGCAGGGCTGGCTGCGGGTGTTCGGCAAGGGGGCCAAGGAGCGCATGGTGCCGGTGAACGCGGCCGCGCTGGCGCGCCTCAGGGAGTATCTCGCGGCCCGGCAGCAGAAATTCGGGGGGCAGGCGCCGGACGACGAGCTGTTCCTCAACCGCGGCGGCAAACAGATCAGCCGCGTGCAGATGTGGAAGGACATTGTGGCCTTCGGCCGCGCGGCGGGCGTGGAGATAAAGCCGCATCCCCACCTGTTCCGCCACACCTTCGCCAGCCATCTGGTGCAGGGCGGCGCGGACCTGCGTTCCGTGCAGGAGATGCTGGGCCACGCCAGCCTCAACACCACCCAGATCTACGCCCACGTGGACAAGGGCGACGTGAAGCGCGCCCACGACAAATACCACCCCGATAAGTAGTGTTGCCGCCAACAATTTAATAATATAGTTAGACGGAAAGGGGACGCTGCACAATAACTCAATTGTTTTTAGCCTCCACGCATTTACCGGTTATTGAGTTATTGTGCAGCGTCCCCTAAAGCACCTTATGATAGAAGACCAGAACGATATATTGGATTCCCGCATAAAGCTGCACGACAGGCACCGCTTCGAGATCAAGCTCGACATAGACCTGGACGCCGCTTCCAGGAGCTCCTACGAGGTGGAGACGTATTTCTTTATCCCGCGCTCGCTCAACATAGGGCCTCACAATTACAGCAAGGAGAAGTTCTACAACTCCAGCCAGCGCTATATCCGCTGGCGCACCCCCAAGATGGGCCTGGGCAAGATCTGCGACCCGGCGCTTAAGACCTCGCCGCTTAACCGCGTGCGCGAGGACCTGGCCAAGGTGCTGGCCGGCTCCGGCGAACAGGAACTCGCCGACGGCATCTGCCACGAGCTGCGGCTGCTGGGCTGCATTATCCGCGGCGAGATCCGCGACTACGTGAAGATCTTCGTGGAGGGCCTGGCCACCTACAGCGGGGCCGCGCCGGCCGCGCAGCGCCGCCTGTTCGTGGGGGAGGGGCTGGAGAATTTCCTGGGCGACCTGAAGCGCCTGGAGAGCGCGCTGAATTCCCTGAAGGCCGAGATCTCCGACCCGGCCGTGCCGCTGAAGGTCCGCGAGACCATGGCTTTCTTCGACGAATACGTGAGCCTGATCCTGGAAGAGTACCTGACCTCGCTGGTGGAGGCGCTGCGCGCCAACCCGGAGGCGCGCAAGCGCTTCGAGGCCGTGGAGAAGGGCGTGCTGGCCATAGTGACCGCCCAGAACCGCTACCGCCAGGCCATGAAGTACCCGTCGGTGCTGGTGCCGGGCTCCTCCAACGAGGTCATTATCTACCGCCGCGGCGTGCTGAAAAAGTTCGTGAGTTCGGTGCTCTACCTCAAGGCGGAATTCTCCGAGTGGGAAAGCCTGACGCAGGTGTTCTTCGGGCTGGCGGCCGGCGGGGCCATGCTGTTCGCGGTGCTGGTCACGCTGTTCTTCCAGCGGCGCTACGCCATGGACAGCATGCCGTTCGTGCTGGCCGTGGTGATCAGCTACATTTTCAAGGACCGCATCAAGGACTGGCTGAAGCTGCTGTTCTCCAAGAGCCTCACCCGCTGGATCAGCGACCGCAAGATAGACATCCTGGATTGTTCGGGCGGCGGGCGCATAGGCCTGCTCAAGGAAGCGGCCACGTTCATCCAAGGCAAGGCGGTGCCGCCGGACATCTCGCGCATGCGCCGCATAGACAATATCACCTCGGTGGACGAGGAAGGCAAGCCGGAGCGCGTCTTCAAGTACAAGAAGGAGATCATCCTCTACCCCGACGTCATCATGAAGACCCACGAGCGCCGGCGCGACCTCAACGACATCATGCGCTTCAATATCCGCGACGTGGTGGAACAGGCGGACGACTCCCTGGTGGAGTATCCGTACGTGGACCCCGCCACCGGCGACCTGCGCAAGGCCGACTGCGCGCGCGTCTACCACATGAACCTGGTGCTGAAGTACACCTTCGCCGACAGGGAAGGGCAGACCATCGTGCATTACGACCGCATCCGCATCGTGCTCAACAAGGACGGCATAGTGCGGCTGGAAGAAGTGAGGGGAGCTTAAATGGAAATACAGGCGATAGGGATAATGGGCGCCAACACCACCGGGGCCGGCGCGGCCGAGATCTTCCTGAAGCACGGCTTCCAGGTGCGGCTTTACGACGATTTCAAGGACAGCCTTAACGTGGCGCTGGCCAAGATCGCCTGGTCCCTGCGTAAAGAGGGCAAAGAGGAGCTGCTCGCCAACATAGAGGGCATACAGGAGCTGGCCAAGTTCAAGGGCGCGGACATCATCATAGAGGCCGCTTCCAAGTCCGACGAGGAGCGCAAGGCCTATTTCGCCAAGCTCAAGGACCACCTGGACCCCGGCTGCGTGATAGCCGCCCGCTGCGCCGTGAGGCCGCTCAAGGAGATCATAGCCGGCACCGAGCTGCCGAAGGACCGGACGCTGGGTTTTCATTTCATAAAACCCGTGCGCTCCAACCTGCTGGTGGAGGTGGTGCGTACCGACGAGGCCAAGGACGAATACATAGAGGCGGCGGTGAACCTGCTGCGCAAGATAGGCAAGACGCCGGTGATAGTGAAGGATAACCCCGGCCAGATAGTGGAGCGCCTCATAAGGCCTTTCAGCCTGGGCGCCCTGCGCCTGCTGGATTCCGGCAAAGGCCTGCCGCATGAGATAGACGCCGCTTTCAAGGAAGTTTCCGGCGCGCCCATGGGGCCTTTCGAGGCCATGGACTTCGCCGGGCTGGATTCCGACTACAAGGCGTCGGAGGCCATCTACGAGGCGCTCGGCAAGCCCGAGCGGCTGCAGCCCTCGGCCACGCAGCTGCGGCTGGTGCAGTACGGCCAGCTGGGCCGCAAGTCCACCATCGGCTACTACATTTACGAGGACGGCCGCATAGTCGGCGAGAACCCCATCCTGCCCAACCTGGTGAAATACCTGGGCCTCAAGAAGATCCCCAAGGAAGAGACCTTCGCCGAGATCATGCGGCCGGTGGTGGAGGAGGCCAAGCTGCTGGCTTCCGAGGTGATGGCTTCCGAATACGACGTGGAAACGGCCATGAAGCTGGCCATGGGCTGGCCCAAGGGGCCTTTCGCCTACAGCCGCGAGCAGGGCGCCGCGCTGGAGAAGAAGAAGGTTTCGGAATTCGAGAGACTGGACACTTTCTGATGCTGCTCAAGAAGGCCTGGCGGGTGCTGCTGGCCGTGCTAGGGGTGGCGGAACGCCTGCCCTACCCGGAGGCCGTGGAGCGGTCCCTGCACGACCCCGGCGGGAAAAAGCGGGTGGTCATCTACCGGCTTTCCGACGGGACCTTCTCCTACCAGGAAGAGGTTTTTAACGACAAGCTGCTGGATATGCGCTGGGAGCCGAAAGGTCTGTCCCAGGCCTGCGCCTCGCCGGAGGCCGCCGAGGCCGCCGCGCGCAAAGCCCTGCCCTGGCTCTGGGCCGTTCATCCCGAAAATTAAAGAGGTTTGTCCGAACGGACCGCCCAGCGCAGCTTGGCGCAGGCCGAGCGCGGGTTGGAGCGCCTTTCCTGCGGCGAGGGCCGCACGGGGGTGGGCGCCACGCTGGAGTAGATGCCTTCCTGCTCGCCCCTGGCGAAAGCTTTTTTGACCCGGCGGTCCTCTCCGGAGTGAAAGGACAGGATGGCGACGCGGCCGCCCGGCCGCAGGCACCAGGGCAGCGCCTCCAGCAGGCGTTCCAGCACGCTCAATTCCTCGTTCACCGCTATGCGCAGCGCCATGAAGACGCGCTGCAGGGATTTCTTTATGAGGTCGTCGCCCAGCCGGGCGTGCTCTTTCTTGAGCCCGTCGCGCACGGTCCGCGCCAGCTCGCCGGTGGTGGTGATGGCCGTGGCGCTTTCCTTGATGGCCCGGGCTATGGTCCTGGCGTGGGGTTCGTCGGCGTATTCGGCCAGCACCTTCTCCAGGGCTGGCTCCGAAATGGTCTTGAGCAGTTCCGCCACCGGTTTGCCGCGTTCCGGGTTCAGCCGCAGGTCCAGCGGGCCGTCGGCCTTGTAGGTAAAGCCGCGCTCCGGGTTGTCGAGCTGCATGGAGGACACGCCCAGGTCGGCCAGCACGCAGTCGAAGCCGCCCGCCTCAGCGGTGAGGCCGAGGACGCCGGCGAAATTCATCTTCCTGACTATGAGGGTTTCCGGACCGTAGCCCAGCGAGCGCAGGCGGGCCTCCGTCTTGGGCAGCTCCAGCGGGTCCACGTCCAGGGCGAACAGGCGCCCTCCGGGGATTATCCGGGCCAGCAGCTCGCGGGCGTGGCCGCCGTAGCCCAGCGTGGCGTCCAGGCAGGTGTCTCCCGGCTTCGGGGCCAGGAGCTCCAGGATCTCCTCTACGCAGATGGGGCGGTGGGTGCCGGCGGGGGTGAGCCCCTTGGCTATGATATGGGCCACGTCCCCGGCGTACTTTTCCGGGTCCAGTTCCTTGTATTTCTGGTCGAAGCGCCGCGGGTGCGTGCCGCCGTAGCGGACGCGCCTTTTATGCGGCTTCGGGGCGGGGGTCTCTTCCGTCATGGCAAAAAGGGCCTCCCGGTTATAACGGGAAGCCCTCCCTGAGCCTTTTTGGGCGGCTTATTTCAGGTGCTTGGAAACGAGGCCGGTCATTTCGAACATCGTGACCTGCTTCTTGCCGAATATCTTCAGCAGCTTGTCGTCGGCGTTGATGTTGCGCTTGTTGACCTTGTCCTGCAGGCCGTTCTTCTTTATGTAGTCCCACATCTTCTTGACGACTTCGGTGCGGGGGAGCGGGTTGCTGCCCACTATCGCGGCGAGGTCGGCCGAGGGGGTGAGGGGTTTCATGAACGAGGGGTTTGCCATTGTATTTCTCCTTGAAATTGACCGAGGCGCCTTTCTTGGCGCTATGCCCTTAATATACCAAATTCTTCCGCCTTTTGGGTAAGACCGCTGTCAGGCCAGGTAGCCCATCAGCCGGTAAACCAGCTTGGCCGCCGCCAGTTCGGTGATGTTGGACCCCCGCACCGGGGCCGTTTCCACCACGTCCACGCCCACTATCCGCTTCCTGGCGCAGACGGCTTTGAACAGGTGCAGGGCGTCGTGCCAGCGGAAGCCGCCGGGCTGGGGGGTGCCGGTGCCGGGCATCACTGAAGGGTCGAAGCCGTCCACGTCTATGGTGAGGTAGACCGTATCGGTCAGTTCGCGCAGGATAGCCCGCTCCAGCTTCCTGAAATCCAGGTTCTCGTGCATCAGGTGGGTCTTCACGTGGCCCGCGTTGTGGAACTGTCTTTCGTCGTGGCCCACGCTGCGGATGCCTATCTGCACTACCCGGTTGGTGCGGGAGGCGGGGTGCAGGGCGCAGGCGTGGCTGTGCCGGGAGCCGGTATAGGAAGCCCGCAGGTCCGCGTGCGCGTCGAAATGGAGGATGGACAGGTTCTTATACCTGCGGATGAAGGGCGGCAGCAGGGCTTGGGTGACACTGTGTTCGCCGCCCAAGAAGAAAGGTATGGCTTTGGTGGAGGCGAGCAGGCCCTCTACCGTATTCTCCAGCGCGGGGAAGAATTTGGCCTCCGGCAGGGCGCAGTTCACGGGCGCGGCCGTAAAAATGCCCTTTTTCCAGGTCTCGGCCTTCACCTCTTCGTCCCACAGCTCCACCTGGGGCGAGGCGGCGATGATGGCCGCGGGGCCTTTCCTGGTGCCCTGGCCGTAAGAGACGGTCTTTTCGTAGGGGACCGGCAGCACCACGAAGGCCGCGCCGGCCAGGGTGGCGTCGTTCTCTATGACGAATTGTTTCTTGGCTTTCTTGAACAGCATGATATCCTCTTAAATAAAGATCCGGGCCTCGGACTTCCGGCCCGGATCGTGTGCCGGGTCGGGGGCTAGAATATGAAAACTGCCGCCGCTACGGTGGTGGTCCAGACGCCTTCGCTGCCTATGGCGCTCTGGGTGATGTTGGAAGCTTTAACGATCTTGCCGCTGAGCTTCCAGATCTCTTCTTTCTGGTCCCAGGTGGTCTCGCTGCCGAATTCCACGCCCTGGATGGTGGATAACATCATGGCCGCCAGGTCTTCGGCGTAGTCGCCGGTCTTCTCGTCGGTCTCGCCGAAGGTGTGGTGTTCGGAGATGTAGCCGTAATGGGACTTGTCCTTGGGCACCGCCAGGCCCACGGAAGAAGCGATGAGGCGGTGGTTCTCGTTGATGGCGTTGCGGCTGAGCACGCAGTGCACTATCTGGCCGTCGTGCAGCTTTTCCACGCCCTTCTTGGCGGGGATCACCTTGCAGTAAGGGGGGAAGATGCTGGAGACGTGCACAAGGTTGTACTTGGCTATCTTGGCGTCCCGGAGGGCTTCCTCGAAGCTCGCCAGCTTTTCCTTGTGGCGGCCGAGGCCCTTGGTCAGGAAGACTTCTTTGGGAACGAGGTGTAGCATAGGTTAATTATATTAAATAGCCGCGGCAAAAAAATACCGCGGGCACGGGCCCGCGGCATCTTTTCTTTGTGAGCCGGGTCTAGCGGTTCACGTGGATGACCTTCGCCGGCGGGAAGCCGTTGAACCAGGTGGACGACGCGTGGCTGTAGGCGCCCATGTTGGTGCTGTACAGCAGCTCGCCCAGCTGCAGGTCGGTCGGCAGCGGCATCGCGGTGGAGATGACGTCCAGGGCGTCGCACGTGGGGCCGAACACCGCGCAGTTCTCGGTCTTCTTGCCTTTGCGGAAGGAGTAGAGATGGCAGTGCTGGTGGTCGAAGATGATGCCCGAGTAGGTGTGGTAGGCGCCGTCGTCCACGTAGTAGCAGGTCTTGCCGTCGCGCACCGTCTTGCCGTTGATGCGCACCACGGAAGTGCCGGCGGTGGCTATCATGAAGCGGCCCGGCTCGGCCAGGATCTCTATCTTCGGGTCGGGGAACAGGCGTTCCAGCTCCGCGTTGATGATCTTGGCGAGTTCCTTGAAGGGCTTCACCGAGGAATCGTACGGGGCCGGGAAGCCGCCGCCGATGTCCAGCAGGTTCATCTTGTCGTAGCCGCGTTCCTTGGCTTCCTTGAAGATGTCGGCCGCCAGGTTGATGGCCTGCACGTAGTTCTCGAAGTTGGTGGTCTGGCTGCCTACGTGGAAGCTGAGGCCTTCCACGCCCAGGCCCTGTTTCACGGCCTCGAGGATGAGGTCCACGGCTTCGCCGGGGGAGGCGCCGAACTTGGAGGAGAGCTCCACCACCGCGCCGGTGTTGGCCACCCGGATGCGCAGGCACAGGCCGGCGTGGGGGGCGTACTTCTTGATCTTGTGGATCTCTTCCAGGTTGTCGAACGTGACGAGCGGCCGGTACTGGTCCAGCTCCTTCAAGGTTTCGTTCGGCTTTATCGGGTTAGCGTAGATGATCTTGTCCCAGATCCAGGCCAGCCGCTTCTTGTTCGGCATGTTCTTGATGTACTCATGCACTATCATGAACTCCGGCATGGAGGCCACGTCGAAGCTGGCGCCCGCCTTGTAGAGCGTTTTTACTATTTCCGCCATCGGTTCGCACTTCACCGCGTAGTACGCCTGCACGCGCGGCAGGTGCTTCTTGAACGTGGCGTAGTTCTTGCGAATTTCATCGTGGTCCACGATGAAGAGGGGCGTGCCGTGCTTCTTGGCGAGGTCCTGCATCTGTTTCTTTGTGATCATACTTTTGTCTGGTCTTCCTCCGTATCCTATTATGATTTTACTTCAAAACTTAAGGGCGGGCCCGGCGTCTCCGCCGGGCCCTCTGGCGCTTTAGTCGCCGTCCGTGATCAGGAAGTTCTTGAACTGCCAGGGGTCTTTCCTGTCCACCTGCGGGTTATTGAAGCCCTTGAAGGCGTTGGTGTAATGCTTCAGGGGGGTCCAGTCGGACTTGGCCGAGTGCAGCTTGCCCAGCCACGGCTTGGCGATCTTGAGCACGTAGTCGTGCGGCAGGTCTTCCGGCACGCAGACGCCCTCTTCCGGGTTGTCCATCATCCACATGGCGGCCGACAGCACGCCTATGGCCACCTGGATGGTGGTGGCGTTCTGGTGCGGGATGAGCTTGCGGCTCTCGTGGATGTCCAGGATGGTGCCGGTCCACCAGGCGTTGTACTCGTGGCCCATCAGCAGGGCGCCCAGGGTGTCGTAGCCGCTTATGATCTCGTCGCCGAGGATGCGCACCTTCTTCTGCAGCTTGTAGTCGTAGCCGCGCAGCTCGTTGAGGGAGGCGATGGCGGAGTCGGACGGGCAGTAGGCGTAGTGCACGGTGGGGCGGTACACGGCCTTGCCGTTCTTCCAGACGGTCAGCTTGTCGCTGAGAGTGAAAGCCTCGCCGTGGCGCACCAGCATGCCGTGGATGCAGTAATTCGGCACCCAGGTGGAGATCCAGGTGTTCATGCCCATGCGGGCTATGCAGATCTGGTTCTTGGGGCCGCTCTTGTGCTCGCAGGCGAACGGGGGGAGGGTCTTTTCGTGCGTGCCCCAGCCCAGCTCGGCCGGCGCCACGCCTTCCTCGCGGAAGCCTTCCACGCTCCAGGTGTTCACGAATTCGTTCACCTGCTTGGGCTTGTTGGTGATCTGGGTGTCGCGCTCGCTCACGTGGATGACCTTCACGCCGAGTTCCTTGGCGAGCACGTTGAAGGCGCGGTCGTTCACCAGTTGGCGCAGCTTCTCGGCCCGGGCGCCCCTGGCCTTCTTGTCCGCGATGAGGCTGTTGGCGATGTCTATGAGGCCTTTCTTGGCGAAGTGGGAGATGAGGCCGGGGTTGGCGCCGTGCTCTATGACGGCCGTGGGGCCCGCGGTCTTCCACTTGGCTATCATCTTGCGCATGGCCATGTGGCGCACATAGAGGGTGCGGTCGGTGGGGTGCTTGTGCTCGGCGTCCTTGTAGGGGTCCCACAGCTCGGTGGAGGTGTTGATGTAGAGCACGCCGCGGTCGTGGCACCACTGCAGGATCTCGCAGGCGTCTATGTTCCAGGCGAGGTCTATGAGCATGTCGCCGGCCTTGAGGTACTTGCCGAGCAGGGCGCTCATATTCTTCTCGGTGACCTGGGCGCGGACGTATTTCACGCCCTTGGCCAGCATGGGCTTGAGCGCTTCGCGCTTGTCCTCGAAATCCATAACGGTGATGTTCTTGGCGGGGACTTTCACCAGCTTGAACAGCATAGGCAGGGCGCACTGCGCCACGGAACCGTAGCCCACGAAAAGTATTTTGTTCCTGAATTCTTTCATTTTAAATTTCACCGCCTTATTATAATAACTTCAAGTATCCCGCGCGGAAATCCTTTCGCGCGGGAATGAAATTATATACAAATATTTTTGAAAATAAAAAAAGCACGACGAGCGGATATTCGCCGCGCTTTTCGGCCGATTTTGGCGGAGGGGCGGAGGGGGGAACTTCCGGCTATTTCCCCAGGTCCTTCAGCTTGTCCTGGTAGTCTTTTTCCAGGCGGTCGCGGGCTTCCTTGAAACGGCGGCCGAGGTCCGCTTCGCGGGCCGCGTAGTTCTCCTGCAGCGCGGCTTCGCGTTTCTGCAGGTCGCCCACCAGCTGCTGTTCCTGGTCGAGCAGGGCCTTGAGCTTGTTGCGTTCGCCTTCCAGCTGCGCCGCGCGCATGCGGTGGGAGTCTTCCAGTTCTTTCTTGCGGGCCTCGAACTCGGCGCGGAGCTTAGCCGAAAGTTCTTCCAGGCGCGCCTCGTGGGAAGAGATGGTCTGGTTGAGCTGGGCGTTCCTGCGCTCCAGCTCCTCGGTCAGGCGGCTGACGTTGTCGGCCAGCGTCCGGTCGGTTTCCACGGCCGCGGATTTTTCCGAGAGCATGGCCTGGTAGCTGCTCTCCAACTGCGCCTGCCGCGCCTCCAGCGCCTTCTCCTTGACCTTGAGGGCGTCGTTCATGGCCGCGGTGACGTTGCGCTCGCGGTCCAGGTAGGCGGCTTCCATTTCCTTGGCCTGGGCGGCCAGCCGCGCGTCGAAATCGTCCTTCACGAACTGCAGCTTGCGGAAATACTCGTCCTGATCGGCCTTGCGGGCCTCGTCGGAACGTTTGGCGAGGGCGGTGATCTGGCCCAGATAGTTCTGCTCAATGTCCTTGAGGCGGTCCAAAAATTCTTTTTCCAGCGTCTGGCGCAGGTCGCGCGACTTGGTCAGGCCTTCCTGCACCAGCTTCTGGCGCTCCCGTTCGCTTTCGTCCAGGCGGCGGGTGAGGGCTTCCAGCTCCCCGCGGGCCGCGGAGAGCTCGGCGGCGGAAGAGCCCGCTTCGGCCGTGGCCTTGGACAGGCCTTCTTCCAGGGACCGGACCCTGGCGCTGATATCCTTCTCTTTCAGGCGGAAGGTCTCTTCCAGGTGCCGCGCGGCTCCGCCGGCGGCGTCCGAGATCTCCTGGCGGAGTTCCTTTTCGCGGCCTTCGTAGAAGGCTTTGAGTTCGGTTTCGCGGCGCGCGGCTTTTTCTTTCTCCTCTTCGCGGGCCAGGGCGGCTTTCTCGGCCGCCTCGGCCGTCAGGGTTTCGCGCTCCTCTTCCCAGGCACGGCGCGCGGCGGCGGCCTGGGACTTGAGGGTCTCGGCGTTGCGTTTGAAATTCTCGGTGACTTCGGCTTCGCGGGCCCGCAGGCTGTCCAGGAAGCCTGCCTCCAGTTCCGCGGCGCGGCGGTTGAGCGACTCGCGCTCTTTCTCCAGCGCCTCTTCCTTGATCTTCAGCTGGGCGGCCAGTCGCGCGGTCTCTATGTTGAGCCGTTCCCCGTAGGAGGCTTTAGCCTCTTCCTCGCGCTGGGCGGCCTCGGCCTTTAGGCGTTCCGCGCGGGCCTGGAATTCGGCTTCCATTTCCCTGCGCTCGGCCTCTATGCGGGCCCGCTCGGATTCCAGGATGCCGTGGGCCTGGGAGTCGCGCGCCAGCAGGGCGTCCTTTACGCGGGTGTTCTCTTCCTGCAGGGAGTTGGCCCGGGTCATGGCGGCGTCTTTCTGCGCGTGCAGCGCGGAGAGCTGCAGCTCCATGTCCTCGTATTTTTTGGCGAGGCTTATTTCCTTTATTTTATAGGATTCCTCGAGCGACTGGCGCAGCAGGGACATGCGCTCTTCGAAAGTTTTTTCCAGCTCGCGCTGCTTCTGCTCCAGCAGGTCGCCTATCTGCCGGCGCATCTCGCCTATCTCGCGGCGCTCCACGGCGGTCTTGGTCTCCCGCTCCTCTATGGCGCGCAGGCGGCGCTCCGATTCGGCCGCGAAATCCGACAGATTGGCGGCGAAGTGCTGTTCCAGGCTCTTCTCTTTTTTGAGCAGGGCCTCTTTGCCGCGCTCGGCGTCGGCTTTGAGCTCCCGCGCCATCTGTTCGTGCTTATCCGCCAGCTCCTTTTCGCGGGCCAGGTGCTGGGCGTGCAGCTCGCGCGAGGAGGCTTCCAGGGAGGTCTCCTTCTGTTTGTAGAAATCCTTGAGTTCGGAGTACTTCTCCTCCCAGCTCTTTTCGCGCAGGGCCAGGTCCTCGCGGGCCTTGCCGAGGGCTTCTTCCAGGCGCTGCGTCCGCTCGCGGAACTCGGTCTCGGCGGCTTCCAGCCGGCGGGAGGATTTTTCCTCCAGCAGGCGTTTGTTCTCCTCCAGCCAGGAGGTGTAATGCGCGTAAAGGTCCTGCTCGCGCTTGGTGAATTCGGCGTTGAGACGGTCGTTGAGGGCTTTCAGCTCCTCCACCCGCTCCCGGCGCATCTGGCTGCGGATCTCTTCCGTGGCCAGCGCCTCGCGGCTCTTATAGTCCGCTTCCTGCTGCGAAAGCTTCTGGCGCCAGAGCTCTTCCATCTGGCGGGCCCGCTCCAGGGCTTCTTTCTGGGCGGTGGCGCGGCCCAGCTTCAGTTCTTCTATGAAGGTCTCGCGCTCGGTCTTGAAATCGGCTTCGCGCTCCGCTTCCCATTTGCGGAAGAGGGCTTCCATCTCAATGCGGAGGTTCTTCTTCTGGGCGGCCAGCTCGGCCTCTTTTTTCTCTATGTCGGCCTTCAGCAGGCCGCGTTCGGCCTCGAACTCGGAGCGCTGGCGGTTCACGGCGTCGTCGAGCATGGCCTGGTACTTCTGCCAGAGGGCGGATTCCTTCTCCACCAGCAGGCGCGCCAGGGCCTGCTCGCGCTTGGCGATGCGGTCTTCCTGGGCGCGCATCAGCGCCTCGAATTCGGCTTCCTTGGCCTTGTTGTTGCGCTGGATCTCGTCGAAGCTGCGCGAACGCGTGGAGGCGACTTCCAGCTCCTTCTCCCGGAGCTCCGAGGTGAGGCGCAGGATCATCTTGGCCGAATCCAGTTCGGTCTCTTTAAGGATGTCCTCGAAGTCCTGCCCCGGGCCGGTCATATCAGCGGCTTTCTCCCTTGCCGTCCCGGCGCGCGGCCAGGCGGTTCTTTTCCTCTTCCAGCTCGCGGAACTTGGCGGCCAGATTAGCCTCCATTTCCGCGCGGAGCTTGTCCAGGGAGGCGCGGCTGCGCTCCAGCTCCGCGTAATAGTGCTTTTCCAGTTCGTCCTTGCGGACCGAGAATTCCTCTTCCCGGCGCAGGCGGTCGGCCCGGTTCTTGGCCAGTTCCTCGTCGAACTTCTCGTTGAGCGCGGCTTCCTTCTTCTCGAAGTCGGCCCGCAGGGCCTGGCGCTCCGCGTTGAGCAGCTCCACCTTGCGGGACTCCCACACCGCGCGTTCGGACGAATACTGGGCCTGCAGCTTGTCCGCCAGTTCGGCGTACTTGCGGTCCAGGTCCTTTTCGCGGCGCGCCATGGCGCTTTCCAGCTCCTGGCGGCGCTTCTCCAGCGATTTGTCGGCGGCGGCAATGGCGTTCTTTTCGCGGGCCATGAATTCGGCTTCCAGCTTGGCCTGGCGGTCCGAGACCCCGGAGGCCAGGGCCTGCTCGCGGTTCTTCATGCGCGTTTCCAGGGCGGCTTTGCGGCCCTCGAATTCCAGCTCCAGCTTTGAGGCTTCGTCCTGCAGGCGCTGTTTCATCACGGCCTCGGCGGCCTTGAATTTTGCGTCGAAGCGCTCCTGCAGCTCCAGCTCCTTGTCCCGGAGGGAGGAAAGCCGCTGGTCGTACTCGCGGTCCAGCACCTCGCGGTGGGCGTTGAGCGCCTTGTACATCTCTTCCTTCGCGGCGGCCAGCTTGCCGAAGAGCTCGTGCTCCTTGGCCTGGGCCTCGCGGTGGAGCTTGAGTTTGAGCTCGCTGTGGTGCTGCTCCAGGGTGTTGCGGTGGCGCTCCAGGTCGGCCTCGCGCTCCTGCAGGCGCAGTTCGGCCTCGCGCAGGTTCGCCTCGCCTTTGGCCTTCTCCAGGGCGGCGCGTTCTTCCGCCGCGAGCTCCGCGGCGCGGATCTTGCCGGCGTGTTCGCTCTCCAGCACGTGCATCTGTTCCACCAGGTGCAGGCGCTCGCGCTCCGCCTCGGCGGCGCGCTCCGAATACTCGGCGGCCAGGGAGGCGCGTTCGGCGGCCAGCCTGTCGTTGAAAGTTTTTTCCGCGTCTGCCACCCTTGCCTTCTGGGCGGCTTTAAGCTCTTCTTCGCGTTTAAGGAACTTCTTCTCTATCTCTTTGGCGGCGGCTTCGGCCTCGGCCCGGAATCCGGCGGCCCGGGCTTCCAGCTCACGCTGGGCGGCGGCGGCCTGCTCGCGCAGGTGCGCCTTCTCCAGGTCCAGGTCTTTGCGCAGCTCGGCGGCTTTGGCCGAGACCTCCGCCTTGGCCTGCGCTTCTATTTCGGATTCCTTCTGGGCGAACTTCAGCTTGAGGTCGTCCTCGAAGTGGGAAAACTTCTTGTGCAGCAGGGTCCGGTGCGCTTCGAACTCCTTCTTGAGCTGCTCTTTTTCCTGGTGGAGGGCGGATTCTTTTTCCAGGCGCCACTCGTCCTCGCGGGCCAGCCATTCGGCCTTGAGCTTGCGCTGCACGGAGGCCACGCGCGTCTCCAGGGCCTTTTCCTTCATGGTGTAGGCTTCTTCCAGGCCGGCCCGGAGGCTTTCCAGCCGCTCGGTGTGGCTGGCCTCTATGGCCTTGCGGGCCTCTTCGGCCGCGGCCTGCTGGCGGGCGGTCCACTCGTTCTGCTCGGCGAGCAGCGAGGCGCGCAGGACTTCCTCCCGGGCGCGCAGTTCGTTCTCGGTCTTTTCCCTGAAAGCTTTGAATTCGGCGGCCTTGGCTTCTGCCAGGGCGTCGGCGCGCTGCTTGAATTCCGCTTCCATCCTGGCGGCGGTCTTCAGGGCGGCGTCGTCGGCCTGGGCGCGGCTTTCCGCGGCGGCCCGCTCCCACTGGCGGCGGGACTCTTCCATGGCCTTTTCATAACGGGCGCGGGTCTCTTCCTCGCGCTTTTTCACCAGCTCCACCAGCTGGCCTTCCATCTCCAGGCGCAGGTCCACGTATTCCTGCTCGCGCTTTTCCACGTAGGCCTTCATGCGCCCGCGCAGGGCCTCGAGCTCTTTTTCGGCCGCGGCCTTGTGGGCCGCCAGTTCGGCCTTGCGGTCCTCTTCGGCGCGGGCTACCCGCTCGTCGAAATCTTTCTGCAGGCCGGCGCGCAGACCGTCGGCGGAGGCCTTGGCCTCCTCCAGGCGTGCGGCGGCGGCGGCTTCGGTCTCGGCCTGCCGGCGGGTCATCTCTTCTTCGAAAGCCTTGCGGCGGGCGGCAAGTTCGGCTTCGGCGTCGGCCATGAGCTTGGCGTGGGAGGCTTCCAGCTCCTTGCGGCGGGCCTCCAGCGCGGCGGCGGCTTCGGCCTTGGCGGCCTCCACCTTCTCGAAACGTTCGTCCTGCAGCTGAACCTTGAACTTCTCCAGCTGGGCTTCCTTCTGCTCGTAAAGCTTGGCCAGTTCGGCGGCCTTCACCTCGTAGCGTTCGCGCAGCGCCAGTTCTTCCTGTTCGGCGCGCAGGCGGGAGGTTTCCAGCAGCTCGCGCTCCAGGCGCTCGTACTTGTCGTGCAGGGCGGCCTCGCGGCCGGCCAGGTTGTCCTGGTGCTTGGTGAGCAGGGTGTGCAGCTCGGCCTCTTTCACCTCGGAGGCCTTCTTGAGCTCGTCTATCAGGGAAATTTTCAGGCGGCCTATCTCGTTCTCGCGGGAGGCCAGTTCGTTCTTGAGGGCCACCACTTCTTTTTCCAGCTGGGCGCGGGAAGCGCGCCAGTTGGCGGCCTCCTCGTTGAGGATCTGCTCGCGGAGCTTGGCCTTCAGGTCCGCCTCCATGGCGGTCTGGGTCTTCCAGTTCTCTTCCCAGGTCTTGATGGTGCCCTGCCACTTCTTGAGCACCTCGGTCTTCTGCTCCACCTGCTCGGTGAGGGAGCGGTTGATGCTGGTCTTGGTGCGGTTCTCTTCGCGCAGGCGGCCTACCTCTTCCTGCATGCCGTGGATCTTTTCCACGGCCCAGCGAAGGGCCAGCTTTGCGGTCTCCAGGTCCGTTATTGTGGACGGGTCGAGTTTAGGTTCCTGCTCCATTATATGGCCTCCCGGCCGAAGCTGCGAAAAACGATAAGGAATAAGGATAGAACTATCCCTTATTCTTACTGCTATATTACATGAAAATTATACAAAAGGCTTGTTGAGGAAATATTAAATTCTTATTGCCGGGGTAAGAGGGGGGAGTCGGGGGATACAAATAAGACCGGCCGCCCTGCCTGGGCGGCCTTGCCGAAACGATGAAAGTCCCCTGTGGGGTTATTTCGCGGGGCGGACAGCTTTGCCGCTCTTTATGCAGACGGTGCAGACGTAAACTGACTGCGTCTTGCCGTCCAGCGCAACTTTCTGTTTCTGGAGGTTCGGCTTGAAAGTCCGTTTGGTAGCCCTGTGGGAATGGCTGTAGGAGTTACCGGAAACGGGCTTCTTGCCGCAGAGTTCGCATTTGTAAGACATAACGTTATTATACCAAATCGTGCGGGGTCAGGTCTTGATTTTTAGCGTTTGCCGCCCAAAATCAGGGCCTGGCCCTCCTTTTGCGGGAGGAATAGCCGGCCGGTATAAGGCTTTAGTATAATAGGTAACGGGCAACTGGTTAGGCTATGGGCAACACGATACTCATCACGGAAGACTTCGGGCATTATCTCAAGATCCTGTCGCAATACTTTACAGGTGAGGGGTTCACTGTTTACTCCGCCTCCACCGGCCAGGAGACCATCCGCCTGGCCGAGAGGCATTTGCCGGACTGTTTCCTGCTGGACTATAACCTGGGCGGGCAGGAGACCATAGAACCCGCCTGCCTGTTCATCAGGTCGCATCCGCGCCTGAAAAGCGCGCCGATACTAATACTGAGCGGGGAACACGAACAGGCCGAGAGATGCTACGCTTCCTGCCAGGCCGACAATTTCATACCGAAGGGGCGGCCGCTGGCGGAAATAGGCGCGGCGGTGAGGCGCAGCCTGAGGCGCGCGGGAGCCGCCTCGGGCGTGATAGCCGGCGGCGACCTTGCGCTGGACGTTGTGAGCCGCCTGATACTGCGCCCCGGCCACCCGGCCATAGAACTGCCGCGGGAACAGTTCGCCTTCTTCTCTCTGCTGCTCGAGCACAGCCCGCGGTTCGTCACGGAGGATGAGTTGTGCCGCCGCGTGTCCTGCCCCGGCGCGGAGCCGATGTCGCGCAAAGCGCTGAACATGCTGGCCTACCGGCTGCGCCTCAAGCTCGGTCCGCGGCTGGCGCGCCGCGTAAAGAATTCCCGTGCCTCCGGCTGAATCTACCTGCAGCCGCGCAGCCATAAAAAACGCACCCACCCCCCGGAAATAACCGCCCTCTCGGATTGAAAAGGGCGCGCCTCCTTCATTGGGAAAAACGCCGTTCCGATAACGAGCGCGAGGTTGACAAACCTCGCCGCGTCGCCTATACTCCAATTTGGAGTTTGGGAACTTCCGGGATTTGCTTGTTGGCGTGTGTTGTCGGCGCCTTGAGCGTTCAGTATAAGCGCGAGCGAAGGTCTGCCGGTCAGTGATATGTAGCTGAAATTATGCCCAACAGAGAAAAGAGTCAGAGGAACGGGGAAATCCACCGAAGCGAAATTAGCGGCTTGGTCATAAACTCGGACAAAAATATGCCCTTCGGGGAGTTCCCCGAGTTCGGAAAATAAATATGTATGCGAAATATTATAATCGGCAAAAATTGATTTTATTAATGTGCCGTCCGAATCCGGATCTCCGAGCCAGATTTTTAAGCCGGCCAAGCCAGAGCCGGACTCGGTGTCGGTTGCCTCAATAGAGATGTTTTGGCCATTTGTGTCTTTATGTGGAAAACCTGAAGCGGTGAATTTTGGAGAGATATATATGAAACGTCTTACTCTTTTTCTGTTTTGGGGAGTCTTCTCTTTGAGTATACTTTCGGAAATTTCCATGGCTAAAACATTTCGCGGCGAGGATGTTGGAAATGTTGTGAATAAAATTGATGTAGAAGGTGTCAAAACAGCGGACAAGGTGAATTCAATTACCGCAATCGCCCATAATACTTCTAAAGAAATAGGATATTTAGTTGAGGCGGGAACAGTATCTACTCCTGGTGTGCTGACGTATGTCCGAGAAAGTAAGAGGGATTGGCGGGTCAGATATTTGCTAATGAGTGAGGTGTTGGCGAAGACGAAAGATATAAGTGCCCGTCCCACAGTAGTTGCGATTCTAAAAAATAAAAAAGAAAATATTTCAGTGCGGAGCGCTGCGATAAAAGTTTTAGGAAAGATGGGGGGGGCGGAATCACTATCATCAATTAAGGAAGTAGCAGATGAAAACCTGGATAATCAGGAGTTTCAATCTAGCGTTTTAAGATCGCTTGCGGATATTGGTGGTTCCCAAGGGGGTGCCATAATTACGAGCCGATTGAAACATAAGGACGCGTTCATTAAAACGGTTGCCGTAAGAGCGCTTTACCAACTAGCGGTTAACGCTAAAGATATGGCGCAGGTTAAGCCATTAATTGAAATTGCGAACGATTCTCAATTTGAAAATCGCAACGTGGCTATTAAACTGCTGGGGGAGGCCAAAGAGAAGCAGGCGCTTCCTGTCATTATAAAGATGGCCGAGAATATACAGGAAGACTACACTTATCGTTGTACAGCTGTCGAGGCTTTGGGAAATATTGGCGGGGAGGGTTCAGATAAGGTACTGCTTGGTCTTCTGTCGGATAATGATGAGTTGCTGCGTGGTTATGCTGCGGAAGCCTTGGCAAAAGGAAAAAATTCCCCTGAAAAGGTGATAGCCCTAAAAACCGCATTAAACTCAACAAAAGACACTTATGTAAAAAGCAAGATTGCGAAAGCACAGTCTTCATTGGAGACAAAAAGATGAGGTTTTCTAGATGGGCGTATAAACTAGGTCTAGGCGGACTTGTGGGGGCTATCGGTATGCTTTTTGCCCATGAGTTCCCCTATGGAAGAACTAGCCTTACTTATCATGTCGATTTTATCCAGTATCTTCGGCCATTTTTCCTGGGCATATTGGTCGGCTTGCCTGCTGGGATTGTGAATCGTGATTTAAAAAAACTGTACACAGTTCCCCTTGTAGCGGGAGTTGCTTGCCTACTCGGACATTATTTGTGGAGATTGGTTTTGCAAGGCAGATATTTGGGTGAGGGCGTAGTTATTGTTGGGCCGCTCTTAAGCATCATTTTTCAGGCGGGCTCGGTGTCTGGTGGTGTGGGAATTGGGCAAATACTATCATCCCGCGAAAAAAATAGTCTTGGACGTAATATTGCGAATGTTTCTTTGCGAATGCTGTGCTGTGTTATGCTCTGTCTGATTTTCGTTAGTTTGTTTTACAGCTCACGTCTTATTAATATTCTTGCTTTTGGATTTATCTTGGGGTGTGGAAGCTACTTAATAGGGGAAAGCCATGACTGATATCAGTAGATCAAAAAGTATTCATAAAATTGGAATCTCCATGATTTCTTGGCTGTTCCTGTTGGTAGCGAGCGCAAATGCTGCTTATGGCCCGGCAAATGCGGAGAAAGGTGACGCGATATTTCGTCAATTAAACGTCGTTGGGTTTAATGGCTATGGCCATACAGGTATCTATTCGCGGTGGACTCCCTCGTCTGGAGATTCTTCCAGCCAAGCAGCTAATTTTGTTGTAGATGGAATGGATACTATAGGCGTGCATGGTCGGACTTTTGAGCAGTTCTTGGATGGTCAGCCGTATTGGGGTAGCTACACAGCGAATTTCACACTTACCGCGGAACAACGAAGAAATATGGTCGTTGTCGCGAGAAATCAAATAGGCGCGACATATGAACTTACCGGCTGGCCGGATATAAAAAATCCTGGCGTTTCTTTTAGGTGTGATGGTCTTGTGGAGTATGTGTATGAACAAGTAGGGGTAAATGGTGGGGTCGGCTTTTTTACAGATGCAGAAGAAGAACAGTATGTAGAAGTTTTTTACCCGTCGGCGCTAATGTCGAGAATGACGCGCGACACGAACGTTGCGACTCCAATAGTTAAGATTATGGATTCCGGTTCTGAAATAACCTCTGGGGGCGTCACAAATGGCCAAAACATCTCTATTGAGGCAACCGACACCGAGTCCGGCTCTGGCTTGGCCGGCTTAAAAATCTGGCTCGGAGATCCGGATTCGGACGGCACATTAATAAAATCAATTTTTGCCGATTATAATATTTCGCATACATATTTATTTTCCGAACTCGGGGAACTCCCCGAAGGGCATATTTTTGTCCGAGTTTATGACCAAGCCGCTAATTTCGCTTCGGTGGATTTTGCTGTTAATGCGGTCCGCCCTTATGCGCGGGTGGTGGAGATCGTGGACGCTTCGGATGCTCTCATATACAAAAAAGAGTGGGTTGATGGGGAGAACGCGCTCACGCTTAATACCATTACTGCCTCTGCGCTCGGTTTGAATAAACAGTATAAGGTAAACATCACCTTCGCCGAGCCGGTCTCGGAGCCGGTGTTGGTCATATCAGGCATAAACAACGGAGAGAATATCGCGCTTGCGTCTACGGACCCTGCCGGCCAGCAGCAGATTTTCTCCGGTGAGTTCACGGTCCCGGATGATCAGGCATATGTCGGCAAGCATAACTTGACCATATTCGCCAAAGATACGGCCAATTCAGGCACTCCGGAGATCCCATTGGGTGCCACTGTGCTGGGGAAAGACCGGCTGCTGGTTGCCGCGGTGGAAGGAACGGATAAGGCGCACCAGATAGCGGTAGGAGAGGACACGGACAAGCCGGTTATCGGCTGGTATGACGTTGGATATGGTCAGAGCCCACAGGCGCAAGAGAATAGCATGGATAGCGCGGAGTGGATGGTCTCGCGGTATGGACAGAACTTTACCATTATCGATCCTTCCAACAACCTTGCCCGGTTCGAGCTCTACAAAAACAACCTCGCGGAACAGATGGTCACCGTGGATTTCCCGGAAAATACGGCGTCCGTGGAGGTGTCTCCTGCGATCCCGGAGGATGGAACAGGCTACTCCGTGAAGGCACTGGATTCTGCCGGGAACGCTTCATCTTTCTTTTTTCATCTTGACCGGAATCCCCCTGTGGTGAGTTTTACTAGCGTGGTGGTGGAGCTTCTGAACGAAAGTTATCTTGTGAATACTGTCGGTAAGTTGACGGACAGCATGTCCGGTGTCGGTGTGGAGGTGCAAAAATTCCTTAACCCTCTGCCCGGCCCCCTTCCGATTTCATATACCGGGAGTCCGCTCCCGCCCGGCCCGTCTGAGTCCTTGTTCTCTTACAGCGGGCTGTATGGGGAACCCGCCCCCGCGATGAATCAGTATGTTTTCGCGGGCAAGGATAAGGCAAATCTCTTGGGCAGAGACGAGCTTTGGTTGATCAATGGTGAAGACCAGGCAACTGTCGGGACGGGCGGCGGGGGCGGCTCCTGGGGAGATTGGCAGACTTTTGCCGTACAACCGTCCGGAGTGCTTCTTAAGAACGCGGCAATTAATGTGCAGATCCTCCAGCCCGCCAGCGGATGTAATTTTGTTGATTATCCCACGGGGATGAAAGTGGCCGTTAAGGTCGGACAGGGGCCGGAGGCGGCTTTGAAAGAGTGGGATAACATTCCGCTCCAACTCGGATATACCCCGGAAGCGGAGGCGACGATACTGGAATATGAGGATGGCAATATCATCCTGAATAAGGCGGAGAATGTTGCGCTTCCACAGTTCGCGGGGGTCCAAGTCTATGAAAGGGGGAATACTAATTACGGGGAGATATCCTGTTCTGATGGCCAGGGAGGAGAATTCAGAGTACCGTATGGGCCAGAGTCCTATTCATACTTTGGCGATATCAACCTGGATTACAAGTATACGGGGATAATCCGGCCCAGGATAGTGGAGACGGAGTGGGTCCCGGCTGGGTTGAACGTCAGTGTGGACATGGCCGAAGTCTCCGTGGAGGTTTCAAATATTTCCAAACCCGGCACCATAACGTTGTCTAAGGCCGCGTTCGATCCCAAGGTGCCTGGCTACCGGCTGGCGGACAGCCGCAACGTATACGATGTCGGCATCACGGCTGAATATTCGGGCCCAGTAAGAATAATGTTCAAGGTCTCAAAGTACAACCTGACCCAGGAACAAATAGAAGGGATGCGCATTTATCACAATGACAATGGGCAATGGGTGAATGTTACGGATTCAATTGCCGAAGAGGGGGTTAAATGCGTAGTGCCGCATGCCTCTCCCTTCGCTGTAATGGTGCCGGTTGAAGATGCGCTGCCCCCTATAACCATCGCCGAGTTCCCCGCTTCCGTTGAGGTCGGCGGAATCGTGTACGTTTCGTCATCGGCGGAAATTGCGCTTAAGGCCGTGGACAGCGCCGCCAAAATAGAGGAAATCGCCGGAGTGGCCACCACGTACTTCCTGCTTGATGCGGATCCGGACCAGGCCTGCCTGCTTACCCCGTATGACGCCCAGGCGCCTGCTGGCACGTGTGCAAATCCTGTTTATCGGACGCCGTTCCGCTTATCTGAGGGTGCGCATCAGTTGTATTTCTTCAGTGTGGACAATGCCGGCAATTTTGAGCCGTACAATGTTAAGAGCATTGTCTCGGATGGTACTCCGCCGGCGGTGTCCTTGAAATATGGGCAGAACGTGCTGGCTGGGAGCGTGAACCTTGTGACGGGGGAAATGTTCAGTGTCGCGGCCGAAGATCTGCCGTCAAACGGTGTTTCTGCGGGGCGGCAAAGCATCTTCTATCTGGTGGACGTCAGCCCCACGGCCTGTTCCAGTGAGGAGATAATTAATACCGCACCTGCCGGAACCTGCGATAATCCGATATATAGCGAGCCGTTCTCGCTGCCGGTGGGGGCGCACACGGTGTATTATTCCGCAGTCGATAACGTGGGGAACCGCGCGGAGGTGAAGAGCGTCAGCATAACCGTGACGGGGGATGTGGTCGCGGTTCCTGACATCTTCGCTCCCACCGGTTCCCTGGCGGTGGGGCGGTATGAACATGCCGCCTCCAGGCTGGCGGATGGCAAGGTGCTTGTAACCGGTGGCTGGGGCGATGAGAACCCCACTGCCACAGCTGAGCTGTACGATCCGGCCGCTGGGGTATTCAGTACCGTCGGGGCTATGTCGACCGTGCGCGGCGGCCACCGCAGCGTGCTGTTGGGCAACGGCAAGGTGTTGGTGGCGGGTGGTTCTGACGGGCCGGGATATCTTGCTTCGGCCGAATTGTACGACCCCGCCAGCAAAACGTTCAGCGCGACCGGGTCTATGTCCGCCGGGCGTTATGCCGGCATGGCCACGCTGCTTCCGAACGGCAAGGTGTTAATAACCGGCGGGCGCACCACCGGCAACGTCGAGACGGCTTCCGCCGAACTTTACGACCCTGCCACCGGGTTGTTCACCCCTACTGGGAATATGAATAGCGCGCGGTGCGCGCATTTTGCGGTACTGCTGCCCAATGGAAAAGTTCTGGTGGGCGGTGGTGTGATCGGCAGCGGTTTTGTATCCGGTGCCGAAATCTATGACCCTGCCACCGGGGTGTTTACGCCTACCGGCTCATTGGTTATGTCCAGATATCACCCTGTAACGGCATTGCTGCCCGACGGGCGTGTGCTGGTTGCGGGTGGGGCAAATCCCGGCAGCATAGCGGAGGCGGAACTATACGACCCTGCGAGCGGGACGTTCACGCAGACCGGATCAATGAGCGACGCCAGGCTGCATGCTGCGGCCGCGTTGCTGGGTAATGGTAAGGTTCTGGTGGCTGGCGGGTCCAACGGCGGGCATTTTGCCAGTACTGAACTGTATGACCCGGCTACGGGCAAGTTCGCGCCAGGTGCCACAATGAACACGGCCCGGGACTGGGCCACGGCCACCATCCTGGCGGATGGGCGTGTGCTGATGGCCGCGGGTTCGGGGTTGAGGTCCGCGGAAGTGTATGGCGGCGCGGCGCCCAACCCGGTACCGGTCATAAACAACATAAATCCGGTAACCGGTCCTGCCGGAGTTCCGTTCACTATTTCCGGAGGCAATTTTGGTGTCTATACGTCTACCTGCGCCAGGGTCCTGTTCGGGTCCACCGCCGCGGCGGTTTCCAACTGGAGCAATACCTCCATGGAAGGCGTAGTTCCGCCGCTCTCTGCAGGTGAATACCAAGTAAGGGTGGAACGGATAGATAACAGCGCCAGCGTATTGAGCAATACGGTAGTCTTCACGGTAGAGCCGCCAGTCAGCGTGCAGGATACATTCGTGCCTACCGGTTCGTTAGCTGTTGGCCGCTACGAGCACGCCGCTTCCCGTCTGGCGGATGGTAAGGTTCTGATAACAGGTGGATGGGGGGATGAGAATCCCAGCGCCACGGCTGAGCTGTACGATCCGACCGCTGGGGTGTTCAGTACCGCCGGGGCTATGTTGACCGGGCGCGGCGGCCACCGCAGCGTGCTGTTGGGCAACGGCAAGGTGCTGGTGGCGGGTGGTTCTGACGGGCCTGGATATCTTGCCTCGGCCGAATTGTACGACCCCGTCAGTAAAACGTTCAGCGCGACCGGGTCTATGTCCGCCGGGCGTTATGCCGGCATGGCCACGCTGCTTCCGAACGGCAAGGTGTTAATAACCGGCGGGCGCACCACAGGCAACGTCGAGACGGCTTCCGCCGAACTTTACGACCCTGCCACCGGGGTGTTCACGCCTACTGGGAATATGAATAGCGCACGGTGCGCGCATTTTGCGGTACTGCTGCCCAATGGGAAGGTGCTGGTGGGCGGTGGGGTGATCGGCAGCGGTTTTGTGTCGGGCGCGGAAATTTATGATCCCGCTACCGGCGTGTTCACTGCGACCGGGTCCATGCTGGTGGCCAGGTATCACCCTGTAACGGCATTGCTGCCTGACGGGCGTGTGCTGGTTGCCGGCGGTGCAAATCCCGGCAGCATAGCCGAGGCGGAGTTGTACGATCCCTCGAGCGGCACATTCACGCAGACAGGTTCCATGAGCGACGCCAGGCTGCACGCCACGGCGACGCTGTTGGGCAACGGCAAAGTGCTGGTGGCTGGAGGTTCCAATGGCGGGCCGTTCGCCAGTGCAGAACTATACGACCCTGTCAGCGGCACATTCACGCCCGGCGCCGACATGAACGAGGCGCGCGATTGGGCCACGGCCACGCTGCTGCAAGGCGGGCGGCTACTGATGGCCGCCGGGTCTGGTTCGAGATCGGCGGAATTGTACCTCTCCTCCGCACCAACTGCTCCGGTGATAAGCGCCGTTTCACCGTCTTCGGGGCCTGTAGGCGGGCAGTTCACCCTGACGGGGTCCGGATTCGGAGCTTATACCGCGGGTTCCCGCGTATTCGTAGGCACGGCCGCGGCTGTTGTGAGTTCCTGGACCGGGACTTCCATAGCGGGTAAGGTGCCGGCTGGGTTGTCTCCCGGCGAGTACGTTGTTTCGGCGCTGGCAGAACTGGGTGGCGACTTTGTGGTTAGCTCAACGGTATCTTTTACCGTTACTTCTACCCTCAACTCCAGCGAGGACGGCCTTGTCAGTATAGCCACGCCAGGAGTGGAGATAGAGGTTTCCGCCATATCTACGGAAACCATCACTTCCACCATGACCGTGTTCACGGCCATGATAGATTCCGGTTTGGAGCCGGTGCAGGGCGCGTTCTACGAGTTCGAGCCCGGCGGGGTGCAGTTCGCCGTGCCCGCCACGCTTAAGTTCTCCTTCGACCCGGTTGGTGTGGATACGACCACTCTGGCCATCTACTACTTCGACGGGGTTAACTGGAGCAGCACCTCCGTCCTGAACCAGCGCGTGGTCTTTGAGTCCGACACGCTGGCCTACCTGGAGGGCGAGATAACGCATACCTCCATGTACGCTATGCTGCGCAAAAAGACTATTACGGGGCCTGTGGTTACCGTAGCTATCTCGCCTTCCACGTTGAACCTGGACAGCAACGGCGGCTATATAACGGCGGAGCTTTCCTTCGCCGCGGGCACCGGGTGTTTCAAGCCGGAGACAGTGAATATCAGCGCCGTTGGCGATACCCTCCTGGCGGCGCCTATCTACGCGCAAAAGCCGGGAAGCGGCAAGAAGAAGGGCGGCTACGACGTGCAATGCGGCACCGCCACTGTGAAGTTCGACCGCGATGCGGTAGCCGCGGTCCTGCCGGCCAATGCCCTGGTGACCATGACCGTGTCAGGGATTCTTGAGGGCGGTATGACCTTTTCCGCGCAGGGTGCTATGCGGACCATAAGGCACTTCAAGGCAGAGCGCAGTAATAAATGGCATTACTCACACGGCTGCGGTGCGCATATGGACGGAAAGGAGGGCTCGTTGCGCGACGACCAGGACCTGTTCATGCTCAAAGTGGAGCGTGACTTGGTCCAGAAGGAGACTCGCAAGCAGCGCGCCGCCGAAGGTTCCGGCTTTAAGCGCCGGGGCACAGTGTTCGAGTTCGGCCCCGAGGGCCTCAGATTCGATACGCCGGTAACCATAAGCCTGCCTTACGAAGCTGGCGAGAAGGCCCCTGAGCGGTTGGCGGTGGCCTATTGGAATGACCAGAAGGGCGAGTGGGAGCCCCTTGTTTCCAAGCTGGACAAGGACGGGCGTTTCATAAGAGCCGATGTGGAACATTTCTCGCAGTACCAGGTGGTGGAATTGCCTGTTGCACTGGCCGCCTCGTTAACCTCTACGTTGCCGGTGGAGGATAACGGTGGGGCCGCGTCCCAGGCGGCCATCCAGGAATTCCGTCTTGGCCAGGTGTATGTATATCCGGACCCGGCCAAGGGCGGCAAGGTCCCCACGTTCCACATTGAGGTGGGGCTGGCCGACACGGTAGAGATCCGGGTCTTCAGCGTGGCGGGAAAGCAAGTGCACGAGCGGACCCTCGGCGGTAGTCCGCAGTTCCTGGGCGGCGCGTACGCTTATGAGTACCAGTGGGCCGGGCATATAGCCAGCGGCGTCTACTACTACACCATTGAAGCTCAGCGCGGAGGCAGGAAGCTGCGTACTAAGGGCAAGTTCGCGGTGGTGAGATAAAGGAAAATATGAACAAGACCACAATAATATTTTCCACTTTCCTGGCGGTCATGCCGGCGGCCCTTATGGCGCAGGCCGGAGCGCAGTTCCTGCGTATAGACACCGACGCGCGCCTTAGCGGCATGGCGTCGGCCGGGGCGGCTTCCGTGTACGGCATAAGCGCTCTCAATTATAACCCGGCCGGCCTCTCCGCCATGACCGGGCCGGAGGCCGCGTTCAGCCACAGTAAATGGCTTATGGACGCCAGCCACGACTTCGCCGGTTTCGGGTTTAAGGCCGGCGGCGCCAAGGAGGGGAAGGTGGCGGTGGGCGTTGGGGTAACGCGCCTGTCCAACACTTCGTTCGATGGACGCGGCGAGGACCGCAGCGCCCTTGGCGGCTACGGCGCTTACGACCAGGTGGTAAGCCTGGGCCTGGCCGTGAAGAACGTAGGCTGCGCGGTAAAGTACATACAAGGCAGCATAGCCGGCGTGCGCGCGGAAACTTTTGCGGTGGACCTTGGCACCAAGCGGACGCTTACGCGGCTGCCGGTCACGCTGGGGCTGGGCGTGCAGAACCTGGGCAGAGGAATGAAGTATCTGTCGCAGCGTGACCAACTGCCGCTAAGCGTGAACGCCGGGGTCTCTTTCCTGGCAATGCCGGGCATGGGGCTGACCTTCGATGCGAAACGCCTGGTCTATGACAGAGAGACCATACTTTCTTTCGGCACGGAGTACGCCATAATGACCCAGGCGGGAGCCGGCTTTGCGCTGCGCGGCGGTTATGGCCTGGCCGGAATGGCGTCCAATGACGGCAAGAGCGGGCTCAGCGTGGGAGCGGGGCTGATGGCCCTCGGCGCGCAACTGGATTATGCCGTGTCGCCTGAAACCGGCCTGGGCAGCGTACAGCGGATAACGCTTAAAAAACGATTTTAGGTGAGCTGACCGTGCCGGCGGTAACAACGCCGGGAGCAATTTGATATTATTGATTCGTGCCGTTAGCCGCGGGGCCGCAGGGGCCGGGCGAACGGCGCGAAATCATTTTGAGAGGTCGTTAATGGCTCAGCAGAAACAGAACGAGTGGCGGGAACAGTGGGAGATGCTGCGGGACAACGAGTTGTTCCTTTTCAAGGATTGGATACTCCCGAACACGCTCGATGATTTTAAAGACAAGGACGTGCTGGAATGCGGCTGCGGCGGCGGGCAGCATACGGCGTTCATAGCTCCGCACGCGCGTTCCGTTACCGCCGTGGACCTGAACGCGGCGGAGGTGGCCAGGGAGCGGAACAGGGATTTTAAGAACGTTTCCTTTGTGGAGGCCGACATAGCGGCCATGGACCTGGGCCGCCAGTTCGACGTGGTTTTTTCCATAGGCGTCATACACCATACCGACGACCCGGAAAAGACCGTGGCCAACATGGTGAAACATACCAGGCCCGGCGGCAAGGTGATCATCTGGGTGTATTCTAAAGAGGGTAACGCGCTGGTGGAGCACGGGGTTGAGCCGTTCCGTAAGGCGTTCCTGGCGGGGATGTCGCGCAAGGGGCTTCTGCGGCTGTCGCAGTTTATCTGCCTGCTTATGTATCCGCCTATCTATACGGTGTACCTGCTGCCGCTCAAGCGGCTTCCGTTCTACGAGTATTTCCAGAACTTCCGCAAGATGTCCTTTGAGCGCAACGTGCTGAACGTGTTCGACAAGCTGAACGCGCCGCAGGTGCAGTTCATGGAGCGGGCCCGCGTGGAACGCTGGGTGCCGGCGGATAAATTCAGGGACGTCAGTATAACCCCGTACAAAGGGGTCAGCTGGCGGGTCAGCGGGATAAAGCTTTAAGCGTGGGTTCATTAAGGTCATTGGGGAATAACCAAAAATGAAAAGAACGTTGAACATGGTTCTGGTCCTGGCTTTCTGCGCCTGTTCCGGGCAGGGGCGCGGTGACAACGCGAGCGTTAATAGGTGGCGGGACCCTTACCGGGTCCTGGCTTCCGGGTTGTCTGCGGCCAGGGACAGGGTGCCCAACCGGAAGGTGGCCGTTCTGCCTTTTTCTTACACTGACAAGCGTGAGTCCGACGACGGCGTGGTGGTGTCGGAGCGGCTTTTGACCAGCCTGATCAGGGAGAGGAAGCTGGAAGTGGTGGAGCGCAACCTGCTGGAGAAGGTAATGGGGGAATTGAAACTCCAGTACTCCGGGGCCGTGGACGAACGGTCCATAAAGAGCCTCGGCAAGATACTCGGAGTGGACGCCGTGGTTACCGGTACCCTTATGCGGCGGCCCGGCGGGCTGCTGGAGATCAACGCGCGCGTGATAGGGGTGGAGAACGGCATGGTGCTCGCGGCCGCGGCCGTGGTGGCCCCGGCCGACTGGGAAACGGAGATAATCCCGGCGGAGACGGCGCAGGCCGCCGCCGAACCCGAAGCGGTCCCGCAGGCGGCCGCCCAGGAGGAGAAAGCGCCGGCGGAAGATTTCCCCGCCGCCTGGAAATACCGCGAAAACCTGCGCGTGGCCGAACGCAGCGGAAAGTCGCTAGTGGACCATCAGGTCCTGGTTGAGCTTGATACCGCCGCGTTGATCCGCGCTGGCCGCATGAGGGCGGACTGCGCGGACCTGCGCTTCGTCAATTCCAACGAAAAATCCAGGCTGAACTACTGGCTGGAAAGCGGTTGCGGCGCCTCGCGGACCAGGGTCTGGGTGCGGCTCCCCTTCCTGGCGAAAAAGTCGGTAAAGAATATTTACGTTTATTACGGGAACACGGCCGCCGGGCCTGTTTCCAACGGGGCGGCCACTTTCCTGCTCTTCGACGATTTCGAGGGTTCGTGGATAGATACCTCCAGGTGGCTGGTGCGCGGCGAGTGCCCGGTACGGCAGGAGGGCGGCCTCCTGCGTTTCACCGGCTGCGGTTACGGCAGTTCTATCCGCAAGACCACGCTTACCTCCGCGCAGGGGCTGCAGGCGCCGTACGTGGTGGAATTCTCCGCCATGGCTTCCGATGGCGGGAACAACGGCATCACCCATGAGCTGGCGCTGCGCTGGGACGGGGTGATAGCCGGTCCTTACGCGCAGCCGAGGAGCGCCGTAGCGGTAGTTCTTTTCGACGGGTATTCCCCGGGCAGCGCCTGCCGCGGTGAGGACTGCCTGTCCGGCCGGGCCGCTATCACCTGGTGGCAGAACGGCAGTGTGGACCACATGGAGAGGGTGTCGGAAGATAATTCCCTGACCCCGGGCGTGTGGAGGAACTACGGCGTGGTGGAGGACGGGAGAGAGGTCGCGATCTACCTGGGGGGGAAGAAGCTGGTTTCCACCCCGGTGGCGGTCTCTTCCGGGGATAAACTCGGCATAGGCGCCAGGGAATACCCGCACGGGGCTGAATCGTACTACGACAATTTCCGGGTGAGGCGGCACGCGTCCCCTGAACCTTCGGTTTATCAGTATAAGAAGGCTGTAGAGCTTTCGGCCGGAAGGAGTGAAGGGCTGCGGATATGAAACGCCGCGTCTACTATTACGATACCGACACCAGCGGGGCCGTGTACCACGCCAACTACCTGAAATATTTCGAAGAGGCGCGTTCCGAATACCTGGAGGCCCGCGGTCTCACCGTGAAGGGCCTGCTGGAGCGGGGCGTTGGCTTTGCCATACGGCGGCAGGAAGTGGAGTACAAGTTCCCGTCGCTCTACGGCGACACCCTCGACGTGGAAACGAAGGTGAAAGAGTACACCCCTTACCGGATAGTTTTTTCCTACCTGGTCCATAACCAGGACGGCCGGCTGATAGCCAAGGCCGAGACCGACCTGGTCTGCGTGGGCCGCGACCTGAAGTTGATAGAGATACCCGAAGAAGTGAAGGTCCGCCTGGCCGCGGAAGCGCCCAGGGTTATTTAAAAGCTATTCCCAGGATGAATTTGAGCCCGTCGAAATAGACCTTGAGGTCGGCGAGGCCGCGGATGGTCTTGAGCCTGCCCCACACGTAGGCGAAGCGCAGGTAGAAGCGCCGGTACGCGTAGCGCACCATCTTCTCCACTTCCTCGGGCGTGCCGTAGGCGTCGGGCACGTAGGTGGCCTTGGTCCTGCCCTTGTATTCCAGCCCTTTCGTTATCTTTCCTTCCTTGAGCGCCTGCTCGTAGAGCACGGTGCCGTATTCCGGGTACGTGGGCAGGAACTGCACGTAGTCCGGGTTCAGCTTTATCGCGAAATCTATGGTCTTGCGCGCCATCTCCGGCGTTTCGCCGGGCAGGGCTATCATGAACGAGGCGCGGATCTGCATGCCCGCTTCCTTGGCCCAGCGCGTGGCGGCCAGGCACTGCTCTATGGTGGTGCCTTTCTGGATGAGGTCCAGCATCTGCTGGCTGCCGGATTCGTAGCCGTAGAAGATGTTCCAGCAGCCGGCGTCGGCCATGAGGCGCAGCATCTTCTCCGACACCGTGTTCACGCGGCCGTAGCAGCTCCAGGGCAGGCGTACTTTGGCCTTGAGGCCGGAGCAGAACTTTTCCATCCAGTCTATGTTCATGGCGAAGGTGTCGTCCCAGAACATCACCTCGCGGATGCCGAAATTGTTGTAAAGGTTCTCTATCTCGCTTATGATGCGCTCCGGGCTGTGCCGGCGGTAGCGGAAGGCCTTGTTGCCGGCCTGGAAGCAGAAGGTGCAGCGGTACGGGCAGCCGCGCGAGGTGATGAGCGGCGCCACCGGGAAGGCCCGGTTCTGGCCGGGCAGCGAGCGGTAGAGCGAAAAATCGTAGAGGTGCCAGGCGGGGGACGGGATGGAGTCCAGGTCTGCTATGGATTCGCCGAGCGGGTTGCGGACCACCGCGCCGCCCGGGCCGCGGAAGCAGACGCCTTTTACGCCGGAGAGGGAGGCTTTTTTCTCCAGCCAGCCGGCCAGCTCGGGCATCACGGTCTCGCCCTCGCCGAAAACGCTCACGTCCACGGCGGGGCAGTCGGTCAAAACCTTCTCGGGGAAACAGATGCTGTGCGGGCCGCCCATGATCAGCGGCATGGGCGAGGCTTCCCTTATGGCGTTGGCAACGGAATAGGCCGAGTCGGCCGAGGCGGTCATAGCCGAGATGCCGGCCGCGTCCGCGCCCCACTTCAACACTTCCCTTACCACGTCGGCGTCGCCGTAGCCCATGGCCGGAGCGTCTATGATCTTGGCCTCGTGTCCCAGCTTCAGCAGCACGGCGGCGATATGGCCTATGCCCAGCGGCGGCATGTGGCCGTACTTGATCTTGGCTTTGGTGCCGTAGCCCTTGGCCAGCAGGTCGTAGGGAGGCGCTATCAGGGCTATTTTCATGCTTTCTTCTTGGAGTATCGCTCTTTCAGGCCCAGCAGGCCGGCCGCTGCGAAGATGAAGACGTACGGGATCACCGGCAGGTGGTAGCGCGGTACAAAATCGAAAGCTACGTGCCCGGTGAAGAAGGCCAGCAGGGCGATCAGGGGTGCGGTTTCGCGCCAGCTTTTCCGGGTTAACGCCATACCGGCCGCGGCTAGCAGGAGCATAAGCGCGTGAAAGCCGAGCAGGGCGAACCTTACCGCGATAGGGAAGAAGTCCCTTTCGAGATAGTACTCGTGCAGGCTCTTGTCCACTCCCAGTACGCTGGAGTGGCTGGTTATCCAGAACGGCGGCAGGCGCTTAATGGCTATTTTTACGGCTTCCCATGGGTGGGCTTTTAGCAACGCATTGCCTTCGGCCTGAAGGGCCTGTTCCAGGCGCAGCGCCGGGTGATCGCCTGGGGTAAAGGCGGTGGGCTCGGGATATTCTTTGAATTTCTCAACGTATTTGCCGAAACTTTCATCCCAGGAAAGCCCCGCGGCCATGTTGCCGGTAAGATAAAAACCGAAACCCGTGCCCACGCTGCACGGTTTGAGCGTTCCCCAGAGGCGGTAGTTGCGCGCCGACCAGGGCGCCAGCACGGCTAAGAATACGGCCAGGAAAAGCAGCCACTTGAGGAGGAGGCCGCGGTTGAAGATCACCGAGAACAGCAGCAGTACTCCCGGGAAAACCAGCGTGACCGGCCGCGTGAGCGTGGCCAGGCCAAGGAAGAGCCCGGCCAACGCGAAGTCCAGGTAGTTCTTCCGGCTGACGCCGTAAACCCAGAACAGCATGGCGCCGGCGAGCAGGAAAGTGTAGGGTGTTTCCGTGAGCAGGAACGCGGGGTGCACTATGAAAATGGGGTAAAGGGCCAGCGTCCAACCGGCTAAAGCGGCTGCCCGTTCCCCAAAAAGTTTTTCGGCGGTACGGAAGGAGAAGATCACGGTAAGCGCGCCCAGCAGGGCCAGCAGCAGCCTGCCGGCGGTGTGCGAGTGCCCGAAAACGGAATAAACCGCGGCGAGCATGAAAGGCAGGCCCGGGGGGCGCCGCGGGGTGGGCACGTCCGGATTCAGGGAAAAGCCGTGGCCGGAGGCCAGGTTAAAGGCGATGGTGTCGTAATCAAAGGCGTCTGCGTCCGGCGGATGCTGGGGGGCCAGCAGTACGTAGCCGATGCGCAGGGACAAGGCGGCCAGGAAGATCAGCAACAGACGGTTATTGAAGATTTTTTTGATGTCCATTTATGGCGCAGCTCCGGCGCGGGTCAGCGCGTTTTTCCGAGATAGAACAACTGGTTCCCGCGCCCGGAAAAGTTCATGTAAAAAAGCAGGTAGAGGAAATTCGCGGCGGCTTTCTGGAGGGGGCCGTAGTTCGTCTTTCCGAACGACCCGGTCACGGCCGAGGGGAAGAGGTCCACGAGGACCCGGTAAAGGGAATGGAAGGGGAACCCCCAGGAGAAACAGGCTACCGTGGAGAAGCCGTGGCGTTCCGCCAGGGCCGTGAGGCTTTCCCTGGTATAGTGCCGCAGGTGGCCCATGGTGACGTCCGTGTTGAGGATGGGCCCGGCGGGCACGGTCAGCAGCAGGTGTCCGGCGGTCATTTTCGCAAGATTCTCCATGGCGGCGGAGTCGTTTTTGGTGTGCTCCAGCACCTCGGTCATTACGGTCAAATCGAAGGTCTCTCCGAGGGCGGAGTCTTCGATGCTGAAGGAATGGAAGCCGCCCATGTTCGTCTTCAGGCGTTCCGGTGCGGAGTCGCGGTGCGGCTCTATGCCTGTGATCCGCGATCCGAATTCGGCCCGCAGTTCCTCCAGAAGCCTGCCGTCGGCGCAACCGACATCCAGTATGGAGCGGGGGCGGGGGCAATGGGCGCGGATGAGTGCTTTGATGAAACGGCGGCGGTGGCGCGAAGCGGGATTATAGACGAAGAAGTCGTCCCATGTGGCCTGCGTCTCTATCGCGTCACCTGTTTCCGGCATTGTGAGCTATTTCCTGCTGTGCAGTCTTATGGATTCCACGGCGCAGCCCAGAAGGAAGACCAGCACCGATATCACCAGCATCAAAGCTATCACCAGCCACCGGGGGTCCGCCTGCGGGGAGAGAAGCAGGTGGGCGGCCGCGGCGAAAGTGGCGAGCAGCGGCAGCAGCGTGACCACGGCGGCGAACTTCATGGGGTTGAAATAGAGGATCACCTGCGTCATGATCTGCAGGGTGCGCAGGATGTCGCGCACCGGCTTCACCTTGGAGTGGCCCACGCGCTCCGTGAAGCGGATGGGCTCGAAGCGCACGAAGCGCCCGGCGTTCAGGAACGAGAGCGTCATGGTGGTGGTGAAGGAATAGCCGTAGCACAGCACCGGCATGGAGGTGGAGACCGCTTCCTTGCGGAAGATGCGCAGGCCGGAGTTCGCGTCCGGGATGGGCTCGCCGGCCACGAAGCGGGCGATGCGCAGGTAGATGAAGCGCATGAGCGCCTTCACGGGGGTGCCCCAGAATAGCGACCCCTCGCGCGCGCCTACCACCATGTCGAAGGCCGGCACGTGCGGCAGGAGCTTGGCTATCTCCGCCGGCGGGTAGGAGCCGTCGGCGTCTATGATCAGGATCCAGTCGTGCGCGGCGGCGTGGATGCCGCTCAGCAGCGACCGGCCGTAACCGCGGTTGATGGGGTGGCGGATGACCTTGGACCCGGCGGCCTCTGCCGCGGCGGCGGTCTTGTCCGTGGAGCCGTCGTCCACCGTTATGATCTCGTACTTGAGCCCGGCCGCCGTCAGGACCTCGCCCGCACCCTTGATGGTGGGCGCTATGGCGCCTTCCTCGTTGAAGGCCGGGATGACCACCGTGATCTCGGTTTTGTTGGAGAACAGCCCCATTTAATCTTCCTTCAGTTCCGTCACCGGCCCGAACTCGGACAGCGGTTTGTCGAACTTCTTGGAGTTCCCTATCACGAAGATCAGCGCGTTGTCGGGGTCGAACATGGCGCTGGCTGCTGAGAAGGCCGAGTCGCGCGTGACCTTGGAGACGTTCGAAACATACGTCTCCAGGTAGTCCTTCGGCAGGCCGTAATGTTCCAGCGAAGCCCGCTGGTTCACCACGTCGAAGGGCGTTTTGAAAGTGAAGACGAAGGAATTTATGCGGCTGTCCTTTGCGTCGGAGAGTTCCTTCTCGGAGAGCGGTTCCGTCTTGACGCGCTTGATCTGCCGCAGTATCTCTTCCATGGCCTGCGAGTAGGTCTCCGGCTTGGTTCCGCAGTAGGCGAACATGTGACCGGGGTGGGCGTTCTTCCTGGAGATGTAGGAGTACACGGTGTAGGCAAGGCCTTTGCGGGCGCGCACGGTGTCCCACAGCCGCGAGGAAAGGCCGGGGGCGCCAAGCACGTCGTTGGTGGTGTTAAGCGGGAAGAAGAGTTCCTGATCGGAGCGCTTTACGCCTTTCCAGACCAGCATTACAAAAGCCTGCGGTACGTCCTTCTCTATAAAGTAGATGCGGCGGGTACCGGCCAGCGCGGGCGGGGGGACCTGCGGGGCCTTGATCTCCCGCTTTTCCCACTTGCCGAAGCGCTGATTCAGCTTGGTCAGAAGCTCCTCTTTGGAGCCGAAACGGCCGCTGACCGCCATGATGATATTGTTGGGTATGTAATAGGCGGAGTGGTGGACCTTGAGGTCGTTGATGGTTATGCCCTCTATCGTCGCCGCCTCGTTGCGGCGGCCGTAGGGGTGGTCCTTGCCGTAATAGTAGCGCAGGGCTTCGCGGGTCACCGATTTGCCCGGATCGTCGTTGCGGCGGCGTATCATCTCCAGTTCCATCTTTTTGAGGATGTTGAACTTTTCCGCGTCGAAGGCCGGGTTCATCAGCACGTCTGCGTAGATGTCCAGCACCTTGTCGAAGTCCTTTTCGAGGGCGAACATGGAAACGCTGGCGTCTTCCAGATCTATGGAAGAGTTGATGGTTGCCCCGAGGTATTCCAGGGTCTTGTCTATCTCCTCCGGCTTGTAGGAGGCGCTGCCGCCGTCCTCCAGCATGCCGGCAGTCAGGGCTCCCAGCCCCACCTTGTCGGCGGGGTCGTTGATGGTGCCGGTCCTGACCACCGCGTTTATGCGCACGGCCGGCAGGGAGGGGTCTTCGAGCAGGTAGACTATCATGCCGTTGGGCAGTTCTACCCGCTCGCCCAGCGGCGGCTTGAAGTCCAGCGGGGCCGGCTGGGGTACATTGAGGGGCAGCGCCCTGGAGGCGGAAGCAGAGAATGCCATGATGGCTCCTAGAATCGAGACTTTTAAGAAAGCGTTCCTCATTTGGCGGCTCCTTTGGCCTGCGCGGGCTTGGCGGCAAGCGGCGGGCGGATGAAGCCCACGGTGTAATTGGAGCGAACCAGGTACTTGGCGGCCGCGGCCGAGACGTCCTCCGGCTTGACCTTTCGGAGGGCATCTATGGTCTTCCAGTCGAATTTCCAGTCGCCCATTACCTGCTGGGATATGGAGAGGTTCTGCGCCGTCTCCAGGCTGGACTCCAGGTTCTTGACCAGGTCGGCTTCATGGGAGTTGATCGCTCTCTCTAGTTCCCAGGCCGTGGGCGGCTCGGCCTTTATGCGCTCTATCTCCTCCCAGATCGCGGCTTCCACTTCTTCCAGTGTGTGGGGCGCTTTGGGGGCGGCTACCATTACGAAAAGAGAGGGGTACCTCGAAGAGGTGTGGGAGCCGGCGGCCGCGTAAAGCGCCACCTGCTTGCCCTCCACCAGGTTGCGGTAGAAGCGGGCGGTCTTGCCGCCGGAAAGCACCTCGCTGAGCATCATTAGCGCGTACATGTCCGGGCTGGAGAAGCCGGGGTTGTGGAAGGCCAGCCGCATGGATGGGTTGGCCTTGAAGAAAAGGTCGAAGCGTTTCTCTGAGTTCTGTTGCGGCTCCTGAGTGTAATTGGTGTCTGGGAGATCGGAGGGCTTCCAGTCGGCGAAATATTTTTCCGCCAGCCGGATAACCTCGGCTGGATCCACGTCTCCGACTATGGCCAGGGTCGCGTTATTGGGTACGTAGAACTGGCGGAAGAAGACTTCCGCATCGGTGCGGGTGAAGGATTTCAGGTCGTCCAGCCAGCCTACGATAGGGTAGCGGTAGGGATGGGCGGAAAGGGCCGTGGTGCCGAGCAGTTCTCCCAGGGCGCTTTCCGGCTTGGCGTCGTACATACGCTTTTCTTCCATGACCACGCTGCGTTCGCGGTAGAATTCGCGCAGCACGGCTTTCTTGAACCGATCCGACTCCATGGCCATCAGCGTTTCCAGCCTGTTGGCCGGCAGGGAGATCATATAGAAGGTGTAATCGGCGGCTGTGGCCGCGTTCAGTCCGCTCTGGCCGAAGTTCTTGTAAAGCTGGGTGAACTCGTCCTTCACTATAAAGGCGTCCGCTTCTTTTTCCGCGGCGGCAAGGGCCTGCTTCAAGGTCTCAAGGCGCGCTTTGTCGGGGGCGGGCTTGCGCTCCTCGGCTATCATTGCCTGCGCGGCGGCCTCTACCTTGTCCAGGGCGAGCTTTTCCTTCTTGTAGTCCTTCGTCCCGATGGTCTGCGTGCCCTTGAAGGCCATGTGCTCGAAAAGGTGCGGCAGGCCGGTCTTGCCCTTGGGGCTGTCCACATTGCCGACCTTGAAGGCTATGGAGTAGGATAAGGTCGGGGCGAAGTGTTTTTCGAGGATCAGCAGCTTAAGCCCGTTCTTCAGGGTATAGGAGACCACCGGCGGATATTCGGGGTCGGTTTCCACGGCGGCTCCAGGCGGAAGCGCGTTGCCTTGGGTATCTTTGGCATAGGATGCCTGGGTGAACAGGAGAAAACAGGGAAGAAGAAAGGAAAGACGCATCGTATCCTCCGGAGAAAAGGGCGGTGTGATTACCACCCGAGTATTATACAAAATGGGAATTAGTAATTATTAATTAAGACCGAGGACCTATGTCGGGTTGGGACCAAGGGCCCTTACGCCGCGGCTTCGGCTCCAGTATACTATCAGTGTAGTCTTCCTTGTAATTTGGGGAATTGGCCCCAGAGTATCCACAATCCGGCCGTAACCGGATGTATCCAGGGAAAGCAAAGGTTTGTTTTGCTTTCCCTTTTTTAATCGGCAAATTGCATAAAAGCCTCAAAAATGGCAGAATATAGGGGTTAAGGGGAAATAAAATGACTAACAAAGATGCGGTTATCGCGGCCTTTCTGGTGTCTCTCGGGGCGTTGTCTGTCGCCCAAGCCTCTAGTTATGTTTCGGCTATCTCTCAGGATGAGAAGACCGTTCTTATGTCGACGATAGCAGTGGCTGGGGATGCGTGCGGCACCGGTGGTTCTTGCGACGAATCATTGGCTGTCCCTACCCCGAAGTAATTCCTGTTTCGCGTCTTTGTTGTGATATGAACAGCAAAATGGCGCATTCTTTAAGTATAGTTCTTGGCTATGCCTGCACTTTCAAGTGCAGGCATTGTGCTATTGTCGGGCCTCCGCAGCAGTGTTTGTCGGAGCCAGAGATTCTATTTCTAACGGAATCAATTAACAGGTTCCGTTTTGATACCCTAATCTTGGTAGGCGGCGAACCGACCCTGTATATTCCCGTCATTAACGATTTGTTGTCCGCGGTGGCGTATACTCCCCGCGTGGTCATTACCACAAACGGGGGCTTTGCCGTTACCGAGGAACTTGCGGAGAAGACACTGCGGCAAATTACCGGCCTGAATGAGGTCCAGCTTTCATACGACAGGTTCCATAGTGAATTTCTTGCGATGGAAAATGTTGAGAACCTCAAAAAAGCGTGCGACCGTCTCGGCTTGCGGTTCAGCGTGGTACTGACGATACAATCCCCGCTAGACCTCGCTCTGATAGCGCAACTGCGAAAATCCGGGGAGTTCACCATAGGGGTGCAGAAAGTGGTCCCCTACGGGGCCGCGAAAGAGAATAAAATATCATACGCATATCCGTCGTTTGACAAAGAGATTCTCACGCAGTATTGTCCGAACAAGGATGGCATGGTGTACATGTGCGGACGCGGGTTTTCCGTGTGTGACATCCCCCGCCGCGGCTATGAGAAGTATTTCTTCCGGACCGTGGAGCAATTGCGGGAAAGCGGGTTCTACCGGCAGATCACGGCCTGTTCTTTCGGGGAGCTCGCAAAAAAGGTCGGGTTGCACGAGGGGACATTGTCTGCGGAGCATTCCTGCCCGTGCGTTTTATGCGCGGAGCTCTTCTCCGGGCCGGAAGAAAACAGCCAGCTTCGCCCCTGAGGTTTTGTGAATGATCAAGCAAACGGATATCAAAGGTCTGAACGCGTATTATAAGGCTGAAGCGATTTCGGATATAACCGAAGAGGCTATCCGGGGCGGCTTTTCGGCGGCTGCCTGTGCGAAATTGATATTCAGCGTTCCTTGCGGCGATACCGGCGAGTACGAGACGCTGAAAAAGAATATCCCGGACGCCTATTTGGCCAGAATACAGTATCGCGCAGCTGCCGGGCAGCTCATCCTGCCGCCATGCCTCGGGGAGGCGACGGCCGTGGCCGTAATGCCCGGAGAGATATCGTTCATCCGCGAGCTCTATCTCCGGAGAGTGATGGAGTTCTACGAGGAATGGAAGCCCAGTATAACTCCGGACAGGATTGCCTTTTCACGGGATGTCGCGCAATACAGGCTGCTGCCTGAGAATTCGTTGTGTCTTGCAAAACAGTCTTCTCCCGTGGGGCTGACTACCGTATACGAGCGGGAGGAGCCGGGAACGTATTGCCTTAATTGGATCTGGTTCAGCCCGGAACTGTCTGTGCATGAGCGCTCGCGGGCGCATTATCTTACGGTTGAATGGCTGGCGAAGAAAGGACGGGCGATAGACGCTTTTGTGGATTCTTTCAACTTTAGATCGATAAGATTTTTCCGAAAAACAGGGTTCAGCCCCGTATGCCTGCATATAACAAAAAAATCCTTCCTTTAATATTGGTCGGGCTGACCTTCGCCGCTGGTTGCCGGGGCGCCAGTGAGAACTGGGTTGTCCTGGCCAATAGCCTGCCGTCCCAGGTGCGCACAAACCAGGCGTTCGTCAGCATAGTGCTGTATATATTGAAGCAGACCCACGAGCCGCTGTTGCGCAGGGATGACGGCGAAAACTATTCTTCCAGAATACTGCGTAAATGGGAGCGAAGCTTGGATTTCAGGGGGTTTGCCTTTTGCCCGGATCAATCACTGCGGTTTAATGCCCGGACGAAATTTACCGCCGGGCTGCTGGGAAAACACCTGGAGAGCGTAACGAGGAAATTGGACGATTCCGCCGTCCTGGAAATCCGGGATAGTTGCGTAAACGTGAAGTTCGCGCGCAGCCATCCAAACTACCTGTTCTATTTGACCCAGTACGAAAACGCTCCAACCGTAGAGAGGGACGGCGTTGTTGAGGACGGGCTCGGCCCGTTCATGGTGGAAAAGGTCGAAAAAAACATAATACTGCTGACGCGGAAAGTGCCGGTGAGGCGCGGTTACAACACGATAGCCGTGCGGCAAAACTCTCCGGATATCTCCGCGGGAGACCGTGGGATCGCGGATAGGAATTTGATTAGCGGAATGGAGCTGCCCCTTTCTGCCCAAGGAGACTATCAGGGCTTTTATAGTACAGAACTTAGGACTGGTGACCTGATAATTAATCATCTTGATCCGGAGATGCGCAGGATGATATACAACTGTACGGACATTAAAATGCTGCGCAGTTCCTTTTTTCCGTCAAAAAGCGATTTTTTCGACGTGGTATCAGTGCTCCCAATAGGCGTGCCCGGGGCGAAACAGGGGGAGCCAAGGCAGGATTGCGGCGCGGCTCTTGCCGCGCTGCCGCACAAACATGGCCCCATTATTTTTTCTAACTGGCGTACTGATAATGACGAGCAGATGAATCGCTTTGCGGAGGCGTTCTTTAAGAGGACTGGAGTGGGAATGCGGGTAGTACACTATCCTCCCGCAGAATTTAAAAAAATGCTCCATTCCCGGCCCCGGCCATACCATCTGACAATAATGCACCTGGATGCCGTTGTGCCCGATCATCGGGCCTTTCTTGAAGTTTTTTTCCGTAAGGACGGATATCTGGATTTTGACCTTCCGGTCGGCGCAAAGTTTTTTGAAGGCATGCTCAGCGCGGAGGATGTCGGGCGCAAACATGCACTCGCCATGTCGGTCGTGGGCGAGTTGGCCAAGGAGGCCGTAGCGCTCCCGCTATACCAGAGTGTCCGCGTATTCTGGTATCCGAAAAAGATTGAAAACATCGTGGTCGGAAAAGGGTTCCTTGAATATCCAGAAATAGGTGATTTTCGATGGTGAAGCGTGATAATGCGCAGGGACTACAGATCCATGCCGGTTTTCTATAATGAGAACTGGCTCGCCACTTAACCGCTTGTGTGGAATATTGCAATCGAAGGAAACCGCATGGAGAGCAAATGAATAAGACTTTACAGCTTCTGTTGGGGCGGGCAAGCTGCCGGGCGTTTACCAAGAGGAAAGTCCCCGCCGCGGTGGTAAAAAATATTATTGAGGCAGGCATTCATGCGCCTACAGGGGGAAATCTTCAGCCCTATTCAATAGTCAAGATAGAGAAACGGGCTGCTATTAACCGGTTGGCAAAACTGTGCGGACAGCGGTTTATGAAAACGGCTCCTTTGCACCTTGTATTCTGCATAGACCTTTACAGATTGAAGCGCTGGGCGAAGATGGAATCGGCTCCTTTCTCCGCTGATCGGGCTCTCAGGCCTTTCTGGATTGCTTTCCAAGATACTGTAATATGTGCCCAGAACATGTGTACTGCGGCCGACGCGCTGGGCCTGGGTTCTGTGTATATTGGTCCCATATTTGACAGGATTCCGGAGATACGCAAAATGTGCCACCTGCCCAAGGGGGTGGTTCCGGTTGTTTCCCTTGTGGTTGGATACCCGTCAATATTCCCCGCCCCGCGCAAGAGGCTTGGCCCGAAAATAGTGGTCCATAACGAGGTTTATCGGGATATAAGCGATAAGGAACTGCTTGCGGCTTTTTCTGAAAAGTATAGCGGCTTTAGAAGGGAAATTGCTGTAAAAGACTTGGAGACCCTGCACAGAGTGTGCCGGCGTGTGCATGGGGCTGCGTTTGCCGAGAAGAGTGTGAGCAGGGCCAAGAGACTCGGCCTGATAAATAGAGCGCAGGTTTATTTCGGGCTGAATTATCAGGCCGACAGGCTGTTATTTGCCACCCCAACGCAGCTTAAGATGCTGTCGAAGGCAGGCTTATCCTGCTTTTTATCCAGCGCAAAAGTTAAGCAGGATATTCAACGGCGTGTTGGCTGACATGTTGGTTGCAAATCCCAACGCAATGAGGATGGCTTTTATTCCAAGGATAATCTGTAAGCAGGCAGAGACAATGACTCAAAATCATGGAGTTTTATCTTGAGTGTTTTTACGCGCATACTGGCCTATAACTGGCGGCACTACGCGGCGGCGGTGCTGGTGTTCGTGGCGTTCTGGCAGGCATTCTCGGCGTTCTCCGCGGTGCGGGTGGCGGACGACAAGCTGCTGACGGCCATGCGGCAGAACGCGGCGTACTTTGAAAAAGCTTTCCTCGAAGGCGACGTCTTCGAGACGCAGCGCATCATGTGGCGCATCAAGAACGAGAACATAAAGCGCGTCACTTTTCACCCGGTGCAGTTCGAGGGCAGCCGCTGGATCTTCAAAGAAGCCGTTATCGGCAACCTTTACGACCGGCCGCACGCGCAGCTGACGCATACGGTTCCTTTCATCTCTAACGGCGCGGAACTCGGGCGGCTGGAGTACGTGATAGACCTGGTGGACGTGAACGCGGCGGTGTTCTACCAGAACTACATGCTGTTCATTACCGTGGTGTTCTTCTTCCTGGGGCTTTTGATCCTCTCCAATCTCGGGGCCATACAGACCCTGCTGGCCCTGGAGCGCGCGGTGAACGAGATCAATGCCATAACCACGGCCGGCCGCGGCGACATTATCCGGGATTCGATCAAAAAGAACATAGCGAGCCTGCCCGCGGGCATTATTGGCACGCCTTTCGCGCAGATGACCGGGCGCATGAGCGACGCGCTGGGCGAAGCGGCCCGGCTGGAAAGCGAGCTGGCCGTGAGCAAGGCGGTTTCCGACATGGCCGCGCAGGTGGCGCACGATATCCGCTCGCCGCTGGCGGCGCTGGGGGCGGCGGCGAAAGGGCTTTCCGCGGACGCGGAGCAGCGCAAGCTTATAGAAGGCGCCGTGGGCCGCATGCAGGGCATAGCCGACGACCTGCTGGCCCGCTACCGGGCGCCGGGCGCGGCGGCGGAGGCGAAAGCGAAGCCGGCGGTGATGCGGTTGGCCGGAATAGTAGAGCAGGTGGTGGAAGAGAAACGCCTGCAGCACGCGGCCAAGGTTGGGGTTAAGATAAATTTCGAATCGGATGGCGGAGAATTAAAGGCCGCAGTAGAGGCCAAGGAACTACAGCGCGCTGTTTCCAACCTGGTGAACAATGCGGTTGAGGCTTTCGAGAAGGGCGGCACGGTGCTGGTGCGGGTGTTCGGGCTGGACGGCCGGGTGCTGATAGCGGTGAAGGACGACGGCAAGGGGATACCAGCCGATGTTTTAGCCAAGTTGGGCGGCAAGGGCGAGACGCACGGCAAAGCCGGCGGCACGGGGCTGGGGCTTTACCACGCCCGGACTTCGGCCGAAAGCTGGGGCGGTTCCCTTAAGATAGAATCCGAGCCGGGCAAGGGGACTACGGTCACTATGGAACTGCCGCGCGCAGGCGCTGCGGATAATAAACACAAAGCCGTGGTGCTGCTGGACGACGACCAATTGGTGCACATGAACTGGCGCATGGCGGCCAAGGCGGCCGGCACCGAGTTGAAGTCTTTCAAAACACCGGAAGAACTTTCGGCCGCGCAGGAAGGTCTCCCTAAAGATATCCCCATATATATAGACGCCGAGCTGGGCGACGGCGCTAAAGGCGACGAGGTGGCCCAGCGGCTGCACGAGAAAGGGTTTACCGACATCACCATGGCCACCGGCCATTCCCCGGACAAGTTCGCGGGGCTGTCCTGGCTTAAGGTCAGGGGCAAAGAGCCGCCCTGGAATTGATCTCCGTGGCATAACCGACGGCTGAGGAAAGGCGGGAAACAACCCGCCTTTCTTTTTTTATCCCATTGGCATAAAAATTGCTCTGTAGGGGGTGAAGGCTGCAAAAGCCAAAACTAAAAAAGATAAGGAAGGAAACGAATCATGAAAAAGAGCAATATG
>MGTV01000018.1 GCA_001799635.1 Elusimicrobia bacterium GWA2_62_23
AGGTGTTCATGGTGCTGGAGCTGGCGCCCGGAGCGCTTAACGGCGTGGCCGGCGAGGTGGTCTACCCGCGCGCTTTCCACGATATCGATTGAGGAGGGGTTTATGAAGAAAGTTTTTCCTTTGAGCAAGGTTTATTCGCTGCTGGAGTCTGGGCCGGTCATCATGGTGAGCACGGCCTGGAAGGGCAAGCAGAACGTGATGACCATGAGCTGGCACTCCATGATAGATTTCAGCCCGCCGCTGGTAGGCTGCGTTATAAGCGACCAGAGTCTTACGTTCAGGATACTCAAGGCCTCCAAGGAATGCGTCATCAACATTCCTACCAGGGAGATAGCCGGCAAGGCCATTGCCTGCGGCAATGTGAGCGGCTCCCAGGTGGATAAGTTCGCCAAGTTCAAGCTTACGCCGGTAAAAAGTTCCAGGGTAAAGGCTCCGCAGGTGAAGGAATGCTACGCCAGCCTGGAATGCCGCCTGCACGACGCCCGCCTGGCCGCCAAATACAACCTCTTCATCTTCAAAGTCCTCAAAGCCTGGGTCGACCCCGCTGTAAAACACCCCGCGACCTTCCACCACCGCGGCGGCCCCTCCTTCTTCATCGCCGGCAAATCCGTCACCCTGAAAGCCTTAACCTCTAGAATGGTGCACTCTGAGGATTTGCTATGGGACTAAAGAGATGTGTTCATTGTTTGGGTTACTTCGTAAAAATTACTGAAGACCATGTTTTGCCTAGGTCTTGGTATCCGGAGTCTACTCCAAAAGATGTCGGAAAATGGACAATTCCTGCTTGTGAAAGTTGCAACAAAGAGTATGGACAGATAGAGGGAGATCTTCTCATCCGACTTGGGTTGTGTTTGGACCCAAGCGATAAGGCTGCTGCTGGTATTCCGCAGCGAGTCTTGCGGGCTATATCTGAAAGGCATGGAAGTGGCGCTAGAGATAAGAGATGTCGTAAGTCGCGCTATAAGAAACTTATGCGGGAAAGCCTTTCTGGGGGCGATATCCCGGATAAAGGGATTTATCCGAATTTTGGGGCTAGCGCGAAGGATAAGAGTCCATTGGGTTTTTTGATTCCTGCATCTAGCGTTCAGAAACTGGGTGAAAAAATTGTCAGAGGGATTACTTACATCGCTGAGAGTAAGTACATCGAAAAGCCATTTCGGATTGCGATTTATGTCGTTGAGGATAATGCCGTAGCAGCTGTTCTGGAGGATATAAAGCACTATTCGCGAGAATACTCTGTCGGTCCAGGAATAAAGGTTTTGCGAGCGATAGGTGAAGATTCATCCGCATTGTTCTACATAAGTATATGGGGGAAATTTAACATGTATGCGAGTGTTATGAAGCCAGAATAGAGAGGTTTCTCGTGTATTTACGTATGAGCTGAATTGGTGAGCTGTTGGGTCACTAAAAAACCGCTGGGCTAGGGCCTGGCGGTTCTTTTTTTGGCGCTTTCGTAAATACAACAAATAATGCGGACGTTCACCAAGATACGCGAGCTACTGGCCACGCATGCGGACCTGCGCCGCAAACTGGAGGAGAAAGGCGTTAAGAAAATAGGCTTTACGGCAGAGTGAAGCGTGGGTAGCCTCGCTTCAATAGGCCTTTTGGGTAAATTTTAGTTTCCCTAAGTGCCCTTGGCTTGTCCAGACTTGCGAGCTATCCTATATTCGTAGCAGAAGTAACCTTGTAACTCGGGGGATTGGCCCCGGGGTATCCACGACCGGACCTTAATCCGGTGTATCCAGGGAAAGCAAAATTAATTTGCTTTCCCTTTTTTGTTTGGAAAGGTTCATAGTTAAAGGGGAGGCACGCATATGAATAAAGTGAAGAGATGTGGATTGCTTGTGCTGGGTTTGGTGGTTTTGGGTGCAATATCAGTGCTAAACGCCAAGGAGGGGGTTGATTTTGATGGGGGAGGGGCCTGCTCGCAGATTAGGAGGGCCGTTGTTTCAGCAGACGGTTTCCTGCCAACGGAGGACAGTATCCCCTTGCCGGTCGACGCCAGGAGACTTGTGAATCTGGATAATACCGACAGGCGGCGTATAGCTGAAAGTTTGAATAATTCAACTAAAGAAAAAGAACTTCTGCTGGATAAAAAAATCGTTGTTTTCTTTAATGCCGAGAAGGTCGTTTTTGCTGAATCTTCGGATAAAGAAAGATACAATGTATCTTTCCTTAGCCAGGACCCCTTGTTGCTGTCTCAGTTGAAAAAAATGGCTGGTTCGCGAGAGTCCCAAAATAGGGGCTGGATCAAGGTGTGCGTAGAAGTCGTGAAATGGGCCATTTTTATTAAAGATGGTGTTGAGACTGGGGAATGGATCTGTGAGACGGTTTGCGGGATGCAATGGGAGGCCGGTCCGGGAGAGGGTGGGCATATCGCTCCGGGTTCAGATACTCATGTCCGCACAAGGCCCGTGTTTTAATAATTGCTAACGCGTTTGCCGGAACGCCGCGTGTTCTCGAGGCGTTCCGGCGAAACAGGTCTTCTTTATGTTGAACGTGATTAAATTGCTTTTGCTTTGGCTGGCGCTGAACCTTGTTTCCGGGGTTGTCGCTGGGGCTTTGTTTTCCCCATTTAAAGGTATCCCAGGCTTGAGGGAGCATGCCCTGTTCCTGATCAAGTCAATGCTCGGGGTGGGGCTCTTTTACTACCTGCTTCAGACCAGCGGGAAAGCAGCCGTAGTAAAGATCTTTTCCGGGTTTATTGAAGAGCCGCGCGCTATATTGGGCAAGGCGGCTAAATTTTTTCTGCTGTACCTTTCGGCTTTTACTGTTGTTGTGCTTGGTGTGATTTCGGTCGTATATGCTCTTTCCCTGGTGTCTGGGGCTGCGGTTGATTCTATTCCCGGAATTCTCCGCCCCAGCGCGGACTTTGAGCGGTTCGGGGAACTGCGTATGGCTGCTTTTGGCGGGGTTGCCTTGTACTTTGCCGGGGTATGCGTTCTGACCCCGCTCATAGAAGAGGTTTTTTACCGCAGGCTGCTCTACAGCGAAATCCGGAAATATTACGGCTTGGTGATATCAATAACTGTTTCCGCGCTGGTGTTCGGAGTGTTTCATCCCAATCTGCTGGTTGCGGTCATTGACGGGGCCTTCCTCTGTTATGTGTATGAAAAAGAGCAGAGTCTGCAGGTTAATGTGCTCCTCCATGCGTTTCTTAATGTGTTCTTCGTCCTCTTAATGCTTGCGATCAAGCATGTTGTTTTTTAGGAGCACAACAAATTGTTGTATTTGCGCGCTGGCCCAAAAGGCATAGGGGTAGGGGGCGCTAGGACCAAAGACCAGGGGCGGGTGGGGCCAAAGCCTCATGGAGGGGAAGGGATTAACCTGTATAGTATAAGCATGAGATCTATTCTTCTTGTCCTGGCGTTCCCCTTCCTGGCGGTCAATACTTACTCGCAAACTAGCGCGCTGGCGGACCTGCTGGCGGTACCCGGCACCGAGGTAATGGACGTAGCCGTGCCCGGGCCCGTGGTCGCGGAGACTTACCCCACCTATGAACAGGACCGCAAGCCGGGCAAACAGCTTTCCAATGTGAACGGCGTACGCGTGCTGGACGTGGTGCGCTTCGAGCGCGACGCCAAGAGCAATACCTACCGCTGGGGCCAGTTGAAAATAGAGGACGCCGCCCTGGAAGAAGTCTATTTCGGCTTCAGGTCGGCGAGCGTCGGCCACAATTACCTCATGTTCGCTTTCAAGGACGGGGCTAAACTGGTAGTCGAAGTGCTGCCCTGGAAGAAGAAAGGCGAGAAGTTCGACCCCATAGTGGCCGGCACCACCGGTAAATACGACCTGGTGTGGAACATGGTCTCCTTCGACAGCTTCCTGGAGTCCGCCGTGGGCAGTCAGGGCCTTTACGTGGACATTTACCCCATGAAGCTCAGCCGCGAAGAGAAACTGCGCATGCTGGACGCGGCCATTGCCGAAGCCACCCGCGACTACAGCGGCGAGAAGTACAACACTTTCACCAACTCCTGCAGCAGCAACGCCCTCAAGGTGTTCGCCAAGGCCACCGGCCACCACCTGCTGGTGGGCCGCATGCTGCCCTCCGTGGTAATAAAGCACCTCAAACTGCGCGGCTTCCTGGGCGAACCCCTGCATTACGACGCTTCCAACTGGAACAGGCCGTAAGCAGGCCTTTTCAGTCAGGGGGCGGGCAAAAAGTATAGAATATGGGGGCGCTATGACCAATACGGATAAAAACGACAAACCCGAACTTTTAAAACAGATGTCCAGCGTTGTCAGCCACGAGCTGCGCAACCCGCTGGCCATCATCTCCAACTCGCTCTACTTCATAAAGACCAAGCTGGGCGCCGGCGGCGCGGCCCTGGACCCCAAGATAGCCAAGCACATAGGCATAATAGAGGGCGAGGTGAAGCACAGCAACGACGTCATAGAGGAAATGCTCTGCTTTACGCGCGTAAGGGAAATAAAGTGCGCGCCCGCGGCCGTGAATTCCATGGTGAACGATCTGGCCCAGGGCTATAAGGCGCCGGCCGGCATAACGCTCCAGATAATAACGGACCCGGCCGACCCCTGCGTGAACGCCGACGTGGAAGCCATCGGCTACGCGCTGCGCTGCGTGGTGACCAACGCCGCGCAGGCCATGCCCGAAGGCGGCACGGTAAAGCTTGAGGTCTCCCACGACGCCAAACAGGCTTACATCGCCGTCACCGACGCCGGCCCCGGCCTGCCCGCCGGCGACGGCGAAAAGGTCTTCGAAGCTTTCTTTACCACCAAGCCGCGCGGCGTGGGGCTGGGCCTCACCATAGCGCGCAAATACCTGGAGCAGCAGGGCGGCGCCGCCACGGCGCAGAACGTCCCCGGCGGCGGCGCAAAAGTCACCCTGGCCCTGCCGCTGTGCAAATAGGAGGCGTATGTCCGAAGATAATATAGCCAATGGCGTTTTCAGCCGCACCTCCACCGACGGCGAGCTAATAAGCGACGGCTCTTACAACCTGGCCATGGGCCTGGTGCTGGGCTGGGGTTTTCTGGTGAACTGGTGGATGGTGAAGAACATCCCCGCGTCCGTCATAACCGGCGTGGACATCAGGCTGTTCCTGCTGGCCTATTTCGCCTCGTGCTTCTTCGGGGTGTACCTGTTCAACAAGTCGGTGAACCCGCTGGTGAGCTTCATAGGCTACAACTTTGTGGTGGTGCCTTTCGGCTTTGTGATAAACGTGGTGGTGGCCCGCTACAGCCCGGCGCTGGTGCTGGAGGCCATGCGCATAACCGGCATGGTGGTGGCCGGCATGATGGTGCTGGGCACGCTGTTCCCGGCCTTCTTCAAACGCATTTACGGCGCGCTGGGGATGGCGCTGCTGCTGGTGATAGTGGTGCAGCTGGTGGACATCTTCATACTGCACAAGGACCGCGCCATAATAGACTGGGTGGTGGTGCTGATCTTCTGCGGCTACGTGGGTTACGACTGGGGCCGCGCCAACAATATCCCCAAAACTCTGGATAACGCCGTGGACAGCGCCGCCGCGCTGTACATGGACATCATCAACCTCTTCCTGCGCATTTTGAAGATACTCGGCCGCCGCAAGCGCTAGAAAGAGCTATACCGAATGAAGACGTTACGCGTATTCCTGCTGCTCGCCGCCGTGCTCTGCGCGGGGCCGGCGCGCGCGCTGGTGACCACCGGGCTGGACGCCGCGGCGGAGTCCGATTTCGAAATGTTCGCCGGCAAACGGGTGGGGCTGGTCACCAACCAGACCGGCCTGGACCTGGCGGGCCGCAGCGGCGTGGACGCCATGTTCGCCTCGCGCAAGGCCAGGCTGGTGGCCATCTTCAGCCCGGAGCACGGCTTCCGCGGCACGGCCGCCGACGGCGAAATAATTTCCAATTCCACGGACCCGGTCACCGGGCTGCCCATCTACAGCCTTTACGGCAAAACGCGCCGGCCCACCTCCGCCATGCTCGCCGGCATAGATGTGCTGGTGTTCGACATCCAGGACATAGGCGCGCGGTTCTACACCTACCTCACCACCATGGCGCTCTGCATGGAAGAGGCGGGCAAGCGCAATATCCCCTTCGTGGTGCTGGACCGCCCCAACCCCATTAGCGGCCTGGTGCTGGAGGGGCCGGTGCTCTCCAAAAATATCCAGGACTTCACCGGCTATTTCCCGGTGCCGGTGCGCCATGCCATGACGGCGGGGGAAGTGGCCCTGCTGCATAAGGATATCCGCAACATAAACGTGGACCTGACCGTGGTGAAACTGCGGGGCTGGGACCGGGCGGCTTTCTACGGCGACACGGGCCTGGCCTGGGTGAACCCTTCGCCCAATATCCGCGGCGTGGACGCCGCCATTATGTACCCAGGCATAGGCGGTTTCGAATCCACCAATATGGCGGTGGGCCGCGGCACCGACGCGCCTTTTCTGTGGTTCGGCGCGCCCTGGCTGGACGCCGGGCGCCTGGTGAACACCCTCAACGCGGCCGGCCTGCCCGGAGTTAAGTTCCGCGCCGAGAGCAAAACCCCGGAGAAGGATATTTACGCCGGCAAGCTGTGTTACGGCGTGCGCATGGAGATAACCGACCGGGCGGCGGTGCGGCCCATGGATATTTTTGTGCTGGCCGTGTGCGCCCTGCGCGACAAGAAGTACTATAAAGAATTCCGGTTCGATCCCGAAGCGCTTAAGCTGACGGCCGGCAACAACGTTTACAAGGCCATTTTCGAATCCAAGGATCCGCCGGACAAGATAATCGCTTCCTTCCGCGAGCAGTGCCTGGCTTTCGAAAAACTCCGCGGCAAATACCTGCTGTACTGACCGCCCCATGAAGATCTTCTGCCTGCTCCTGCTGCTCTGCCTGGCGCCCGGCCGCGCCGCCGCGGCCGAGGGGTGGACCGTGAAGCTGAAGGTGCTCAACGGGCGGGCCACTTACTCGCATGAGCAGCCCATGGCCGCGAAGACGCAGGAGAATTTCTCCGGCAAACCGCGCGTGCGGGGCGGCGGGCCGGAACTGGGCCTTATCTTCAACGCCTACCTGCACCCGGCCGAGGACGGGCTGTTCAAACTGGATTACCAGGTGGAATTGGGCGGCGACAAGCGCGCCCTGCCGCCCCTCCAGGCCTCCGGCAAGGTGCAGTTGCCGCCCGGCAAGCCCGTGCTGGCCGTGGAATCCGGCGGCTGGAAGGTGATACTGGAACTGGAAGGCGAAAGCGCCGGCGAGTACCCGAAGAACTGGAAGCGGAGCATAGACGCCGCCCTGAAATGCGGCCGCCTCTCCTACCAGGCAAAATTCAGCTATGTGCCCCAGGACCAGTACAGCGTGGTGCTTTACAATGAAAAGGACGACGCGGTGCGCAAGTTCATGCTGGGGCTGCTGCCCAACAGCCCCGGGTTGGACGGCGAATTCAAGCTGCAGTATACCCTGCTGCTGAAAGAAGGCCGCGAGACCCTGGCCGGCGGCGACGGCGAACTTATCCTGGCTCCGGGTGGCGGGCGCCGTTCGGCCGCGGCCGGCAAGAGCTGTATATTTTCGGCCAAAGCCTCCCGGTGACCCCCCTGACCCCTCAAAAACCGGTTTTGCGGTTACCCAAAAGGCCTATGAAGGATATGGGCCTTTTGACGCTTATGCGAAATAGCAGGAATTGCTTAAATATATCTTGTATCGGGGCATAGAGCTTTTTAAGGCACTAGACCAAACATAGGAGAGTAACTAATAGATGAAAAACATAAAGAGCATCAGCGTTGCCGCCATGGCGCTTTTCCTGGCCGGCTGCGATGAGATCAAGTTCAACGGCACCATGAACGTGCTGGAGCAGATAACCTTCAGCCAGAGCCAGAACCAGACCGTAGTTGTGGCTCCCGGCCAGTTCGCCGCCAAGGTCACCCTGAGCGCGAACAACAGCAAGAAGAAGATCAAGATGGAGATCAAGAACGCCGATCCCGCCACCGAGGTCAAGCTGGAGTTCAGCAAGGACATCGCCATCGGTGAGACCTTCAACATCACCGCCGCCCAGATGAAGCAGAACTTCGACCTGGCCGGCACCATGGCCACCAAGGTGACCCGCTCCGAAGAGCGCTCCACCTACGAGAGCTGCACCTACCAGTACCCCCAGACCGTCTGCCGCTCCAACAAGGCCGCCGACCAGAAAGTGTCCGAGGACCTGGTCGCCAAGATATCCGAGTTCGCCGCCGTGGAGGCCGTGCAGGCCCCCGAGATGGTTAACCCCGTACCGGCCGAGAAAGCCCCTTACCCGGGCCAGTTCGGTCCCGTGCCCCCGCACACCCCCACCTGCTACACCCAGTGGGTTTCCCGCCCGGGCACCCGCTACGTGCGCTACTTCATCGAGACCACCGACCGCGACATCGACGCCGGCTTCGTGCAGAATGGCAAGACCCTCGGTTCTTTCAAGGGTCACTCCACTCAGAACGAGACCGTGTACACCTACCAGAGCGACTGCCACTAATAACGGCTATCGCCTGACCAGAGCCGGGCCCCGCGAGGGGCCCGGTTTTATTTTGTATAGTTTTATGAGTTATGACACCTTTCGACCAGAATCCCAAGGACCCGCTGCACGGCATCACGCTCAAGGATATCCTGGAGCGGCTTGTGAAACGTCACGGCTGGGAGGAGATGGGCCGGCGAGTGCAGATACGCTGCTTCACGCACGACCCCAGCGTTAAGTCCAGCCTCACCTTCCTGCGCAAGACGCCCTGGGCGCGCCAGAAGGTGGAGGCCTGGTTCATCCGCGAACTTTTGACTTACCGCGAGGAGAAACCGGCGCCTAAGGCTCCGGGGGAGCTTCCGGGCGGGGGCTGAACAATTTCCCCAGCAGGTTGAAGAAGAGCCGTATTACGGCGCCCATGGCGGCCGCTATGAAAGAGGCGCCGGCGCCGATCAGGCCGAAGGCCGCGCCCGGAGCTGTGCCGGTTTCCTCCCCGGCCAAAAGAAAATTCACGAAAGCGAGCAGCAGGTAGGCGCAAGCCACCGCGAGCACGGAGCTCGTGGCCCGCTTCAGGGCGTCCAGAACGCCCAGGTTACGCCCGGAGAAGGCGTAGCCGGGGAAAAAACACAGCGAGGCGCCGAAAAGCACGAAAGCCGGCAGGAAAGCGCGGGCCTCCGGCCAGGCGTCCAGGAAAGCGCCGGCCTCTTTGGACGCCATGGCGGCGGCGTTGAGCAGGATGCCCGCCCACAGCGGGCTGGTCCACAGCAGCCCCCGCAGGGCCACTCTCCCGTAGGCGTTATCCCAGTTTGGTTTTATTATGCCGTTGTCCATGACTGCCTATAATTTAGCCAAGTAGAAGGGAGATTTCAAGTGACTTAACAAGGGGGGCGGCTTAAAAGGTAAAATTACACCGTGGAGCTATCCCAAGACCAAGAGAAAGCCCTGAACCGCCTGCTGGACTGGTATAAAGACCCGCAGCGTTCGCGCTTTATTACGCTGGGCGGCTACGCCGGCACCGGCAAGACCACGCTCATAGCCGTGCTCAAGAACGAGCTGGTGAAAATAAACAAGAACATAAAATTTTCTTTCTGCAGCTATACCGGTAAGGCCGCGCAGAACCTCAAGAATAAATTGAAGGAAGCCGGCGCGCTCTCCGTCAAGGATTCGGTGAGCACCATCCACGGGCTCATCTACACGCCCCGGGAGAACGAGGCGGGCCACATAACCGGCTGGGACCGCAAGGACCTGCTGGAGCGCGACCTGATAATAGTGGACGAGGCCAGCATGGTGGACGGGCTCATCTGGATGGACCTGCTGTCCTACAATATCCCCATCATAGCCGTGGGCGACCACGGCCAGCTGCCGCCCATCTCGGGCAAGTTCAACCTGATGCAGGCGCCGGAGATCCTGCTCACGCAGATCCACCGCCAGGCGCAGGGCAACCCCATCATAACGGTGTCCGAGCACGCCCGCGCCACCGGCCTGGTGCCGCCCGCGCGCTACGGCGCCGGCGTGGTGAAGTACCTGAAGGAAGACTCCGACGCCCAGGAGCGCAGCGGCGAGCTGCTGGAGTGCTATTCGCCTGACACGCTTATCCTCTGCGGCTACAACAATACCCGCAACAAGATAAACCAGTTCATCCGGGCCAACCGCGGCTATGAAACGCCGGCCCCGGCCAGCGGCGACAGGGTGATCTGCCTGCGCAACAACCACAAGAAGGGCATTTACAACGGCATGCTGGGCACCATAGTGAGCATCGCCGCGGCGCAGAAGGACTGGTACCAGGCCGAAATTCAATTGGACGACCGGGAGAAGCCATACGAAGGCCTCATCTACGCGCCGCAGTTCGGGGCCAAGACCGGCGTTAACTTCACCAAGGACCGCAAGCTCGCCATGATAGGCGACCTGTTCGACTTCGGCTACGCGCTCACCGTGCACAAGGCGCAGGGCAGCCAGGCCCGCCGGGTGGTGCTGTTCGAGGAACGCTTCGCCCAGATGGACGACGAGATGTGGCGCCGCTGGCTCTACACCGGCGTGACGCGCGCGGAAGAGGAACTCTACCTGTTCGGCTGAGGACGCTATGGCGGAGAACGACTTCGAGATAATACCTTTCGACCCGGCCGCGGCCACGGCGGCCGACCCGCTGTGGGCGGCGTACCTGGACCACGTCGAGGCCATGCACTACGAGGTGGATCCGGAAGACCCCGTGCTGCCGCGCGAAAAGCACCAGGAGATGCTGCGGGTGGCTTTCAGGATGCCTTACGTGTCCCGGCGCCTGTACCTGGCGCTTACCCCGGAAGGGCGGGCCGCCGGCGCGGCGTCGGTGTCCACGGAGACCGAGGCCTCGCCGTCCTACCAGGCCAACAAGCATATCGCCAACCTGAATTTTTCGGTGGGGGCAAAGTACCGCCGGCGCGGCCTGGGGACCAGGCTGCTGGCCCATGTTAAGGCGCGGCTCGCGGCCGAAAAGCCGTCGGTGACGGAATTCATGTGCGCCGCCATCCTGGAGCCGGGCCGGGCGTTCTGCGGGCGCCTGGGCAAGGTGGCGCTGGAGCAATCGGAGAACCGGCTGTACCTCAAGGACCTGGACTGGGCCATGGTGGAGCGCTGGGCGGCCGAGGGACGGAGCAAGAACCCGGCTTCCTCAGTGGTGGTCACCCGCTTTATCCCCGAAGAGGACATAGCCGACTACAGCCGGGTCTATACCGAGACCATGAACCAGCAGCCTTTCGGCGAGCTTTCCATGAAAATAATTTTCACCCCGGAGCAGATCCGCGAAGGGGAGAAGGAATGCCGCGAGACCGGAGAAGAAGACACCACCATCTATACCAAGGAAGCCGACGGCACGGTGAGCGGCCTTACCGAGACCACGTACCTCAAGGACTCGCCCCACAAGGTGCGCCAGATGCTCACCGGCGTGCGCGAGAAATACCGCGGCCGCGGCCTTGGGAAACTCCTCAAGGCGCTGATGCTGCTGGAGATCCGCGCCAAACACCCCGGAGTAAAATACGTGGCCACCGGCAACGCCGATTCCAACGCGCCCATGCTGGCCATAAATAAGGCCCTTGGGTTTAAAAAACATTTGCCCGTATTGATCTACACGCTGAAACTGAAAGATATTAAATAAAGCCGCGTCTGGCGGGTGCTGGAAGGATTATGAACATAATAGAGATAAAAGGGCTGAAAAAGGACTATCCGCTGGGGGCCACCATAGTGCCCGCCCTGCGCGGGGTTGACCTGGAGGTGGGCGAGGGGGACTTCATGAGCATCATAGGCCCCTCCGGCTCCGGCAAGACCACGCTGCTCAATATCATCGGCTGCATAGACTTCGCCACTTCGGGCCTGGTGAGCGTGGGCGGCCGCGAGATCACCGCCCTGAACGACAGGCAGATCACGGACATCCGCCTCAACAAGATAGGTTTCATCTTCCAGACCTTCAACCTCATCCCGGTGCTGGACGTGCTGGAGAATATTGAGTTCCCGCTGCTGCTCATGAAGCGCTCCGCGGCCGAGGCGCGCAAGCGCGCCGAAAAACTGGTGGAGGAAGTGGGCCTTAAGGAGTACGCCGCCCACCGCCCCGCGGAACTCTCCGGCGGGCAGCGCCAGCGCGTGGCCATAGCCCGCGCCCTGGTCACCAACCCCGATATTGTGCTGGCCGACGAGCCCACCGCCAACCTGGACTCGGTCACCGGCGCTTCCATCCTGGAACTGATGCGCCGCATGAACGAGATAGAGAAGACCACCTTCATCTTTTCCACGCACGACGCCAACGTGCTCAAGTACGCCCGCCGCATAGTGAAGATCAAGGACGGCCTCATTGAAAAGGAGCCGGTAGCCGCGTGAAGCTGATCCTGACCATAGCCTGGCGCAATATCCTGCGCCACAAAGGCAAGAGCCTGGTGATAGGGGTGATCCTGTTCACCGGCGCTTTCCTGATGACCGTCGGCAACGGGGTCATAGCGGGTATGGCCAGGGGCGTGGAGAAGAACATCATAGACGGCTTCATGGGCGACATAGTGCTCATGAGCGATGAGCAGAAATCCGACAATATCCTGCTCAACATGATGGGCGGCAGCATAGAACCGGTTTACACCTACAAGGCCATAAAGGAAGTGCTGCGCGCCCAGCCTTACGTGCAGAAGTGGCTGCCGGCCGGCAAGAACCTGGCCATGATCCTCAACGAGAACGACGCCACGCCCATGGCCCTGTATCTCATCGGGGCGGACCTGACCGCTTACCGCGAGATGTTCCCGGACAATTTCACGGTGATAGAAGGCACCTACCCCGCCCGCGCCGGGCGCGCGCTGCTGCTGCCCGGCTTTCAGCGCGGGGAGATCTACAATTATTCCAACACCTGGTTCATGTCCGAGACCGGAGGCGTGGTAAAGGAGCATCTCAAGAAAGAGGCGCTGGAGGAGCTGGCCGCGCTGCGCGTGAGCTCCAGCATCGTGCTCATGGGCATGGCCAGCGGCATAAATTCCACCACCGACATCCGCTTCCCCATCAACGGCGTGATAAAGTACGGCGCGCTGGACCAGATCTTCGGCCATTTCGCCATAGTGGACCTGGAATCCTACCGGGAATGCCTGGGGTATCTCACCGCCGCCGACATGGCCGCGCAGGTGCCGCAGGAGGAGAAGAAACTGCTCGGCCTGGAAGGTGCCAGCCTTGACTCGCTCTTCGGCGAGGACATGCTGGCGGAGGCGCCCAAGGCCGCCCCTGTCAGGGCCGCGGCCGCGCCCGCGGCGGTTTCCGCGGAAGACGGCGTCTACAACGTGGTCTTCATAAAACTTAAGCCCGGTGTTAATTCCGGAGACGCGCTGCGGCGGCTCAACGCCGCGCTGACGGCCGCCGGCGCCAAGGTGCGGGCCGTGCCCTGGAACAAGGCTTCCGGCCCCATAGGCGGCATGGCGCTCATCATCGGCGGCGCGCTGTTCGTCTTCGTCATGCTGCTGTTCAGCGTGGCCGTGATCATAATAGTCAACACCCTTACCATGTCCGCCCTGGAGCGGGCGCCTGAACTGGGCATGATGCGGGCCGTGGGCGCGCAGAAGCCTTTTATCGCCGGGATGTTCCTGGGTGAGACCGCCATACTTTCCTCCCTGTTCGGCGGGCTGGGCATAGCGCTGGGCGTGCTGGCCGTGCGCGTGATACCGCTTTTGAAGATAAGCACCAATAACGACATGCTGCAGCTGCTTTACGGCGGCAACATCTTCAGCCCTATCCTGAGCCTGTCCGCCATAGCGCTCACTATCCTGCAGCTGGCCGCGGTTACGGTGATAGCCGCCCTGTATCCTATGCGGGTGGCCGCGCGCGTGACCCCGCTGGACGCGGTGACCAGGGATTAATATGCTGCTTTTACGCCTGAGCCTCAGAAACCTTCTGCGCCAGAAACGGCGGAATATCCTGCTGGGTTCGGCCATGGCCATAGGCGTGGCCATCCTCATAACGGCCAACTCCTTCTCGCACGGCATTTCCGACATCATGTTCAACAAGATCATGCGCTACGTCACCGGCCACGTGGCGGTGCGGTTCAACGAGCGCGGCGGCGTGATGCGCGAGATCTTCCGCGACCGCCAGCGGGTGTGGGACGCCGTGAAAGGCGAGCCGCTGATAGAAGAGGCCGACGAGGCCATAGGCACCTTCTCGCGCGCCATAGGCAACGGGCGTTCCGACAATATCATGCTCATAGGCGTGGACACCCGGAAGACCCTGAGCGCCAAGGCCATCAAGGAACTGGAGGAATCCTTCCGCATGGCCGAGGGCAAGTGGGAGGACCTGCGCCGCACCGACGTGGAGAACCCGGTGATAGTGGCCGAGGAAAAAGCGCGCTACCTCAACGTGAAGCGGGGCGATATTATCCGCGTGCGGTTCCGCAGCATGTTCGGCCAGGACCAGGCCGCCCGGCTGACCGTGGTGGGCATTTCCCGCAACGACAACATCTTCATGCAGGGCGTGGTGTTCCTGGACCGGGACCGCGCCAAGGACCTGCTGGGCTTCCGCCCCTGGGAGACGGGCAGCATCAATATCACCATCAAGGACCCGCAGAAGAACGCGCGGGCCCTGGCCGACCGCATACACAGCAGGCTCAGGCCGGGTACGGCGATAATTTACGCCTCCGCCGGCGGCCGGCCGGCGCAGGTACTGGGCTTCCGCACCGACGACGCCAACAAGGAGAAGCTCAAAGGCGTTATGAAGCTTTCCTCCGGCTCCTGGGACAAGGTCCTCAGGAAGGACGGCGTGGTGCTGCCCGCCGCGCTGGCCCGGCAGCTCGGCGTGAGCGCCGGCGGAAAGATACGGCTGGCCTACCCGCGCAAGTTCGAAACGGCCCCCAGGGAGGCCGTCCTTACCGTGACCGCCGTGTGCGCCTCGGGCTGCCCCGGTCCCGCGGCCGTGCTCCTGAACGACGCAGGCTTCTACGACCTTTACTACGAGGACATGCCCGCCGGCCCCGCCGCGGGCGCCAGAACTTTTTCCGCAGAAGGGCCCTGGGCTGAACTGCTGGCCCCGGAATGGGTGCTGCTCAACCGCACCAATAACACGGACGACTACAAGAAGAAATACCAGGACATAGCCAAGAATAAGTGGAAAGGCACCACCATAGACGTCTCCACCATGTACGAGACCGCCAGCGATATCCTCAAGATGGAGGGCGTGCTGAACCTCATTACCGTGTCGGCGGTGCTGGTGCTGTTCTTTATAATCCTGCTGGGCGTGGTGAACACCCTGCGCATGACCATCCGCGAGCGTACCCGCGAAATAGGCACCGTGCGCGCCATAGGTATGCAGCGCCGCGACGTGCGCAATATGTTCCTGCTGGAAACGCTGCTGCTCACGCTGTTCTCCTCGGCGGCGGGGCTGCTGCTCGGCTTCGCCGTTATGAAGGGGCTGGCGCTTATCACCTTCCACCCGCACGACAACCCGCTGGGCATGCTGCTGGTGAACGGCCACCTGTATTTCCTGCCCACTTTCTCCGGCGTGGCGGGCAGCGTGCTGCTGATCGTGCTCATCGCCGTGGGCACCGCCTGGTTCCCGGCCCGCCGCGCGGCGCAATTGTCGCCGGCCAAGGCGCTGGGGCATTTCGGCTGAATTTTATGAACATCAACAGGATAACCCTCGCACTCGTTCTCTGTTCCGCCGCGCTGGCGCCCGCCTTCGCCGCCGAAAGCCGCGTTTCGGCCGTCTTGAAGGCCATAGACGACAACTACAAGATGAAGAAGGACATGCGCGCCGACGTGACGCTGACGCAGCAGAAGGCCGGCCAGGGTACCAAGATCATGGACATGGCCTACTTCCGCCGTGATTCCGACGACGCCTTCCTCATAGCCATGCGCGCCCCCGAGAACGAGCGGGGCAACGGCTACCTGCGCGTGGGCGATAATTTCTGGATGTACCGCAAGAACACCCGCACCTTCCAGCACGTCAACCGCGACGAGAGCATAGGCGGTTCGGACGCGCACGGCGACGATTTTGAGACCCGCAAACTGGACGAGCTCTACGGCCCGCTGGTGAAGCCCGACGGCAAAGAGGACTTCGGCGAGGAGATGCTGGGCAAGGTGCCGGTGCACCGCTTCGAGGTGCGGGCCAAGGTGAACGACGTGGACTACCCGCGCCAGATCTTCTGGACCCGCCGCGACAATGGTCTGCTGCTAAAACAGGAGAGTTACTCGCTCTCGGGTACCCTCATGCAGACCGCCTACTTCCTGAAGTTCACGGAGATAGAGGGGCGCTTTGTGGCGGTGAAGCAGCTTTTTATAGACGAATTCGAGAAAGGCAATAAGACCATAGTGGAGATCTCCGGCATAGTCCCCGGCAAGCTGGAGGACAAGATCTTCACCAAGGCCTACCTGGAGAACCTGAGCAAATGAAGACCTTACTGATACTGGCGCTGGCCGCCTCGCCGGCCCTGGCGGAAGAAGTTTCCGAGGCGGAGCTGTTCTCCGGGGAGGACATGATAGCCGCCACGGCGCCCGTGGCGGCGCCGGTCGAAGAAAGGAAGACCGTGGGTTTTTCCGGCGAGGCAGTTAGCGTGCTGGAGGGGGTGGTGGCCAGCACCTCCAACCCGCTCAATTCCTATATCACCGGCAACTTCATGCTGGACGCGCGGCTCAAACGCGGCGTTAAGGCCTTCGCCAACATGGAGGCCACCTATAATTCCCGCAGCCGCGAGACGGTCTCGGACCTGCGCGAGGTGTTCCTGGATTTCAACATAGCTGACCGCGTGTATTTCCGCACCGGCAAGCAGGTGCTGCAGTGGGGGCGCTGCTCGCTGTGGAACCCCACCGACCTGATAAATATCGAGAAGAAGACCTTCATCCGTAAGATCGGCTACCGCGACGGCGCCTACGGCGTTAAGTTTCACGCCCCTTTCGGCACCGACTATAACATCTACGGCTTCCTGGACGCCGGCAGCGCCGAGGAGGACCGGGACCTGGGCGGCGCGCTGAAGTTCGAGTTCCTGGCCGGCCGCACCGAAATGGCCTTCTCCGGCTGGGGCCGCCGCAACCGCAGCGCGGTGTTCGGCTACGACGTGTCCAGCCGGTTGGGCGACGTGGACATCGCCGGCGAGGTGGCGGTGGCCGGCCGCGACAATACCCGCTATGTACGCGAAGAGGCGGGCACGCTCTCTACTTATCTCAAGGACGACCGCTGGACCACCCGGGCCGCGCTGAACTTGAGCCGCGGTTTCCGGCTGGGGGATTTCAACGACCGCCTGACCGTGGCCACCGAGTTCTATTACAACCAGAACGGCTACACCCGCAGCCCCTTCCGCGACAGGGCCTCCTACGCCTTCTCGGGGCCGCTGGCGGCGCTGCTGCCCTCCGGCACCAAACGCGATTTCCTCATAGGCAACGGGCTGTTCGAACCCAATTACATGGGGCGCTACTACGGCGCCCTGTTCACCAGCGTGAGCCGGTTCATCATAACGGACATGACCCTGAGCGCCAATTACGTGCGCAACTTGAGCGACGACACCGGCGTGCTCTCCACCGGCGTCTCCTACCGCAACATCAACGACTTTTCCGCCGGCTGCCTGGTGAACGCCTACCTGGGCCGCCCGCGCGGCGAATACACTTTCTCCGGCGCCAAAATGTCCGTGCAGCTCACGGCCGGCGTCTCTTTCTGACCGGATTATTTGATAAACTGCCGCAATGCCCCGGACAAGCAAGACCCGCAACAAGCTGCTGAAGCCTTCCCAGGCCATTCACGCGCTGCACCCCCAGGTCCCCAAGAACGAGGTCATTCACGCCCTGCGCGAGCGCGTGAAGGAATTGACCGCCCTGCATTCCACGGTGTGCGTGCTGCAGGACGACCGGCTCTCCACGCGCGAAGTGCTGGAGCGCATAGTCCGGCTTATTCCGCCGGCGTGGCAGTATCCGGAGGTGACGGCCGGGCGCGTGCTGCTGGGGGAATGCGAGAGCCGGACCGTTAATTTCAAGCGTACCCGCTGGCGGCAGGCCTGTGATTTCCGCGTAAGCCCGGAGTTGGCCGGCCGCATAGAGGTCTATTACCTTAAAAAAATGCCGACGGAGGCCGAAGGGCCGTTCCTCGCCGAAGAACGCAACCTCATAAACTCTCTGGCGGACATGCTGCGCGTCTATTTCGAGCGCAAGCTGGCCGACGCGGCCCTCTTGGACGCGCATAACGACCTGGAGCGGCGCGTTAAAGAGCGTACCGCGGAGCTGGAGAAACTCAATGCCGCGTTGAAGACGGAAGTGCGCGAGCGCGAGCTGCGTCAGAAAGAGATTCTTTCCTACCAGGAGAAGCTTCGCGGCCTGTCCGCCGAACTGATCCTCACTGAGGAACGGGAACGCCGTGAGATAGCCACCGACCTGCACGACGTTATAGGCCAGACGCTGGCCATGGCCAAGATGAAGGCCGGCGCCCTGCGCGGTTTCTGCTCGGCGCCGGAGGCGGCCGGGGGGATCAACGACCTGTCCTCTTTTATCGACGAAGCCATACTGGCCACGCGCAGTCTTACCTTTCAGCTGGCCTCTCCCATACTATACGAGCTGGGGCTGGAGAGCGCGCTGGAACGCCTGGCCGAGGACATGCGCAAGCGCTACGGCCTGCGGGTGCAGTTCAGCGGCGACGGCAGGAACAAGCCGCTGCCCACCGAGACCAGCGTGATGATCTTCAAGGCGGTGCGGGAACTGCTTATGAACGCGGTAAAGCACGCCAAGGCTTCCGAGGTGAAAGTGAGCGTGCGCGGCGCCGCCGGCAAGATAGCCGTAACGGTGCGCGACAACGGGCGCGGTTTCAACGCCGCGGCCGCCGCCGGCTACGGCACCGACCGCCGCGGCTTCGGCCTGTTCTCCATCCGCGAGAAGGTGTCGCATCTGGGCGGCGCGTTTCGCCTGAGCACCCGGCCCGGCGCCGGGACGCTCGCCGTTATAACCGCCCCGCTGGGCAAAGGCAAACCCCATGGAAAAGAAAATCCTCATCTGTGACGACCATAAGATCTTCCGCGAGGGCCTGCGCGCCCTGCTGGAGGGGCAGCCCGGTGTGAAAGTGGTGGGCGGCGCCCGCGACGGCATAGAGGCCGTCAAGATGACGCGCGAACTTTCCCCTGACATCGTAATAATGGATATCTCCATGCCCGGCCTTAACGGTATAGAGGCCGCCCGCAAACTGGCCAAGGTGAAAAAATTCGCCCGCGTCATAGCGTTGTCCATGCATAACGACCGCAAGTACGTCACCGAGATCTTCAAGGCCGGCGCGCGAGCCTACCTGCTCAAGGATTCCGCCTTCGAAGAATTGATGGACGCCATAAAGGCCGTCAGCTGCGGCAGGTTCTTTCTCAGCGCGGGCATAACCAGCATAGTGCTGGGGGATTATATCAAGAGCCCGCCGCGCGACCCGCGCAGCGTGTTCACGCTGCTGTCCTCCCGCGAGCGGGAGGTGCTGCAGCTGCTGGCCGAGGGCCTGCGCACCAAGGAGATCTCCCAGAAACTTTCCCTCAGCGTCAAGACCGTTGAGACCCACCGCAAGAAGATCATGGAGAAACTCGGCATTTCCAGCATAGCCGGCCTCACCCGCTACGCCGTCAAAGAAGGCTTGGTAAGCCTGTAGCGCGTAAGGTTTTTCTACCCGCACTCTCAGGGAATCCCTGATACCTCGGCCTTCCGGCAATCCCTATAATTGGGTATAGCGCGGCGGTAAGCGCGCTTACACCAACGGAGGGATACTATGTTCGATACCGGAAATACCGGGTTCATGCTCGTGTCGACCAGCCTCGTCATGCTCATGACCCCCGGCCTAGCCTTCTTCTACGGCGGACTCGTAGGCCGCAAGAGCGTGCTGGCCATCATGATGCAGAGTTTCGTTTCGCTGGGCGTCACCACGGTGCTGTGGTACGCTTTCGGCTACTCGCTGTGCTTCTCGGGCGGCGAGGGCGCCATAATAGGCAATTTCGATATGGCCTTCCTGCGCGGCGTGGACCTTAACACCGTCTTCGCGGGTTCCAGCAGCATCCCGCTGCTGGTCTTCTTCGCCTACCAGATGATGTTCGCCCAGATCACCCCGGCGCTCATCACCGGCGCGTTCACCAACCGCATCAACTTCAAGGCCTACCTGGTGTTCCTGGTGCTGTGGCTGATCTTCGTGTACTTCCCCCTGGTCCATATGGTATGGGGCGGCGGGATGCTCGCCAAGTGGGGCGTGCTGGACTTCGCCGGCGGCATAGTAGTGCACGCCACGGCGGGCTTCGCTGCGCTGGCTTCCGTCTTCTTCGTAGGCAAGCGCAAGGTTACCGACGCGCCGCACAGCATACCGCTGGTGGCGCTGGGCACGGGCCTCCTGTGGTTCGGGTGGTACGGCTTTAATGCCGGCAGCGAACTTAAAGTGGACGCGGTCACGGTGCTCGCCTTCGTAAATACCGACATAGCGGCTTCTTTCGCGGCCGTCACCTGGCTGTTCGTCTCCTGGTTCTTCGAGGGCAAACCCAAGTTCCTGGGCCTGCTGACCGGCTCCATAGCGGGCCTGGCCACCATCACCCCGGGGGCCGGCTTCGTCACCACCAAGGCGGCGGTGTTCATCGGGATATTCGCAAGCCTGGTCTGCTACCTGGCCGTCCATCTGAAGAATAAACTGGGCTGGGACGACGCGCTGGACGTGTGGGGCGTGCACGGCGTGGGCGGCGTGCTGGGCGTCATAATGCTCGGCGTGTTCGGCACCACGGCGGTAAACGCCGCGGGGGCCAACGGCCTCTGGCACGGCGGCGCGGAGTTCTTCGGCAAACAGGTGGCGGCGGTGTTCTGCACCGCGCTGTACGCCTTTGTCTTCTCCTACGCGGCGCTTCACCTTATCAACGTTTTCACCCCGGTGAAAACCACCGGGAAGGAAGAAGAGGCCGGCATGGACGAAGTGCAGCACGGCGAAACCGCCTACCTGCATTAAAAAGCGTCTTTACGCCCGCCCGGCTGACCCCGGGCGGGCTTTTTACGAACTAAAGGAGATACAATGAAAACCGCTAAACTTATCGCAATACTGGTTCTCTGCCTGGCCCCGCTGGCCGCCAACGCCACGCCGTCCACGCAGATCTGGATCCCTTCCACCGACGTGCAGAAATACAAGAGCGTGCACCTGAACGTGGACAATTACGTGTCCTCCGAAAAGGAGACCGCCGGCAACTGGAAGGCCCCGCTGCTGGTGATAGGTCCCACCGTGGGCGTGTTGCCCTATGAGAAAGTGAAGGCCGAGGTCGGTTTCGACCTGATGCGCGCCGGTGTGGCCGCCGACAGCGACCCGCTTTACCTGCACGCCAAGATCGGCACCCCCGAGGGCGCCGCTTTCGCGGGCAGCCCGGCCTTCGCGCTGGGCGGCTATAACTTCGGCACCAAGAAAGACGTGACCGACCAGAATATAATTTACGGCCTGGCCGCCAAGAACGTGGGCAAACTTGGCCGTTTTTCCGCCGGCTACTACTCCGGCAATGATAAGGTGCTGGTCGACGAGAACGGCGACAAGGAAAATACCGGTGTGCTGCTGAGCTGGGACCGCACCATCAGCGAAGTGTCCGACAAGCTGTGGGCCGCGGTGGACTACCAGGGCGGCGACTCGGCCCAGGGCGCGCTCAGCTTCGGCCTGGCCTGGGCGTTCACCCCCGACACCAGCGTCATCTTCGGCTACGACGTCTATAACAACGACAAAATAGCCGGCGCCAACACCTACACGGTGCAGCTGGACATCAACCTCTGGTAAATATCCGAGGTCAAGACAGGAAAGGCCCCGGTCAGCGGGGCCTTTCCTTTTGCGGGGGCGCTCCCCTTTTTATACTATCTACAATATGACCGAATCAGCCGCCGCCCAAGTCACCATTCCCGCCGCCGGAGAACACGTTATCCCGCCGCTCGGCAGGCTCCGCCGCATCACTAAGCTGCCCTACTTCAACGTGGCGCTCATAGTGGGTTGCGGCATCTTCGTGAGCACTTTTGCGCAGGCGGGCGTGCTGGGCCTGTACCCGCTGCGGTTTTTGCTCAAGGACAAACTGGGCGAGGGGCCGCTGCGCGTGGCGCTGTTCATGCAGCTGGCCAACATGCCGTGGAACCTTAAGATCATAGCCGGCATCATTTCCGACGCCATCCCGCTCTTCGGCACGCGCCGCCGCCATTACCTGGTGTTCAGCAGCCTGCTGGCGGGCCTGCTGTGGCTGTGTATAGCCATAGTGCCGGCCCGGTTCCTGCCGCTGCTCATGATGACCATGGTGATGAACATAGCGCTGGTGTTCGTGAGCACCATTACCGGCGGCATCCTGGTGGAAGGCGGGCAGAGCTTCGGCGTGACCGGCAAGCTGAGCTCCGTGCGCGTGATGGCCATGAACATTGCCAGCTTGGGCGTGCCGCTGGGCGCGGTGCTAGCCGCCATGACGCTGGGCGTTTCCGCCCTGGTGGCCGCGGTGCCGCTGTTCCTGCTCTTCTTCGTGGCGTTCTTCCTCTACAAGGAACCGCCCACAGCTAAACGCGACCCCAAGATCTGGAAGAACGTGGGCGAACAGCTTAAGATCGCCCTCAAGGCCAAGAGCCTGTGGTTCGCGGCGGGCCTCTTGTTCCTGGTGCAGTTCGCGCCTGGTTTCTATACGCCGCTGATGTTCTACCAGACGGACACCCTGCATTTCAGCGAGAAGTTCATAGGCCTTATCAGCCTGGTGGCGGCCATAGCCGGCGCCATAGGCGCGCTCTTCTACGTTTACTTCTGCCGGCGCTTCACCCTGCGCCAGCTCCTCTACGCCTGCGTGTTCTTCACGTCCCTGCTGTCGCTCCTGTACCTTGGCTATAACGACCGCAAGTCCGCGCTCATCATAGAGATCATCTACGCCTTCGCCGTTAGCCTGGCCCAACTGCCGCTCTACGACCTGGCCGCGCGCGCCACGCCCAAGGGCAGCGAAGCCGTGGGCTACTCCATAATAGTGAGCGTGTGGAACTGGGGCCTGCTCGTGAGCGACCTGGTGGGCTCCGGCCTGTACGAAAAGTACAACCTCACCTTCAAGAACCTGGTCTGGCTCAACGCCGGCACCACCCTGCTGGCGCTCATAGCCATACCGCTCCTGCCCGCGCTCCTGGTGGACAGCAAAGAGAACGCCTGACGCAACGCCCTTCCGGGCAAAAGAAAAGCCGCCTTCGGGCGGCTTTTTTACTTCCGGGGGGGAATTACCTGGCGGTGTAGGAAACTATGCCGGCGGCTATGGCCTGCGCCATCTGCTGCTGGCCGGCCTCGGCCTTAATGAAGGCCGCGTCTTTCTTGTTGGTGAGCACTACCATCTCTATGGTGACGGTGGGGATATTGGAGAAGATGGAGAAGGTGAGCGCGCCCTGGCTGGAACCCACGGCGGTGCGGGAGTCGCCGTAAACGCCGCGGTTCTTCAGCGCGCCTTCGAGCGTGCCGCCCATGCTGTTAGCCAGCACCGTGGCCAGTGAGCGGCTGTCGGTGCGGACAAGTTCCGAAGGGCCTTTGAAGCCGTTCTCCGGGTCGTTCTTGTAATCGTAGACGCCCTGGCGGTCGGGGTAATAGAGCGCGAAGCCGGTGCCGGGGGTGCTTTCGCAGTGCAGGTGCACCGCCAGCACCGCGCCGTTATTGCAGATGCGCGCGCGGTCCTTGTTCTCCACGAATTCCCGCTCGGCGTGGCGCGTGAGCAGTACGTCGAACCCTTTCGCCTTCAACACGCTCTCAAGGCGCAGGGCCACCTGCCAGTTTATGCGGGTCTCGTTGGTGCCGTTAACCGGGGCGAAGCCGTCGTTGAAAGTGTTGGGGTGGCCGGGGTCCACGCAGACCAGCGGCCGGGCGCTCTGCCGGGCGGGGATAGCGGGGATGGGTGCGGGGATGGAAGCCAGCACGGTCTCGCCGGGCAGCTGTTCCAGCGCGGCGGCGCCCGCCAGGGAAGGCAGGGCCAGAGCTGTGAGGACGGTGAACAGGAACCTTTTCATATTTTTAGCGCCTATATATAAAGTCTATCAGGCGTAAAAAAAGTGTCAAGGGCCGAAAGCCGGTCTTTCCGCTGCCCGGAAGTACCGCCGCTCTTAAAAATCCCGCAGTTTCACTACCCGGCCTTCCACGGCGAACATGGCGGAATGCACCGTCTTTTCGGTTATGGCGTAAGTGGAAGCGGTGGTCATGTTCAGGCTCATTACCGGGAAGAAATTGGCGAAGTCCTTGGCGTCGGCCCGCATGAAGCCCAGCCGCTGCCAGCTGGACTTGCCAGACTCCAGCAGTTCGCGCTGGTATGTTTCCATCCTGTCCCCGTAGCCGGCCGGCATTACCTCGGCCCGGGGGAACTCCACGATATAGTCGTTGAGCTGGCATTTTAGCGCGCCGGCCTTGCTCTTTTTGAGCAGGCCCAGGCGGGTAAAATCCTTCAGCACGCGCGCCGCCGCGGGCTTGGGTATCCCCAGCGTGTCCGCGAAGGCGGCCTCGGACCAGTCGCCCCGGTCGTTGATCATGAAGAGAAAGGCCTTGTAATGTTCGCAGCTGGCCAGGATGGCCGTGGCCTGCTCTATGCTGAGCGGGTATTTCTTGTCGTCCAGCGCGCGGCTCATGGCTTTGTGCAGCGGGGACAGGCCGGGGGTGGACTCTTTGGCCGTAATGAACGGTTTGAGCACCTCGTCGTAGAATTTCTCCCCGGCCAGGGTCTTAAGCCAGGCGGTTATCAGGGCGCCCAGCGGCGCGCTGCCAGGCAGCAGCCGCAGCGCCGGGATCAGCCGGGCCAGCGACTCCGCGGGGGGCAGGGCCTTGCCCTGTTCCCAGAGCAGGTATTTGCGGTAAGAGGCGCCCAGCACGTGCTCGCCGCCGTTATCGTGGAAGAATCTGTAGGCGGTGGGGAAGCCCGCCTCTTTGCGCAGGGCTGCCAGGGAATCCGAGAATGTAGTGGTCATATGATAATTTTACATAAATGCCCGCGCCAGGGAACAAAAACAGGGCCGCCGGGGAGACCGGCGGCCCGAGCGGAGCTTGCCTCTGTTCGCCGGCGCTTACTTGGCCACCGACAGCGAGACCTTAAGATCGAACAGCCTGTCGCCGCGCTTGGCCAGTTCCCGGCGCAGGGCGGCGGCTACCTCGGCGTTGCCGCCCATTTCCTCGCTCTTGCCCACTATCACGGCCAGCCCTTCGTCGCCGGCGGCCAGGGTTACGGGCACTTTGTACATTGAGCTGATGCCGGCGAAGCAGGCTTCCAGCATGTCCAGGCCCTCCTGCCCGGTCATGCCCTCGGGGTAGATCCCGTCCACCGCGGAGCAGGCTTCCACGTTCATGAAGACCGGCCAGTCCGGGCGGTAGGCTTTGAGGCCGCGCTGGCCTTTGTCCCGGGCCGGCACCAGGCCGCCGCAGGAGATCTGCGTGTCCGTTTTCCAGCCCAGGGCCCGCTTCACCTCGCCCTTCACCGACACCCCGGTAATGCCGCCGTTCATTTCTATCACGGCCGCGCCGCGGGTAGAGTAACCGCCGTTGTTCTGTTCGCCGCAGGAGAGCGTCAGCGCACCGCCTTTCAGTTCGGTCCTGGCCGGGCTGCAGTAGGCGAAGATATCCCCGCCGCTGTAATTGTTAAGGAAGCCGAGCGTGGCCTGCTGGCCGCGGCCGTCCTGCACATAGACCATTACGCCGTTGTTGCGCTGTTCGGCCGTAACCACGCACCCCTCCGTGTTGGCGTAAACCCAGGTGCCTCCGCGCAGCCCGCCGGCCGGGGCCTGCCGCGCCGCGGGTTCCTGTATGGAAACACTCTTTATGGCTTCGGCTCCGGCAGCCCGGTTAAGGGCTTCCAGGGCCTGCTGCGAAGCGTGCGCCCCCGTGCACATCAGCGCCAGTACCGCCGCCGCTATTACGTTCTTTTTCATGCTTTATTTGCCTCCTGTCTTTCCGGGCGCCGCGGCCTGTTGCCTTCCGCGGCTGCCATGCTTATAGGATACCAACCGGCGCGCCGCCGCGCCTGAGGCGGAGGTGCCAATTTTGGGGACAGTATGCTTACGACGGGAAACCGTACCGATTCCGGGAATCGGTACGGCTTTTTGGCGCTAATAGCTCCGGACTTTTTTGCGGCTAGCGCTGGGAACCGAACTAAAACCGGGAATTGGTGCGGCTTTGCGGCGTAAGCCGACAGGCCGCAAAACAGGCACTAACGCCTCAGGCGCGCGGGCGCCGGGGCTGTTATCCTATTGGTATGGCAGCGACCGGACAGGCGGTACCGGGGGCGCCGGCGGGAGAATAAGGGAGATAACTATGAAAAAGATACTTATAGCGGTGGTTCTGATGGCTGGTACGGGCGGCGCGGCGCGGGCGGCAGGGATGGCTCAGGAAACCCTGACGGCGGCAGCGAACGTGGAAGTAACAGCTAATGTGCCCGTACCCCAGCCCAGCTCCGCGGCGGCGGCCGGCCCCGCGGGCATTTTCAACGCGCAGGCGGCCTGGTCCCTTGGCCGCCCGCAGGTTACGGCCGCCAAGCGTTTGGGCGTCATGAAGGCCGCGGAAAAAATGGCCGTACTGGAGTGCCGGGAGCAGGGGTTGAGCGGCTGCGTGGCCGTTTCCTCCAGGATCACGAACTGGGACCACTTCGTGCTTACCGCTTCGGCCTCCGCCAGGTCTCTGGTGCCCGCGGGCAAAGAGGTCTTCAGCGCGGACAACCGCTGGACCGTGCCCGGCCGCGGTTTTTCTGAACTGGAGCGCCTTGGCGTGCTGAAGGACGCGGAAGAGCTGGCCATAGACAAGTGCAAAGCGGCCGGCAACCTTGCCTGCTTCGCAGTGGATTCCAACCTGACCGCCTGCGATAAATACGCCTGCACCGCCACCGCCCTGGCGATGGCTTTTAAGGTGGCCGAGTAAATACAGAGCCGCGGACGCGGGTGTCCTGTGAATACGTTAGGTGAGGGAAGTCAGCGGGTTTCGCGGCGGAGGGTCAGTATAACGCCGCTTATGCCCGCCGCCGCGCAGGCGAGGCAGGCCAGATAAGGGTCCTGCGGGCGGGCGGTTATCGCGACACTACGCTGTCGGGCCGCCGTGGTATACTATCTATGATGAAGCCGGAGGAAATACTTAAAAAGCGCTGGGGCTACGACAGCTTTAAGCCGCTGCAGAAAGAGGCCATCGAGGCCGCTTTCGCCGGGCGCGACTGCCTGGTGGTGCTGCCTACCGGCGGCGGCAAGAGCCTTTGCTACCAGCTGCCGGCCGCGGCGGGCAAAGGGCTGGTGCTGGTGGTGTCTCCGCTCATAGCGCTTATGGACGACCAGGTGGCGGCCGCGCGCGAAGCCGGTTTTGCCGCCGACGCCCTGCATTCCAATTTGAAAGTGGGTCCCAAGCGGGAAGTTTACGCTAACCTCAACAGCGGCACCACGGAACTTCTTTACGTGAGCCCGGAGCGCCTGCTGGCCGGGGACCTGTACGACGCCATAGCCCCCAGGATAATACTGGCCGCGGTGGACGAGGCTCATTGCGTGTCCCACTGGGGCCACGAGTTCCGCCCCGAATACCGCAAGCTTACCGAGGCGCTGGACCTTTTCCCCAAGGCCGCGCGCATGGCGCTTACCGCCACGGCCACACCCGCCGTGCGCGAGGACATCTTAAAGCAGCTCGGCCTGCGCTCGCCCGAAGTGCTCATAGGCCACCCGGACCGGCCCAATTTGATCTACCGCGCCTTCCCGCGCCGCGACCAGGTAAAGCAGGTGCTGGAGACGGTGCAGCGCCACCCCGGCGAGGGCGGCATAGTTTACGCGCAGACCCGCAAGGACGTGGAACGCCTGGCCGCCAAACTGAAAGCCGAAGGCGTGGCCTGCGCTCCCTACCACGCGGGTCTTGGCGCGGTGGAGCGGCAGCAGGCCCAGCACGATTTTGTGAACGAGCGGCTGGACGTGATAGTGGCCACCATCGCCTTCGGCATGGGCATAGACCGCTCCAACGTGCGCTACGTGGTGCACGCCAATACGCCGCGCTCGGTGGAGCATTACCAGCAGGAGAGCGGCCGCGCCGGGCGCGACGGCGAACCCGCGGAATGCACCCTGCTGTTCGCGGCTTCGGACCTGGCCATGCACCGCTGGCTGGCCAAGAAGGACATAAACCTTTCGGCCGAGCGCACCCGGGCCATGGAAAAGCAGCTGCGCGACATAGGCCGCTACGCTTCGGCCCCGGTCTGCCGCCACGGCCTGCTGGCCTCGCATTTCAGCGCGCCGTATCCGCCGCCGGGCCGGGCCGAAGAGGGCTGCGGCGCCTGCGACGTGTGCCTGGGCGAGACCAAAGGCCTGCCGGACGACGAGGCCCTGCTCACCGCCAAGAAAGTGCTCTCGGCCGCCTGGCGCTGCGAGGGCCGCTACGGCACCGGCTACGTGGTGAACGTGCTGCTGGGCCGGCCGGGCGAAAGGGTGGCCGCCAACGGCCACGACCAGCTTAAAGTTTTCGGCCTGCTCAAAGAGGCCGGCGAACCCGCCGTGCGCTCCTGGATAGACCAGCTGATAGTGCAGGATTTCCTGGAAGTCACCGAAGATAGTGAGTACCCGCTGCTGCGCATTACCGCCGAGGGCCGCGCCCTATGTCAGGATAAAGGCACAGTTAAATTGGGCCAGCCGGTGCAGGCCGCCAAAGGCAAAAAGAAGCCCAAGGCGCTCAAGGCCGCCGGCGCGGATTTCACCGCGGCCGACGAATCGCTGTTCGACCGCCTGCGCGCCATCCGCCGGGCGCTGGCCGACAAGAAGGGCGTGCCGCCCTATGTGATCTGCCAGGACGCCACCCTAGTGGAGATAGCCGCCGTGAAGCCCGCCACGCCGGAGGCCCTGCTGGAAATAAAGGGCATGGGCGAAAAAAGGGTGCAGAAATACGGCCGGTTCTTCCTGGACGCCGTGGCCGGCAAAGTAGACGTGCCGCAGGCGGATTAGCGGCCCCCGCCTATATAGAACGCCGCCGATTTGTTAAGATTGTATGAAAGCGCAGTAAAACGAGGAAAAAATGAAACCCTATAAGAACTCAGGCGGCAAATCCGCCGTGACCATGTACGAACTGGCCCAGGACTTCATCAAGGTCCGCTTCGCCAACCAGAGCGTGTATCGCTACTCCAACCAGAGCGCCGGTTCCGCCAACGTGCGCCAGATGAAGACCCTCGCGGTGGCCGGCAAAGGCCTCGGCACCTTCATCGAAGCCAACGTGAAGAACCTGTTCGACAAGAAGATCCGCTAAAAGCCGGCAGCGGCGATGGCTGATACCATCTACATCTACAGCGACGGCGCCTGCTCGGGCAATCCCGGCCCGGGCGGCTGGGCCGCTGTTATTATTTTGCCCGAAGGCCAAGTGCGGGAACTCGGCGGGGGGGAACGCCCCACCACCAATAACCGCATGGAGATGCTGGCCGCCATAGCGGCGCTCTCCGCCGTGCGCGAGCGGCCCGAACCGGTGAAGCTTTACACGGATTCGGGCCTGATGATAAACGGCATTAAAGGCTGGATACACGGCTGGCGCCACAACCGCTGGATGACCTCCGCCGGCCACCCCGTGGTGAACCGCGACCTGTGGGAGCGGCTGGATGCCCTGGCCTCCGAGCGCAAGGGCCGCCTTGCCTGGTGCCATGTGAAAGGCCACTCCGGCCACGAAATAAACGAGCGCTGCGACGTGATAGCGGTGGCTTTTTCCAAGAGCGAGAAGATCGCCCTTTACGACGGCCCCGCCGTGGGCTGCGGCTACTCGCTGCTGGAGCCCGGCCCCGAGCACATGAGCGGCGGCGCCAACGCACCCAAAAAGAAAAGGTCCTCTTCCAAGAAAGGCGGCTTCTACATCAGCCTGGTGGAAGGCCGCGTGGAGCGCCACGTTACCTGGGACGAATGCAAGGCCCGGGTGCACGGCGTGCCCAACGTAAAATTCAAGAAAGTTTCCTCTCCCGAGGAAGAGCGGGAAGTCCTGAAGTCCTGGGGCGCCGCCTAGGCTGCTCCGTTCAGTTTATCTTCCGGCTCCCGCCTTCCCAATCCATGAAATAGATGCCGTCGGCCCCGGCTATGAAGACGCCGTCCGTTGAGGGCGACACCGTTTTGTGGCGCTCCCTTACCACCTTGGGCAGTTTCCAGAATTTCGCGTTCTCCGGGTTGGCCGCTTCGGCTTTTACAAGGAACTTGTTGCCTGCGTTGAACCAGAGGTAGCCGTTCTGCGCGCGCAGCGGCCAGATGTCCCCATATGTGATCCCCGCTTTGCGCAGGATGCCGTCCGTATTAACTGCGGACATGGCCTTGCCGTCCGGCGTAAGCAGGTAGAACAACGCGGTGGCTATGTCCGCGTTGGGGGATCTTCCCGCAGGCGGCAGGGGCCGGCGTTCTACGCCCCAAACCGTGCCGTCCGGGGTTATGGTCAGGTTCTGCGTGACGCGGAAATAAGAAGGCCAGATCATCTCCGACTTTCCGTTGGGGCGGCACAGGTAGGTGGAGTAATCATCCTTTACCCTGACCGGCACCAGGAAATTAAGGCCGTCGGTCAGGCGGACTCCCGGAACGGCCGCGCGCGTGACTATCTCTCCTGGCAGGGTCCAGCGCTTTCCCTTGTGCTCCAAGGTTTTACCGTCCTTACTTACCTCCGCGGCCAGGCCGTCCTTGAGATATTTCTCCCCAAGGAAGCGCAGATAGCCGGCATCCCGGGATGCTACTTTCTTCCACTCAAGGCCGCCGGCCCCGGGCGGCAGGGGCGCGAAGTAGTAGGCGTCGTCCCTGCGGTCCAGTATGCCGGGCTCTTTGCCGCCTAGCAGTTCCATGCTCCATGTTGCCGGGATATCCCACGCGGCGCTGAAGCCTTCTTTGATGCTGCCGTGGGCCAGCCGGCCGCGCCTGCCTACCGAGTAGAGCGCCCAGGTCTTGCCGTCCTCGGCGGTCATGCTCTGGCCGTTGCTGAAGGTGAGATCCGGCATGAGGTAGGTAAAGCCGCTGTCGCGCCGCTCGCCTCCCCGCTCCAGCACGGCGCGGTTGCCGTCCTTGTCCACGAAGAAAACCTCGCCGTAGAACGGCCTCTGCGCCAGCATCAGCGCGGCGTTCTTTTCGCGCCCGGGGTAAAGATTGCTGTCGGTGCCGTACAGCGGGAAGAACAGGTTCCCTGCCGGCATGGTCACCTGCCTTGCCCCGTAGTTGAGCCACATCAGCGACGCGAAAGCGGCCAGCACCGGGGCGGCGAGCAGGCCCGAGCCGGAGAACAGGAGCGCGGTGTTTCTTCCTGAGCGCCGGTCGCGGGCCTGGGAGAAGAGTTTGAGCGCCAGCGCCCCGCCTGCCAGGGCCGCGGCGGCTATTAGCGGGTTTATCAACCACAGCGGCAGCAGTTTGAAAGCCAGCCGCTGGAAGATGGCCGTGCTGGTAAGCGGGATAAGGATGGCGGCGGAGGCTGCGCCTGCCAGGGCCGCGCCGGCTATGCCGTTGCGGAACACGTACGAGAGCGTGAAACCGTACACGGCCAGGCAGGAGAGGCCGAAGACAAAGAAGCGCAGCAGCTGCTCCTGCGCGCCGGTCAGGCTCTCCAACGGGAGTTTGAAGCCGAGTATTGCGTAGATCACCGCCAGCAGCGCGAAGGTCTCCAGCAGGGCCGCTGCCAGTCCGGACAGGAGCAGCCGGTACTGCGACACCGGCAGCGGCTGTTCCGTATCCCGGGCTTTCTCTCCGGCGGCTTCGGAGCCGGCTATGCCGGAGAGTATGAGCGCGCTCAGAGGCAGGCCGGCCAGGCCCCAGTAGAGCATGGCGAGGTTTATGGCCTCATGGGCCGGCATCCCCTCGGACTTTATGGCCAGGGCGAGCGGCACGGAAGCCAGCACCGCGCCAAGGATGACCGAGAAGGTTAGCAGATTTTTCCTCAGTTGAAGCTTTATAAGGGTTGTCATAATTATTCTCCCAGCAGGGCCTTGAACGCCGAATCCAGGTCCAGCGGCGCTATTTCGGCCCCGTTCATTTTTCCGGAACTCTTCAGTTCCTCCAGTTTCGCTTTGCCGAAGACGGCCAGTTCGCAGAGGGGGCCGGTGGAACTCAGCAGGCGCACTCCTGGCTGCTCCGGCGGGCGCGAGTCCTGCCGGGTGCCCACCCGGAAGGTCTCCGTCTTTATGAAATCGGCCTTATGGTCGGCCGAGATGCGGCCGTCCTTCAGCACGCAGACCCGGTCCAGCAGGCCGCCGATCTCACCCATGCGGTGGTTGGAGATGAGGATGGTGCGGCCGCCTTCCGCCATTTCGCTCACCAGGCCGTTGAGGATATGGTCTCGCACCAGGTAGTCCAGTCCGGAAGTGGGCTCGTCGAGAAGCAGCAGGCGCGGGTTGTGGGCCGCGGCGCATATCCAGGCGAGTTTGGCGGTGTTGCCTTTGCTCAGAGTGCCGGTCTTGGCCCGGGTGTCCAGCTCCAGGGTTTTGCATAGTTGGGCGGCCTTGGCCTTGTCCCAGCCGGGAAAGAAGGCGGCGCGGAAGGCCAGCGTTTCCTCCACGGTCATGAAACCGTGGAAGGACGGCTTTTCCGGCACGTAGCCTATGAGCCCGCGCAGGGCGCCGCTGCCGTCCGGGGTGAGCCCCAGCACGGAGACTCCGCCGGCGTCCGGGGCCAGAAGGTCCAGCAGCACCTTGAACAGGGTGGTTTTGCCGGAGCCGTTGCGGCCGAGTATGCCGATCACTTCGCCTTCGGCGGCGGCCAGGTCCAGCCCTCGCAGTACTTCCTTGCGGCCGAAATTCTTTAACAGGCCATGGCAGGCCACTGCGGTCTTGATGTCGTTCATACAGTATCCTTCTTCGCCTTGTTTATGATTTCCTCTATGTCGGCGGCGGAAAGCCCGTTCTTGAGGCCGGCGGCCAGGGCTTCGGCCAGGCGGGCCTTGAGGTTGCGTGCGTCGGTTTCGGCCAGCGTCTTCGCGCGGGGGGAAACCATGTTCTCCTCGCCGCGCTTGGCTTCGAAGAAGCCTTCCACGGTGAGTTCCCGGTAGGCCCTGGCCACTGTGTTGGGGTTCAGTTTTAGTTGGGAGGCCAGAACTCGTATTGATGGCGCCGCGTCCCCGGGCCGGAGCAGGCCTTTGCGCACCAGGCCCTTGAAGCCGGTCTTGATCTGCTCGTAGATCGGGGTAGAAGAATGAAGATCTATTTTTATCATATCTGTATTACCTTACTAGTACAGCAATAGTCTAGCACCACAAGGGCCGTTTGTCAAGGGGGGGATTTGTCCTTGTGGAAAGAACGCGTTAATGTGTCACGCGGCCGCGGGGGCGGCCTGTGGGGGAACGGTATAGGAACCGGGTCAGAAATCGAACAGCTTGACCACCTTGGATTCTATGGCGAACATGGCGGAGTGCTTTGTCTTTTCGGCCACGCCGTAACCGGTGGCCGCGGACATGCTCAGGGAGAGCACCGGGTAAAAAGCCGTAAGTTCCTGGGCGTCGGCGCGCAGGACGTTCAGCCTTCTCCAGGCCAGCGACCCGCCTGAAAGCATTTTCGCCTGGTACTCGCGCATCCGGTCGTTCAGCCCGGCGGGCATTATTTCCGCACGGGGGAACTCCAATATTATCCCATCACTATTGAAAGTGTAGATCCCTTCCTTGAGCCTGCGGGTCAGGCCCTTCTTTCCCAGGTCCGCCAATATCCTGGCCGCGGCGGCGCTCTTCGCGCCGAGGGTCTTGGCGAGCGTCTCCGCGCTCCAGTTCCCTTCGTCGTTGGCCAGCGTAAGAAAGGCGCGGTAGTGATCATAGGTGGAAAGTATGAGGACGGCCTGCTCCACCGAAATGGGGGTTTTTTTTACGAATTTCCCCATGGCCTTGTGCATGGGGGAGAGCCCCAGCGCTTCCGTTTTTACCGAAATGAACGGTTCAAAAAGTGAGGAGTAGGCTTGCTCTCCTGTCATGGTCTTGAGCCAGGCCGAGGCCAACTGGCCCGCGGGCGGGCTCTTCGGGATAAGCTTCAGCGCCACGGAGATGCGGCCCAGCGCTTCCGGAGGCGGCAGGGCTTCGCCCTGCTCGAAAAGCAGGTAGGTCCTGTACGAAAATTTCAGCACGGGCTTTCCGGCGTTGTCATGGTAGAAGCGGTACGCCGTGGGGAAGCCCGCCTCTTTGCGCAGCTTCACCAGTGATTCGGAAAAGAAAGTTTTCATACCGGTAATTCTACATTAACGACGCTCCGCGGACAATAACGCGGAAAAGCTGCGCGGAAAGGCCGGTTTAGTGCGGTCTTTCCTCCTGAGCCGAAAAACTTTTCAGCCGGGTCCTGCGCCTCATGTGACGCGGCGCCGGGTCTGGTAACCTATTAACAGGCCAAGGTGGACGCAACAGAAGACAACGGAAGCGGCTGAATACTAAGGAGTTTAAGATATGAAAAAAATGATGATAGCGGCGATACTTTCCCTGATAATGTCCGGAGCGGCTTCCGCGGCCGGTAACGGTCTGGAGGCGGCAAGAATGGAAGGCGGCCTCAAGTTCGCGGAGCGCCAGTTGAGTTCCAGGCTGAACGCCGGGTCCTCTCCTGTGCGGATAGCCGGTGAATTGGCTCCGGCGGCTACGGCCAAATGCAATGCAGCGGCCCGGGATTACAACAAGTTAATGGTGAAGGCTCCTCCCGCATTGAAGTCCGGGCAGGACGAAAAAGCCGAAGGCGAAGGCAAGTCCGCGGAAAAGAAAGGCGCAATCGCAGGCGGTATCGTGGGAGGCCTGCTCGCTTCTCCCATAGTTATAGGCGCCCTGCCGTCCGTAGCGTATTTCGGTACGGGGATGGCGTTCGTGGCGGTGGGAACGCTGGCGACCGCGGCCATAGTCGGGGCAGGGGCGGTGGCTGTCGGTGCGGCGGTCGGTTACGGAGTCGGACTCCTGATCAAATAAGGCGGCATATTAAGGAGGAAATATGAAGAAGAACATAACTGTAGCGGTAATGGCGGTAATAGCGTTAATGGCCGTGAAGGCCGGGGCGGCGGAGTTGAACGGGATGAAGGCGGGGGACGTGGCGGTTCTTGCTGAGGCCGGAAGTGTCCCCCCGGTTGGCGAACCGGCCAGGGCGGAGGCCGTCCGGCAGGCGGATCCCAAGGCCAAAACAGAGGCTGACGCTTCGCGTGACAGGTCCCCGCAGGCGATGCTGGCGGAGATCTCCAAAGTGCTCGCCTCGGGGCCGCTGCCCGGCGGCTGCTCGCTGGAAGTCAACGCGTTCAGAACGTCCGCGTTCCAGCCCGGTACCGGGGACAACCTGAACGTGGGGATAATAAAGGGCGGCGAATATACGGACATCCTGATGGTCGGGCTGGCGGATGTAGCGTCCGCGGCCGGCGGCAGGAAGTATTCTTATGAGAGCGTTTCCTGCCCGGGCGACGGCTGGCTTGCGCGACCTTGCGAGAAAAACTCATTCACACTGGCTACCAGCGCCAACGGCGCCATAATTTCCGTCGCCATAGAGAACTCCAAGGCGAAGGACGGCCTGTCAGGCTCCGGCTGGAAGGTCACCAGCGCGGTAGTCTGCCGTTAGGGGCCGGGGCCGAAGGCAGGGCACAGGAAATCAACAAATTGATTGGACACAAGGAGAAAAAAATGAAAGAGAAGGTGCTGTGTTTTAGAGCTTGCTTTTCAGTAACCGGGCCGGGGCAATGACCCTCTTCAGTTGGAATTCCCTGCCGTCATGCTTTATGGTTCCCGAGGCGGAAGTCTCAAGAGCTTTCTTAAAGAACGCTTCGGGAGTCAGGTCCGGGTCCAGTTGGCAGGCCAGGGCATAAAGACCGGCGATATAAGGCGTGGACCAGCTTAGGCCGCCTTGCCGGTAAAAGACATAATCATTGTCCCCGGTCGGGCTGGCCGTGGTCCTGGAATCCATGGGGACGAGAAGCATCGTTTCAGAACCCCATTTGTCGCTGCTGAAGAATCTCTTCTGCCAGAAAAGTCCGGGGCCATACGAGTCCCTGCTGTCCGGGTCGGCGCCCGGTTCTCTGCCCAAACCCATGAAGTCAAAGTTGTAATACAGTTCGGGTGAGGTGGTGAGGACCATGATCTTTTTATTCATGGCGTTCGCTATCGAGCGCATCAGCGCCCCGGCGCCCCTGTCGGAGCGGTTAAACCCGCGGGAGATGGAAATCACCCTTATCTTTTTTCCTTCGGGCAGAGCTTCGCTTATGGCTGCCACCCTGTCGATCGCGGCGGCAAGATACTTGAAGTCTATCCCTCCGGGGCTGCCCCAGAAATCAGCACCGATATAGTACAGGTCCGCTCCGGGGGCCACTCCGCAGGTCTTGCCTACGGCGATAGAGGCCACGGCCGCGCCGTGCATGGAGGCCGGGCTTTTTTTTACGCGCATGAACAGTTCCTCGTAAGACTTTAGCGAGGACGCGTATTCCTTATGTCCGACAAGGAGAGGCTGGTCGATTATGGCGATCGAGACCCCTTTGCCGGTTATTCCTTTCCTGTGCAGGGCACGTATGCCGAGGCCGGGATCTTTACCCGACTCCAGTATCGCTTCCGGATCAAATCCCTCCGGAAGTTCCTTGGGGAATTCCGTCAGGCTGTCGAAATCGGCGTACATAAGATCGGTGGTCCTGCCTGAGAGAGGCAGATCCGAAATGTCCATGCCTCTCAGGTCCAGCTGCCACATTTCATCTGAATCAGGAATGTAGCCGGGAAGGGATTTCAACTGTGCCGGGGTGAACTTGGCCGCAACAGGGCGCCTGCAGATGCCCGGCTTGGCCGTATTGGTGAGGCAATCGGTGGTGTTTTCAGCGTAAGAGCCGCCCTGCTTCCCTCTGCCGGCGTTGGTTTTTGCGTAGTCATGTTCCCGTACCAGCACGTAATATCCAGGGGGCATATCACGGAGTATATAGTCCCCGCTCTTCCACTCCAGGAACATGTAATCCATCCCGTCCATGTTTTTTATGGTGTACCTGCTGGCGGTTTTGTCGGCGGGACTTATGAGCGCGCCTTTGGTCCAGGTTTGTTCCGGGTTATCTATCTTGCCTCCGGGCAGGAACTCCAGGCCTTTATAGAACAGGTCGGGGTCTGCCGGGATGGCGGCCGGAGAGAACAGTGCCTGGGAGCGTGCATAGGCCACGCTTTTCCAACGGCCGAGCACGGCCGGATCGTCCACGAAGGGCAGGTCGATCTTATCCGTTATGGCCGCGAGCGGACAAAACAGGGCGCAGGTCAGAAAACAAGCGAAAAGGGATTTTTTGGTTGCCATAGCGCAATTCTACCTTAAGCGCGCCCCGCGGACAATAACGCGGAAAAGCTGCGCTGAAAGGCCGTTTTGATGCGGTATTCCCACCTAAGTCGAAAAACTTTTCAGCCGGGTCCTGCGCCTCATGTGCCGCGGCGCCGGGTCTGGTAACCTATTAACAGGCCAATGTGCACGCAACTAAGGATATCGGCAGCGGCAAAACATGACAGGAAAAGGTGGAAAACATGAAAAAGAGCATAACTGTAGCGGTGATGGCGGTAATAGCGTTAGTGGCCGTGAAGGCCGGGGCGGTGGAGCTGAACGGGCTTAAGGCCGGGGACGTTGCGGGACTTGCCGAGGCTGCCTCAGTACCGGCGCCTGAGGCTTCGGTGAGGGAGGTCAGCGTATCAAAGGCTGCGGTTCCCGCCAAGATATCCGTGTCACCGGTCACGGAGAACTGGAAGGGTACCGTTCTGGTCAAATTCGCCAGGAACGCCGATGTCGGCGCCGTGATGCACATACTCGACAGCGTGGACCTATCCCCCGCCAAATTCTCCGACAACGGGGACGGTTACTGGGTGCGGGTGGATATAGAGGATTCCAAGGCACCGCTCAGGGTTGCCAAACTGGCCGGCTTCTCCATGGTGGAGGTGGTGCAGGTAAACCGCGCCGTCTACGCGCTGCTGGCGGGCGGTTCCGCTATGAAAACCAGGGCGCTGGCCGTGGAGTATGTGGCGAAAGAGCAGGGCAAATTCATGATGGTCCAGGGGCTGGCCTTCTGCACGCACGATAAGACCAACTATGGATACAGTTTCGAACTTAAGGAAACTGGCTATGTGAACGCGCTGTTCGTGTTGAACAAGGAAACTGGCGGGATCGAAAAATTCGACTACAAAGGTTGGACAGATCATGGCCTGCTTTGGGATTCCAGGGTGTTTGCTTTATCAAAGGCGAATCCCGATTTCCCGAGAGTAATAACACTAAGGAACACGCGCGCCGGGGGGAATGACGTGTTCCATCTTTCGGAGTATGTGGACCAGGATAATTATGTGATCGAAAGCAAAGATCCAGCTTTTACCGTCAGCTCCACGGCGGCATACAGGAACATCTTTGAATGCACTAAGAAATAGAAGGGGACATCTTAGCAGGAAGCCGCAGCCAGGTCGGCAAGGCGGCTGGATAATAAGGAAATAGAACATGAAAAAAATACTGATGACAGCGATAGTCACACTGTTGATACCCTGCGCGGCCCGCGCGGCCGGTTACGGCCTGGAAGCCGACAGGATGGAGGCGGGGCGCAGGTTCGATGAACAGCAGTTGTCCGGCCCGCTGGCGGTACAGGTAGCCGGGGAGTTCAAGCGCGTGGCCGACGCTAAGTATAATGCCGAGGCCAGGGATCACTCCAAGCTCGAGGTAAAGGCGCCTCCCGTACCGGAGGCCGTGGCGGCTGAGGGCGGTAAAGAGGGCGCTCCTGCTCCGGCCCCCGCCCCTGCTCCGGCCGCCGGCGGCGCCATGATGAGCGGCGTTTCAGGAGTGAAACTGGCCGTTATACTGGTCATGGCGGCCATAGTCTTTCTCCTGGTGCTTGGCGGCGGTACGCCGCTGGCCGCCATTTCCCCTGCCGCGACCGCGGCGCTGTTCGTAGCCGGAGCGGTGGCGGTAGGCGCGCTTGTGGGATACATCGCTGAAGCCGCGGCAGAGTAGCCGGCAACACCATGGAGAAGTATGCTCTTGCGGTCGTGATGTCCATCTCGCTGGCCAGTCCGGGCCGGGCGGAGCCGGTCTTCGTTTCTTCGGAAAGCCCGCATTTTGTCATTACTTATGCGCGGGGCGGCGCCGGCGCCGCGGATCTCGGGCGTGTCATAGCCGACAGGGAGGGCGCCTACGCGGCAATAACCGCATTCCTCGGAGACCCCGGCGGGGGAAAAATAAACATCAAGCTTTACCCGGACAGAAGTTCCGCTCTTTCGGACGGGGGGGCGGGAAGGACGACGGGGGATGATATAAGCGTGGTCTACTTCGCCTTCAGCCCCTGCTATGAAAAGATAAGTTACGGCCACGAGCTCACTCACGCGCTTTCCTGCAGACTGCTGGGCGGGCGGCACAGCGTGCCGCTCCTCGCTGAGGGGCTGGCCGAGTATCTGGACCAGTCCGGCCGGAACCCGCACGAGTGGTTGTCGTATAAGTCCAGGATCCTTGCCGGGTACGGACGGTTCAAGGTGGAAGAGGCCGACCTGGCTTACGGACCGGGATTCTCCAGTTTGTCCTACACCCGATCCGGGTCTTTTGTGAAATGGCTGGTGGAGTCCGGCGGGAGGGATAAATTCCTGGAACTGTACGCGGTTACGAGGGAGATAGGGCTGTTGTCCGGGGAGGAACGGCTCCGCGCCTTTGCGGATAAATTTTCTGAAGTTTACAGGGTCCCTTTGGAAGATTCGCAGGCCGGTTGGAATTCCGCCGTAAGCGTTTTTACCGCCAAAACCCTGCCGCGCCTTCCCCCTGAAGATGAGGCCGCGGTCCGTAAGCTCTTCCAGGACCAGGACGCGGCCGTAGTTGCCGTGGACTCCGCGGCTTTCGCCTCCACCTATGACCGGCTGGGCCGCAAGGGGATACGATATTTCGACGGGAACCTGAATTTTTATATGGCGAAATTGCGGGAAACGAGGGTGCTGGAAGTTTACGACCTCGGGATAAAGAACGGCCGCCGCGCCCTGGCCCGCGTCAGCCGCCGGTTCAGCGACCTGACCACGCGGAAGATAGATTATTACGTGGAGAAACTGGAGGACGGCTGGAAGCTGCAGAACGAGGAGTGGAAGTGAGCCGGGGCCGCCGTTCTTTGGGTGGGGCGCCTATTTTGTAGAATTGCTGGTGAGGCGCGCGTGAACATAACCGTAATAGATCCCAAGAGCAGTCTGGTCGAAAAGACCGGGGCGCTGCTGCTCGCCTCCAAGTCGTTGGAGAACAACCTGGTGGTCTTCCCGGGCAAGCGGCCGGCGCATTTCCTGCGTAAGTACCTCGCGGACAAAGTGGGCAAAGCTTTTAAAGCGCCTGTTATCACCTCCATGGACGGCTTCATGGACCGGGCCGCGGAAGAGCTGGGGCTGCAGGGTCGTGAGGCGTCCCAACTGGACCTGGCCTACCTGCTCTGCGACCGCCTGAAGGCCGAATTGTGCGGCGTGATAGCCCGCGACCCGCTGGACCTCTCGCTGGACGCGGTGCTGCCCTGGGCGTTCAAGCTCATAGGCGATTTCGAAGAGCTGAAGATAGAGCTGAAGACCCCCAGGGACCTCGCCGCTTACGACGCCATCCTGCCGCAGGACCTCAGGACCGACGCCTTCATAAAAAAGCTGGACGGTTTCAGCCGCCTCTACGCCGAGTTCTACGCCGCCGCTGAGAAAGAAGGCCTGCTGACGCGGTCCATGAAATACGCCGCGGTGGCCGAGAACGTGTCGCGGCTCGCCGCGGATAAGTATGAGAACATGATCTTCGCGGGTTTCTTCGCGCTGACCGGGGCGGAAAAGGCCGTGCTGCGGGGACTTTCCGGGCGCGGCGCGCAGCTGCTGCTGGAGCCGGGGCCGGGCCTCGCCGAGCAGTTCGCTTTCCTGGGCGGCAGCCTGCAGGCCGCGGCGGCCGAACGCCAGGCTCTGCCCGAAAAACTGCGTTTCTATAAAGCTCCCGACGCCCACGGCGAAGTCTTCAGCCTGGCGCGCGCGCTGGAGGCCCCGGGCCCCGGCGACGTGATAGTGCTGCCCGAGGCGCGCACCCTGTTCCCGCTCCTGGAGAACGTGCTGCCAGCCGCCGGGGATTACAACGTTTCCATAGGCTACCCGCTAGCCGCCACGCCCGTTTACGCCCTGCTGGGCGCGCTGGGCGACCTGCTGGACAAGAAGACCGAGGCCGGTTACTTTGCGCCGAACTATTTAAAATTCGTCTTTCATCCTTACGTTAAGAACACCTACCTGGACGGGGCGGCCGAACCCAGCCGCGTCATTTTCCAGGCGGTGGAGGAGCGCCTCTCCGGGCGGGTCAATAAGTACGTCGCCCTGCGCGAGATAGAGGAGGACGCCGAGCTGCTCAGGGCGGCTGCCGCCCGCCTGCAGGCGCACGGCAGCGCGCTGGACGCGGCCGGGGTAAAGGCGCACCTGAAAGGCGTGCACGACCGCCTGCTGCGGCCTTTCGAGGAACTGCGTGACATCGCCGATTTCGCCGGCAAGCTGCTGGCCTTCATCTCGCAGGTCTCGGAGAACAGCACCGCGCCGCTGCACCCGTACTGGGCGCCTTTCGTGGAGAAGGCCATAGAGCATATCATAGAGCTCAAGAACAGCCGGCTCGGCGGCGAACGCTTCGCCGGGGCCGCTGGCTACTTCAAGCTGTTCAAGACGTTTATCCAGGGCGCCAACTACCCTTTCCCGGGCACGCCGCTGAAGGGCTTGCAGGTGCTGGGCTTCCTGGAGACCCGCGGCCTAAAATTCAAACGCGTGTATTTCCTGGACGCCAACGCCGACGTGCTGCCCGCGGCCCGCAAAGAGGACACCATCCTGTCCCACTTCGTGCGCGAGGGCCTGGGGCTGGCCACCTACAAGACGCGCGAGCGGCTCGCCCGCTACTATTTCAACGCCCTGCTCAACGGCGCGGCCGAGGCCCATATCTTTTACAAGGACTCGGCCGACCAGGAACGCAGCCCCTTCGTGGAGAAGCTGGCCTGGGACCTGCAGCGGCGGGGCGTGAAAGCGCCCGAAGAAGAAGTGCACCTGCGCGTGAATTTCTCGCAGGGCGAGCCGGCGCCGGCGGCTAAAACACCGGAACTCGCCGCCGCCCTCAGGGAACGCGGCTTTTCGCCTTCCGCCATAGACACTTACCTCAAATGCGGCCTGCGCTTCTACTACCGCTACGCCCTGCGCCTGGCCGAGAAGGACGAGGTCTCCGACGAGATAGAGCAGCGCGACATCGGCGTGATAGTGCACGACGCGCTGGAGGCCTTCTTCAAGGCCCGCGCGGGCAAGCCGCTCGAGATTACGGAGAAGGACTACGCCGAAATAACCGCCGAGGCCCGGAAGGTTTTCGACGCCAGGCTGAAAGGGCACCGGGCCGGGTTCGAATATTTGATAAAGCGGCAGGTGGAGCGGCGGCTCAAGGACATTCTGGACTACCACCGCGACAACCTCTCCGGCACGGTCATACTCGGCTGCGAAACCGAACTGAAGGCCGAACTGGAGACTAAATTCGGCCCGGTGGCCCTGCGCGGCTACGCGGACCGCGTGGACCAGCGCGGCGGCACGGTTCATATCCTGGATTACAAGACCGGCTCCGGGGCCTCCGTGCCCAACTGGCAGAAGTTCGACCTGGGCTTGCGGGAAGACTGGCCCGCCACGCTGAAGTCGGTGCAGCTGCCTTTCTATATCCTGGCCTACATGGCCGAACACGGCGTGGCGAGCGCCGCCGGCATGGACGCCTCGCTGATGCTGCTGGGGGCGGAGAATATTTCCGAGGAGACGCTCTACAAGGAGCGTAATAAGAAGACGCCGGAGAAGGCCGCCATCTTCGGCACCTATAAACAGGCCATCACGGCCCTGGTGGAAGAGATCCTGGACGAGAATTTGAAGTTCGAACCCACGGCCGACGAGAAGAACTGCGCCTCCTGCCCGTTCAAAACGCTCTGCGGCCGCCAGTGGACGGAAGGTTGACTCGCCGCGGGGCAAGCGGTACAATTCGGTTAGAGAGGTGTAACGATGAAAAATAAGACCATAATTTCAGTTCTGGCGGCGCTGCTGGTTCCCCTGCTGGGGGCCGTTGCCTGGCAGCGCGCCGCGCCCCTGTTCGAAGATCTTAACTGGGACTAGACAGCCGGTCCTGCAAGAGGAAAGGCGGCCATTAAGGCCGCCTTTTCTTTCTTGCCCGCTTCCAGAGCTGCACATGTATTTTGATTTTGTAAAATGCTGTGGTCGGGATAAAAGGGGGGATAGTGAGCAAATATAGTTTGTTTATTGTGCTGCTGTTGTTTACCGCTTTTGCCTGGGCATCTCCCGTTTCGGCAGGTGAACTGGACTGTTTGCCTGGATTTCGCGCCGAAGTGGACACGAAAACTCTTGTTGATTACCAGGGGGCTTTGCGTGTTTCCGCCCCCCTTGAGAAAAAAACCTGCGAGCGCATTGATGGACTGGTTATCGGAGAGGACTATTCGCTTGGTGACTATAGCGTAATGCATTACATATCGTTATCTTATGAGGCTGATAAAAGTGAGGCAGATTCGAAGTTCGCGGGACTAGTTTTTCCTTTGGATTTGATCGCGGTGATAGAGGAAAATAAGAAAGGACACAGCTATTTTCTTTTTAGCATTGACGTGTATGTGCGGGAAAAGGGACACGCTAATTTTTTTAATGACGAGAAAAATATTCCACTCGTGATATATGCGGATAAAAAGAAGGTGTCTTTGAAAGCGCGTGGGGTTGGTTCCGGTATAGCCTCGTTCGGGGCAATGTTTCATATTCCTTTCAGTCTTGCGCCTAGCGATATTGGCACGCTTCTGTCTGCTGATGAGTTTTCATTTGTTATCCCGTTGTCACATGAGCTGGTAGAAAAGCGGAAAGGACGGTTTTCAATTAAAGTGAGTCTCACTGAAGAAGGAACAAAAGATTTAAAGAGTTTTTTAAAAGTTGTCCAAAAATATTCAGGTTATAGGGGTGCCAAGAGTAAAAACTGATTTGGTCGTTCCACGCTGGCAGCATAAAACCGCCCGGGGAACCGGGCGGTTTTGCTTTTGGGGGTGAAAGGGCGGGGATACAGGCGACACTACGCTGTCGGGTTCGTCTGTTAGGCTATAAGCGGTAAGGGGGGCTTATGTCTAATGAGATCGTTCCTCAGGAAGTGCTTGAATCTAAAATACTTTTGGTGCGCGGACACAGGGTGATGCTGGATCGGGACCTTGCTGCGCTTTACGGCGTAAAAACCAAGGTGCTTAACCAGGCGGTGGCCAGGAATCTGAAAAGGTTCCCCGCAGACTTCATGTTCCAACTGACACGCCAAGAACTGGCGGGGCTTTTAAGGTCACAATTTGTGACCTTAAAGAAAGGCCGCGGCCAGCATATTAAATACGCACCGTACGCCTTCACCGGGAACGGCATCTCCATGCTTTCCAGCGTATTAAATAGCGACAGGGCGATCGGGGTCAACATCCAGATAATGAGGACGCTTAACAAGCTCAAGCGCTTCCTGTTCGACAATGCGGAATTGCGGCGGAAAATAGAAGCGTTGGAGAAGAAGTATGACGCTCAGTTTAGGGACGTGTTCGACGCCATAAGGGCGCTGATGGAGCCGCCTGCCGGCCCGGAACCTAAACGCATTGACGGCTTTAAGCCGTGATCAAGGGGTGCGGGGGTTGTCCTCGTCGCCGTTCACGTGGGTGAGGGCCGTGTTGTAGCCTTCGGCCGCGCGCACTTTGTTTATCAGTTCCTGCCAGGAAGGTTTCTGGCCGGTGGTCACGCCGGTGAGGAAGGCCACGTCTACCGCGGCGCCCACGTCGAAGGCGGCGCCTATGCCGGTGGTGATGATATCCAGGTTCTTGGTGCCCTTGGGGTCGGCGCCGCTCTTCTTCAGGTTGAAGAAGGCGCTGTTGTAATACGCATAGGTAGAGCAGCCCTGGAAGACGAAGATCTGGTACTTGGCGGCGGGGAGGGCCAGCTTGGCGCCCGCGTCCTGCTCCAGGCGGGCGGGGTTAAGGTAGCCGCCCAGGCCCGAGTGGCCGTCGTAGAGGAAGACGTCGGCGGAGCGCATGGCGCGCACGGCTTCGGCCGCGAATTCGGAGGAGTTGGGGTCCAGCAGCAGCATTTCCACCGCGGTGCGGCCGGAGGGGGTCTTGAGGGTGAGGCGCTTGCGGCGGGCTTCGTCCACGGTGGCCCGGAAACCGGCGGCCTTAAGGCCAGCGAAAGCGTCGTTGAAGGTCTTCTTGCCCAGGTCGCCCGCCGCGAAACTCTCGTCCACGCCTACCAGGTAGGACACTTCCAGCACGTCGCCGTTGCCGTTGTCGCCGTAAAGCTTGGCGTACTCGGGGTAGGTGTTGCGCGTCATCGGCAGGGGTTTAAGGTCGGTGGTGACGCCCACCAGGTCGGCGCCGGTGATGGGGCAGCCGTCCTGGTAGGGATTCCAGAAATACCAGAAGTCGCCTTCGCTGTTGTAGTGGCGGTCGGTGCAGCGGTTCACGCTGGCGGAGGGGGAAACGAAGCCCTTGCTGTAGATGGTGACCGGGTCCCGGGGCAGGGCGAAGCTGATGCGCGCGGCGCCGTTCTTGAACAGGCCGCTGGCGAAGACCACGACGTCGTCGTAGGAATAGGTTATTTTGGCGTAGGGCTGGTTGGGGACTTTTTCGGCGGAGAGCAGTTCCACTTTATAGTCGCCCGAGGGTATGCCGGGGTTGTCGGTAAAGCCGGGGTGCATGGTGAAGGCGCCGTACATGTGCTGCAGCTGCAGGTCCACCAGTTCCTTGATCTTCAGGCGCTGGTCGTAATCGGCGAGCAGGCGCGTTACGGGGCCGGTATAATCTTCGGGGATGGCGTAGAGCAGGTAGGTCTGGAACTGCATGCGGGCCTGGCGGGAGTCGGAGCCGTACCAGCGGTCGCCGCGGGCGGCCGGGGCCAGGAGTTCGGAGATCTCCGGCGTTACGTCGGGAACCGCGGGAGAGAAGGTTTTAAGGGTGGCGGCGTTCACCGCGAGGTCGTTGAAGCCGGCGGCCGAGGCGGTGCCGGCCAGGGCGAGCAGCAGGGCGGGGAAAAAATGTTTTTTCATTCCTTATATTATCCGTTTAACAAGGACGTCCCGAAAGGTCCTAAAGTCCGGGCCGGCTGCGGTAAAATGCCGCCGCTTTTTTAGGCCTTTAGGCCCTTATGGTACCCGCCCGCCGCCTTCTATAATCTCTCTATGCTCAAAAAAGCCACGTTTTTCCGCGCGCTCCTGCTTTCCCTTTTACTGATACCCGCCGCCAGGCCTGCCGCCGCCCAGACCCTGGAGCAGGCCGCCGACCAGCTGGGCATACACCTGCTGCCCGCGCGGGCCTTCCTGCTGCCGCTGCCGGAACTGCCGGTAAGCGCGGAAGACCGCGGCGCCGCTACCGGCCATTACCTGCTTGCCGCTTCGCTGGACCTGCGCGGCGTTCCCGCCGCCCCCGCCGCCGACTCCCCGGCCGACAAGGAAGATTTCCGCGTTATCCTGGACTGGCAGGCCCGGCGCACCCCGGAACAGTGCGCGGCCGCCAACAAGGAAATGAGCCACAGCTTCGAAGTTTTTTTCGGCGCTATCAGCCCTTTTCCCAGCCCCGCCCCCGCCAAGGTGAAGGAGTTCTTCAAGAACGTGGAGAACGATTCCGTGACCGCCCATAAATTCCTCAAGGACGTCTACAAGCGCGAGCGCCCCTTTGTGCGCGACGCAAGGGTGAAGCCCTGCCTGCCCCGGGTGCAGGGTTTCGCCTATCCCAGCGGCCATTCCGCCATGGCCCGGCTTGAAGCTCTCATTCTCGGCGACCTGGTGCCGGCGCGCCGCGCCGAGTTCCTGGCCCGGGCCGACCAGGCCGCGCTCAACCGCGTGCTGGGCGGCGTGCACCATCCCACCGACACCGCGGCCGGCAAGGCGCTGGCCGACGTCCTCTACAAAGAACTTGTTAAGGACCCGCGCTTCGCCGCGGACCTGCGCGCCCTGCGCCCGCTGCTGAAGTGAACGCCGGGATTTAAGCCCCTTCCCGCATTTTTGGTATCATAAGGTATAACCACGGAGCACCCGCGCCCCTGACCTCACGGAGAAATTCGGCTGTATGAAGAACACCATCCTGGTAGTCGGTTCCGTAGCCCTCGATTCCGTAGATACCATACACGGCAGCACCAAGAGGGCCCTGGGCGGCTCGGCGGTGCACTTTTCCCTTTCGGCTTCGCAGTTCACGCCCGTAAAGATGGTGGGCGTGGTAGGCCAGGACTTCCCTGAGAAGTACCGCGGCTACCTCAAGCGCCGCAATATTTCCCTGGAGGGCATGGAAGTGCTGCCCGGCAAGACTTTCCACTGGGTGGGCCGCTACGACCGCGACTACAAGAACGCCGAGACCATAGCCACCCACCTCAACGTTTTCGAACAGTTCAAACCCAAGCTTAACGAAGATCACAAGCGCTGCGGCGTGCTGTTCCTGGCCAATATAGACCCGGACCTGCAGCGCAGCGTGCTGGACCAGATGGGCGAGCCGCGGCTGGTGGCCTGCGATACCATGAATTACTGGATCTCGCTCAAGAAGCCGTCGCTGCTGAAGCTCCTCAAGAAGGTGGACATGCTCTTCGTGAACGAAGAGGAAGCCCGCCAGCTCACCGGCGAGTATAACCTTATAAAGGCGGCCCGCCTGATAATGAAGATGGGCCCGCGCGGCATAGTGGTGAAGCGCGGCGACGCCGGCGCCATGCTGTTCTTCAAGGACAACGTGCTCTCCGTGCCCGCCCACCCTATCGAGAAGGTGGTGGACCCCACCGGCGCTGGCGACACCTTCGCCGGCGGTTTCATGGGGTATCTCGCGGCCGCGCCCGACTGGAAGAATTTCGACGTGATCCGCCGCGCCATGAGCTACGGCACCGTAATGAGTTCCTTCGCAGTGGAGGACTTCAGCACCAAGCGCGTGGGCACCGTCTCCAAGCCGCAGATCTGCTCGCGCTTTAACAAGTACGTGGACAACCTGCATATAAGGTAAAAGCCCCAGGGACCAAAGGCAGGGCTGTCCCAAGAAAATCCGTTTAAAAAAGAGAACCCTCCGTTAATGGTAAGATGTTTTTGGTCTAGAAAAACGTCTTTCCC